>JAFUEX010000023.1 GCA_017470165.1 Alphaproteobacteria bacterium
CAATGTGGCTGATCGTCCTCTCAGACCAGCTACAGATCGTCGGCTAGGTAGGCCTTTACCCCACCTACTACCTAATCTGCCGCGGGCCATTCTATCAGCAATATATCTTTCCCCCTCAGGGCGTATCCGGTATTAGCTGTCGTTTCCGTCAGTTATTCCGAACTGATAGGTATGTTCCCACGTATTACTCACCCGTGCGCCACTCTCATTCAAAATAGCAAGCTATCTTAAACTACCGTTCAACTTGCATGTGTTAAGCCTGCCGCCAGCGTTCGTTCTGAGCCAGGATCAAACTCTCATCTTAATCGATAAAAATCTTATCCCGTCTTCAATTACTCAAAAAAGAATTTATCTAGGTCCTTCTTCAAATACTTCAGACTTTATTACGTTTATTTCTAGTCAACATAACACTGTCTGCGTATCCTCTTATCTCTTCATTCACTCTTCTCTATAACTACCAAACGCGTCAACCGCGCTGACATCGGTGGTTTATAAGACCCATTATTCGATTTGTCAATCGTTAATTTTGATAATTTTTGCGTTTTTTTGTTAACTGTTTGAAAAATCGCATTTTATTTTTACAAAATTATTTGCTTTTATTTAACTATAATAAAAGTATACTGCCAAAAAGTTCGGCGACTCGAAAAAACGGAGTCGCAAGAAAATCAGTTTGCACCGGAGACAAAATGAAAGATTGCTTTTTTACACTTGGCGGCGGCCAGTTTTGGGAAGATGTGATGATTTACCGCGATTGGCGTATACAACGCAACCTGACATCGCGGAAATTCCGGCTGTTGGATGAGTTTGACATTGTCCGCGGCGAGGGTGGATTCGAGGCCTGTTTGCGCGAGTGGGAAAAGTGCAAGCGAGCCTATGTTTTGCCGCCGCTTGATAAGCATCTGACCTTGTGTTTGCACTCCTTCGGGCAGACGCGCAAAGCCTTCCGCCGGATATGCAGCGAGTTCAGGGCACGGGGAATGGAGGCGGCGGCGATTGATTATCCCTCGATGCAACGAGGAATCCGCGGCCATATCAAGCAATTGGAGTTTGTATTGAACAATCTGGCAACTGACGGGGTGAAAGAAGTGTCGTTTGTAACCTTTGGTTGCGGCAATGTGGTGCTGGAACAATTGCTGGCACACAAAGGTGAGTGGACGAAGCGGCTTAAACTCGGCCGAGCGGTAGAAATCGCGCCGCAAATAAGAGGGAGCCACCTGTTAGAAAAGCTGAGCTGCTACAAGTTTACGAGTTTTGTGTTGGGTGCGATGGCCAAAGAGCTGGGCGGCGAGCGTTTTGCCAAGCTGCACGCAGTGCCGGATTTGGAAATCGGAGTGATAGCTCCGGCCAAGAGCAGACGGCGCAGCTTTTGGGAGGCACTGTTGCGGGTGCGGCGCAAATTTGACAGCGCTGCAGCCATAAAAAGTTTTTGCGGCGCCAAAGAGCTGATTAAACCCCGCGCAAGAGAGAATCGGGCGCTGAATGACAAAGCAGTGTGCACGGCCGCAGCTTATTTCGTGCAAAAAGGCAAATTTTAATCTCTGAGTTTCCACCTTAATCCTAAACACCCGACGGATGCGATAATTACAGCGTCCGTTTTGGATTGGCGAATACAGCGCATATCGCCTGATTATTTGAAGAATTTGCCCATTCGGTCAAATTGGCCGGCATAACGCTTACTATCATTGAAGCGGCGCTTGCGGTCGAGGGCGCCTTCGCCTTCAATCAGTCTGCTAGGCTCGGCGCCATAGTGCTCACCGGTGTTATAGGTTGTCTTGGAGCGAATCTGGCCGCCATAAGCCTCAGATGCATATTGTTCGACATCTTCCATACTGGTAAACGAGGCGATAGTTTTGGCGCGCTCGGCATTTTCGCGCAGCGCCATCTTCCAGTTGACATCACGATGCACCCGATGAATCCCGGTTTTGATGCCCTGCCCCAAACCCTGAGTTATCCTTACGGACCAAACATCATGCGAGGTATAGGTATGCCCGTTAATATCAAAAAGGCCGATATCAGCGCCGGAGCTTTCCATTCGGTTGAACAGGCGGAAGCGATCCATTCGCTGCACCATACCATCGGTAGACAGCTTGGTTACCCTGCCTTTTTTGCTGATAATCATTCGGCTGATTTCGGGGCGCATAGAGTTTAATTTCCGCTGGTTATTCTCAGCCTCCAAACGCGCCTCTTTAATCCGGCCGGCATTCAGCTGTTTAATGTTTTCAATTTCTTTTTCATAACCGATGTTGGCCACAGTATAATCGGCTCCGTGCCGTTTTTTCATTTCAACAGCGATGATATCTGCCTCGGCTTGGTCAGAGGCAGCGCCAATAAGTTCCGCCTCTCTACGATAATCTTCCTCGGAGCGAAATATCTTCATCTCGGTGAAAACGGTTTGGCCGCCGCTGGTGACATAGCGCATTCTGACCACGCCGTCGCTGCCTATATCAGTGGTGACATCCTCCATCTTGCCTTTGCCGTTGGCGCGGTTTTGAAAAGTCTGCTTGAGTATCTGCTCGGCGATTTGTTTTTTAAGCAGCAGCTTTTGTTCTTTGGTGAGACCTTCCATCATCATAGCAATTTTTTCGTCATCCATGGTGCCGTCGGCGCGCATAACGGTGCGAGCCATCGTCCGCTTGGCACGGATTTTTTTGGAAACCATCTTACGCTTGGTGTGGGTTGAGCCGTGTTGGCTGTAGACGGTGACCTTTTCCTTGCGGGTGGTGATATAGAACTCTGTTTCCTCAGTGGTGACGTCGGTGGATTGGCTCAATATCTCGATGGCATTTTCCGAGCTTTTCAAGACATTGCGGCGGGTCTCACTAAGAGCCTTCTGCCATCCGGCTTTTTCTCTGCTGACAACAAACGAGCCGTCTGCCTTGCGCGTGGTTACCTTATCGCCCAGCAGGCCGAACATCCGCTTGCGACGGATAGAAGTGGTGCCGTCCGCATTTCTAATCAAATTGCCGTTTTGCTCTGCATTGTCAAAGCGTTTTTGCTGACGGCGGGTGCGGCGGCGGTCGCGGGCGTTGGCGGCGGATTGTGTGGCTCTTTGAGCGATTGCGCGGCTTGTTTTTCCCATCCACTTGCTGGCGGCATGGCGGGTCGGGGCGGTTACTTTTGCGAGAGTGCTCTTGCCGGCAGAGGCAAACATAGTGCCGACCGAGCTGCCGAGACCACCGCTTTTGCCGCCGGGGGACGAGATGGAGCCGGCAAATTCTTTGGCAAATTGCTTGCCCAAATTCATACAAGCCCAAGCCAAAATAAACCCGAACACCATCCGCACGGTGACCTCACCCGTCCAGTGGAATCCGGTGAGGAAAGTTTCCATATCGCCGGAGCTGTCCGTGAACAGCGAATCGAAAGAAACTCCGGATTTTTTGAAACTTACTTCGACACATTTTTCGAGTGCCTTAACGATAATAATCAGCACCAGCGAGGTGAACAAAAATCCGAAAGACGAGTTGAGAAAAGTCTCCCACACTTTTTTGGAGAACTCGCGAGTGGCGCGGAAAGGATAACAGCCGATGGCCGGCGGCAACAGCGCCAAAGCGGCACCGAGCTCAAAAACAAAATCGACCATCAACAGCGGCACGATGATAATAATGGCCATCGCCATAACCCAATAAAACAAGCCGGTAATCAGATAGCTGAAACGCGGAATAAACAGCAGCACCTTTTTCTCCCACGAATAACAAATCATCGAGCTGCCAAAGGCGCGGATTTTGGACACGCTGGATTCCATCGCGGTCATGGTGGAAAGAATACTATTGCCCATTGAGGCGGGCAGACCGCCGCTGATTTGCGACACTGTCATATTGCCGGTGGCGGTATAGTTGGCCGATTTGAGGGCAGCCTGAGCGCCGGCAAGACCGGTTTCGTACACCGGATTGATAAAAGCGGAATAGAAATTGGACGAGCCGTTTTGCAAAATTATCACTACCAAAGTTACTACGGCGCCCATCGACAGCAGCTCTTGCAAAATGTCTTTGGCATCGCGGGTTTCGACCGAGGCGAGATAGCCAAGAGCATATACCGCCAGCCACACGGCGAATCCGGCAATTACCGCGGCAATAGTCGAGGCTGAAAAAGCGCTGTCAGCCTTGGCGGCAACCTTGCTTACGGTGTTGAACACCACCTTGATGATGACACACAAGGTGCAGCTGCCGCCCTTGGAGATTTCGTAACTGTTGAGTTTTTTGATAGGCAGACATTTGCCCCCATCGAGTTTGCCGCCGGCTTCTTTATACCCATCTTTGGTATAGCATTTATATTCGCCGCTGACTGACGAGCAGATTTGGTCTTGTTTGCATTTTTCGGCATTGCCCTTATAGTCGGCGGCGCAGCGGCAGGACACACTTCCTTTATACTCTGAATCATGGGGACATAAAATGTCTTCAGCCCGAGCAGAAGCAAGCGGCAAACAAATCAAAAATAGCAGCAACAGCAGTTTTTTTATCATTTTCCGTCTCCTTTACCCATAATAAAGTTGACCACCTTGGAGACGCCGTTGGTAACCTTTTTGCCGGCTTGGGCAACCTTGTTGACCGCGGGGCTCTTTTGAGCCAGCATCCGCGCACCATCGGTGATAGCACGCCCGCCCTGACGCCGCAGCAGATTGGCCTGCATTGCCTTGTGTTTGACAGCCTGACCGGCCTTGTGGCTGACCATATCAGCGGCCAAACCCATACCAAATTTTTTGTTGAGATTGTTAACCATCGAGGCCATTGCGGTCATTCCCTTGTGCATGGGCGACGAATCGCCGAACAGCGAATCGGGGAAGAACTTGTTGACAAGGTCTTTGGCGGTGTTGCTAATCAGCTTATAGGTATAGAGCACCGCAAACAGCATCAACAAAAAGGTGGTGGAGAAGAGATAGAAGTAATTACCAAACGAGCTCTTGAGTTCTTCGTTCTCTTTGGCCTCGGGGTCAAGCATAAGGGTGTCATAGTCTTTGAACATACCCTCGATACCACCGCTGCCCGTTTCACCTTCTTGATAGATGGCAGCCATCAGCTCGAGGCCATAATAGCTGGTGATGGCCAAAAAGGCGAAATTGCACGAACTGCGAGCGATGATGGAGATAACGGCGGCGAGCTTGTCTTGGGTCACCTTATAAGGCCACAAGCCCATAACCACCGGCAGCGCCATCGCGGCAAACCCGATTTTGAACGACATATCCACCAAATAGAAGGAAATCACACACGAGAGGATAAAACCGGCCACCCACAGCACCGCGCCGTCAATCCACATAAAGAAATTGGTAATAGTCACCGTCAGCCCGATACTGGTCAAACCGATGGTCCAAGCACCCAACCCCTCGGTGTTGGAAAAACAGATGCCCATCTGCCCAAGAACTTGAAACATCGCGACATTATTGGTGATGGCCTTGGTGGCATTGATTATGGAGTTCATCACCGACTTGGGCATAATATCGCTGGGGCCGGTGTAGGTGACATCGGGTATCTCCGCCACCAGTGATTGCTGGTCGTCATCTGCACTGGCTTCCATTACAATATCACCCGGATTTAAATTAACCACAGCTTCTCCGGCAGCGGGAAATCCCGTTCCTATGGCCTTCATACATGAGTTTGGCCAATTTTTAGCATCAGACGGAACTGTGCAGCCAAGCACTTTGGCCGCTGCTTGTGAAATATATCTATTTTTTCCATTGCAATGTGGACATATTTCTTTATCCATAAAAATTATTCTACCGCCTACTAATGCCAGAGGATCAACTTGGAATCTTCCAGGCCAACTTCCTCCCGGTTGCCTTTCTAGTGCAAACACATCAAAATGTACGTGTAATCCATACGCATTTTCATCTATTTTACCAGTTTTATGGCTATAACTACTACCTCCAGCGCATCCTATAACTTGTGTCTGCTTAACTTGAACGCCGGTTCGCAAATTATACTGTTTTTGTATACTTGCGGTATTGCTCCCCATATGGTTGTATGTTGTTACCCAGTAGTACTTTCCGACTTTTCCGTGATTGATTAAGGCGACACGTCCATAGCCTCCTACATTAATGTAATGTATGGTTCCTGGTCCGGCCGCTATATATTTGATACACCCATCCTTAGGTTTTGGCACACCTGCATCAACACCCATATGGCAAGTTGAGCCCCCACTTATATTTCGGCATCCGGCTCCAGATGTTATCCATCCTCCTTGAACTCCAGGAATTAACAAATTTGGTATAGCACTTTTAGCAAAATTAGCATCATTTTCCTCGGAAATAGATGCATTTTCAGCTTGCTCTGCCTCAGTTAGCACTGTGGATGATTGTTCACTTTCTTGAGGAACAGGTGTAGAATTTTCACTTGCTGAAACAATATCACCAACCACCTCGTGCATTGCCTCAATATCGGCCTCGGTGATTTCTTCCCACTCGAAATTCTCCCCCTGAATTCCTTTCAGGTGGTCGCTATAATCTTTGGCGGGCCAAAAGTTGGTGGCGATGGTAGTGCCCACGCCCATTATCGGCGTGATGATATAGTTGCGGATTGCCGTGGTGGCATACGAAATGCAGACATATGCCAGCACCACCTTGCCGCAGGTTTTCAACAGCTCGTTGAGGATGTTGCCCAGCTTGAGCTCGGTAAACGACGATACATTCTTGAGCGCCCACACCGCCAGCCACAGCGGGAACCCTACCATCAGCAAAATAAACCCTGCCTGCCTGCACACCTTGAGCCCATAATGCGCCGCCCACATAAACGCCGAAGTCACTTTTTCTACTACCAGACAGCCCCAGCACCCAGAGTATTTGGCCAAAATCGACGCCGTCGACGCACAAGTATTAATATGCTCATCCCCAGGGGTGTTGGCCGCAATCTCTTCATCTATCTTTGCCCCATCGGTTGCTGCCACAGTTTGTTGGGAAACAAAATTGCTTTTTCCTTCGGAGATGGCGGCCTCGCGGTTTTTACAATACCAATCCTTAAACGTCTGCGCCCCCTCAGCCTGATTGGTGCGGACATCACTCTCAATACAAATTGTGCCTTTTCGGCAAACTACATTGTGACACATACAGGCAGCGTCAGCACCTTTGAGCGAGGCGCAGCTGGGCAATTTCTTTTTATCATCTTTGCTATATTCTTCTTTATATCCTTGGTATTTGGTAATGTCTTGCAGGGTAACCGGCTTGCCGCCATTGACCAAATGCCCGTCTTCTTCCGACTGTTCAATCAGCTTACACTTATATCTCTCCTTGTTTTTGCAGTCGGTGGGATATAGTTTTTTATCCATACATTCATAGTCGTATTTATCTTTTTTTAGGTCTCTGACGCGATAACAAACACGCGACAGCTCGCCTTTGACCGTCGCTGTGCCAATAGTGCACAATTGTTTCTTGCCGCAGATGATGACTTTGGTTCCGGTTTTGGTTTCGGTTTTGGTTTCTGCTCGAACTGCGCCGGCGGAAAAAATGGCCATACCCAACACCGCGGCCGCCAGCAGCCGGTAGATTATGCGTTTTTGTTGTGTGAATATTGCCATTGTCAGTTCTCCATCGTACTTATCAGCGGCCGGCCGACTCTTTGATTTTTTCGCGAATCTGCTTAAACATGTCAATCATACTGTCAGGAAATGTCGATGAACCCCAGCTTACCGCCGCTTTGAGGCCTTTGACTATCGCGTTTTTGCACATTTGCGCCACCGCTTTCAGCTTCTTTTGGAAGTTGTCAGAGCTCGACGCTCCTATCAGCCCCGCAGTCAATTGACCGGTGGTGCCCATCGAATTGACCAGCAAAATTGCTATCAACAACAGGCTCATAAATCCAGCGCCGACATCGCGGGTGCAGGCATCGCCCGAGGGGTTGAATATCGAGGGGTTGTTCTTTATCAGCTCTATCATCGCCCGCACCACCATCGCGCATATCACCGAGAAACACATCAAAAACGCCGACACCATAATTATATATTTGAACGCCGAGCCGGCCCATTTTTTGGTGGGGTCAAAGGCATAGGCTATCACAAATATCGGCAGCACCATCACTATCACCGCCATTTGGAACACATTGTCGACAATATAGAAGACAAAGGTTACTTTTACCACCCAAAACAGCACGTACATCACCACGCCGATAATCCAAGCCAGCGCACCACCCGATTGGTTCATCGCTGTTTTGCCGACATCCGCGCCAAAGGCAATATATTGCTTAAGGTAGGTAATTATACAACTCATGGTCTTGCTCAACTCGGAGGAAAAACCGTTTTCCCCCACCGTAATCGCTGCCAGTTGACAAGTGGACTTGGGACTGTTTACCGCGAAACTCTCGCCAAAAACCGCCAATGTTGACTGGCCCGCCGTGACATTTTGGGTCGAGGCTTCCAAAATCTTGACCCCCAAGTCCAAAAATGCCGTAAATATCGGCATCACAAACACATTGAGAAACCCGTTGAGCGCCGCGGGAGACGAAACCACTATCCCGCAAAATGTACAGATGAAGGCTTTGCGCAAAATCTCGTTCCAAACCTCGCCGATGTTTTGCTCGGTCACCCCGCTGGCAAACTTGAGCAACCGCAAGGCCAGCCACACCACAAAGGCCACCATCATAATGGTTGGCGCACCTTTGGTAAAACTGCGCTGCATCGCCGGCATTACCTCGTTGAGGACATCAAAAATCTGCGTGAACGCACTCAAGGTAATGTCTTTGTCGGCCTTGACATCACCGCTATCGCAGCTGTCACAAGCCACCGAATTGGTAGAATCCTCGCCATCGTCCGATCTGCCGCACGCGCCAACCGTACTCAAGGCCAAAACAATCAGCAAAATACGTAAAGTCGAACCTAATATCTGCCACAATTTTGTCATTATCCGACCTCCGTTTCTTTATCACCGGTGTTGCCTCCGCCGCCTGAGTTGCCGCCTCCGCCACCTGAGTTGCCGCCTCCGCCACCACCGACACTGCCTCCACCGCCGGCTTGCGGGGCGCCATCGCCTTTTTGTCCCTTGGAGGCAGCAACACCATCCTCAACGGATTTGAGTAATTTTTTGCCGGTGCCAACTGCTGACGAAGCCGCAACAGTGGCCAATTTGGAAGCCACTGCCGACATTCCACCGCCGGCAAATTTGTCGGTAAGGTCGGGAATCTTGCCAATCAACAAAAACCCCGACAAGCAAGCAAAGGCAAACACCAAAAAGTCGATACTCAAAATGCCGACTTGCGCCTTGAGTGAGTTGACATCAATGCTGTCCATCGCCTGTATCAGGCCAGCCAAGCCCTGCCCGTTGCTGGAGCTGAAACCATTGTTGATGAGCTCCATACACACGCGCACCGCCACTCCCGCCATCATAAAGGTGAAGGCTGAGTTCATAAACAGCTTAATCGCCGTGCCGGTCGCCTTAGTAAACATCTTAAACGGCCAACAGGCAATGGCAAACGGGGTTACCGCGCCGAAAATGCCCAGCTCGACCACCGCGTCAAACAAATAGAACACAAATGCCAAACTGAGCAAAAACCCTATCACCGAGAAAAACAGACTGTATATCAAACAGCAAATCCCCAAGCCGAAATTGAACCCGCCGGAGAGCACAAAATCTGTCATAAACTTGCCGCCCAAGCAGCGCAATGTCTGTCCGATTACCTGCAGCAGCGAAAACTGAAAGTTTACATTGAGGCTGAATATTTCCAGCTTTTTGTAGATGTCCAAAGTATAATACTGGCCGTTTTTTACCCGAGCGATGCTGGTTGCGCTGACTTTGTCGCTAAAATCATAATTCGCATCGACAAAGGCATTGGCAAAATTGATACCCGCCTCAAAAATCGGCCTTATCAACAACGAAAATACCTCGCCGGCATTGAGCAAGGCTATAAACGAAATCATAAACTTAAACGCCTGAATTGTGATGTCCGTGAGGTATTTGGCTGCGTCCTGCGTGGTGAACATACTGACATAACCCAAGGTTTTGTAGGCCAGCCATATCACAAATATCGGCACCATCAGCACCGCAAACGAGAAAGCAAATGTACTGAACGATTTTGCCGTGATGGTTTCGCTGGCCTTGTAGGCAATCGAGAGCAACGAGCAAAATATGCATTTGATGTTGCGGTTCCATTCTACGGCGACAATCGGACAGCCGATGGAGGTGCGCATCTTGAATAAACCTAACAATGTCTTATCCTTACCACTGCCCAATGACGAGACGACCTGACTGTCTTTATTTTCAACCTTGACCATACAGAACGAGCGCTCCTGATCCTCGCCTTTGTCATTAAAAACTTGGGTTTTGGTATGATAGCAGATATAATTTTTAAAGCCGGATTTGGCTTGAGTGGCCTTCTGGTCTTTGGCATAAGTTTTCTTGTACTCCAGCGCGTCCATCGACTTGAGCTGGGCGGCAGTGGTTTCGGCAGCCGACGCGCATAGCGGCAACAGGATAGCGCACAGCACCCATCCCGCCAACACAAAGCGCAAAATCTTATTCATCCGCCTGCTCATCGTCCTTTTGGTCCCTTATCGCTTTTAACGGACTGCCCAACACCGCATAAGCCGCAATCAAGGCTACAACCAGCAAGCCTAAGGCGCCATAAAAGACACCGTTGCCGACAAACAGCGAAAAAACATCGCCCCACGCCGCCAAGGCCAGCAAAATCATAACCAAAAAACTTACGCCAAACGCCTTTATCATCAGTGGTTACAGTCCTAAAAAGTGTTCGTTCGTATTATATCATAACATATAAATTACTTACAAAGTGTTACAGTTTTTTGATTTTTTTCACATAATTTTGCGTTTATATCCCCAAGCGGACATAAAGAAAAAACAAATCAGGAATTTTGTACACATATTGTCTTTTTTTGTACTAATTTTCTTGATTATTGCCGATGAAGCAATTATTATCGGAATAGTTTTAGGTTCTAATTATTAACAAAGGCAGGTAAACTCATGGAAGAAATTATTTTTCCTAACCAAATAAGAATGTATCGCCGTTTGCGCGGTCGTTCAATGCAAGAGCTGGCCGATCACTTGGGAGTTTCGCTCTCCGCAGTCTCCAAAATCGAAAAAGGCTATCGCCGCGTCGATCAAGAGCAATTGGTGCGGGTGGCCGAGTTCTTGGACTGCCCGTTGCAGGATTTGTTTGTTAACGAGCAAAATTCGCAGCAGGAAGTGGTTGTCGCATGGAGAAGAGAGCAAGAACGCCGCAACAAAATTAATGAAAAAAGCGGTCTGAAGACTTTGGGTGCCGGACTGCGCCAAATTCGCGGCGAAAAAGGCCTGACTTTGATTGAGGTCGCCGAGGGAGCGGATATGACCTTGTCGGTTTATCACAGAATCGAGATGGGACAGCGCGAGGTTTCCGACAAGGAGATGAAAAATATCGCCAAAGCCCTGAAGATGACCGTCGACGAGATGAAAAATCACATCAATGACTTGAATAATAACGGCTTGCTTGATGAGATTATTCTGCGCAATGATTCGAAATACAAGCTGTTTTCTACGGCTCGCAGCGCGATTTCGAGCTATGAGGTTATGCCGGATAATGCTCAGATATCGGTTTATGGCGTGGCCGGCCGTGACGGCAATGTAATGATTGATATGGAAGAAGAAACCAAAAGAACAGCTTGTCCGCAGCAATTGCAAGGCAAACGGGATGCTTATGCCATCAATTTGTGCTCGCGTCGTTTAGGCAATGTGCTGCCGCCGCGCTCGGTGCTGTTTGTTGACCCGCAAGAGCCGGTCGGCGCCGGCGATATCGCGGTTTATTATATCAGCGAATCGGAAGTAAAGATTGTTGCGGTGCGCGAAAACGAAAATGGCCAGTTGTATGGCCTGCGCTGGAACCCTGATGAAAAAATTATCTTCCGCAACGAGGATCTAACCAAGCTGCAAAGAGTGGTGTTTATCAGTTTGTAGGCTTGATGGCGTATCTTACCGATATTATCGGTTAACTATAAAATAATCCCCGAACCTCGGGGATTATTTGTTATCACTTAGATTTATTTTTGGTTTAATTGCTTTAGAAACTGTTGATTTAATTTTTGTAAATTAGCTTCAGCTTCTTGTTTGCTATTAGCCCCATTGGTAGCTTTTTTCGGCGCTTTAGAAGCCGTCTTGGAAGCCGTACCGGATGGAGCCGACGATTGTTTGGCCGCCGTCTGAGTCCGCATTTTGGGAGACGGAGCCGGATGTTGAGCAACCACGTCCGGTTCTTTTTTGGGAAAAGAAACATCGCCGACTGCCCCGTTTTGCATATAGTTATAAACTACTTTGGCAAAATCGCGCTGCGGCGTTTGGCATATATTGTAAAAACTTCTATCGCTCAACTTATACATCTTCGCAACATTAGCCCCGTATAGCTTGAGAAATATATCGCCGTTGCCGATGACTATAGGACTGTCGGCCAATTTAGCCATCCAATCGCCGGCATATTTGTTGCCCTTAATAGAGGCAAAATATTTTGCGGCGGTCTGCGCCATTTTTTGATATCTTTGACTGTCGGTCATACCGATGCTTTTAAGCACATCGTCAATATCCATACGGCATTGATTATATTCATCAGATAGGCCGCGATAAAAATTCTCTTTGATTTTTTCGTAGTTTTGACGCGACATTGCAACTTTTTGAGGCGATACTTTTCCAAAATATTGGTTTATAATCGATCCTTGATAGGAAAAATACAGACTGTCTTCCGGCTTTTGCCCCGAGCAATCGCAAGACACCAAATGCCGCAAGCAATTTTTTTGCGAGATATCACCTTGGATAATCGTTAGAGCACTAAAATCAATATCTTGCCATGGTGTGCGCATAAAATTATTGTCAGCTAACTCAAGATTAACATAGTCCTGCGTCGGCGGAGTTGTTATCCCGCGCGCTGCGTTGACCGCCTCACGAGCTGCCTCCCACTCCAAATAGGCGCGCTTGACCGCCGCAGTATCATCGGGGCTGATGCCATCGGGCAAATGAAAAGGCTTTCGGCTCAATTTCCACTGCTCGGCCAGTTTTTGCAAATCATCTCGGTCATAAAGCTCGGCGTTAATTCCCAAAGTCTTGGCGTCAAATTCTTGTGCATTTTGCGCGGAAATCTCTTGGCCGGCCTGTAGCACCTTCGGGTCTTCCGGTGCTCGCGAATTGCTACCGAAAAGCGTCGCGACTCCAAATGCTGCCACGGTGGTAACTTTACGAAAACGCGATTTATAACGAGCAGCCTTTGCCTTTAATTTAGGTAACAGCACATCGTTTTTGGTTTGCTTAACTTGCTTAAGCAGCTTTTCAGCTCTATATTGCAAAGACATTATCCGCTCTCCTTCAAACTTGTAACTTAAGCCCAGTGTAGCATATTTTTTGTCTAAAAGCAATCAATTTGAAGGCGGGATGTTCAACTGAGCAATCTCTCCCGGAGGAATTTCGGTTTGAGCATAGTTGAAATTAACGGTTTCGAGCTCATAACGCTGCCGGCCGGTCATCTGCGCCGCCAAATCGTAGAAGTCTTTAACTTTGACATTGCGCCGCTGCGGGTTCATCATATACAAAACGCAGCCTTGCCCGCGGTCAGCCACGCCGCAACGAGCGCGTCCTCTCGGGACATTGGAATTGAGCACCACCCCTTGCAATCCGCTATGCGTAGTGGTCGGCGCACCCAGCAAAAATTTGCCCATCAACAATCCGATAACCAAAAAACCGATTAAACAAAAAACAAATGTCTTGATGCCGACGGAGTGCTCATCGCGCAAATCATAGTCATAATCAGTATCATCAAAATTATCATCATTAACATACTGCGGGGTAAAAGGCCGGTGATTATCACCCGAAGCATAGGTCGGCTCGGCCCTCCGGTTGGCCGGAAGATTGGCCCCTTCATAGGAGGCTACGGCTTGATTGGTTACGGGCGCCGGCTCATCTTGGGGGGTGGATTGAGACGGTTGCACTACGTTTTCATCAGCCGAAGAAGCGGGAGCATATGACGGCTCGGCCGGCGGACTTGACGGCATCTGATAAGCCCCAAACGGCTGGGCGCGATTAATCGGTCGCCTTACTTTTTTTAGAAACGGTTTATTTTCCATTGTGTCTCAAACCTCTTAAATTATAAATTATTCTCCAAAAGCTCCGGTGTTTTTATGGTCTTGATAACCCGCGGCACTATCATCAGAGCTATTTCCGAATAGGGCTCATAATTATCAAATATAGTCCCCGGCAAGCCGATTATCAAAAAGTTTTCTCCGATGCGGCCGCGAATTGAATACTGAGAAATCTCGCCATTACTGCCTTCCAAGGTTAACTGCGAGAGCATCTTGTTGCCGGATTCAAAATGAGCCTTGGCTAACAGGGACAATTCCGACAAGGGCGATTTGGCATTGATGCACTTGCCGATATCAAAACGCGAAAACCACTGGTTGGGCACGGCAAACTTGCCTTCGCCGGATATCTCCACCCGCGCTTGGCGGCTCAAAAAGGCCGTAAGCGAATTGACATTTATCTCGTTAGAGGTAATTAAGATACGCCCTAAAACACCGCTTTTGGTACTTTTGACCGCACCAAGGTCGAAAGCACGCATAATCTGCTGCCACTCAATTCCTTCGGCGCTGCGGGGATACAAGCGATAAACTCTGACATCATAAGCCACCAGCACCGGATTTTCTTCAAAATAGCTGATAAGATTGAGTATTTTGTTTTTCAGCTCAAAATCAGCGTCAAAGGTGATATTGTATTCATCAAAATTGGCCGTAAAATTGGTTATACCGGCACCGCGCAACACATCAAGCACAGCCAGCATAATCGGTTTGGACTTCGGGATAAACAAACTGAAATTGCCACTGCGGGAGATGCGCAATGTCTTGGTAACATCGTTATAAGTATAATAAATTTCGGCAGCATCGGCGATAACATCGATCACATCGGTAAAATCTCCGTGCAAATTATCAGCCGAAATGCTGGCATAAGGCGCATCTTTGGCCACCAATTTCAATCCGGCCTCTTTGGTGAGTTTAAGCAGTGCCTGCTCGGCCGGCATCGTATCAAAAGAAAAGCCGTTAACTTCAAAGCGCGGCAGCGGGTCTTTTACATCATTATACACCAAATTAAACGCTTTTAAGTTGTAAGGAATACTGGAAATCATCTGTTGGGTATTCCAATTAACGAAACAGCGCAACGGAGTTTCCAAATCAAGCTGATTGGCGCCTTGCGGGGTGCGAATATCGGGATAGGTCGGCTTTTCGATAGTGGCGGTATATACCGGCGCCTCATCAATCGAGGCATCCGCTTCCTCGGCTACTCCTAACTGTTCACAAGCGCCCAACAGCAAAGTGACTGCCGATATTGCCAATAAATAAAGCTGTTTTTTGTGCATAATTTATCCTTGTGTGCCTTGAGGTTGGGGATTGGGTTGAGCCTGAGATGGAGCTTGGGGTTGCGATTGCCCTTGTGTCGGGCGTGGAGTTTGCCCGGCGACTGCCTGCCCTTGCGGCCGAGGTTGAGACTGAGGCATTTGCCCCTGAGGCCGAGGCTGCGGTTGTCCTTGAGGCCGCGGCTGATTTTGTGTCCGAGGCTGCCCTTGCGGCCGAGGTTGCGGCATTTGTCCTTGTGGCCGCGGTTGCGGTTGCCCTTGCGGTGCCGCCCGTGCATCAGACGACACAGACGGGGTTCCCTGCCCGCCCATTAATTTATTGATAACCTCGTCCATAGACATACCGGCGCCGACGGTGGGGTCCTGTGTTTTGTCGACACTGCCCAAAGCCTCTTTCATCTTGTTGAGCTCGTTTTTATCTTCTTTAATCATTTCCGGCGAAGCGTTGCGCTCCAGTTCGGTTTTGTATTCGCGCAAATTGGTTTTGAGGGCGTTAATACCTCCGACAATTTTTTTCTCGACATAAGGATACAAATCAGGGTGAGCAAGGACATATTCGCCGGTTTCGCTAATCTCCTCCAGTACATCCAAAATATAGGCATAATGCGGATATTCTTCCAGCGCGATATTGCCACTGCGCACACAACGCGCTGCAATACGTGATATAGTCATATCATAATAGCTTTTAAGCAAAATATAATTATCGACATACCAAGTGTCGCCGGTGGTATTTTGTCCCGAACTGAAAACCTTGCCTTGTTCCATTAAGTTATCTCCGTTATGCTCTGATAGAAACAAATTTTAGTGCAGCCTGACGCGTTTGTAAATTATTATTTTAATCTTTTAGAATACTATTTTACATACGGGTCGGCATCATCGGTTGCATCATCAAATATTTGCGGCGGGCGAGTGATGGAAATTGAGCGGGGATGAGCAATAATCGGCGCCCAATCGCCACCCTGCTCCGCAGCCGAATCCGTTGTATATATATTGCTCCCCTCGCCTATCATTTCAACCTCGGCATATTCATATCCGTCATCCGACGACAAAGGCGCATCCGCCACATCCGGCAAAACGTCCATAGTCTCCGAGGACGCCGAGTTGTTGCCGAATCCCCAATCTTCACCGCTCAACTCCGATAAATTGAAATAATCCTTAGGCTCATCGTCAACCATAGGTGAGACAGAGGATGGCTCATCATCAAGCCAAAAGTTTTTCTCTGTCTCCGGCGGGGTTGCGGGAGTTTTTGCTGCCACCTCGGAGGGCTCTTTGGCGGCGACATCATTTGCGGGCAAAGGCTCGTCTTGAAAAGTAAAACTTTGGTCTATCGGCGGGGTATTATCATCGGCAGTCTCCGCCACCCAATTGTTAAAATCATCCAACGGCTCGGCGGGAGGCTCAGTTTGGGCAAAGGCATCTATCACATCAAAAGACCGATCGGGCACGGGGGTGACATACTCAGACATCGGTGCGGCATATTCCGGAGCCTGCGTCCCGATTTCCGGTGTTTCAGCAGATGATTTATCTTTTTTCTTTTTCTTTTTTTTCTTGCGTTTTTTCACTTCATCGCTTGGAGAAATATTATCATCTGCAGCGATATCATCATCTTGCCATGCCAAGGGCGGCATATCCTCATCGGTTTTGAGCGGCTGAGGGGCAGGCTCCGACGGCAATGCAGCGTAATCTTCAGGGGCAGGTGCGGCTGCAGAATAAGCCTCAAGGGGCGGCGGGGCATAAGAATTTATGTTGAGATTGGCGGCAGACAAACCTGCAACAATAGCCTGTGCGATTTCTTTGCCTTGTGCGGCCGACAGCGAATCGTACATATCCTTTTGCGCGGCAATCAAACGACTGATGGCGGTTTCCATATTTTTTTCACCGGCAGCCTGCAAATCGCCGATTTTTTCGACCAGCATCAAGGTTTGAGCCGTAGTGTCGGGAGCATTAATCTGAATATTGTTGGCGTTATTATTGGCTTGGTTTTGCGCTGTATTGATACTGACATTGTTTTGCAACAACCGGCTAACAACCCCTTCTATCAGCTGCGATTGTGACTGCTCAATCAATTTCAGCAGTTGTTCGGTATTATCCGTCGGGGCAACCGTAAGACTGCGCGCTTCCTGATTGAGCGATGAGAGCATCTGAGCATTGGATTTTACCAAAGTTTCTATCAGCTCTTGATTGCCGGAATTGTTATTTAAGGCGGTGCTTTCCATTTTGCTGAGCCGCAGGCTTATATCTTTTTGACTGGACATAAGCTCTTGCAATAATTGACTGTCGGCGGTTGAGGCGGATGGGGAAACCGGTGCGGTTGATGATTTGTTTTGCATAATGGTCTGCACCAACTCGGCCATACTTTGTTGCTGAGCTTCTTTGCTTTGGTTAATGTATTGTGCTAACGCCAATTGGTTTTTGCTCAAGTTGGCACTGATTTTCTCCAAACTTTCTTTCTGCATTTCGCTTTGGCGTGCCAAAAGATTATCAAACGCTCCGGCAAACTGACGGGCAAAATCGTCCCCAAGCGAAATATTCATATTACCACCGGGAATATACTGCGGAACAGCGGCAGATGTCGACGGAGTTTGAGTTTGAGTTTGAGCTTGAACCTGAGGCTGCGACTGGATGAGTGCACTTTCCAAAATAGGCGAGGGTTTATCCTCTTCAAGCGCAGATTTTTGCCGCTGCATCCCCTTTTTTTCAGCCAAATCACCGATATAATCCTGCAGCATTAACCCGCCGGGCAGCGAGGCAAAAATATTGCAAATCTCGCTGGGTAATTCAAGCAGCATTTTATCAAAAGCCTCTTTGCGCTCAGGGGGGAAAATATGCATTTGCCGATAGATGTTCAAATAGCGCTGAGCCGCCACAACGGGGTCTTCTTCGCCGTTGCGGAGTGCTTTACGTCTTGCCTCTGCTATTTCATCATCTTGTGCCATTTATCCCAGCTCGCATAAATTCGGTCTTTGGGGAGTATTGTAGCTCAGAGCTTGTAAATTTAGTGTTAATATACCAAGGTTTATTTTAAGTAATTTCGGTTACGGCGCGCAAGTTGCCATCGCGGTTAATCTGCACCACCCGAAGTTTTTGGTGCATTTCTTCAATGGTTTTTTTGCGGTCGATGGTGGGATAGGTATGCAAAATACGATCGGTAAAGGCTTGATAGGCGGCCTCAGAGCTCTCGGCATGGATGGTGGCCAGGCAGTTGTCGTGGCCTGAGCCCATCAGCTCCCAAAGTGCCCCGGCATTAGAAGTGGATATCTCACCGCCGATAATGGCATCGGGGGTAAAACGCACCACCAAGTCGATAACTTTGGCATAATTCAAAGCATTGGTCTGTTCGGTACGCGACAGGGTTATATGCACTCTGTTTTTATGCGGAACGACCAACTCGCGCGTATCCTCAATGGTGAGAATGCGTTTATTAATATCCAATATTTTCAGCAAGTTGTTCAAAAAGGTGGTTTTACCGGTAGCGGTGGCTCCGGAAACCAAAATATGATCGCCGCGCTTAATACTCAACAGCAATCTCTCATAGGGGTCCTCCGGCTCTTTAATATCTTTGAGCGGATTTATTTTGTGCAGTTTTTCGCCCTGCATCAAACCATAATCCCCCAAGCCGAAAGCCACATCATCGGCGTGCACACGTATGGTGAGTGCAATGCCGCCGGTTAAGTCATTATTGTCGTACATTACGTTTTTACCGCATATGGCCGAAAAACGGTGTTCTCCGGGGATGGTGGCATAAACCACCGGATTGCCCTGCACCGGATCAAACGGCAGCTCATAAGTATTGGCCACAATATACAACAGGTCGGTCAAATATTCTTTGGTTAATTTTTCATCATTATAGGCCACCCAAGGATAGGCTCGCTTGCCGCGCAGGCGCAACCATACCTCACCGGCGTGATTGATAGCCAACTCCTCAATGCCATCTTGGGTGTACCAGTAAGACAAGGGACGCAAAATTGATTCCAAAACCGTAAAACTCATAAAATCTTACTCCTTAAAACAGTGACGGAACGCCATCATCGGCCGACGAGCTTGAAGAAGAGGATGTCACTCCGGCGCCGCTTGAGGTTTGCGCCGTGCTGCCGGTTTGTCCATAAGATGGCGGCGGAGGCGGCGCTACGCGTTTTTGCGTTGTCGGAGTGTCAATCAACGGAGTCGAAGAACTGCTCACGGCCTGAACTCCGGCATTATCCGGTTTGTAAACTACCGACGAGCTGTCGCCGCCAATCGTACTGGTCGGGCCGCCGGGGCCGTAAACCTTCTCACCGGGTTTAACATTGGCCGAAGTATGGGTAACATCAACATCAATCAAACCGTGGGAATTACTTGAGCCGATAGGGTTGCCCGAGCTTTGGGCCTCTTTGTCATTTTCAAACGACCGCAGCCACAAATCCTCATTGGGATAAATAATGATGCGCGTACCGTTGGGAATGTAAATTTGGGCTTGAACATCGGTTTTATCTTGCAAAATCTCATTAAAGATATTCTTCATATCCTCCAAAAAGTTTTGTCTCGCATCGGAGGCAGCCTGCTGCTTAGAAGTTTCGGTTTCACCGGAAGAATTATCCTCGGCAGTGGCCACAAAATAGGCAGCAGTCGAGCTTAATACCGTGGTTAACACCGGCAAAGTGTATTTCTTGAGCAATTGTTGGTCGGCATAACCAAGAGCTCCGGCGCGGCCTTGAGCATCGGCCGTCATACCATTGAACTGGAACATCGATCCGTCAGGACGAATAAGGCGCTGCCATTGAATCTGCACCCGAGCAGCATCCGAAGTGGCCTCGGAAGGACCGCTTATACCGCTGAAATTGCCAATCAGGCGCGAACCGGCAGGAATAATGATATTACGCCCCTCTTCAGCATAAACGTTGCGCTCGACATAAGCGGTAACCGGAGCCGGATTTGCTGCATCAATAGCGCGGGCAATAACCGCGGGAATCGGCTTGTCGGCCAATATCATTTCGCTCATATCAACCCGCCATGTCGAATATGTCTTGCTCATTCCCCAATCTTTTTGATAGCCGGTAAAAGCCTCCGCGCGAATGCCGCTGCTGATTTTGCCGACGGCAATACTGCCGCGGCGCTGATTCATTGCCGCATCAAGGGCTGCCTTGCGGGTCGGGTCATAGCGCTCACCGGGGCCATAACCGCCACCGGGGCCCAAATTGCCGGCCGAACCGTTGCCGATGCCGTATGCACCGCCGGGACCGAATGTGCCCGCGGGAATAAACACATCTTTTTTACCCTCCGAAGTTTTGTCGGCTATCTTTTGCGGGTCTATATCCGCCGCCTCGGCAACTCCGATAAGATTGCCGTCATCATCCATAATTGTTCCGTCGGGCATACGATAGCCAATAACATCACCGTCATCGTTGACAACCTGATCATTTTCCAAAATTTCTCCCAAATATTCGCCATCGGGAGTAAGTGCTATGCCCAAAGAGCTGAGATATTGATTGCCGGATTTCAGCACCACACCACCGGAATCTCTTGTTGTCTCCTCTGCTTTGGAGCCTTCGGAAGATATCTGCCCGCGTTCATACCAACGACGTTCCAATTGGTTCATTATATCCTGAGTAGCCTTGGAGATTTGATCAACTGCAGTTTGCCGGCCGATAATCGCACCGGAATCATCGATAATATTGCCATTGGCATCAACTTTGCCCAGCACTTTTTCATTAACGTCGCGGATAACTCCATTGGCACCGCGTTTGCCGATTACTTCGCCGTCTTCATCAACAATAGTACCGTCAGGCATAACATAGCCGATAACATTACCATTTTCATCCAGCAAAACCTGCCCTTTTTCCGTTGATGCCGCACCGGCATTTTGCCCGATAACCTTACCCTTATCGTTTACTACCGTGCCGTCGTCTTTAAGACGCCCTACTACATTACCGGCTTCGTCCACCACCGAACCATCGGCATTAACATAGCCCACTATCTTGCCGTTTTCGTCAAGCGCTGCTTGAACGCCTTGCTCTGCAGCATCAGAAACCGCCGGTTTCTTAACCAATATTTTGCGATAATATTGCAAAGGGGTGGCCTGAGCCACAATCTTGCCGTCAGAAGAGGTGAATTTACCGTCATTATTGATGCTGCCCAGTTTATTACCCTTACGATTGGATACTTCGCCGTTGAGATCGAGACGACCGATAGAAAGATGCTGTTCATCACGCAAATTATAATCGCGAGCGCCGCGAGCCGTCACTTGCTCGTCCTTGATGACAAAGCCGCGGTCAAAACGGCCTAAGTTGGCTCCGTTAAAATCGGCAGCCTCACCGTTGCGGCTGATAATTCCGACCACTTCGCCGTTGTCTCCGTAAAGATAAAAATCATACAAAGCATATCCGATTTGTGCTTTATCAGAAATGACATAACCGTCATAATCGACATAGACGATACCTTTGCGCTCATTGTCAATTACCTTGCCCTGCCGATTGATGTAGCCTAAAAATTTGTTGTCAAAATCAAAGGCTACGCGATATTTCATCATTGAACCGATAGGCAAACCGGACACCGAATTAACCGTGCCGTCCGGCTGCTGATAGCCGATAACCATATTTTTGTCATCAACAATCTGTCCATTGAAGGCTGCGGCACCGATAATCTTGCCGTCGAAGGCAATAACCGAACCGTAATCAACAGCGCTACCCAACCAGTTGCCATCAGCATCGTAAAGATTTTGCAGATAATCCAAACAACCAACATAATCGCCGTTTGAGGCATAAACCTTGCCGGAATAAGTCGGATATCCGATAATTTGCCCGTTAAAATCAATAATCGGCACCAACGAGCTCAATGCACCAAGCACCGCACCGCTGGAGCTTATAACCATCTTGTTGCCCAAAGGTTTTCCGACAAAAACTCCGCGCTGATTGAACACACCGCCTTGGCTTGACACAACCCCCAAGGCTACGCATTTGTTATCGTGAGCGCCGGAGAAATCTTGCAAATAGCCGATTATCACGCCATTGTTATCACTGACCAAGCCTTGTTCAAGGGCGTATCCCTCTTTGGCTCCTTGCAAATTAACAACCTGCCCCGAAGGATTGAGATAGCCCAGCAACTCGCCGTTAAACCGCTGAGCCAATACTGCGGAATAAGCCTGCCCGATTTTGGGAAAATAGTTAGAATTTCCAGCCACCGCTGCGCTGCCATCCGGCAAAACCTTGCCCGATTGTTGAAACGATTTGTTGAGCAGCAAATTATCTTGATTAAGCAGCCCCAATGCCGTTCCTTGAGCATTAACTGCTGCTATGGCGGCAATCGCTGCAGCCTGCAATTTATCAGCACTGTTGGTAACAAAACGTTGGCCGGAGATATGCCCCATATTATCTCCCTTGGCGCCGACAACCTGCCCCGACAGATTGAGATAAGCATATTTTCCGCCGACTGAATTATAAAAAACGTCTATTCCCTGCAAATGACCAATCAGCTCACCGGTAGAAGATGTAACATAGCCCAAAGGAGAGAGATTTATCTTGGAGCCCTTGTAGTCCATCGACGAGGCAATGCCGCAAATACCGACAAACTCGCCACCGGCGGCAAATACAGCTTTGTTTTTTAATACCGAGCCCATCATTTGTCCGGAAAGATTGTAAGCATCATCGCCTATCATATAACCGATAGTAGTGCCATCTATCGAAATAACCACACCTGACTTAATCGCATGACCGACAAATGCTCCCTTATAATCATAAATCGGACCTGAAGCCGATAAGCGACCGATAAGATTGCCGTCGCTATCAAAAACATTGCCGCGCGCTCCTAATTGCCCCAGTTTGGTACCGGCCTTAACAATAACCCCGTCGGGATTAAGGTTGCCCATATAGCGCCCGTTTATATCGGTAGCCGTGGCAGAAAAACCGGCTGCTATGCCGACGATGGCGCCGGAATTACTGATAACTCTCCCGTCGGCTCTGATTTTGCCGATGGTATTATTATCTTTGATGACAGTGCCGTTATAGCTGACCAATCCGATATAGCTGCCGTTGTCATCAAAAGCATAACTGGTATTTACCACCCTGCCAATAACGGTATTTTGATTGTCAAAAACATATTCATTGGCCTTGATATAGCCGATAACCTCCGAGTTAAAATCGGTAACCTGACCTCCGGGGACAACACTGCCGATAAAATCGCCATTGGTAGAAACCACCATGCGCGAAGATATCAATCGCCCGTCCAAAATATAATCTTTGCCAACCTTGCGATAGGCATAGCCATCGGGAGTAACCACCCCGATGGGTTTACCGTTCAATCCGCTGTAGGCACCATCACCGGTAACGCGTCCGGCGATTTTACCCTCATCATTATAAACCAATCCGGGGAAAATCACCTGCCCTAAAATGTCATAATACTCATTTACCACCAAACCATTGGGCAGGGTCTTACCTAGAATCTGCCCCGAAGATGAGCGAATCGACCCGTCGGTTCCCACCTTACCCAACGGACGGACATCATTGCCGACAGCCACGCCTTGCGGAACGACCCCGCCGATAATTTTACCCTTGCTATCCAATATCAAACTATCGGCGGTAACATTACCCAAAATCTTATTATCAAAACTTACAACCTTACCATCGGGAATAACTTTGCCCAGCGGATTGCCTTCAAAATCTATGGCGGTAATTTCCTGCGCCCGCGTGGCAAAAGCCCACACACAAGCAAAAACTCCGACCGCAAAAGCCAGTGAGCGCGAAAATTTAATTCTAGGACCTTCCTGCAGCAGATTAATCATCAGTTTCTCCGGTTTTTCGCAACTTCGCCCAAGACATAGCCAGCAACCTTTTTATCCAAGTCAATAAACGACCCGTTGCTTTTGATATAACCGATAACCGCACCGGAAGTGCTGACAACACTGCCGGTAGGAGAAACGCGCCCCGCATATTTACCATCGCTGCTCAGCACCGTGGCTCCTATCTTATAGATTTTGCCCAACAAACGATTATTCATATCGACAGCCAACCCTCCCGAGATTACCTTGCCGATGAGTGTACCATTAAAACCATAAATTTTGCCATCAAAATTTACATAACCCACAACTTTGTCATTAGAAGAGATTACAATATCGCCGCTGACAACCTCACCGATGATTTTGCCGGATGATGAAAGCACGTTGCCATCGGGGAAAGCCCGCCCCAAGGCTGCACCATCCCCGCCGACGACCGAGGCATCGGGAAGGGCAAATCCGACCACTTCACCACCAAAATCAATCACCGTTCCGCCTTTGAACAAATTGAGATTTTTGTCACTGCTGCCTCCGGGGAGAATCGCGGTAATAACTTCGCCCTTGGGAGATATAATGTCACCGAGCGAGTTCATCAAACCTCGATAATTGCCGGTTACATCAACCACAGCTCCTTCCCCGAGAACTTCGCCGGTAATTTCGCCCTTAGCGTCAATCACCTTGCGGTCGTGAGTAATATTGCCGACGATTTTGCCGTCCAAATCAATCACTTTGCCATCGGCACCGCAATATCCCAAATAAGAGCCGTCATAGCCGATGGCAACACCTTGGGTAATTACTCTGCCCTGATATTCTCCCTTGGTATTAAAAAATTCACCTTTAGCATTCACGCGGCCAAGCTCGTCGCCATAACGACTGACAACCCGCCCGTCGGGCAAGGACACGCCGACGGTTTTGCCGCGTAAATCAATCACTTCGCCTTGCGGCAATCGGGCTCCCAAAATCCCGTTATATACGCCAAAACCGGCATTGACAATTTTGCCTTGCGATACGCCCGAGCGGTCATAAACTCCGCCATCGGGAAAAAGTAATCCGATTAATTTGCCCTCCGAATCAACAATGGACGTTTGCTCTTGATAGGCGATACCATTAATGCGGTTTTCTTCTCCCAATACCAAATTGCCGGATGACAAGGTTTCGGCCGGATGTCCATAAATCTTCACCTTGGCACGGTCATCCACATCATTAATAAATTCACCATCAAATTTGTATGCATAACGGCTACCGACAGTCCTTCCGATATAGGCACCTTTGCTGTTAAACACATCACCTAACAAGCCGACACACCCGATGGGCGAATTGTTGCTGCTGATAACCACATTGTTGGCATTAACATAACCCAAATATTTGCCATTGAGGTCAATGACTGCGCCTTGGCGTCCGACTGCACCGATAAACTCGCCTTTTTCGTTGAGGACACTGCCATCCGGATTGACACAGCCAATGTACAAATTATTGGCGTTTTTCACGATACCGGAATTGTCCACCCCCCCTAAAAGGTTGCATGAATTATCAAATACTTTGCCGCGAGGCAAAACCGCACCGACATAGCTGCCCTCATCATCAAAAACTATTCCTTGCGAGGTAATTTTGTATTTAGTATCCTCGCTGCCTTTTTTGATTTTGCCATCGACATCCAAATAGCCGAGATTGTTGCAGCCGAACCCGACGATATTGCCAACCCGCACCATTTTGGCAACTACTTTGGCCCCGCTTTGGTCCTTGACCAATCCGTTGGGCAAAATACGACCGAGAACCTGTTTTTTGTCATTTTCAATTGAGCCGTCGTTTTGCAAAGTTCCCAAAAGCTCACCTTGCGGTGTTATCGGCAGCCGTTCAAACGAAACTATTGAGCCGATAATACTGTTATTCTCGCTAAAGATTATTTCTTCACCGGCATAGCCGACCACATTGCCGTGAATATCTACGATTTGCCCATCGGTATTCATCTTGCCGATGATATCGCCGCGAGCGTTGCGCAAATTGCCGTCTTCGTCAACAAAACCTATGACATTGCCGTCTTTGTCATAGGCCATTCTGACCTTTTTGCCGACGAGGGGAGAATCTTTAATTACAACATCGCCATGCTCATTGACATAGCCTATTGCCTCGCCCTCAGAATTAACAACATTACCATTGGGCAAAGTTACGCCCAAAACATTGCCGTTTTCATCAACCGCCACGCGGCCGGCTTTGGCAATAGTACCTAAAGGCTTGTTGTCTTTATCAACCACCGATCCATCAGCCAAAACCCTCCCGATGACATTGCCGTTTTCGTCAACCACCGTACCGTCGGGCAGTGCGCGGCCGATGAGATTGCCGTTAGTATCATAAACCACACCGATATCAGTTGAAGTTCCGATTAATTTGCCATTGAAATCCAAAGCGGTGCCATCGGGCAAAACGTGCCCCACCACCTTACCTTCGCTGTTGACAACCTCGCCATCGGGGGTAACAAACCCGACCGGATTGGAAAAATCATCGTAGACAACCCGCGCATTTTCCGCAACCCCGATAACATTGCCATCATTATCCAAAATAAGGCCATCCGGCGACACACGACCGATAATATTGCCGTTTTCATCACGAACAAAGCCATCCTTATCAATAACGCCAATCTTTTTTCCATCAGGACCCACGGCAATCTGCGAAGCCTTGCCGAAACTGGCACCGGCTTTGTCGGCGGGGGTTGCCTCACAATATTTGCACTCTTCTTTGACCACTGCATTGCCACTGACCGGAATTTTGGCCGCTTTAGTACTCTCTTTTCCGAGATTTACCTCGTGCCACTTGACAATGAAATTGTTTTGCACATTACCGGCCACCACCGGAACCCATGACATCGTAATGTGACAAGTTGCATCACCGTTCAGCTCAACACCGGCACATTGTGAACTGTTATAATCAAATCCGGCAGCCGGCGGCTCGGCCAATTCCACCGACACCACTTTGACTGTTGCCTTGCCGTTGCTGCCCAAAGTCAGAACATTCTTGGCCTCAGTTCCTAACACCACTTCTCCCATCAGCACCGGATCCGGTGTGGACGTAAGCGGTATCTCCCCCTCGATAGCAGAAAACTCTATACCCTGCGCGGCCGGTGCAGATACCGAAGGGGTGGCACCAAAAACATCGGCATTATCTTCAAAAACCAGATCATCATAATTATCGGCATCATCCGAGCTGTTTATGAGCAAGATGCCGAAAAGAAACACCAGTATCGCAGAAACACCGACTATCCAGATGATAGTGTTGGTTTTTTTGACATAGAGTTCGGAATTTGTTAACTGCTCATCGCTCATGGCGACCCCTATTGTGTTCTAACTACACTGCAAAATACGCCGCCGCGTCCCAGTGAACCGCAAATTCTGTCACCTTCTTCCAAAGTTTTAACCGGTCCCACACGCAAGTGAAACAGCTCACGTCCTTGCCCGTCGGCAGGGGCATCAACCGAGAAAAACGGAGTAAAGCCGCCCAGCTCATTTTTATATTTGGCAGATAACTTACCCCACAGGCTTTCCAAGTTTGAAACCTCGCCATCGGTGCCCAATTCAATTGATATATTGGAATTGTCGGCATCAGCAAAACCCGCTCCATAGGCAAATTGCGGCGATGAAGCATAGCCGGCCATCGCCGGACTGCCCCCCGCGACATTGAGTTTTTGCATTTTGCTATAGTCAAAATTATCAGCGGCCATTCCGCCTGCACCCATACCGGCAGCACCGGCTTTGGCATATTCCGGAATAATAATCTGTCCTTGTCCGGTCTGCAAATCCATCTGCCCCACCGGTATCATTTGCGAGGGATTACCCACAGACGGCATCGCGCCATAGCCGCCCTGTGCGCCACCCTGTACGCCCTGCAATTGGTAATTCACATTATTGTCAATTCCGTTGGTTTGAGCATTTGGGATAGCCGGCGCAACATCCCAAGTCGGCGGGAGATAATCTGCCGAATCAACCGCATATTCCAAGCCGTTTTCGTCCGAACGCCGCATCTTGATGCAAATGATGCGCTTGCCGTTGCGCAACACCATATCGCCGATACCCTCGACAATAATCAAGCGATTGTCCTGTCCTTTGGTGCGAAAACCGACCGGAACTTCCACCCGTTCAACAATCATACTAACCACCGGACGCTGCACCATATTAAGCGATTTTTTGCCCAAATCAATATAGGTGAAGATGTTGTCACGCCAAACCCGTTCCGGTGCAATAACCACATCATCAGGATTGGGAACATAAACTTCCAAATCAAACTTAAAATCGCTGGGGTCAACCGGTATCGACTTCATCCAATCACTTTTTTGAAAACGCTTGGTATAAGTGGAAATACTGCCATTGCCGGAGCTGCCGCCGCTCTTGAGACCGCCGGAGATGCCTCCACTGCCGGCATAAGGTGTACCGGAGCCGCCTTGCAAATTGCTGTCGGCGTTTACCACTTCAATATCAATTATGGCATTGGTCAGTCTCTCGGTATTAATTCCCTCTGATTTGAGATAAAAAACATAGCGATTACCCGAGCGCCCGAACACGATGATATTGGTATCCACCCCGATTTGCGCCCCGCCTTTGGGATATAGCAGCAAGGTATTGGGACCGGTAATCTGTCCGTCAAAGGTGTTTTGGTCACCCAGATAGATATCTTCAATCAGCTCCCACTCGGGAAAATTAATCATAGTGAGCATTCCCTCGCGCACCCGAACCGGCAACACCAAATCCGGCGTCCAATAATATTTGGAATAGGCCGGACGGCTTTGTCCTTCACCCAAATTTTGCAGTGGGTCAAGCCACGCAGCCTGTGTCATTCCCAACGAGCTGAAGCCGGCATAATCCAGATTCATAGGCGTGTAGTTGCCTTGCGACTGCTCAGCGCTGGCATCCATTATCTGTTGGTTAACTTGTGCTAATGCGACATCCGTCACACTTACACTTGCCGCAAATGCCAACAGCCATCTAATATTCTTCACCATCTTTTTCACGTTACAACCGCTCCACACTATTACAACCTGCCACCACCCGTAGCATATTCAATCACCGTAAAACCCAACGGGTTCTTCAGCCGCTCACCGTACGCCACTTTTTTACGCCGGTACCCCACTTTCATTGATGCGGTAAAATACCGCACTTCCGGCTGTGCCGAATCTGGATAAGTATCCTCGGTTTGGTATTCCACCTGCCAAATATTGTCGGCAATTTCACTTACCGAAAGTATCTTAACCTTGCGTTCCAGCCCTTTTTGACGGATCAGCGACAGTGCCTCGCCCATCACCTCGTTGCGAAATTTTTGATAAACCGCTTGACTTGAACTCTCTTGAACCGGACCACCGACATCCCACCGCGCCATAGCCGTATCGGCATTGCGGGTAAAAGAATTGCGCTGTAGCACATAATCCCGCACAAACACCTCCGTAATGGATTTGCGGTTGCGCAGCTCAGAGGTTATTGGCTGAATATCATACACCTGATCGGCGCGGTTATGGAAGGTCAACAAAAAGGGCTCCACCCGATACAACGGCACAAGCTGAAAAATTGCCAGCAGCAAAACAATATTGCAGCACAAGCTCAACGCGGTGATTACAGCGAAGGCGCGCGCCGTCCACAAATAACGTTTTTCCGCAACATTAGCCACAAAGATAGTGCTGGCAGCATCTCCGCGCGGAGCGGGACGCCTTGCACCGGCCGGACGGCGTCCGGCTATCATTTTGGGTTGCTGTGACTGATCGTATCTGACCTCTTCCATATAACCTTATCCGTTTATATTGTTGCAACAAACCAGTCCGGCAAAGTCTTGGGCAGCTCAATATGCAAACAGGCGCAAGGCGACAATTTCAGCTCGTCAAACCCGCGGCCGATACCCACCGGCTCGGGCTCGTAATAAGAACCATAGCACCCCGAAATAGCAAACAAAGCCACCAAAATCAACAGTTTAACCGATGTTTTCATAAACTCTACCCCTTTGAGTGACATTAAAACAATACACTTTTACCTTAAAAGTATACTGTTTTATTTTAAATGTCTAACAGTAGACACACACTTATCAACAATTAGAATCACTCTTCGTTTTGGCTGTAGCGCAGAACCGTAAAGCCCAACGGATTAATCAACCGATAGAAAGAAAAGGCGCGCGCGGGATTAAACACCGTAGTCAAAGAGGCGTTCCAATAACGAGTTTTGATGGACTGTTCTCCGCCTTCGGTAGTTCGGGGAGTATATTCATAAGTTTTGAACTTTACGTGCCATACACGCGACTGGGCGCCGCCTTGCCGTGATATTGAGATAATTTCCGTCGATATTGAGCTGCTGCTTTCATTAATGGCTGTCCATTGCGGCAACGCTTTGCGAGCAAACTCGCCATAAACTCGAACATCCGACAGAAAATGCACCATACCGCCGATTTGCCAACGCGCCCCCATCTCCATTTTGTCGGGGATAAGAGTATTGCGCAGAGTGATATATTGACGGATGTACATTTTCATAAGCTCATCGCGTGAGGCCATATCCGTGGCAACAACTTCACTTTCGACCAAATTGTCGGAATCGCTGTTGCGAATAAGCAACAACGGCTCCACCGTGACGCGAGGAGCCAAGCGAAACAGAGCCAAAGACGCCAATATCAAAAAACCGATTGACATTGTGGCTATCAAAATAAAAAAGCGCGAAATCCACAAATAGTAGGTCAGCTTGGCCGAATTAGCCTTACTGTCCAAGTGATCCAAATATTGCACCTGCGAGGCGTTAGAAGCGGCTATCGCCGGTTTAACATTGTTATTTTCCAGAGAATCCATATTTCTTTCCATAAATTATATTAATAATTAGAACAATAGGCTTCTTCAAGGTCTTTATACTCACCGGTGTTTTCCTCCTTAACCTTTTTACGATATTTATCCGAGGCCTCTTTATTGGCTTTGGCGGTTTTCAGCTCTTCTTCCGGATTATTGCCATCATTGGAGCCCACCGAAATTTGCAAATGCCCGTCAGTGTCCTTGTGCATAATGTTTATCAGCTTTTCAATTTCGGCTTTGCGCTCGCGGGCCGGCTGATTGTCGTCTTCCACATCTACCGAAGCCAAAACGGCAAGTGTTTTCTCCAAGGCGGCATTTTTGGCCTGTTTTAAGCGGTCTACCGTAATTTTATAATCATTAGCATTGCTGATATCATAATTATCCTGCACCTCAAAACCAAATGCCGACAACTGCGATTTGAGCTCGGCCATATCCGCATCATATTGTTCTTTCATCGCATCAAGATTTTGTTTGATTTTCTTTTCAGCCTCAACTTGTCCCAAAAAGTCGCCGATTTGATTGCGCGAAAGTTCGGCATGAGCGGCCAAAGCGATTTGATTTTTTTCCTTCTTTTTGAGTTTTTTGCTGTTTTTGGCTTCGGCGGCAAACAGATTGTTAAATGTCTCGTAAACTGTGGGCTTAAACGACAGATTATTATCCTCGTCGGCATCCAATATCATACCAAGTTCGCTGTAGTTGCGGCAGTACTGCTCCACCGGTTTAACCTTGTCACCGCCCAAAAGCTCGCTGACACCGGCCGTAATTTTACCCAAAGTTGACGGCATATTAACTTTATCATCTTGGATGGTGAGATAAGGATTGCCTTTTTTCATCCGCATCAACAGACATTTGGGCAGGCCGGCAGCTTTGATATCGCTGCGCTCGACATACTCAGCCTCGTCCATATCAAACTCGTAGACATCGCGCTTGAGGTCGTCGTCATACTGCTTGGTGAGGTTGATATCCATAACCGTGGACGAATCTTCGACTCGACAGGGGAAAATGCCGCCCCGCAAAAAGGCAACCGGCTCACAGCCTTGATTGAGCGCATCCTGAAGATCAAAACGTGCTTCAATAAAAGCATTATCCTGCAGCATAAGTTTCCATATTGCGGGAATCTCACTGCCGCAGTTCAAGAAATCGCCGCGCGATATTTTCAACAGCTCTTTGAGAGCTTTTTCTGCCTTTTTCTTTTTGTCGGTAGCTGCACTCAAAGCCTTTTCAAACAACGAGGCCACCATTCCCGCCGGCGTAATGCTCAGCAAATTTTTCTTTGCCTCTTTCAGGTCGTCGCGTTTTTTCTTGTAGCGTTCATATTGCTTGGCGGTGTAAGGCTTAACATTGGCAAAATCCACGCTGTCAAAATGGAAAATTTCCCGCACCGGAGGCTGACTGAAATCGTCCATAGTCATAGGCGCCTTCAAATCGCGGCCGCGCGGCAAAGCTCCGACGAAAAATCCTTCGGTTTCGGGTGAGGTGTCCAAAAGCTCCAAGTCTGCAAAAGCCACCATTCCGATTATGTCATAGCCCATAACGCTCTTGGCGATGGTGAGCGCCTTAAGCTCGTCAATCATCTGCCGGTGAATCTCAGCAACTCGATTGACTTGAGATGAGGAATGCGGCAAATACAACTCGTCACCCAAACTTTGGATTTCGGCATAGGCATGGTCAACTGCCTGATCAATGGCGGCATTAAGGGCCTCAATCACCTCACCGGAAGCCGCATCAATGGCTGTGCGGATAATGTCGGCTGCCTCGGCGTCAGCACCGCTCAGCGCGGACAAGGCTGTGGTAAAGCGCTCATCCACCGCTTTAACGTATTGCTCATAAGCTGATTTTTTGTCTTGCGAAAAAGCGTTGACTACTGCACGAAGTCCGATGTTCAGTTTCGATGCGGCACCTTGTCCTTGTTCTTGCGCCGCCAATTTGGCCTCGCGAATCTCCTCATCAACCTCGTCTAACTGACTTTGAAAAGCCTCAACACTGGCTTTTTTCTGTTCAATTAAGGCCTGTAATTCTTTAATATTGCTGGCGGCCAGATTTTGCGAGTTAGCCTTGGATACATCACTTACGGCTTGCGCATAGGTCGGCAGCTCGGGTATGATGTCGTTATCCTCAGAAAAATCACCGGTATCAATTGCTGCCTTGCGCGATTGAAAAGCATCATCCTCGGATTTGGCCGAAATATCGGACACTTCGTCGCTCAAATCCTTTATCTGTTTACTGATATAATCAATCTCATCAACAATTTTCTGACGCTTTTCCAGCAAAGCCGCCGGTATAACCGTCATCATATCTTTGTTATTTTGAGCAATCAATGCTGCTATGGCACTTTCACTGCCATAATAAAGTTCATTAAGACGGGTTTGATATTCGGTTTGTCCGATTTCCAAATCCGCATCTTGCAGCTTGGAAATAAAAATATCCACCACATCGGCCTTAGTGTAGCGCTTCAGATAAGATTTAATATTACTATATTTGCGCCGCAAATATTGATTATAAAAGATTTTGGTATCATTCCAAATAAATTTTTGATTGGTCGGCGTACCCCACTTTTGCGGATCGGCACTCAAAACTTTGGCCGCCTCGGCACCTATCTGCCAAGATATCATCGTGGCTCGACGATTTTCATCCTGCGTTTTTTGCGATGCGGTGGCGCCGACTTTATTGCCGCCGTTTTTGCCATCAGTTCCTTTGGTGAGTTTTTTAACTTGAGTTTCGGCACCTTCCAAATCAGCCCCCTTACTTTGGTCGAACAAACCTTCAGTATCCAAAGTTTCGGTCTCCATATCTCCGTTTTGTAATGACGAATCATCGGCATAAGATATCTGTCCGTCGTCGGTTACTTCGACACTGGTTTGTGCAGCTTTGGCCACATCATAAGCATCCAATGCCCAGCCGGATATACCTTTGCGCAGGTCATATTGATTGATATCGGCGAGGGTGAACTTTTGTCCCGACCAAGCGGCATCATAATTTTGGAAATAGCGTTTGACATAATCGGTACCGCACTGATTAGATTCGGTGAGTAAATTCAGCTTTTTGGCATGATGCTCAAGCATATCCTTATACTGCTGGGCCGTTTCCTTATATTTATCCAAACCTTTGATAAAATTATGTGCCGCAGCTGCCTCCTGCAGGGCTTCTTCTACCTCGGACAAAGCTCCGAAAGCGGAAATTTTGGAAGCATTTTCAATCAGGGGCGAGGTATTTTCAACTGCCGCGGGAACAGAAAATTGCATAGTGGTCCATTTGGGAGAACCGGTGGAATTATCCTCCGAGGAAGTATCATCAATTTCTGACAAATCAGTGAGATTGCCGGCGGCATTTTTATAAAGCACCTGCGCCGAGGCAATGGTCTGCCGCTGGTTCAGCTGATAGTTAAAAACCGGCATTTCTGCAAAAGGAGCCAGTGAAATATCTTGGCTTGAATCATCGGCATCCTCAGGAGTAATCAAAATCTCAATGGCCATCATAACCTGCAATGCTTTAAGCTGAGCCTTGAGGGCGGCCACCCGCTCCCACATTTTTACCACATTGTCCAAAGTGGCCAAAGCATAGCCATAGCTGTAGAGCATCTCATTGCCGCCACCATCAGTGGTGGCGGGGATGCCGCAAGCGCTGCCCTGCCCTTCAACACAGCATTGCCGCGTGGTAATTATGGCTTTGCCCACCGGCCCGTCATCGCGCATCGCCTGCTTCAGCAATTGGATAGAGGCATAAATGTTGTAAATATTGTCCATATAAAAACTGCGGCGGTTGGCATCAACCAGCAGCTTTTCACTGGGATTGTTATACAAGAGCAAAGTATCGCGCATTTTAAGCCCAACGCGGCCGATATTCATACTTGATACCGGTGTGGCGCATATAGTGGAATTAATCGCATTACCGAGCTCGCTTTCGTAGTTAATGTTTACTCCTATAGCATTAAAAGACGAACGCATAGACAACAATGTGCTGTTAACATCGTGCTGAATTTGCGCTGCCAACGAGGTAATATTGGCGAGATTGCTGGTTACCAGACGTCCGGTTTCGACAATATCCTGCCCAAAATTGATTACCGGCGATACCGGAATGGTATTATATGCCTCTTCTATAGCCTTTGACAACAAGGCCGCAGACGGTTTGGGAGCAAATGCCAAAAGCGCGGATAAGATTATAATTTCCAGTTTTTTGTTCATATCTACCTCCATTGTTCCCTATGGCATATATATATCGTCACCGGCATCCTCATCAGGGGTTTCGGCCGTGACGGCGGAAGTCTCGTCGCTGGTGTTGGTGTTATCGGCAGAAGACGAATCGATTGAGACGGATATTTTCACCTCGGATGTGCCTGATGCGCCGGATGGTGCTGATGAGTTTTCAGTTGATGTTGAGGCTGCCGTTTCAGTTTTTTCTTTTTCTTTGTCTTTGGGTTTTCTAATCTTGTAATTGCAAACATCCAGCACCAAAGAAGTATCTCGGTTGTATCTACGGTCAACCTTATAGTCGATGTTGCGCTCAATTGCGCCCAATACTTGCGCCTCCAAGGCCATCAACTCCATATCAATAATCTTTTGGATAGTCTCAATCTGCATCATAGTATTGTCAATCATCGGCTGTACGGCATCAACCTTACCCTCGGCAGTTGAACTCAAATCTTTGTTCGCCGCATAATTATTGCTCGGATTGTTCAAATCGGCGATATAGTCATTGGCTTTGTTGATACCCACAACCACCAACTCCTTGCGGTCGCCCTGCACATTGCGACGGCGGCGCATAGAACTGGACACGGTATCGGCAGTATTGACATCCGCGGTATATTTAACTTGGGTTTGGCTGATAATCTCATCGGGGGTCGAAGTGGGGTTCTTAGGTTGCTTGTCCAATTCGGCCAACTTTTTAATATTATCGGAATGACGCTGGGTTACCACGGCAATCTCGCTGGTAAAACGCGAATCAATATTGGCAATCTCTGCCACCATTTCAGCATCAACCAATTTGCGGTCGACCTTGAGCTGTTTGATTTCGCTGTCTAATTCGCGATGGCGGTCGTTATAATAGCGCTTATCTCCATCATTGCCGTGTTTAAGGTCTTGATTTTCCTGTTCAAAAGTTTTCAGCGCTTTTTCGGCCATTTCAATCTTTTGATCCAACATCACTTTACGATTTTCGGCGTTTTCTTTAATCCGTTCGACTTGAACCTCGCGGTCTTCATTCATATGACTGAGCATAATGGCATCTTCGGTAATTGCCTTGGAGAGCACTGCCGCCTGATAGGCTTTGGAGTTAATCACATCCTTCTTTTGCTTTTTTGCCCAGTTGAGATAACCAACGGTTTTTTCCACCCATTTAGGACACTTTTTTTCACCATCCTTGGTTTTGTAGGTACTGCTGCCTTGCTGCAAGCAAGCACTTACCATAGCACGGCCCTTTTGAATGGACTCCAATCCTTTACCGACAATTTGTCCAAACCATGTGCGATTAATATAGGAAATTCCCTGTTGCACTTTTTGAGCGGCATTTTGAATCCACGTACTAACCTCGCCGGCAGTCTCTGAGATGCTTATCTCAAACGGTATCACCGCCTTTGCCTCACGCAACGGCAGTCCCGCACTATAAAGTGAGAGCATAATCAACAATAAAAATCCGCTTATGTTTTTTTTCATCTGTTTATCCTCTGCCGTTGGTTGGTTATGGCCGGTTGCAAGTATTTTTGGTTTGGTCATAGATATACTCGTTAAAAATACCGGAATCCAAACTGCTCAGCTTAAAAATACTATCCAGTGCAGCAGTGCGTGCCTCCAGTGATAAAACAATATTCAACCGGTCGGCAATATAAGCCTTGCGCTGCAAAATATCTTTATCAAGAATTGCCTTTTCACTGCTGCGGGCTTTGGAAGATGCCGGTTTTTCCTTGTCAAATTCAAACAATGATTTGGCAGCTTGCAAATAAAGTTCGGTACTATAGCGCGAAAGCAAAAATGCCGTATTTTCTTTGGTGCCGAGCATATCATATTCTCCGGGCTTCATCGTTTTGATAATACGGCAACGGTTTTCAGCATCGTCATAAATATCTTTGCTCAAAGGAGTAACCAATTGAGTTTCCGGCCGGCCGCGCACCGGTGATGCATCACCGATGGTGGCGGTGCCCATACCGGCAATGTTAAGCTCGACAGCCAAAGCAGCAGTGCTCCACCATACGGACAAAAGCATAGCAAAAACCAAATTCAAAAAATTATTTTGCAACGTCATCTGATTTCTCCTTAATCGACGCCGATTGGTCAACATTGATAAACTTTCGGCGCGTCAGTTGTGCACTTTCGGCAGACAATTCCTTATTTGGACTGTCAGTTAAAGCCGGCGAAGTTGTTTGCGAAGCAGAATTGGATGTTGATGTTGCGGCGCGGGTAACGCTGCGAGAAGAAACCGCCCCTAAGGCCGAGGAACCGATTGCACTCTCAGATGATGAAGTTCTGCCGCTGATTGATGTATCTTTCGAGCTTGTGGAAGAGCCTGTGGAAGAGCTGGCGGAATTGGTGTTGCGCTGCAGGCTGTCCGAACCGGAAGCTGAGGAAGAACCGCGGGTGGTGCCGGAGTTATCAGAGGAGGCAGAGCGCGAAACTCCTGTATCAGTGTTGGAAGATGCACTTCCGGTTGATGAGCCCCCGCGGTCTGATAACGAAGTATTTTTGGGTTTGTCTTTCTTTTCTTCCTTAACAAGCCCCAAACGCCGCACGGCATCAATACCGGCATTGCGCGCTTTATCAATAGCAGAATTCATTGCATCGCGGCGACGGTTTTCCTCGGAGTTGATGGCATCACTCAAGGCCTCGCCGGTGGCAATACGCTTGGCTTTTTCATACATCATTTCTGCGTTATCAATTTCGGCCTGAACCATGGCATCAGCCTCGTAAATGGGGTCAAGAATCTTGCCGCTGGACACCTCTGCCAATTTTTGCGAAATTACCTCATATTTGGCAGACATTTTTTCAAACACACCGTTAGCTTTCAGCAGGGTAGTCTGAATAATATCAGTGCCGGCCAAAGGACTTCTGACCCAAGTAAAACTTGCGGCAGTAATGAATAAATAAATCAATATTTTTTTACTCATCGGTCTTGTCCTCTACAGTTCATTTACGTGCCGGTTTTATCAGTTCTTTGTCTTTGTCATCAACTTTTTCATTTAATATAACTTCGTTGAACAAAGTGCTCACAAAATCGGAACGGTTTATCATCGCTTTGGATTTGAGCGCCTTAAGCAACAGCTCTGTACTGTCGGCGGTCAAGGTATTGTTGGCCTCCATCAAACAACGCGAGCTGTTTTGTTCGTCCATACACGTTTCGGCGCTGCTTTTTTCCAAAACATTGTCCGGATCAGGCTGGCCATCAGCCCCCAAAGCCGGCATTGAGCCATAACCGGCCTCATTGTTAGCCTTGTCCTCGTGCTTGCCGGCTGCCGACATATTGTTGACGGCAAAAATGATGTTGTCGCGCGTAAACTCTCCCATAATTTGCTGACGCTCATCACCATAAAGCTGACGTCTGGCGTTATAATCATAAGCCAATCGTTTGACACAGTCCAAGGTCAGCTCGGCTTTGCCGTCTAAGCATAAACCGCAACGTATTACCATCTCTTTGGGCAAATACAGCTCCCCTAACGGCCCGCGGCCGTTGCATAAATCTTTGGCGTCATCTTTGCTAAGACCGACCGCGGCCTTGGTTTTTTCGTCCAACGCCCCGACATTGGCTGACAACAACGTCAGCACCAATCCCAGCCCTGCAACAATGAAGTTATTTTTTATCATTGCTATTGTCCTTTGTTCCGGCATGGATATCAGCATTTTCTGCCGTATCCTGACTTATCTTAAAGGCCATGGTGTCACTGAAAGCCTTAACCGTCTGCTCGCGAGCCCACAAACGGCTTATCTCGTTGAGCCGACTGCCGATTTGCAGCTCCATATTGGTAATGGCCGCCCAAGATGACTGCACGTCCGGATTTTTGGCATTAATCACCGGATCAATCCTATCTTCTTTAAAAGTGAAACTGTCGTTATAAGCATTGACGGCATCGATATAAGCCGAGGCCAGATATTCGGCATAGCCGTTGCGCATCTCGGCGCTGGCCTTGTGCACATCGGCGGCAGCAGTGGTTTTTGTGAGGTCGGGATTGCCGATTTCGCGGCGAATACAACTGTAAAAATGCTCATCATCCTTGGATATCTCCGTACCATGATCAGCAAACATCGCGCTGTTGTAGCGGCTGATACAGGTGGTAAATTTTCCCTCATCCAACACCGTCTCCGAGTTTAAGTTGCAGCATACCGCCATATTGCTGGGCAGATAAAACACGCCGTTGACATCGGTGCCACTTTTGGTCTTGGCAACATCAACCTTTTCACGCAAAGCCGCAAAAGCAACTTTTTCCGAACGATGGATGCTGTAATTGGCACTTACTTGCTGGCACTCTCGGGATTTTCTGCAATAATCATTGTATAACGGATCAGACAAATCCCCTTTTGCGCATTCTCTCTTGGCTATATTGCAGTCCATCTCCTTCGTGGTTGTTTCCAATTGACAAGCCCTATTCAAATCTTTGCAAAGCTGGACATCTTCGTCCTTTTTCATCTTAAAGTTGGTCAGCAAATCATCTACCACCGCCTCGCAGCTGGGGTCATTGCCATAGAGCGGCTGAATCTTGTACTCGTGCGAGGTGTCTACATCGCCGCAAGTTGCCTGATATATAGAACAAGCGGTATTGGCGGCGGCAGTATTCCCCGTTGAAGAGTTCCCCGTTGCAGAGGTGTCACTACTTTTATTGGTCAAACACTCTTTGTCATAGTCATCACAGGCTTGCTTGTTACCTTCCTTGTCCATTGCGCAAGCCAATTGGTTGGCCGTACAAGAAGCACCGATGCATTCATAATAGCTAATACAGGCCTGCTTTTGCGCTTTTTCATCATTTTTGCCGTCCGCGCCTTTGATCCCGAACTCGCAATCGGCATGATAGTTTTCACAGCCGCGAATATCCATGTCAAACTCTTTGATATCAAGAGAAATCTCGTTCATCCGGTTGTTCCAAGCATTCACGCTGCTCACTACATTACGCACTTGGTCGTCAACCATTTCGGCCTCACCGACCGTCGCATAGCAAACAAGTCGCTCCGCGCGGGCTTTAACCGCACCGACCCGATATTGGCACTCCCGAACCATACTGCTGAGTTTATACTTATAGTCAGAAATCTGCCGCTGCACGTTGCGGATGTTTTGCTCATATGCCGCGTGTTTGGCCATGGCAATCTCCAACTTGTCACGGGTGTTGCGAATAGAATTGGTCACCGCATTAGATTCTGTATGATTTTGCAAATTTTTCAGCTCTTCATTAAGGCGGTCAATTTCATCGTGAACTCTTTTACGGTCTTCGTGATAACGCTCTTTCTGCTCTTCAAACTGTTGTACAACATTTGTAGTCTCGCGGAAGTAATCCCGACAGAGCTTGAAGGTATCAGCAGCATATTCTGCAATGTCTTTGCCCTCGGCGATGTAATCTTTAATGCGGTTAAGGGTTTCGGCGGCGTGCTCAACCGCATCCAACGCGCTGTTAACCATATCCAAAGTGTCGTAATAATATTCGTTAATGTCATAGAGAAACTGGTTAATATCGGCCACGTATTTGTCATACTTAGACTTTATCTTGTCGAATCGAGCTTTTTGGTCTTTGTAAAAATTAGAAATGCTTCTTACTTTGTCGCCGATTGCTTTGACTATCGTCCAATCGGTGATGGCAGTTTTTTTCTCGGTAACCCAACGGTTGGCCTCGGTGATGGCATTGGTAACCGTGGCTGCGATAGCACCAAAGTCCACCGTAATAGCGGCCTGCGCCGAAATCGGCAGCAGACAGGCAATCAAAAACGCCGCAATCCTAAGTCTCATAGCAAGTCTCCCAAAAAACATCATAACCTAATAATACCACACAACTTCGGTGCCAGCCAAGAAAATTCAGCCAAATTGTCAAATATTTAAATATTTTGTAACAAAGTTTTCTTCACCGTATTCCTTCACCAATTCTTCTACCAGCAATACATTTTTGCGGCCGGAATTGTATAGTTTCAGATAGGGACCCAACCCGCTCAAATCCACGTCCAAAATCACCGACTCACCGGTTGAGGGACGCGACAACAATATCGCATAAGGAAAATCGCGATAAGAACGGCCGAAAATAAAGTCAGTCTCCGCGTCGGTGAGGTTCCAGTTGGCATAGTCTTCCGGCATGGCCTGCGGGTTGCGGAAAAAGATAACCGTTTGACACTGGCCGCGGATAACCTCGCCTACACCCAAACGATCAATAATACTGGGCTGTTGAAAGGCGCAAAGATAGGCCTGCCGTTTTTTACGTCCTTCTTGCAAACCGATGATAAAATAATCTCTAAACATCGGGTGTTTGAGCATCGGCGCGGTCTCATCAATCATAATCAATGAGGGAACTCCGGTCTCGCCGGTTTCGGACTGAATACGGTGCATAATATAGCTGATGACTGCCGGCGCCAAGGTTTCGTCTTCAAAAATATGCGTAAAATCAAACGCCATAAACCGTTTGCTTTTCAAATCCAAACTGTCGGTATCGCCGTTGAAAATGCTGCCGTATTGTTCGGGATTAACCCATTTAAACAACTCGCGGCGCATATTTCCGGTCGGCGAAAAACAGCTTTTGTAAAGATTGGACATAACCCGCTCTTCGGGCCGCAGGTAATCAAATGCCGTAGTAACGGCACGGGCAATCTCTTTTTCGGAAACCGCATCATCCACCAAAGTTATCGAGCGCAGCCAGCGGCGCAAAAAAGCGCGGTTGTTGGGAGTGTTGTCACAGTCAAAGGGGTTTAACGATACATTTTTCTCATCGCCGTCAAAACCGATATACGCCCCTTGCACTGCGTGAGTAAAAATGCGCGCACCCAAATGGCGGTCGAAAAAGAACACCCGCAAATCAGCATGGCGCATCGCCTGACCGGCCAAAAAGGTAAGCAATGTGGTTTTACCTTGACCGGTCGGACCAATGATACAGCAGTGTGCCACCGCCGAATCCTCGGATGAAACGTGAAACTGGAAACGATATGCCGAGCCTGACATTGTGCGGAAAACCGTGATGGCGCCATTACCCCAGTCGGATTTGGAAAAACCCTCTGAGGGTTTATCAAACGACACCGAACAAGCCACCACCCTTGAGAGATAGCGGTAGTTGCGCGGCAAGGTCTCATAAGTGGGAAACTGATTGAAAAACGTGGCCTGCGTAACCCAGCCCTCGCGCACCGGCGTCACACCGAACAAACGACAAATACGCTGCACCTCGCTCTCGGCAAAATCCAGCTCTTCAGGGCTCTCTCCTCGCAAAATCATCGCCATAGAATATTCGGCTAATGACTGATGGTTGGCATCGCTGTCTTCAATCGCCGCCAGCACCTCACCGTATTGTTCAATCACATTACCAGAAAAGCTGGTAATGCGTGCCATACGCTGTTGTTGCATAAGCAATGCGCGTGCCTTGGGCTTAAACATCGGGTGAATATTGTGCAACAACACAATCTCGCAGTCTAAGGCCAGCAACGATGCAGTCATAGCCTCGTCACAATAGTCGCCGGAGTTGCGGATGCCCATAACGATCTCGTAGAGTTCCTTATCGCCGGAAAAGAATTTGATAATGCCGTTTTCACCGGTAAAATGAATATGGTCGGCGGTGAGCATTTGGTTGAGCTGAGCACCGGTGGCACCGCGCACCAAAGGCTGGGGACGCGACACCGGCGAACATATTTTGGCATACAGCGAAAAAGGACTGTCGCTTGCCGGTATACCTTCTCCTTCGGCCAAGGGCTCAACTCCATACTCGCTCAGTGTGGCAGTGAGAGCTTGCGAGGCATAATTCAAATCTTTGAGCGCATCTTTTCTATCAGGCACCGAAAGCACGATATAGTGGGTATTGAAAAACACCCGACTGACATTTTCCTGCCATATATCCGAAACCTTTTCCAACAGAGGATTGTTAAAGTTGCGCACATTTTCTTCCAGCGGCACTTGCTCGCGCACGGTAATCACACGACAATCTATCTGCAAATCGCCCATACCATCAATCCAAGATTTGCGAGCCTCCAGCATTGCTGCCACCTTTTCGCTTTTGGCAAATGCCAAATCGACGCCGGCCACCCGAAACACCCGCGCCAAAGAGCCGTTATAACAGCGAATCGTCATCCCGTCGGACAGCAGCTTTTCAAAAGGCATAAAATCGGACACTCGCGACTCATTGGGGTGCGGCAACACCAAAAAACCGAACTTGGTTGCCCACAAAGCAGCAAAAGCCGCAGCAGCGATAAACCCCACAATGGCGACAATTACCTCCGCTCCGGACAAACCCTCAACAAACAAGGATAAAAAATCATAATCAGGGCGCAAATTTATTCCCCTTTACTTTATAGAGATTAACCGAGGTTTTGTTAGCCTTGCCGAACGCCTGAATCATCGCGGAAATATGCGGTTCTTTCACTCCCAAAAACACACAAAAAGTATGACCGGCAATAATCATCGCCATAAACACGATAGGGTTAACATTAACCGCGCCGACCATCATAAACAGCATAGGAAACTGAATGCCGACATTAAGCATAACCGGCACAAACGGCCCCCAAAGTATCTTCGGAGGATTAGCCACTGCTTTCAGTATCATCTCGCGCATAGCGTTCCAACAGGCTCCCTTATATTTACAATTTATGATAAAATATATGTTTCGGTTATGCAACCGAGGCAGCAATCTTATCCTACTGTTATTTATAATAGCCTTTTTTTATGAAAAATTGGTTAACTCGCGCCCATACTTAATAACAGGTCGGCTGGTCTTTTTTCAAACAGTTTCAGACAGTTTCTTACAAGCCAGCAACGCCGCGCCGATAAGTCCAGCATCGTTAGCAAAGCGCGCGGGATACAGTTTCAGCGCCGGAGTAAGAATGTCCGCATTAACCGCCGCCTCGACCTTAGCATATTCGACTAATGCCCCCAACGAACCGGAAAGCACCACCGCTTCGGGGTCAAAAATATTTCCCAGCGTGATTATGCCCTTGATAAGATAGTCTTGCCAAAGATTAAAAGCCTGTTCGCATTTGGGCTCACCTTGCTGCTTGCCGGAGATTACATTATAGCCGGTAGCCCCGTCGCCCAAAATTTCAGCAGCAAACTTTCCCAATCCGGTGCCAGAAGCAAAAGACTCAAAGCAATCCCACATTCCGCACCCTTGACACCGGCGTTTGTGTCCTGAATCGATAGGAAAATGCATTTCGCCGGCGGCGCCGGATTTGCCCTTGAGCAAGCGTCCATTCACAATTATGCCGGCTCCGACGCCGGTGCCGATGGTCAGAATAACCGCATTTTGGCATCCCTGCGCCGCGCCGAGCGCATACTCTGCCCAACCCGCCGAATTAGCGTCATTTTCTACCACCACCGGCTTGTCGGTCAGGCTTAGAAAATCGGTCTGATTATACCCGACGGGCAAATTACCGGTAAACGAGATTATGCGCGTTCCCTCAGCATTGACCGCGCCGGCGGTTGAAAAGGCCACTCCGTCGATTTTATCGTAATATTGCCGAATCGTGTTTTGAAAAAAAAGCCGTATTTCTTCGGCGCTCTTTGGGGTCGGTGTTTTGTTCACCTCGCCGACAAACTGCCCTAATTCATCAACAACGGCATAAGCAATTTTGGTGCCGCCGACATCAAAAGACAAAATTTTTTTCATCGCTCAAACCTCCTTAGCCAAAAAGTCATCAATGGCCGCAACCACGCGCGAAACCGTATCGCTCACCTGTTCGTCTTTGCTTTCGACAATAATATCCGCTGTCGAGTAATAAGGTGATTCTTCTTCAATATATGCCTCAATGCGATTTTTCAGATTGACATCAAACCCATCCAAAAAGGGACGGCGCTGTCTGCCGGCCGTACGTTTGCAGAGTAAATCAACATCCGCCTTAAGCCACACGGTCAGGGCATTATCCTTGGCCAATGCTCTGGTTTGTTCACAAACAAAAGCTCCGCCGCCGGAAGCCAACACACAAGATTTGCCGTTGAGCAAGCGTTTCATCACCCGCGCCTCGCCGGCCCGATATTCATCAAGGCCAAAACACTTCAACACCTCGATGAGACTGAGGCCGGCGGCCTTTTCAATCTCGAGGTCGGCATCGACAAACGGCAATCCCAATTTCTGAGCCAACCGCCGGCCGACCGAAGTTTTGCCGCTGCCCATCATTCCGACCAATAAAATTATTTTATCTGTTTGTATCTTCATTTTTGATTTATCTTTCAAACTTATTGTGCTAACTATATATATAATGAGTTTTTTTAGCAATAAATTTTTGGTTAACAAGGGGATTATTGATATGCGCAACAATGCAAAAAAATCTAACATACTTTATTATATTATAGCCGCGGTTTTAATTTTGGCAGTGGTTGCCGCCATATTTATGGAAGTGCCGCTGCATCAGGAGCATATTGAACAGGTTATCAAATAACTCAAGATGAACGAGGAATTAATCGAGCTTTTTTTGAGCACTCAGGCCGCAGAGCACGGCGCCGGCAGCAATACGCTGGAGGCTTATAATAATGACTTGCAACAATGGATGTATTTTTATGATGATGAGCCGAAAAATCTTACTGCCGACGACATCAGTGATTTTGCGGCGTTTTTGAATGCGCGCGGTTATGAACCGGCTTCAATTTCGCGTAAGATGTCGGCTTTGAGCGATTTTTGCAAGTTTTTATTTTCGGAAGGCATTATCAAAGAAAATCCTCTGATTAATCTCGACCGGCCGAAAAAAAAGCAGCATTTGCCCAAATTTTTGACCCGCGAGGAAATCACCACCCTGATAGAAGCCGCCGAATATCAAGACGACAACTACAGCAAGCGCGCGGCCGTGATGCTGAAATTGATGTATGCTTGCGGGCTTAGAGTGTCTGAGCTGGTATCCCTGCCGTTGAATTGTATCAACGAGAACGAAAAGCAGCTTTTAGTCAAGGGCAAAGGAGCCAAAGAGCGAGTGGTGCCGATAGCCGACGAGGCCTTATATGCACTGCATCGGTGGAGAGAGTTGCGTGAATTGATGTTGCATCGCAGCACCAGCCGCTATTTGTTTCCCTCGTGCCGTTCGACCTGCGGACACATAACGCGCAGCGGTTTCTTCCGCGGAATAAAAAAATTGGCACAGGCCGCCCAAATTGCGCCGGAACGAGTTTCGCCGCATATATTGCGCCACTCATTTGCTACCCATCTGTTGGAAAGCAAAGTTGATTTACGCTCACTGCAAGCAATGCTGGGGCACGAAGACATTACCACCACCCAAATCTATACCCATATCGTACCGAATAGTTTGATAACAGACGTTATTTCGCATCATCCGCTGAGCAAAAAAACGGATTAGGCTATTCACTATCGCCGGAGCCTGATTTCTTTTCTCTGACCTCGCGTTGTTTTCTTAAATATGCGCTGCTATCTTCATACTCTTGATAGCCTTTGTGCACCCGCTTGGAGAAATTGCGCAACCATGAACCGCCGGCTGCAATGATACCGCCTTTTTCTTTTACCGCGTCCATAGCTCTGGCTACCCCGCCAACCATCGCACCGGCTGCTTTGGCAAATACATTTTTACGCCCTTTGAGGTTGGCGCTCAGAGCGCTGAGCTTGCCCACCCGTTTGGAATAAGCATCCCGCATACGATCCAATTTGGTAACTTTGCCTTTCTTGTGATAGCGGTTATTGATAGCATTGACAAGACGTTTGGCTCCGGCACCGGGAACCATCATCGCCCCGCCGACCAGACCGCCTAACCCGCCGGCATTGTGCCAGTGACGCGAGGCGGCTTTGGCAAAGGGTTTGCCGGCTTTGGTGGCGGCGCCTTTGGCAGTGGAGGCCATCATTGTGCCGACCCTGCTGCTGATGCCCATCTTGAGCCCCGGAGCCATACTATTGGCAAGAGCCGGTACTTCTTTCACAAACTTGAACCCGAAAAGCGCGGAGAACAAAATCACGGCAAAACCTATCAATCCGATATCCGTCAACTCTTGAATGCGCTTGGTGTCTTGAGTGTTAATCGCCTCGAAAAGCCCGCCCAATCCGGTAGCCTTGCCGTCGGCACCGGCCCCCGAAGCACTGTTCATCTCCTCAATTGCCGAATCCAGCAGCAAAATTTCGACACTGATAACAAATCCGGTGAAAAACATCATAAAAAACGTATTCAACAACATTTTCAATCCGGTTTTGGAATAATTAATCGTGGGCTTAAACGGGAATCCGGCAATCATCAGCGGCATCATCGCCCCAAGAATCGACAACTGCAGCAACGAATCCATAAAATAAAAGGCAAATGACAAGCTGAGCAGCAATGCTATAACAAACAATATCAGCCCCAAAAACATCATCTGCAAACCGCCGCCGAGATCCGTGCGGAGGATGAGCCCATCGCCGCCCCTAAGCAGATTTTGTCCGCCGACACAAAACAGTGAGGTGCCGATTGCCTGAATGGCCGACAATTGTTTTTGCACGCCGGCTAAAAATATCTCGATTTTGCCATAAAGATTGCCCGAATTGAAAAATTGCGAATTGTTCAGCACACTGGGGGTATAATTATCCGGCTTTACATTGGATAGCGCTTTGATGCCATCCCCCATATTCAGACCGGTATCCAACACCGGAACAATAAACAAATCGAACAAATCCTGCGGACTGGACAACAGCAGATAAGCAATCATAAATTTGCCGGCTTGTTTGATAATACCGCTCAGATATTTGTTGGCATCCTGCTTGGTATAGGTAAAAACAATGCTCAAGGTAGTAAAAGCCAGCCACACGGCAAACCCCGCGGTTATCAACTGCTGGAAAGCGGCACCGAAAAATTGCAGCGACAAACCGGCAACATCATTAGCTGTATTGAACACCACCGCGGCCAAGGGACAGAAAAAGCAACCGCTCATATTATAAATCTTTACCGGTAATACCTCGCACCCCTTGGTAATATTATTTTTTTTGCTTGTTGCATTGCTTACGCTCTTATCCGGTGTAGCATATTGGATACTGTTCTCATCCGAGTTTATGGCTAAAATATACGCATTATTGCTGGCCTTCCCATTTTCATAAAATAGCCGCTCCTTATCATTGTTGGCCAAAGTAAGCAGACCAAACCCTCTGGCTTCCGACTTTTGAATAAAACCATTTTTTTCTATATAATTGCGCTGTGTCCAACCGGTAAACCAATTATCTTCCGCCGGACACTCTTTATTGGCTTGATCTTTATGATTTTGTTTAGTAACACAAAACCCCTTCTCATTATTAGATTCATAGAAAGATCCGCCCAACACTTTGCGGCGGCTCCAGCATCTGTAACAAACGTGCGTTTTAATATTACACTTGTTGGCAACTGTGCCGCAAGGAACCGTATTTTCATCATTCTTAAATGCATCCGCGAGCGATTGACCTCTAAGGTCTTTAAGATTTTTAGCTTCAATAAATTTTTCCGCGGATATTGATTCTATTTTGTCAATCGACAATTGCGCAGCTTGGACACACTGCGGCTGCAACGTCAACAACACTGCCAGCAGGCTAACCCATTTTATCGCATTTTGCGCCCATTTGTGCATATGTTTCAAGTCCGTTTTTTAACAAAAGTTCTCATCGTTGGGGTGATTATAACATATAAATTACTTAAAAAGTGTTACACTTTTTTGATTTTTACATAATTTTATAGCCCCTTACGCACTCAGCGATGACATAAAAAAGGAGCCTTCTCTCTTGCTGTCACCCCTTTTTCTCCCTTGACTTATATGCGATTGGGTAATATATTCATGGGGCTAAAATAATTATTAATCAAAATCATTATGTGATGAAAAACGTAAAATTAACCGCGCGAGTGCTGAATATTAATGTCACTGATGACACTGCGGCTCTCAGCGTGAAAGTTTCGCAAGCTCAACTTGACGGGGCAAAGATTGATTACGATCTTTCTTTTCTCACACCTAAGGATTTTTCGCTTAGCATCCAAGAACATCCTAACGCTAAGGGAATTTTTGCCGGAGACGTCATTGAACTCGAGTTGGAGGTTGATTTCAAGACCGGTTCGTATGTCGTTATTAAAATCCTTAAGCAATGCGAGAATTTAGGCGAATGGTTAGTTAAGCTGGGTGCCAAACCGCCCTCTTGCCCGCCACCGCCCAAAGCCCAACCCAAGAGTTTGAGTATTTACACTCGAATCGACACCGAAGTGTCGTTCCAGTAAAATTAAATGTTTAATCTTTAAAAAATCATTATTATTATGAGTAGTAAAGCAACAATCATTGCACAGGTCGTTGCCAAACAACGTATTGAAAACGACGCCTTGTTCAATCTTCAAATTTTGCAGATAGAATACAATTACAAGAGTATACCTTTGCCCAATTGCGCCAAGTTTGCTCCTGTAAAGTTAAAACTCGGACTGAATGACGATGCGTCATATCCCCAAGGCAAAGATATGATTATGTCAAAAGTTGAGTATGAGTTTTACAGCGCGGGTTCTTTTGTCGAAATTGAAATGCAACTCGTTCGCGGAGGAGCGGAAGGTTTCAGCGTGAGTAGTATGCGTTTGTTATCACCTTGCCATCCACGGGGGTTCGCCAGATTGTCCGATATGGTGGGAAGGCTCGACATTGAGTTCACCGGCAGATAAATTTATTGTATCTGCTTCACCTGACAAAACCGCACGCCTTCTTGAAGTCTTGCGGTTTTTTGCATCTTGACAAATGCGAGTTTTTTGTCTAAAATAAGCACAAATTTAATTATTAATCATTAAAAAACATTATTATGAGCAGCGAAGCAACAATCATTGCCGACTTATTGGGCAAAGACGTTTACAACGAAATGGCCTTGTTAGACCTGAAGGTTTTACAAATTGAGTATGATTACAAAAAAGTGCCATTGGAAAGGTGTTTGAATTATGCCATTGTGCACCTGTCTGTGCCTTTGAGCAGCAACAAACATCTTAATTCCAACCAGTTTGCGCTAACCCGTGCAAAGTTTAACGAGCTGCAATGCGATCGTCAGGTTGTGATAAAGGCTCGGACGAAAGGGATGGGTAATTTTGTAATCAACGATATTCACTTGTGGAAGGGTGGAGATTATCGCGATTTTTCGAGTTTGTCCGATATGCTGGAAAAACTTGATAAGGAAGTACCAGAAAAATAACCCAAAACCGCTGAACTTTGTCGTTCAGCGGTTTTCTTTGGTTTCTTAACGCCATAATACGTATATATCAGTATCTTTTGGCCATTTCACTCATCGGTATCGGCTTTATCTTATCGGCATATCCCGCTGCACCGAAAGCAATATAGCGCGCCTCGCACACCTTTTGCATCTCTTCAATGGCCGGTTTAAGATATTTGCGCGGGTCAAACTCTTTGGGATTCTCGGCAAAAATCTTGCGAATCGCACCGGTTATTGCCATCCGGCAATCGGTATCAACATTAACTTTGCGCACTCCCGACTTAATGCCGCGGACAATCTCCTCGACCGGAACGCCGTAAGTCTGCGGAATAGCGCCGCCATAAGCATTAATCAAATCCTGCAGCTCTTGCGGCACCGATGACGAACCATGCATAACCATATGAGTGTTGGGCAATTTTTGATGTATTTTTTCGATAGTGGCAATTGATAAAATTTCTCCATCGGGTTTACGAGTAAATTTGTAAGCGCCATGCGAAGTGCCTACCGCTACTGCCAAAGCATCAAGTTTGGTCTCTTCCACAAAACGTGCCGCCTCATCGGGGTCAGTAACCAGCCGCTTTTTGTCAATGGTTCCTTCTGCGCCGTGGCCGTCCTCTTTGTCACCTTTGCCGGTTTCCAATGAGCCGATAACCCCCAGCTCACCCTCAACCGAGGCTCCAACAGCGTGTGCTCTGGCGACCACTTCTTTGGTCACTCTCACATTATATTCGTACGAAGAAGGTGTTTTTCCGTCGGCTTCAAGCGAGCCATCCATCATCACCGACGAATAACCGTTTACAATCGCCGATTGACAAATATCAACCGAGGCGCCATGGTCTTGGTGCAAACATATCGGCAACTCTGGAAACATCTCAATTCCGGCTTGAATCATATGGCGAATCATCGCATCGCCGGCAAACTTGCGTGCACCGGTCGAGGTTTGAATAATCACCGGAGCATTGACCTTGCGCGCTGCCTGCAAAACAGCGATAACCTGTTCCATATCATTGATATTAAAGGCCGGCACACCGTAATTATTCTCGGCGGCATGGTCAAGAATTTGACGCATTGTAACTAAAGGCATTTTTTTCTCCTCATTTTTCACAAACTAAAAACTGCGTACAATAATAACAAACCATTTGGCAAAAGCAACCGCTTTTTATTTTTTCAGCGCATCCTCCACCGCTTCGACTATCTCATCTTTAGTAATGCCGAAATGCGCGTACAAATCTTTGGCCGGAGCCGAGGCTCCAAACCCATCCATCCCGATAATATCACCGTTCAAACCTACATATTTTTCCCAGCCGAATTTGGAGGCCGCCTCAACAGCAATACGTGGTGCACTCCCCAAAACAGCATCTTGATAGGCAAACGGCTGCTCGTCAAAAAGCTCTTGGCAAGGCATCGAAACCACAGCGGTTGCAATGCCCTTGGTTTTAAGTTCTTCATAAGCTGCCACCGCCAAAGCCACTTCCGAGCCGGTGGCAATCAGTGTGGCTTGACGCCCTTCTGCCTTACCCCTGATAATGTAAGCCCCCTTGGCCGTGAGGTTTTCCCTCGTATTTTCACGCAGCAAAGGCAGATTTTGGCGGCTCAAAGCCAACACCGAGGGGCGCTTCTCCTGAGCTATGGCTAATTGCCAAGCCTCGGCCGTCTCTATCACATCACACGGACGAAATGTCAGCATATTCGGCATTGCCCGCAAAGAAGCCAGATGTTCAATCGGCTGATGGGTCGGGCCGTCTTCGCCCACCCCGATGGAATCGTGCGTCAGAACATAAATTTCGCGCAGACCCATTAGCGCAGCCAAGCGCATTGCCGGCCGCATAAAGTCGGAGAACACCAAAAAAGTTCCGCCATAAGGAACAAATCCTCCGTGCAGTGCTAGACCGTTCATAATTGCCGCCATCGCGTGTTCGCGAATGCCGTATTCAATATAATTGCCGCTCAAGTTTTGCCGTTTAATGGGGGCTGATGCCGTTGTTTTGGTCATATTCGGGCTGCTCAAATCTGCCGACCCGCCGATAAGCTGCGGCAATTGCGGCACAATCGCTTCCAAACACATATTCGAGGCCTTGCGGGTGGCTACTTCAGGCTTTTCTTGCAAGGCGCGCTCTTTCAGCTCATTGAGCTTGTTATCCCAGTTTTGCGGCAGTTTACCGGCCACGAAATCCGCAAATGTCCGACCTTTGGCCTGAGCGCGTTTCTGCCACTCTTTATCAAGTGCTTCATTTCGTTCACCGGCTTGACGCCAATCGGCCAAAACATCCTCCGGCACCTCAAACGGAGCAAATGGCCAGTCCAAATTCTGCCGCATTCCGGTCAGCTCCTCTGCACCCAGAGGTGAGCCGTGGCATTTGGGAGTGTCGCATTTATCGGGCGCACCGTAACCGATTTTGGTGCGCGCGGCAATCAAGGTCGGCCTCTCGGAGGTTTGCGCCGCAGCTAAAGCCTTTTCAATTTGTGCAAAATCGTGCCCGTCAATTGAGATAACATTCCATTGATGCGCAGCAAACAGCGCCTTCATATCGGTTGACGAGGCAATATCGGTGCGGCCGTCAATCGTCACCTGATTATCATCCCATATTGCAATCAGCTTGTTGAGTTGCCAATGTCCGGCCAGCGCTATCGCCTCCATCGCCACACCTTCCATCAGGCAGCCATCTCCCATAATCACATAAGTTTTGTGGTCGCAAACCTCACTTCCGAACATATCGGAAGTCAATTTTTCGGCCAAGGCCATTCCCACCGCCGATGATATCCCTTCGCCCAACGGGCCGGTGGTCATATCAATCCCCAGCATATGTCCGTATTCCGGATGTCCGGCTGTTTTGGCACCCAATTGGCGAAAATTTTGCAAATCATCAAGCGTTATATCCTTATAGCCCAATAAATAAAACAACGAATACAACAAAGATGAGGCGTGTCCTGCCGAAAGCACAAACCTGTCGCGGTCAAACCATTTGGGATTTTGCGGATTAACTTTAATAAATTTGCTAAACAGCATTGTGGCCACATCGGCTATTCCCAAGGGCATTCCGGGGTGTCCCGATTTGGCCTTCTCAATCATTTCTGCGGCCAAAAATCTTATAGCATTGGCCATTTTCCGTTCTTTTGCATATGTTGCCATAGTTATTTGCTCCTATCAGTTACACGGGGCGGATATAACCCCTTTTTTCACCACAATCGGCCGACCGCTTTTTTCGCAGTAGACTACTTTTTCATCCGGTCCTATTTCCAAAAACACCCGCTCGGGCGGCAATTGGATAACATCCGCCAAATCTTCTTGTGAGAGATATTTATAGTCTATATCATACATTGACTTGCTTTTGGCATAGGCATATTCGCTCAAATCGAGTCCCAATTCAATTGCCTCATTGCCATACGGCGGAGGCGCAATGCGTCTTGTAATACTGCGCGCCGGCAAAGATACTTCTTTCTTTTCCAGAGGGATTCTTAAAGTTTGCTGATAACGGCCATCGCCGATTATTCCTTTGCCCATATCTTTTGCCGAGATATAAAAAGGCACATCAACGCTGCTCAATGTTGAATCCTCCATCCGGCGCAGCTTAAACTGCGGGGTAATTACCGCATAATATTGACGGGTTTTCTCGTCGGCATAGCAATAACTCGTAAATCCGACAAGGTTTATCTGCAGGGCGTCAAAATTACCATTATTGACAAACATCCGCGACTTATCGCGATTAATCTCAATTTTCGGGCAGCTTTCGCCATAGCCCCCGCCATGACAAGCGCAGACAAGCATCAGTATCAGAGTTAAAATTGTTTTTTTCATCTTCTGCCGACCTTAGCAAATTCGTATCTGTCTGCCAATATAATTCAGGGTTTGCTTTTTGTAAAGCTCGCACCCTGCGGCAAATATTTTTTGTGCATAAGCTCACGGTTAATAATCGCGGTTGCAAAAAATTATTCTTTGCTTTATAAACTAGTGGGAAAAAACTTGTAAGGATGCCGGATATGAAAGTTGATATATTTGATTTTGACTTGCCGCGGGAGTTGATTGCCTCAGCACCGGTTTCGCCGCGTCACGCCTCCAGATTGCTGGATTTATCGGTTGAAGATAAAATCACCGATCGCCATTTCTGCGACTTGCCGGATATTTTGCGCGCCGGCGATTTGTTGGTTTGCAACGATACCAAAGTTATTCCCGCACGTTTATATGCTGCACGCGGAGAGGCCTTAGTCGAGGTAACGCTTTATCACCCAGAAGAGGGAGGACGTTGGTGGTCGTTCATCAAAAACTCCAAGCGACTGCGTCTCAACGACATTATCCGCTTTTATAATGATGACGTAAGCGCAGATGCGTCTCCGTTTACGGCTCGGGTTTGCGCCAAAGATGAAGAAGACGGCGTATTGCTCGAGTTTTTGTGCGAAGCCGACTGCCTGCCGCAATATTTGCAGCAATTCGGCTATATGCCGCTGCCGCCCTACATTAAACGTGACCGCCCCGGCAAAGATTCTCTGTGGCACAAATTTAATGACCGCGAGAATTATCAAACGGTATATGCCTCCCATTCCGGTGCTGTAGCTGCTCCGACGGCGGGTCTGCATTTCACTGACGAGGTTATGGCTCGTTTGGCAGAAAAAGGAGTGCAACAACTGTTTATTACCCTGCACGTGGGCGCCGGAACTTTTCTGCCGGTAAAAACCGATGACACCGACAGTCACAAGATGCACGCCGAATTCGGACAAATCAGCGCTGAGGCAGCTGCGGCCGTCAACGAGGCCAAACGTCAGGGGCGCCGCATTATCGCGGTAGGCACCACCTCACTGCGCCTGTTGGAAAGCGCTGCCGATGAGCAAGGAATGGTTCATCCCTTTTGCGGAGAGACGGATATTTTTATTACCCCCGGCTATCGGTTTAAGGCTATAGATATGCTGATTACCAATTTTCACCTTCCCAAATCCACATTGTTTATGTTGGTCTCGGCGGTGGCGGGATTGGAGCGGATGCGAGAGGCCTATGCTCACGCCATTGCCGAAAAATATCGTTTTTATTCTTATGGCGACAGTTCAATCATCAAATGCGTAAATAAAATTTAACCTTTTGGCGTTAGAATAGTCTCTTGAAAAAAATAACTTGAGAGATGGAATGTATCGCCTGATTGAAAAATACATTAATATTTGCGGCAATATGCTGTTGCCTTGTTTTTTGTTTGCCTTGAGCCTGATTGCCTATCTGCTCAGCGGCGGGTTTGATTATGGGCGAGCTTTGCTGTATCATCGGTTGTTTATCGGCGGCAGTATATTAATCGGGATGGTTTTGCTGTATTTTAATCGCGGCCGCCTGTTGTTTTTGACCTTAAGTTTGTTCGTTGCTTATATCGGGCTCAATTTTCTCAAGCGCGGATATATTGACGAAACAACAGCGCAAATTTATTATGCCAATTTGGCCGTGATGTTACCGCTGAACTGTTTGTTTTTCTATTTTTATGCGCCGCGGCGTTTGCTATCCTTGTCGGCCTTGTTATGTTTGCTGGGGCTGGCGCTGGAATATATTTTGCTGGAGTTTTTGGCGGCCGAGCATTTGGCATTGGCCTATTATCAAGACGGGATTAATCTGCCGGCACTCTCAGCCTTTGCCGCGGCCTTGCTGTGCCCGTTGTGGCGGGCCGCGCGCACCGGCGACTTTTACGACTACGGCAGTTTGTTTATTATAGCAGCGGCGGGTTGCGGAGTTTATTTTTATACTTCGGCTTCGGCACTGAGTTTGTTCTTTTTTGTTGCGGCACTCATCAGTTTGCTGGTGATTATCCGTCAGCTTCTGCAAAGTTATCTCTACGACAGCGAAACTTTTGTTTACAATCGGCTGTCATATTTGCGCCATAGTAAGCGCTTCCCGCCCAAATACAGTCTGGGTGTCATTGCCGTGGATGGTTTTGACGGGCTGAACCGCGCGCTTTCGGGGCGCCAGCGGCAAGAATTGCTGCTGCTGTTGATTGAAATTATGCAGGAAAACATCGGCGAGGACGCATCAATTTACCGCTATGACACCAATAATTTTGTAATTGTCTGTGAAAAAACCGGCCTTAAGGAAATTTATGAGACTTTTGAGGCAATTCGCCGTTCGGTTGCCGCGGCGGAATTCGTTTTGAGCGGGAGGCGCACTCAACTCAAGGTAACCATATCCGGCGGCATTGCCGAAAAACGCCGTGTTGATACCGGAGCGGCTGCCGTTTTAATGCGCGCTAACGCCGAGATGCAAAAAACTCTGGCTTTCACCGGCAATGTCATTTCGCCGGCACCCAAAAGTTCGCGCAAATAAAAACGAATCCTCAATTCTTTTTCGGAAACACCCAAGCATAAACCAGCACGGCCAATCCGACAAACACCATCGGCACCGAGAGCATCTGTCCCATAGTTATGCTGCCGAAAAAGAATCCCAGATGGGCATCGGGTTGCCGAAACTGCTCCAAAGCAATCCGAAACACTCCGTATAACAAAACAAACCCTCCAGAGACCACTCCATACCTTTCACGTAGCTTGGCACACCGCCAAAGTGCGTTCAGTACCACAAACATCACCAGTCCTTCCAAGCAAGCCTCGTAGAGCTGCGAAGGATGACGCGGAATATAACCTCCGGCCGGAAATTTCACCGCCCATGCAACATCGCTCGGACGTCCCCATAATTCATCATTCACAAAATTGGCAATCCGCCCCAAAAATATGCCGATAGGACAAAAAATTGCCACCAAATCGGTTGCCTGTAAAAAACGCCATTTATAATTTTTGGCATAAAGCCATGCTGCAATAATCACACCCAACACTCCACCGTGAAACGACATTCCGCCTTTCCACAGCTCCAAAAGGTGCCAAGGGCGCAGCCACATTTCGGCACCGCCGTAGAAAACGGCATATCCCAGTCTTCCGCCGATAATTATACCCATAGTGACATAAAAAACCAAATCTTCCATCTGCCCTTTGGTGTAGCCCAACTTAAATTTGCGGTTATACCACCATAACATCAGCCAAGCCAAAGCAATGCCAAACAAATAAGCCAACGAATACCACCGGATAGCTAAGGGGCCAAAAGCAAATGCAATCGGCGAAATCGCCGGATAATCCAAACCGTTCATTATTTATTTTTCCTCTTAAATCTTAATTTTTCCGTCTCAATCTAACCGATAAATTAAAAAATTCTTAAAGGGTTATAATATATCCACATTAAAAAAAATCAAAAACTTTTTTATGCGCCTAATTCTATGATTTTACAGCAAACTTCAAAAAAATTTTTATCCACAATGCGGAAAAAAGTGGAAAAAAACGACTCGATAATTGCTTTTGCGACTCGCTTTGGGCAACCTCGAATTGTAAACCGACAAGCAAGGATATGGGAGATTAGTAATGCAACCGGCACTGCAAGCAGCTTTTTTTGAAAACCCGATTGATATGGTCGAGAACATTTTTGCCGCTCGCTCTTTTGAACTGGAGCGTCGCAGTCCTACCGAAGTGGTGGTTGAAGTGCAGGGAAAATGGAACAATATGCTGTTGTTTTTTGCGTGGGAACAATCAATGAAATGCTTGCATATTTCGTGTTTGGTCGATGTCAAAAATATGTTGGTTGACCGCAGCAAAATTTTCGAGCTTTTGGCAATGGTCAATGAGAATCTGTGGGTTGGGCACTTTTCTTATTGGACCGAGCAAAATATGCCGGTTTTCAAACATTCGCTTTTTCTCAACCGCGGTGATGAGTATTTTGAAGACAAAATCGCGCAGATGATTGATATTGCGATTAAAGAGTGCGAGCGGATGTATCCGGTCTTTAAGGCGGTTCTTACCAAAGGAGTGCCGCCGGCCGAGGCGCTTTATCCCTTTGAGATGGAAACTTACGGCCGAGCCTGAGTTGCTTTCTTTAGGCGAGAAAAAAAGCCACAAAAAAACAGCCTGATTAAGGGCTGTTTTTTTGGTTAGACTTCTTCTAGAAACTCCATTATGTCGTTGATGCAATGGGCGCTTATGAATGCCTCTTCCAGCAATTCGACTTGCAGCGCATCCTCAACCTTGCTCAGCAAATCAATCACTCGATTGGCTGAGAGCCCCAAATCCCTTTCAAAAAGAGAACACGGAGCAATTTGTGATTCATCCAGACCGCAATAGCCTGCAACCACACTCAGCACTGTGTTATAGACTCCTTCCATATGCCGGCTATGATTTAAGGGTTACCAGCAAGTCCACCAATTGGCCAACTGTTTTAATCTCCAGCGTGCCATGGTCTATACTAACGCCGAATTCATCTTCGACTTTCATGACCAGCTCGATTATTTCCAAGCTGTCCATCTCGAGATCGGTATGGAACTGTGCTTCTTCAACTATATTAATAGCTTCACAGCCATATTCGTTGATAAGAAGTCCTTTTAATTGTTTGAAAATTTCTTCTCTTTGCATTTTCTTAATTTTTTTAATTAGTACTAATTTAACAAAAATATATTTTACGTTACATTTATAGACAAAAAAACGCCGCATTGCAACAAAAAAATGAACCTGCCACTGATTTTTTTCAGGGCAGGTTCCAATCAATTAGTTATTAACCTGTGTTTATTCACTTTTGTCATCCGATTCCGCACATGGCAGGTCGTCAGGATTGGCATAAAAACAGATAGCACTGATCAAATCGCCTACGGTCTTAATTTGTTTGACATCCAACGGAGACTCGAATTTGAAATGCTTGGCAACACATATCAGCAAATCGAAAACATCGACATCTTCCGCCAATACAAACAATATGTCATTTTCATCAATAGCGATTCCCTCGCGCAAATTCAAAACTTGCTTCATTACAGGGTAAAGCCAGTTTTTAATGTTTTGTTTTGTCTTGTCCATAGTAATAAAATTTATAAATAATATTCAATGTGGTTGTTATCCTACACTTTTTTGTAAAATTTGCAACAAAAAAAAATCTTCTCGCGTGATGCTGTATTACACGGCCTCAGGCGAGAAGAATCATCATTTAATCTTAGCGGCAATATAATCCGCAACATCCGACATTTGCTTCCATTCTACAAAAGCCAGCTCATCGGGGATTTCCACTTTAAATTTTTTCTCCAACTCGCAGACCAGCTCTACCATATCTAAACTGCAAGGATACAGATCCTCAAAACGGGAGTCGGGATGAATTTCATCCTCGGTGGTGTGAAACGCCACAGCTGCTAAAGGCAGAATTTGCGCAAAAACGTCTTTTTTCGTGGTATTCATAATCATAATAAAATATAGGGTTAAAAATTATAGGGTTAAAAATACATTATCTTTATCAATTTAACCCTTAATCCAACCCCATTCAAGTATTATTTCGACTTTTTTCTATATTCCGCGACATTGTTATTATGCTGTTGCAAACTCTTTGCAAACCGGTGCCCGCCGTTACCGCTGGCCACAAAATACAAATAGCTGCCGGATGAGGGATGCGCCGAGGCTTGTAAGGACGCCTTTCCCGGAGAGCATATCGGGGCCGGCGGCAAACCATAATAAACATAAGTATTATAAGGGCTGTCAAAGCTCAAATCTTTTTTGCTCAAAGCTCGCCCCAGCTCCTTTTTTCCTTCGGTCAAGGCATAAATAACCGTCGGGTCGGTTTGCAATTTCATTCCTAAATTAAGCCGGTTGATAAACACCGATGCAACCAGCGGACGCTCATCGGAAACGCCGGTTTCTTTCTCCACGATGGAGGCCAGCACCAGCAGCTCGCGTTTGTCTTGTAACGGCAGGTTTTTGTCGCGATTATTCCACGCCTCATCCAATGCCTGTTCCATAGCCTTTTGTGCCATTGCAACTATATCATCGCGCTTATCACCGCGCTTAAAGGTATAAGTCTCCGGCAACATTGCCCCCTCTGAGGGAGATTTGGTAATTTCGCCCTGCAGTACCTCGTTGTCGGCAATAATATTCAACATCTCTTTAACGGTGAGTCCTTCGGGCAATGTCAGGCGATGAAACACCACCTCACCCGAAGTAATCTTTTGCAAAATATCCTCCATCGAATCCTGCGGGGTTATCTCATATTCTCCGGCCTTAAGTTTGGTTTCCACCCCGCGAAGTTTGGCCAACACTCTAAAAACCGGTGCACTGCCGATAAACTTGCCGTCTTTCAAGCTCTGCGCCAGTTGATATACTCCGGTTCCCTTTTCTAACATTATCAACTTGGGCTCTTGCCAATAACCCAAAGGGGTGGTGCAATAGCTGTCAAAAATTTTCTGCGCGACCAAAACCGCTCCCCCCAAAACAAATATTACGGCAAACAGAAGCCGGTATTTCCATTTTTTCATTAATTCGGCACTCGTCTTAAAATTACCAAAATAAAACTCGCCTCACAAATTTAAGGCGAGTTTCATTAATTTTTTCAATAAAGCCTTACAGACTTAAGCATTCTTCGAAAGATAGTCAATAGCATCTTTCACAGTCAGAATTTTCTCGGCGGCTTCATCAGGAATCTCACAACCGAACTCTTCCTCAAAAGCCATAACCAATTCTACTGTATCCAAACTATCCGCGCCCAAATCGTCAATAAAGCTGGCGTCCTCAGTAACCTTAGATTCTTCTACGCCAAGATGCTCGGCAACGATTTTCTTAACGCGATTTGCTGTATCAGTCATAATGTAAACCTCTAAAAAATTAAAACAATTAACAAAACCTTTTCCAAGGCTGTTCAGAACTAGTTAGCACTATTTTATCTAATTTGACAAGCATTATTTACAAATTTCTCACAATTTGCCCGTTTATTCTTTCAAATAGTATCGAATTGGTTGTTTACAAGAGTGGTTATCATCTCAACAAATAATATTGACAAATTTGCATCCCAATCATATCTTGATAGAGAATTATCTGTCATATTAAGGAGTGTTTAGGAATGAAAAAGGTAGTTTATATTGTTGTTGTATTGGCTTTGCTGTTGGCCTTGGCTTATTTCTTGAAAGGAATGAACAAACCGGTTCAGGCCCCTCAAGAAGAGGTCGTTGCCGTTGAAGAAACAGTTGTCAGTGATGACAACGGAACGGTTACCGAGGAAGAGGTTGTAGTTGTTGACGAGGAGCCCGCCGCAGAAGAGCCGGAAGTGGTTGCCGAGGATGTGGTTGAAGAAAACCCCGAATTGACTGCCGACGAAGGCGAAACCATCGTTGAATAACCTGTTTTAGGTTTCTGCCTCCCGACTTTGCAAAGTCGGGAGGTTTTTTTAATCGGGCATCAGGGATTTTTTGCTAAAAGGCATTATGCGATTGGCTTTTTTTAGCGATTTTTCTTTACGGTAAAAGCGTTTTTTAATGACAAGAAAAAACTCCCGATGCGAACATCGGGAGCTCTAAGAAGAAAAGTTCTATAATGATTAGAAGCCCATACCGGCCGGCGATGCCGCACCATGCGAACCGCAGCCGCAACCACAGTTGCAATTTTTCTGCGGGGCTTCAGCCACCATAGCCTCGGTAGTGATGACCAGACCGGCCACCGAGGCGGCATCCTGCAAAGCAGTGCGCACCACTTTGGTCGGGTCGATAATGCCTGACTTAATCATATCGACATACTCGCCTTTTTGAGCATTGTAGCCATAATTGGTGTCGGTATTTTCCAGCAACTTGCCGACGACCAACGCGCCATCAACACCGGCATTCTCGGCGATTTGGCGGATAGGGGCCTGCAACGAGCGACGAATTATATCAATGCCTACTTTTTGATCCTGATTCTCAGCCTTGAGTTTGTCAAGTGCGCGAGTGGCATACAGCAAAGCACAGCCGCCGCCGGCAACCACACCTTCTTTGACCGCCGCGCGGGTAGCGTGCAAGGCATCGTCAATACGGTCTTTTTTCTCTTTAACTTCGACCTCAGATGCGCCACCGACTTTGATTACCGCAACGCCGCCGGAGAGTTTGCCCAAGCGCTCTTGCAATTTTTCGCGGTCATAGTCGGACGAAGTTTCTTCAATCTGCTTTTTGATCTGAGTTACGCGAGCGGCAATCAGGTCCTTTTCGCCCTGACCATCGATGATAGTGGTGTCATCTTTGGAAATTTCAACCCGCTTGGCAACGCCCAGCATATCCAAGGTAACATTTTCCAACTTCATACCCAAATCTTCGGAGATTACCTGTCCTCCGGTCAAAATTGCAATGTCTTCCAAAATAGCCTTGCGACGATCACCGAATCCGGGAGCTTTAACCGCGCAAATCTTCAAACCGCCGCGCAACCGGTTAACTACTAAGGTAGCCAATGCTTCGCCCTCAACATCTTCGGCAACAACCACCAAAGCCTTGCCCGACTGCATAATCGCCTCCAAAATCGGAATAAGCGGCTGGAGGTTGGAAACTTTCTTGTCATAGAGCAAGATATAAGGAGCGTCATACTCGCAAATCATTTTGTCAGGGTTGGTAACAAAATAAGGCGAGAGATAACCGCGGTCAAACTGCATACCCTCAACTACCTCAAGCTCGGTGTCCAAGCCTTTGGCATCTTCAACCGTGATAACACCTTCGTTGCCGACCTTTTCCATCGCCTTGGCCAAATATTCACCGATGGAAGTATCACCGTTGGCTGAAATAGTGCCGACTTGGGCAATTTCATCCGAGCCGGAAATAGTAACCGAACGTGATTTAACATCTTTGACCACTGCATCAACCGCCAAATCAATACCGCGCTTTAAGTCCATCGGGTTCATACCGGCGGCTACGGCACGGCAGCCTTCTTTGATGATAGCCTCGGCCAGAACCGTGGCGGTCGTGGTGCCGTCACCGGCCTTGTCGGCGGTCTTTTGGGCAACCTCTTTAACCAGTTGGGCACCCATATTTTCAAATTTGTCTTCCAGCTCAATTTCTTTGGCGACCGAAACACCGTCTTTGGTAATTTTGGGAGCGCCGTAAGACTTGTCCAAAATAACGTTGCGGCCTTTGGGACCCAAAGTAGCCTTAACGGTCTTGGCGAGCTTTTCAACACCGCGCAACATTTTTTCTCTGGCAGAAGTGCCGAATTCAATATTTTTTGCTGTCATTTTTGTTTCCTTTACTCGTTGATTATTCTTCAATTACACCCAAAATGTCGGCCTCTTTCATAATTAAACGCTCTTCGCCGTTCAATTTTACTTCAGTGCCCGACCATTTACCGAACAAAATTTTGTCGCCGACTTTGACATTGAGCGGGATAATTTTGCCGTCTTCGGCGCGCATTCCATCACCAACAGCCTCAATAATGCCTTCAGAGGGCTTTTCTTTGGCAGTGTCGGGGATAATAATTCCGCCGGCAGTGCGGGTGTTTTCTTCCAATCTTTTGACCAAAACGCGGTCATGTAAGGGTCTGATTTTCATTTTCATTACTCCATTAGTTTTAACTAAACCTTTAGTTAGTTATCAAATCAGGCATTGTCAAGAGAGGGGAAAAATTTTTTGGTAATTAAATGTATTGATAGAGGGTTTTGCCGTGTTTTTTCAGCCATGCGCGTTGCTGAACATAATCAGGGCAGAGATTTTGCACGCAAGCCCAAAAATCTGCCGAATGATTAGGGTGTTTAAGGTGAGATACTTCGTGACAAACAAGATAATTAATCACCTCTATGGGCGCCATACATATACGCCAATTGTAACATATGCGCCCCGAAGTGGAACAACTGCCCCAGCGTGAGCGAGTGTCTTTGATGCTGATGCCGGTCACCTTGGCTCGGAGTTGGGCAGCAACGGATAAGGTCAAAGCCGAAAGATGTTCCAAAGTTTGCTTTTTCAAAAAATCAATCGTGCGGCGATGAATAAAAGCTGTATCACCGCTGATGTGCAAAATATGGTCGACAAAGCCGGAGCCTTTAATTTGCGGCGAATGTTGCAACCGGCATTTCGCTCCGAAAAAAGCAAACTCCGCGCCATCAGTAAACCGCTGTGCCGGCGGCAGACGTCCCAGCATATTGACTATCCAATCGTGATGCATATCCAAGAAGGCTTTGGCCTTGGCAGTAGAACAACGACGGGGAAGCGTAAAAACAGGCCGGCGGCTTTTTTCATCAATGCGCAAAGACATACGCTTGGCTCGCGCAGAAACCACCACTTTAAGCGGCAATCCGCTATAGGCTTGATAATCAAAGGTCGGGCCATTCAACAATGTAATCTTCATAGTCTTTCACTTCGGATTCACTGATGGTGGGACGAGATTGCACCGATTGACCGGCGGTGTGCACCGAATCGGCACATCCGGTGACCAGCGGGTGCCAGCTTGGCAAATCGCGGCCGCCGACAATCAAGCGATAAGCGCAAGTGGCGGGGAGAATTTCCGGCTCGGACAAAACAGCCTGCAAGGTAATGTTGCGGCAATCGTCAACCTTTTCGAACCGATGCTCATAAATGCGGCAAAGGCAGGTTTCCGGATTGAGAAAACGACAGCGGGCAGAAGTAAAATAAATTTTGTTTTTAATTTCCAACTTATTGAGACAACATTTGCCGCAGCCGTCGCACAAAAGCTCCCATTCGGTGCGGCTAAATTGCTCGGGGCGCTTTTTTTTCCAAAATTCAGGCTCTACATCGGCCAAATCAGCAAAACGCCGATTGGGGGTATCTTGAGTTGAAGACATATCAAGCTCCTATTTTTTGTGGCAGACGGTCTTCCCGCGCCAAATTACCGAATTGCGCAAAGTCGCCGTTCCACGAAAGAGGTATCGGACCGGTAGTGCCGTGACGGTGTTTGCCGACAATAACTTCGGCACGGCCGGCGGTTTCTTTGCAGCGAATCAGCCAATTATCATAGCGCTGTTGAAACTTCTCCGGCGTTTCGGTGTCGCGTTGCGCGGGAACATTGTTAGCTATATAATAGTTCTCGCGGAAAACGAAAAGGACTATGTCGGCATCTTGTTCGATTGAACCTGATTCTCTTAAGTCGGCCATTTGCGGTTTTTTGTCATCACGGCTTTCGACGCTGCGGTTGAGCTGCGAAAGAGCAATAACCGGAACTTGCAACTCCTTGGCCAAAATTTTAAGACCGCGAGAAATTTCCGACACTTCTTGCACACGGTTGCCCTCGCTTTTTTTGCTGCCGGTTCCGGTAATAAGCTGAATATAGTCAATGACAATCAGCCCGAGACCGTGGCTGCGTTTGAGGCGACGGGCACGGGTGCGGATGGCATTGATATTAAGGCCGGGGGTATCATCAATATACAGCGGTATAGACTGCAATTCACGCACCGCGGCGGCCAAACGGGTAAACTGCGCATTGTCAATTTTACCGACACGCATATCATGGCCGTTGGTTTGCGTCACGGTCGAAAGAATACGCGCCGCCAACTGGTCGGCTGACATTTCCAAAGAAAAGAATGCCACCCCTTTTTTAGCCGGAGGAATAGTTTTGTCTTGAGCCATAAACTCGGCAACATTATAGGCAATGTTGGTAGCCAGCGCGGTTTTGCCCATAGCGGGACGACCGGCCAAAATAATCAGGTCAGAATCGTTGAGACCGCCGATTTTGTTATCCAGTGCATCCAATCCGGTGGGCAAGCCGGAAATTTTGCCGCCTTTTTGAAAAGCCGCTTCGATACGACTGACCGAATCCTGCATAGCATCGGAAAAAGTGATAAATCCTTTGGAAGTCTCGCCGACGGTGGCTAAGTCGAACAATTTTTTTTCGGCATTTTCAATTTGCGATGAGGCCTCCGAATCGAGACTTTCCTGCGCGGCGGTTGAGGCAATATCGCAGCCGATATTAATAAGCTCGCGGCGCAGATATTTATCATAGATAAACTGAGCATAGTATTCGGCATTGGTGAGCGGCGTTGCCGAATCGGCGAGTTTGATGAGATATTTATAGCCGCCGACCTCATTTAAGGTGCCGTTTTGCTCAAAATAATTTTTCAAGGTGATGACATCGGCAACGTGTCCCTTGGTAATGAGCTTGGCAATAATGTCAAAAATCTGTGCGTGAACAGGGGCGGAGAAATGTTCGGGCAACAAAAATTCCGAAACTTTTTCGTAAACCTTGTTATTGGCTAGCAGAGCGCCGAGCAAAGCCTGTTCTGCTTCAATATTTTTGGGAAGTTGGTCGGGAGATATTTCGTACATGATTAATTGTCCTTAATGCGGTGTTATTTAGTGCGATAGATACAGCATATTGTCACAAAGTGCAAAGGATTTTGTAACCAGGGCGGGCAAAGGGGTTGTGGATAATGGGGATAACCGCAAAACAAAAGCCCCGACATCCAACAACGACGGGGCTTAAAGCGTCATAAATAGACTGTGTATCAGTTTGCGGATTTCTTTTTAGCGATAGCTTTTTTAATCTCAACCGCCTCAGCCGACAATTTAGAATTGGAAGTCGACTCGAGATAGGCATCCAAACCGCCGTTGTGCTCAATAGAGCGCAAAGTTTTGGCCGAGATTCTGAGCTTGAAAACCTTACCCAAAATATCGCTCAACAAAGAAACAACCTGCAAATTGGGCAGAAAGCGACGGCGAGTGCGATTGTTAGCGTGGCTGACATTGTTGCCGCTCATTACGCCGGTGCCCGAAATTTCACATTTTTTAGCCATTTTCGTAATTCCTCAATATAAAAACTGTTGCCCTTTAATACATATATTTGAACGAATAGTCAAGCAAAAATTTGTGAAAAAAGAGGAATAAAGCGTTTTTTTGCAACCAAAGAAAAATTTTACTGGAATTTTTCATTAAAAGAGTGTAAAGAGGTGGAGAACAAGATGCGGCGCCCGTAGCTCAATTGGATAGAGTATCAGCCTCCGACGCTGAGGGTTGTGGGTTCGAACCCCGCCGGGCGCGCCAAGATTTTAGAAATCCCTCAAGTGGGGATTTTTTTTGTAAATGAAGAGATTGCTGCGTAAGCGGGATTTGAACTCACAAAGTGGGTTCGACTACAAGCGAAAGCGAGACGGAAGTATCGCGGTCGGCTTGGCCGATGAGCGCAGTGAACGGAGCGTTAGCGGAGTAACCCGCCGGGCGCGCCAAAAAATTTCTTTTTTTCAGCAGAGTGTTTTTTCATTTATTTTTTGTTATCCGAATCACAGCCGCAAGGCTATGCCGATCAGCGCGGCGATGATTATATAAAAAACAGGGCTTTTTTTCCATACCCGCATTGCCGCTAATATGCCGACAAAAATCATTATATTAATATCCGAGGTGAGCGAGGTTTGCGCAAGAGGAATTCCCGCCCACAGTATCAGGGCAATCACCGCGGGACGCACACCGGATAAAAAATCCTTCACCCTTGTGTTGCAGCTGTATTTGCTCATCAATTTGGCAATGATGACTATAATAATGAACGATGGCAAAACCAATCCAACCGTAGATATCAGTGCTCCGCTGATGCTTGCAGCATTGAATCCGGCATAAGTTGCCATATTTACCCCCAAAGGACCGGGGGTGGACTCGGCTACGGCCATCATATTAATCAATTCCACCCGACTGAACCAATCGTATTTTTCGGCCAAGTTGAACAAAAAGGGAATCGTAACCAAACCGCCGCCGATGGCAAACAGTCCTATTTTAAAAAACTCAAAAAACAGCAAACCGTAAATCATTTCGCTCGCCTCCTTCTAAGCTCCCCCAAGGCAACGCATCCCACCCCCATCGTCAGCACCAACAATGCCGGTGAGAGCTTAAAGGCCAATAATACCGCCAAGGCAATAATGAAGGCCGCAACTTTGCCCCAGCTTTTGAGGTTCCCGCGGGCTAAATCTATAACAACATTGATAACCAAAGCCACTACCGCGATGCGGATACCGCTAAAAGCATAGATAACATAGCGATTGTCCATAAATTGGGTTAAAACTGCGGCAATGGCCGTGATTATAATAACTGCCGGAGTGACAACTCCCAAGGTGGCAGCGGCAGCTCCGGCGATACCCAGTTGTTTGCTGCCGATAAATGTGGCAATATTAACGGCAATAATACCGGGAGTGCACTGGCTTATGGAATACAAATCAAGCAATTCTTCTTGCGAAATATAGCGTCTTTTGTCAACCACTTCGGATTTGAGAATGGGCAACATCGCCGCACCGCCGCCAAACATTATCGCGCCGATTTTAGCAAACACCCAAAATAATTTTATAAACTCACGAACCATAATCTTATACTTTCTCTCACATTGCCGCGTTATATGTCGGCGATTATATATGCAGATGGTTGTATAATGGTTAACGGAATACAAAAAAATGATTATCGGCATCACCAAAGAAACTTCGCCTTTTGAGACGCGAGTGGCACTCACTCCGCAGACCGCGCAAAATTTTCGCAAATCCGGTTTCGAGATTATGATGGAACAGCACGCCGGAGCCAAAGCCTGCTTTACTGATGGCGAATATGCGGCACAAGGTGTTGAAATTAAGGCTTCGGCGGCTGAGGTTTTGACCAAGTGCGATATATGGCTCAAAATATCAGCTCCCTCCATCCAAGAAATAAAACACCTCAAAAATTACAGCTTTGTTATCGGCGATTTGCAAAACCATCAACTAGCCGCATATTTTGCCCAGCTCAAAGCACGGCATATTACCTGTTATGCTCTCAACCAACTGCCGCGGATTTCACGGGCACAGCCTTTTGATATTCTTTCTTCGCAGAACAACCTTGCCGGATATCAAGCGGTTGTCCGCGCGGCAGGTTTGGCGGCAATCAGTTTTCCCTTAATGATAACTTCGGCCGGCACGATAATACCGGCCAAAGTGTTGGTTATCGGGGTCGGAGTAGCCGGCCTGCAAGCTATAGCCACGGCCAAACGCTTGGGAGCAAAAGTTTATGCTTTTGACATTAATCCGGAGCTCAAAGAACCGGCACAATCGGCCGGTGCTCAGTTTATTGATGACTTTGTGCCGATGCTGGAATCCTTTGACATTATAATTACCGGCGCTTTTTCTGCCGACAAACAAGCACCTTTGCTTATCACCGAAGAGATGTTTTCTCGCCTGCATCCGCGCGCCGTGTTAATAGATATGGCTGCGGCTTATGGCGGAAATATTGCCAAATCCGTTAATCACAAAACCACACGTTGTCACAATTGCATTATATATGCTTCCGGTAATCTGGCAGCGGAAGTGCCGCATACCGCAAGCCTGCTTGCGGCAAATAACTTTTACAATTTTGTTACTTACCTTTACTCTGCGCAAAATGATTCCCTGCACATAGATTTCCAAGACCCGCTCATTGCCTCAACCTTGTTAACTGAAGGATAATTGCCATGGATATTTGGTTTTTGCTCACCATCTTGATGCTGGCCTGTTTTGTAGGTTATTTGGTCATCAGCAGTATTACCCCTGCCCTGCACTCGCCCTTAATGAGTGTCTCCAATGCTATTTCCGGCATCATTATTTTGGGAGCGCTTATTTCCTTGAAAGAATCGTCACACCTTGCAGATTTGATTTTGTCCTATAGCGCCTGCTTTTTTGCGGCGATTAATATTTTCGGAGGCTTTGCCGTCTCACAACGGATGCTGGAGATGTTTAAGACCCGCCGCCCCGAAAGCAACCAAGGAGACAAAAAATGATTAACCTGTTTGTAAATACATCCTATCTTTTGGCCAATACGCTGATGATATTGTCGATTAAACTGCTGTCTTCGCCGAAAACTGCCCGCATCGGCAATTTGTTCGGCATCTGCGGAATGTTTTGGGCGATTATTGCCGCATTGATATCCTTGGAGCTTATCAGTCACATCATACCGATTTTGGTTATATTAAGCGGCGCGCTGGCGGGGATTTGCATCGCATATAAGGTTAAAATAACTTCGCTACCGCAAATGATTGCCGCATTCAACGGAATGGGCGGATTGGCCGCCGCCTGTATCAGTCTTTCGGAAATTTCATCCGGCTCGGAAGAGTGGCTTAACAATACCTTAAGTCTTGTTATCGGCAGCATTACATTTTGCGGGTCAATCGTCGCATTTGCCAAACTCAACTGGAGCAGGCTTTCGGCGCCATTGCATTTTTATGCGCAATATATTGTCAATTCGCTGTTGTTTTTGCTGGGATTGGCGTTCGGGCTATGCTTTATGATACATGGCAATATCTCGAGTTTTTATGCCTTAGGCGCCACCGCGGGCGTGTTGGGATTTATGCTGGTTTTGCCGATTGGCGGTGCAGATATTCCCATTGCCATTTCCGTGCTTAATGCAATGTCGGGCTGGGCTTGTGTGTTTGTCGGATTGTCTTTGCAAAGTCCGGTATTGATTATTATCGGCACTATTGTGGGCACCGGCGGCACATTTCTGGCACGGGTTATGACTAAAGCGGTCAATCGCTCGCTTTTTAATATTCTGACCGGCAGTTTCGCTTTGGCCGGACATGGCTCGGAAACTGAGAAAACCGCACAACAGGGTTCGCCGCAAGATGCAGCTTTTTTGATGGAAAATGCCGCCAATATCATAATTGTTCCCGGATATGGTTTGGCCTCGGCTCACGCACAATATGCTTTGAAAAATATGGCCGACATCTTAAGACAAACCTATCATGTCAATGTAAAATTCGCCATTCATCCGGTGGCCGGACGTATGCCGGGGCATATGAACGTACTTTTGGCCGAGGCCGATGTTGACTACGCCGACGTCTATGAGCTGGGTGATATCAACCACGAATTTGCTGCCGCGGATGTGGCCTATGTTATCGGAGCCAACGACATCACCAACCCCAAAGCCAAAACCGACGCTTCCTCCCCGATTTACGGAATGCCTATTCTTGAGGTTGCCAAGGCCAAGACCATTTTCTTTGTCAAGCGGTCGCTGGCATCCGGTTATTCCGGAATTGACAATCCGCTGTTTTATCAGCCCAATACTTATATGCTCTATGGCGATGCCAAAGCCGTAACCGAAGAAATCATCAAGGCTTTGGAGGCCTAAATCTCGGCCAAAGCTCGGGCTATGTCCATATTCATCTTGCCAAGAAGCGTTGATGCGCCATAAGCATAATCCTCGTAACGGGGTTTGATGACTTGCGACTGCTCAAAGCGCCCGCTTTTTACTACTTGTCCGTTGTTGTTCAACACATACCATTTGGCTTCCAAAACAACCTTTCCCTGCCGCATCATATCCATCCGCATTACCTCAATGCGCACTTCATAAGCGGCATTTTGCACTTCTTCATCACTTCCGGCGATTTTGGCCTTGGGAAGATAAACCCGCAAATCCGCGGCGGTTTTACGCTGCAGCATATTATCCAAATTTTCACCCCAGCGGTTAAATTCAGCAATTTCGACCTTCGGCGTTTTTTCATCCAGCATTACCATTTGAGGACGAGACAAATATTCCGGCAGACCTACTCGCCCCACGGCAATGCTTTTTTTGCTGATAAAAACTCTATCAGTTGCGGTTACCGGTTGCAAGCGGTAAAAATTGCTGTTGGGAGAATATCCGCCGAAACAAGCGGTTAATCCCAGTAAAAATACGATGACAAGCCCTGTTTTTCTCATTGTTTTTTTCCTCTCAGCAACGCCTCGGGATGGCGCTCCAAATAATCGGTTAAATTTTTCAAAGACTTGGCCGCCGCCTCAACGTTAATCATCATATTATTAGCGTTTTCCGGCATTTGCATTCCGGCCTTTTTGGTCTTGTTCGTCCACTGCGACATATTTTGTGCCACAGTCTCAATATCAGGCATAACTTTGTTCAACGAGGCAAAAAATTCCGTAAAATTCTTTACCCCTTCGGCAATCGGCAATGATTGCAGGTTGCGTGATAACTCGCCAAAAGCCGATAAGGCGGTCGGTATCTCTTTGATGTCTTTAACATCGTGATATTTAATTGGCGTATCGGGCAACATCTCCAAATCAATCATAAGTTGTCCCGTCACATAACTCTGCACGGCCAGCCGCGCTCGCAAACCTTTCTCTATCAACTCGTTCAGGTCGCTGCCGTTGTTTTTGTTGATGGTACTGATAACCTTTTTCTTCATCACGGCATAAACCGGAATACTGAAGGTAAGTGTGTCGGAATTGATTTGGATGTTGATGCGTTTGACCTCGCCGACCTTAACCCCTTTAAGCACCACATCCGAGCCGACATTAAGCCCGCTGATGGATTCTTCAAAATACATCACCACCGTGCGTCCGTCTTCATCGGATGCTTGGTCGCTCAGCCAAAAACCGGCTAAAACTGCCACCAATGCCAAACTGCACGCCCAAAATATGCCTATAAGTTTTTTGCTTGCTTTTTTGCGCATTATTATTCTCCTCTGCGTCGCTTAAAGAAATCGGCCAGCGCTGCATTAGGCGGGTTGCGCAGCCACTCTTGGGGGCTGCCGGCCGCGGTAATCTGCTTGGCGTTGCCGTCAAGATAGATGGCATTATTGCCGATTGTCAATATTGAATCCACATCGTGACTTATCACCACAATGGTAGTGCCTTGATTGGCATTGATTTCCAAAATCAATTCATCTTGTAGCCGCGAGCTTACCGGATCCAGTCCCGACGAAGGCTCGTCAAAATACAAAATATCTGGATCCAATGCCAGTGCTCGTGCTAAAGAGGCGCGTTTTTTCATTCCGCCTGACAACTCATCGGGATAAAAATCCCGATATCCCTGCAATCCGACCAAAGCCAATTTTAACTCCACCAACTCGGCAATGGTCTCCGGCGAATAAGTCGAATATTGTTGCAGCGGCAGAGCTGCGTTTTCGCCTATGGTCATTGAGCTGAATAAAGCACCGCTTTGATAGAGCACTCCGCAACCCTGCATTATTTGTCGACGCTTGGCCTCGTCTGATTGATAAAAATCCTCATCGCGAATAAACACCCGACCGGCTTTCGGCTCTTTCAAGCCGATTAAGGTTTTGAGCAGGCTGCTTTTGCCTGAACCCGAGCCGCCCATTATGATGAATATATCCCCGCGTTTGACAGCAAAATTGCCATCGCGCAACAACACATTTTCACCATAGGCTATTTCCAAATTTTCGCCGCGTATTATCGTCTCACTCATATCCCGATGCCCTCAATAATCCACGTCAACGCGCCGGTGGCCACAATCATAATTACGATGGCCGATACCACGGCTTTGGTGGCAGCATCGCCCACACTGCGTGCATCGCGGCCGCAGTTGATGCCAAAGTAACAGCCGCAAGCCGCGATAATTATCCCGTAAATACCGCCATGAACCACCCCGATGATAAAATCACGCATCGCAAAAGCCTGCTTGGCATACAACAGGTATTGAGCTGGAGAGATATCAAACATTGCCACCGCCGCTAACATCCCGCCGACAATGCCTGCCAAATCGGCAAAAATCGTTAAAAACGGGCAGCTCAAAGCCAAAGATACCAGCCTTGGCATTACCACAATGTCACCGGCTTCCAAACCGAAAGTTTGCAAGGCATCCAGCTCTTCATTGACTTTCATCGAGCCGATAACCGCCGCCATCTGCGCACCAGTACGGCCGGCCATAATGATACCCATCATAATCGCCCCCATAATCCGCACCATGGCAATGGTTACCAACGAGGCAATATAAACTTGGGCACCAAACAGCCGAAGCTGCAATGCCCCGACAAAAGCCAATATCAAACCGGTCATAAAGCTGGCCAGCATCACAATACCCAAAGCGCGATATCCGTTATCGGCCAGCGCTTCAATCCAATCGGCGCTGCGTATAACCGCACGTGCGCTCAACAGGCGCCAAAACGAAACCGCGGTCCGGCGCATAAAAACCAGTGCCCGCCGCAGCCCTTGCCAGCGTTCTATCAAATCTTCCCCCAGATTGGCAAAAAAGTCATCGTCCGGTTTGGCGATATAGGGCTTGCGGTCGATTTTGAGCGCCAAATGCACCGTGTTGGCCAAACCTTGAGGAAAATCAACCAATTTGACACCCTTAACCTTGCGCATAATTTTATAAACAATGGCGGCCGTTGTCGAATCCCAATCGGTCAAATTCGCGGCTCTGACTTCCACTTTTTCGGAGCTGCGCAAACACGCCAACATCCTTTGGGCGAGCTTAGGATTGTCAAACCGGCGCATATCGCCTTCAAGCTCTACCAACGCAGTTTTGTCTTTATTGCAAAATTTTAATCCCATAACCTGATTTGCCTTCGTCAATCTGTCTGTTTGACTATATAATCTTTGTTCTTAAATTAAGTATAGCGCATATTGAAAAAAAACAAACGATTTGTTAATTTAATCCCCTTGTGTGGTATAATCCAAAAAACAACTTGAAATATCCCGATATCGTTGCTAAATTAGCCGTTGATTAAATTAACCAAATTGTTTTGACTATAAGGAAGGATATAAAACAATGACAATAAAAGTTGGTATCAACGGATTCGGCCGCATTGGACGTTTGGTGTTCCGCGCAGCCCAAAAGAGAAACGACATCGAAATCGTCGGCATCAATGACTTGATTGATGTAGACTATATGGCCTATATGCTCAAATATGACACAATGCACGGACGGTTTGACGGCAGTGTGGAGGTAAAAGACGGCAAGCTCGTTGTCAACGGCAAGGCCATTCGGGTCACGGCCGAAAAGAACCCCGCTGATCTGAAATGGGGCGAAATCGGCGCCGAATACGTTGTCGAATCCACCGGTTTGTTCCTTACCAAAGAAAAAGCTCAGGCTCATATTGATGCCGGTGCTAAATATGTCGTTATGTCCGCTCCTTCGAAAGATGACACTCCGATGTTTGTCTGCGGCGTAAATACCGACAGCTATGTTAAAGGAACTCAGTTTGTTTCCAACGCGTCCTGCACCACCAACTGCTTGGCACCTTTGGCCAAAGTTCTGCACGATGCTTTCGGCATCAAAGAAGGCTTGATGACTACAGTTCACTCCACCACCGCTACCCAAAAGACGGTTGACGGACCTTCGATGAAAGATTGGCGCGGCGGACGGGCAGCCTCGGGCAATATTATCCCCTCTTCGACCGGCGCAGCCAAAGCCGTCGGCAAGGTTATTCCTTCGCTGAACGGCAAATTGACCGGAATGTCCATGCGCGTTCCTACTTTGGATGTTTCCGTGGTTGACTTGACGGTTAATTTGGAGAAGGCGGCTACTTATGAAGAAATTTGCCAAGCGATGAAAAAGGCCTCCGAAGGCGAGCTCAAAGGCGTTTTGGGTTATACCGAAGATGCGGTTGTTTCGTCGGACTTCCTTGGGGATTCTCGCACTTCAATCTTTGATGCCAAGGCCGGTATCCAGTTGACCCCGACCTTTGTTAAGGTTGTTTCGTGGTATGACAACGAGTGGGGTTATTCCTGCAAAGTTCTTGATTTGATTGCCCATATGGCACAAGTCAACGGCTAATTGTTATAATTATAAACCCCTGCCGATAACTGACAGGGGTTTTGTTTTTTATTTATAAGGATGTAAAAATGAGCGAATATAAAACTATTGATGACTTGGGTGATTTGAACGGCAAAGTGGTGATGCTGCGCGCCGACCTCAATGTTCCGATGAACGACAAATTCGAAGTTACCAACACTGCCCGTATCGACCGCATGGTTCCCACTATCAAAGAGTTAATGAGCAAAGGTGCCAAAGTAGTGGTCACTTCGCACTTGGGACGCCCCGAGGGCAAAGGAGATATGGCAAATTCTTTGACGCACATTGTTAAGGATTTGGAAAAATCTTTGGGTAAAAGGGTAGTATTTGTTGACGATTGCATCGGCCCGCACGTTGAGCAAGCCATCAAGCATATGAAATCTGATGAGATTTTGCTGTTGGAAAATCTGCGTTTTTATAAAGAGGAGAAAAAAGGCGACGAGAACTTTGCGCAAGAATTGGTTAAAAACGTTGATATTTATGTCTCGGATGCGTTTTCTACCGCCCACCGCGATCATGCTTCGATGGTGGCGGCCGTTAAATTGCGTCCATCGGCTTTCGGACGCCTGATGGAAGAAGAAGTAAATGCCTTGTCCAAGGGGCTTAACAATCCCGAGCGTCCGCTGATGGCCGTGGTTGGTGGTTCAAAAGTATCCACCAAACTCGACTTGCTCAATAATCTTATCAAAAAAGTTGATAAACTGGTTATTTCCGGCGGTATGGCTCACACCTTTATGAGTGCCTCGGGCATCAAAAACATCACCGAAAAAAATTCACTGGTGCAGACCGATATGCTGGACACCGCAGCCGAGATTATGAAAGCAGCCAAAAGCAACCATTGCGAGATTATCTTGCCTAAGGACGTGGTTATTGCCGAAGAATTTAAGCCCAATGCCAAGCACGAAACGGTTGATGTTAACCACATCCCCGACAACAGTTGGAGCCTGCTTGATGTGGGAGCAAAAACGATTGCCGCCATCAATGCCGCGATGGACGATTGCAAAACCCTTGTGTGGAACGGGCCTTTGGGAGTGTTTGAAATGAAGCCGTTTGATACCGCGACCAATGCCGTGGCGGCTCATGCAGCCGAGCTCACAATGGAGGGCAAAATCATCTCGGTTGCCGGCGGCGGCGACACCGTATCGGCTTTGGCTAATGCCGGTGTTGAGAGCAAATTCTCCTATATTTCAACCGCCGGAGGCGCTTTCCTTGAGTGGATGGAAGGCAAAGAGCTCCCCGGAGTTGCCGTGTTGAAAAAATAAGGTTGATTTTTACCCAAATATAAGGCTTGAGGAAATATCCTCAGGCCTTTTTTCATAAAAAGTGTGCACCGCGACCGAATATCTCCCGAAAGTTAATTGATTATTTAACATTTTTTGTTATGTTGGTGCCAAAATTGTAATTGTGTGTCTAACCAATGTGAGGAAGCAAATTTATGGAAACTGAAAGTTTAGAAGAAGCCGCGACCGCCGGCAGCTCAATGTGGGATATGGTTTGGTCGGCTGACAGCGTCACCAAAATAGTCTTAATCGGTCTGATTTTGGCCTCGGTTTGGTCGTGGGCGATTATCTTCGAAAAATTTGGCCTGCTGCGTCAACTCAAACAAAAAACCGCCCGTTTTGAAGAAAAATTTTGGTCAGGCGGTTCGTTGGATAAACTGTATGATTCACTCGGCGCCTCGCCTAATGAGCCGATGGCAAATATGTTTATGGCGGCGATGAAAGAGTGGAAACGCACCAATATCCTAAAGGCCAAAACCGATCGCGGGCTGCGCGGAGTTTCGCTGCAACAGCGCATTGAAAAAGCCATGATGGTGTCGATGGACAAGGATTTGGATGCTTTGGAGACACATTTGGGCTTTTTGGCCTCTACCGGTTCGGTAGCGCCATTGGTCGGACTTTTCGGCACGGTTTGGGGTATTATCAACAGTTTTAATGCCATCGCCCTTACTCAAAGCAATTCACTCTCTGCCATGGCTCCGGGTATCGCCGAGGCCTTGTTTACTACCGCTTTCGGCTTGATTGCAGCAATTCCGGCAGTGGTGGCCTACAATAAAATTTCTTCGGATTTGGATAGATATGCCAAAAAGTTGGAGGCCTTTATGTCCGAGTTTTCAACCATTATGTCGCGCGAGATTGACGATTCTGCCATTCGTGCCGATATGGCGGGAGAATAGCCGATGCCTCAGTCCGCTTCACGCCGCCGCTCACGCAGCTATCGCCTCAATTCCGACATTAATATTACCAATCTGATGGATGTTATGATGGTTTTGCTGGTGGTGTTTATGGTGGCTGCCCCGTTGATGACCTCCGGTATTGCGCTTGATTTGCCCAAAGTGGGCGGCAAAAATCTAACCGGCGAAGACACATCTATTAACATCAGCGTTGACAAAGACGGCTATTATTACATCGGCCAAACCGAAATTCCTGCGGATAAAATTGTCGACAAGGTTAAGGCCATCCGCGCCCAAAATGATGAGGTGAGTATCACCATCTCGGGTGATGCCGGCGCGCAATATGGTCGCATTATCGGCCTGATGGCCTTGCTTAAAGAGGCCGGTTTTGAAAAAGTGGGACTGAAAACCGAACCAAAACCCAACAGGAAAAACTAAACGGCTATGAAATCGGGATTAAAAAAATCTATTGCTTTGCACTTAATCGTCACCGTTTTGCTGATGGTTAAGCTGCCGCTGTTTTGGTGGAACAGAACCGATGCCGGACAAGTCCCGATTATTGTCGACCTGCAAGATGTAAAGATTTCCGAAATGACCAATCTGCCGCCTAAGGCCGTGTTTGGCGAGGAAGATAAGGCCGCCACGGTCGAAAAGCGCAAAATAGAAGAGAATTACACCAAAGACGAGCCGCCGGCACCGCAAGAAGAGGTTAAAGAGCAACCTAAAAAAGAACCTCAGGCAGAAGAACAACCGGCTCCTGAGCCCAAAAAGAGCTTTATGGTCGCACCTCAGCCAAAAAAGCCGGCTGCTCCCAAACCTAAAGTCGCGCCTAAGCCGGAGAAAAAGCCCACTCCGCCCAAGCCGGCACCAAAAAAAGAACAACCCAAGAAGTCGGAACCGCAGTTGGCCAATCCGTTGAAGAGTCTTTTAGCCAGTGTCGATAAGCTGGCGCAAGAAAGCGATACCGCCGCTTCGGCCACCATTAAAGAAGGTACACAAGTGACCAATATGGGGGTTGAAGGAGGGACGGTCGGCTCGTATTTCAGCGATTTGTCAATCTCGGAGATGGATGCTTTGGCCGGACGTTTGCGCCAGTGTTGGAATCTGGACCCCGGAGCGATGGGGATTGACGATATGGTGATAGAAATTAAGGCCTCGCTTAATCAAAACGGCAGCGTGCGCGCAGTTGAGGTAATGGACAAGGGACGCTATAATTCTGACGGGCATTTCCGCTCGGTGGCTAATTCGGCCGTGCGGGCGGTGCACATCTGCGAGACGGTGTATAAGGAAATTTTGGCCGACAAATACGCTGATCGCTACGACAAGTGGCAAGTTCTGCGCCTGCGTTTCAATCCGATTGACAAATCCATCAGATAACCCTTGCGCTTAAGGATATCCGACCGCGTTTCGCTGACGAATAAAAAATTCATTTTGTAAACCTCGCCTGTTTATAAAAAAAATAATTTTGGGGATTTTTTTTTGCGACTCTTGCCAAGAGTCGCATTTTGTTTTATCAAGGCTTTAAGGGGTTAGATTTATGCAAAAAGCAGCGCTAAAAGCATTTTTATGCAGTTTTTCAGTGTCTATGCTTGCAATTTCGATTGCAAACAGGGCTTTTTTGCATTCTCAAAATCAACTGACAACCCCTATTGACATCAGTTCGAAAAACATTTCGTTGTTTGTAAAAAATTTGCAGACATATCGTCACCCCATAAAAAAAATCGACCTTACTGTGCTGCCTGAGATGGCACCAAAGGCGTTGCTTGAAGCAGACAATGATGATGTTATTGCGGCTGATGAGGCGGAGTATATCGCCATGCCGGAAAGAGACGATGTGGCTGATGTCTTAAAAGCGCTCAACCCCGAACCTATCGACGCTCCTCCTACTTCGGCCAAGGTGCTTTATTCACAAGATGAGCCCCTCCGCGAGGATGAACCGAGCGAAAGTGTAGTTTATGCTCCAAAGACAGATATCGCTCCTGCAATGTCGTCAAAATATGAGGAAACTGCGTCGGCCGGCAAAAAGATACTTTATGCTGCTGAGATAAAGGACCAAATACCCAAAGAACCACAGACGTTGCGTTTGGCAGAAGATACGCCGCCGAATGCGCCTTTGCCTTTGATTTATGACAACAACCGCGCCAATAAGGAGGTTGCTATCGGCAAAGCCGAAGACTTGAACCATGTGGCTTTGGGCAGTGCTAATACCCCGATTGAGAGTATGAGTAAGGAGCTTGAGAAAACAGCACCGCAGGCAGAAGACACCCAACAGTGGCAGCCGATGAACAGCGACACTCCTTGGCTGATTGCCAAAGCTAACGGCAACAGCGTTAATCAGATGGCAAACAAAGATTTTGCCGGCAAGACTGATGAGGAAATTGCGCAAGCTCTCAACATCCACAAAGACAAACAAGGGGTCGAACTAGCCTCGGAAACGGTGAAGAATTTGATAATTCCGCTACCGGAAGATTTGGCCAACAAAGAAGACTTGATGCCGCGTTTGGCTTATCCTGCCAATTCCCCCGATGCCAAAAAAGAAAAGGTGATGAATGCCCGCACCTTGCGGCAGGAGCGCGAAAAAGAAGAGAAAAAGCTGCTTACGGAACTGGAGGATGAAGAACCTGAGATGACTATGCTGCCTCCGGCAGATGAGTTGATGGAGAACACCGAGGCTCCGAAAGAGAAAAAAGGCGTATTGACCTCGCTGGGCGAAATGTTTTCCAGTGCGGTGAAAGAGGCCAAGGATTCAGCGGCAAATTTGACAAATAAAACCTATTCAAAGAAAAAAGCCCGTTCGGCCTTGCGCAAAGCAGCTCAAGCCAAACGCGCCAATATCACCCCGCGTGAGATAAAAATGTCGTTTCAGGCCAATCGTGCCGAGATATCAGGGCAAACGCTGCGCTGGGTACAGGCTTTTGCTTTGAAAGCAGCCTCTGAAGAGGGAACATTCTTAGAAGTGAGAGTGGATGGAACACGGCCGACTATTTTGCAGCAACGGCGGCTCAATCTGCTTTATAATATACTTACCAACAAGGGAGTGGAGTACTCTAAAATCAACGTAGTGTTCACATCGCGTGAGCCAAACAGCTTTATTTTGCGGATGGTAAGTCCGCAGCAAAACGGAAAGGAGACAACGAAAAATAACAATAATTCGGCAGACAATTATGCTCAATGGTAATAACTGATTGAGAGTGCTTGATTATTTATTTTTCAATAGTAAAATGGGAAAAACGTTATGGTAAAATACTGTCGAGGAACCGCAAAAATGAACTGGAGAGAAGCATATAAACTATCAATATTGGCGTTGCTGGGGCTGTCAGCCTGCTCGTCGGAGCGCGTATGGTGGGGCTCGGGCGAGGGCGAAGAGGTGGTTTATGTTGACCAAACCACCATCGTTCAGGAGCAGACAGCTGCGCCGGTTGAGGTTCCTTGTGTACAAGAGCAGCCGGCGCGTCCGGTGATTGTGCCTCCAGAGGAGGATGACCCGATGATTAATTATCGTCGCACGGCCGCCGAATATCGTACTTATGGCGAGAGAACGCCGCGTGACCAGTATTATACTCAAGGCGGCGCCGGCGGCAATATGACTGCGGCAATTCCTCCCACAATTGAAGAAGAAGTGTCGGATTATGAAACAGCGGTAAATTCGGCTTTTGATCAGGCGATTGACGAGGCCTATGGCACCAACGGCGGAATGTCGACCGGTGATGAGGCAGTTGAAGACTGGCTGGCTGAGGAAGGCGACACCTTGAAAGGCCTGCTCTCCGAGTGGTGTGAGAGGTCGGGTTGGCGCTTAATTTGGAACTCCAACCGTAATTACACTTTGTCGGCGGGAGCAATGTTCAGAGGCAGATTTGCCGATGTGACCTCGGCTTTAATCAGAACTTTTGCCCGCGCTCAGCCGGCGCCGATGGCAACATTCTATAAAGGAAACAGGGTATTGGTTGTTGAAACCAAGGAGGATGAAAATGCTTACAACTAGTAAACTCGGCAAAATTATAATCGGTGCCGCCGCCGTGGTATTGGCGGCTTCCTGCTCGATTTCAACTGCGGTTGATGATGTAGTGGAGAGAGACATTAAAGCCACGACCAAGATGCGTGAAGAGGCTAAGGTGCCGACCAAGGTAGCCAATCAGGATTTGGTTAAGGTTAATGATGATATTTGGCTGGGCAACAAGAGCCGTATTGAGTACGAAGGTGAGCCGCTGCCGGGGTATTTGGAAACCAAGGACGGCGTGACTTTGGTATCGAATCGTCCGATAAGTTTGTATGAAATCGGTGATATGATTAACCGCACCACCTCGCTGGGCATCCGCTATGCCTCGGATATTGAGGATGATGTGCGTGCTAAAGGTGAGAACAACCGCCCCGAAGAGGAGGATGCGACATCGACTAACGGGTGGGTATCACCGGATACAATGATTGTGTCCTACCAAGGCCCGTTGAGTGGGTTTTTGGATGAGGTTTCTTCGCGGTTCGGCGTATGGTGGAAATATGAGAACAAGGGTATTTACTTCTATAAGTTTATCACCAAAACTTTTGTAATTTATTCTCTGCCGTCAAAGCCTACGATGAGCGCCAGTTTGGGCGGATCAGCTTCGGGTGCGGGCGGGTCTTCGTCAATAAGTATGTCATCCTCCATCGAGGTTGAGATGTGGTCGCAGTTTGAATCGACCATCCGTTCGATGATATCCAGCGGTGCACAACTGACCGTGTCCCCTTCAGATGGCACGATTACCTTAACCGCCACTCCCGATGATATTAAACTGGTGGCCAAATTCATTAATGAGCAGAACGACCGCTTGGCCAGACAAGTTGCCATTTCGGTTAAGATTATGCAGGTTGATATGACCGACACTGACAGTTATGGCTTGGATTTGAACGGAATATTATCCGGCGCATTTAATGACAAGTTCGGTACGATAGAATTTGTCGGTTCACAAACTTTTGCCAATGCCGCAACCAAAACCAGCCAACTTACTTGGGGTTTGACCAGAGGCGACATCTCGGCTGATGCCATTGTGAAGGCTCTGTCGGAAAAGACCCGCGCCAGCTTGGTAACTTCGGGCACGGTTACAACTCTGAACAACAAACCGGCACCTATTCAAGTAACCAGCAAGGAAAACTACATTTCGGAAATGACTAAAACCAACAGCGGTTCGGACAGTAGCAACTATGATTTGTCGGTAACTACTGACGAAATCGAAACCGGATTTACGATGAATGTACTGCCGCGCATTTTGGAGCATGGCCGGATGTTGGTGATGTTCAATATGACCTTGTCGGAATTGGTGCAGATGGAAAATGTGTCCTATGGCGCAGAAAACGAGGGCAGCTATATTCAAAATCCCAAAATAGAATCGCGTGCATTTACTCAAGAGGTGGCAATGACTTCGGGCGAATCGTTGATTTTGACCGGATTTGAAAAAGCCAAGACCAAGACAACCAAGTCCGGCACCGGCTCGGCAGAAAACTCCCTGCTGGGCGGTGATGCCACGGTTGACCGCAGTCGGTCAGTAATTGTAATTATTTTGACGCCGATTGTTTTGGAATCTCCGCTGCTGCCGGAAACCAGAATGACAATGAACTAAGTTGAATTAGAGTGAGGAAAAGGTGCTTGAAGACGGCCAGCTTTTAGACGACGGATATGATGACAACGGGAGCGAGCGCTCGTGGGGAACGGCGATAACCGTCGGCGGAACCACTTATGCCACGAGCCTGTTTTGGCAGCCGCTGCAAAATCCGTCGGATCCGATGCAAGAAATCGAAGAAACCTCAGCCGCGGTGCTGGAAGGTTCGGATTTGTTTTGCATCAAGAGCGGCCGCGCTCCGCAGTTTGGTATCTGTGTCTCGCAAGAAGGCTACAAAAGCGGACAATATGTAGCGGCCTGCTCACTGGTTACAGCAATTGACAACCTATCATCGTTCATTGCGGTGTTCCGCACCAATGAGGGATGGTGGTACACCTGCGTGCGTAATGATATTATCTTGTCGGACGGCGATATGCTGTTTTTGTCCGAGGAAGAGGCCAAAAATCAATTTATGTCGATGCTGGCAGTGCCCGACTGGGGAATGAAAATCGCCCCGCGCGAGTGGGGGCTGGAAGGCACCGAGGATGTATCGCTGGCCGATTTGCTGCAACGCGGAGCACGAGCCAAACTGCAAAAGATTAAAGGCCTGCGCGGCACCAAGCTGTTGGTTATTGTGGTTTTGTCACTGGTGGTTGGCGGCTGGCTGGTATCAAGTCTGATTGACAAATTGTTGTTTACGCCGGTAAAAAAACCGGTAGTGGTGCCGATACGTCCCAAGCCGGTGGTTCAGGAACAAGAAATTAAACCTATCCCCAAACCATGGGAGAACCTGCTAGACCCGCATAGCGTGATGAATAACTGCTATGAAGCGGTTAAACAGCTGACTGACATTACACCTCCAGGCTGGACAATCGGACAAATTACCTGCACCGGAACCTCAGCGGCAACCGCTTGGAGCCGCGGGGTTGGGTTTATGTCGATTGCCGAAGAGGCAATTGCCCGCGCCAATGTCAATTTTGCAGCTTACGGATTTGATGACAGCGGCAACAATTTGACCGCCTCTATCAATTTGCCGCCGCCTGACATCATCGAATCGGCTCCGGCTTATAGTATGCTGAATTTGCGTAATATTTTGAACAATGAATTTCAGACAATGAACTTGCCGATTTCGCTGTCGGCAATATCGATACAAGTGCCTTCGGGGCAGCCGAATGTGCCGCCGGCCAATTTTAACAAAATGAAGTTTAGTTTTACTTCACCGCATAATCCACTGACGTGGATGTCATATTGGGCGAAATACCCTGCGTTGGAAATTAATTTGATTACATATTCTCCCAGTGGGGATATGTGGTATTATGAAGGAGATATGTATGTCTTATAAAGTAAAAAGCCTTTTACTATGCTGCTCATTTTCATGTTTGCTGGCGTTTTGCGGCAATGCGGCGGCGCAGGGTGTGGTAACCTTATCCGAAGAGGCAATGTTTGACGACGAGTTGGAAACCAACAAAGATTTCCCCGGCGCTCAGGCTGCAGAAGGGGAGATTGTCCTAAAGAGCCCCAATGCTCCGGCAGCGGGCGGCGCGGTTATACCTAAAGGACCTAATGCTCCGGCTCCGGAAGGAGCAGTTGTGCCTAAGGGGTCGAACGCGCCTGTTCCGGAAGGTGCAGTTGTCCCTAAAGGACCTAATGCTCCGGCTCCGGAAGGTGCGATTGTGCCTAAGGGTCCAAACGCTCCGGCGGCTCAACTTGATACCCCGCAACCCAAGGCGGTTGTGAAGTCGTCCACCTCGCTGATGAAGACGGACAAAGATGCCGATGTGGATGATTTGTTCTCGCAAATGTCAGATATTGAGCGCAACACGGCGTTGTTGAATCTGGAACTGCGGCGTGAAAAACTGCAAAATGAAATTGAGGCCGTAAAAAATCAACGCCGCTTGGCCATTGAGCAAGAAAAACAAAAAGCCGAAGAGTTGAAACTTAAGCAGCGTGAAAAAGAGCAAGAGCAAGAACGCAAAAAACTCGAAGAACAACAAAAATTGCGTGAGTTGGATATCGAATTTGAAACCTTGCGGCAAGAAAGAATCTTAAAAGCCTATAAGAATCAGATGTTGGAAGAACAGCAAAAATGGATTAATCACGATGCGCTGTTTTATAAGACTATCGCCGATTTGCGGCAAGAAAAAACCAACTTGGCCAATAAATATAAGGACGATATGACATCCTTGCAAAGAGAGGCGCAAAACGCCTACCGTGCTTATCAAGACAAGCTGGAGCAGCACAAAAATGAGGTTAGCAACCTGAACTCACAAATTGATGTGTTGCGCAGCCGGCTGTCATCTTTGGAACAAGAGATGGTTGAACGCAGCCGTAATCCTTTTGCCGGCGGAGATGAGGGCGGTGCGCCAAGCGGAGTGATAACCTCCGGCGAAGCCTCTGCTTCCTCCGATAGTTCTGCTGCAATAGTAGCCGAGCCGACTAACAATTCGTTGGCTAAATACTATGCGGTTATTGAGATACGCGGCAAAGGCGGCGAGCTGGTAGCCAAACTGATTAACAAAAACGGCTTGTCATTCTATGTTAAGAAGGGCACGACCTTGCAATCGGGACACGTGATCAGTGAGATAACCTCGACCTATGTTGCGGCTGACAAAAACTACAAAAAAGATTATATCTACTTCTCGGCCGGCGGCATTCTGCCTGAAGAGGTTGATACGTTCAAAATCGAAAAAACTGACGATGATTAGTCAAAGAAGCCGATGGGCGGTGTCGGCTGGAACAGTTGAGGTATGACAAGGCGATGGCTGAAGATGAAAATCAAGAGGAAGAGGTAGCGGCGGAAAACGGCGCCGAGCTTCAGCCTGCCGAAACTCAACCGCCGGCGGCTAAATCCGCTGAGGTTCCGAAAGAAGCCACCACCATTACGGAAAAATATTTTGCCAACGGCAATAGGTTGCTGACCTTGCCGGGGGCTTCGCTGGCAATCAACGATGATACAAGACGCTTGCTGGCATTGTTTTCCGATGGGCGTTTTTTGGTTGGTGAGACACACAAGTTTGACGGCCGCGTACTGAGCTTTGAAGTATTGGTGCGCCGCAAAAAACTCCCGATTTCTAAGCCGATTTATGTTTCGCAAAATGAGATAAACGCCATTTATGCAGTGGGCGAGCGCGCACAAATCGCAACCCAATCGGCCGAGGATACGGCGCTCGAACAACTGCAGATGCAAAAAGACTTTGTCAACATCATTGCTCAGGCGGCGATGCAGAAGGTGTCTGACGTGCACGTGGTGGTGGCAGATTCATCGCAGATTTTGTTTCGAGTTAACGGTATGATGAAAGTGGAGATGGAGTACGGCAAAGAGTGGGGCGAATCGTTTGTGCGTGCAGCGTTTGCCTCAGCGGATATTTCCGATTCCAACTATGCCCAAAACGAGTTTCAGGGCGCGCAAAAACTGGGTTCTACTCCGCTGCGCGGCTCTAAGGGTAAGCTGATGTTGCCGCACAATGTGTTGGCTATTCGTCTGCAATTTAATCCGATTGCTTTCGGTTCACAGTATTTGGTTATGCGCTTGCTTTATGCCGATGATAACCCCGATGGCTCGGGCGATCTGTCGTCACTGGGATTTGGCGAGTATGAAGAGGATTTGTTTTATCGCCTGCGGGCGGTGCCGGTAGGAATGAGCATTGTGGCAGGGCCGACCGGTTCGGGCAAATCGACCACCTTGCAGCGCAATATGATTAAATTGCTGCAAGAGAAAAATTATGAGTTGAATTTGCTTACAGTGGAAGATCCGCCGGAATACCCCATCCCCGGAGCACGCCAAATGCCGGTGACTAACGCCAACACCGAAGAAGAAAAAGCCGAACAATTTACCAAAGCGCTATCGGCGGCGTTGCGTTCGGACCCCGATATCATTATGGTGGGCGAGATTCGTGCTTTGGCGGCGGCGCAACTGACTTTCCAAGGCGCCCTTTCCGGCCACGGGATGTGGTCAACTTTGCACGCCAACTCGGCTCCGGCTATAATTAACCGCTTTCGCGATATGGGAGTGGAGACATTTAAGCTGCTTGACCCTGAGTTAATCAAAGGTCTGATTTCGCAACGTTTGTTCCGCAAACTCTGCCCGCATTGCCGCAAATTGGCCCGAGAAAGGGGCAACGACCCGTCGGTGCAAAGATTGAAGGTGGCGTTGGGTGATTTCGGGATGGAAAATGCCTATGTGCGCGGTGAGGGCTGCAAAATGTGCAACGGCACCGGGGTTAAAGGACGTATGTGTGTGCCGGAGATTATTTTGCCGGATGCAACGTTCTTACAGCTTATGATTAGCGGCGAGACCCGCAAGGCTATCGATTATTGGACGGCAGATTTGAACGGCCGCACCTTAAAAGAGGCGGCAATTGAGCGTATGCTTAAAGGTTATATTGATTTGGACGAAGTGGAGCGTTGGTGCGGATTGCTGGATCAACGTCCGGCTTACTAGGGATAAAGAAGGATATAAGCAATGGCTGACGAAAATAGCAAACGAAAAGCATCAAAATCCTTGCAGCAGGCTATGCGCAAGTTCAATACGGTGGAAGAATATTATGCCAAAATGATTATTTCGTTTTCGAACAAAACACGGTTGAAACTCTATCGCAAAATTGCTTCGTTAATGCGCAACCGGTTTTCGTTGATGGACGCTTTGGATATGTTGCATGACTCGGCTTCCAACGGCGGCAAAAACCCCGGCGAACCCTTGGCGATTGCCATTGCCGCGTGGGGACGCGCCTTAAACAACGGTAAAACTTTTTCCGAAGCCTTGAAGGGATGGGCGCCGGACCGCGAAAGATTGATGCTTTCGGTGGGTGATGTGTCGGACTTGGAAAGCGCGTTGCTCAACTTGATTAAGGTGTCGGAAGGTTCTACCAAAATGATTCGCCCGATTGTCGGAGCAATTACTTATCCGGCGTTTTTGTTGATGATGGCGGTACTGATTATTTACGCTATCGGTGTGTATATGGTTCCACCGATGATTGATGCCGCCCCCAATGTTAAATGGCGGGGTATGGCTAAAGATTTGGTCGATTTGTCGGGATGGATTAAAGACAACTGGATTATCGCCTTTTCTACCCTGCCGGTAGTTATGGCGGTGATTTATTTTACCATCAGCATTTGGACGGGGCGTATTCGGGTGTTTTTTGATGCCATCCCGCCATGGTCGCTGTATCGTATATTTGTGGGCATCAGCTGGCTGTTGAGTTTGTCAGCGCTGGTTTCGGGAGGAACGCCTATTTCTACGGCAATGAGAGCCTTGCGCCGCGATGCCTCACGTTATCTTAAAGAACGAATCGACAAAACGCTGGTTTACATCAATAATGGTGAAAACTTAGGTCAGGCTTTGGACAAGACACGTTTGAATTTTCCGGATGTGGAGGTTATCAACGATTTGAAAATTTATTCCGAGCTTGACAATTTTGAAGAAGCCTTGAATAATATGGCTAATGAATGGCTGGAAGAATCGGTGATTGTGATTGAGCAAAAAGCCAGTGTATTGAATATGGTGGCATTGCTGGCCATAGGTGCGGTGATTGCTTGGGCGGTTATGGGCACCTTTGAGATGCAAGACCAGATTACCAGCAGTATGGGCTAACGAGATGAGAAAACGCAACAAATTAATTAAAACTCTCAGGCGCTGGTGGGAAGCCGCCCGCAGCAGCAAAACAGTGATTATCTTGAGCGGAATGGCGATTTTGGCACTGTTGATGGCCATTATTATGTTGCAACAGCGGGATATCGGCGCCAAAGAGGCCGGACTGCAAATTGAAAAGCTGGCCGACAATGTACGCAACTATTATAAGGTGCGGCCGGATTATTGGGGGCTGAGCACCACAGAGGTGGTAAAACATCAGCTGTATCCCAAGGATATGGCGGTGAACGGCGGAAAATTGCTGGGATATTTTGCCAATCCGGTAGAAATCGGAATGGATGGTTATGGTGCGGCCGTTATGCCGACCCTGCGCAGTTTTATCATTGCTTATAACGACTTGAGCAAGGCACAATGCGTGGCTTTGGCTTCGGATCGTTTTCATGCCAACTTTTGGCTGGGAGTAAAAGAAATAAGTATCATCAACAATAATGATGAACAAACTTTCGGCTGGCAGACCGGCAGGCATAGTTTGCCGATTGACAAAAAGGCTGCGTCAACCTATTGCCGCAATGGCAGCAATTTGTGGTTTCGGATAGAGTAGTTATAACCAAAGTCATATTACTAAAGAGAGAATTGTATGAGGGGTGTTTTTGAGCTATAGTAGAGCTATAAAGGCAAACAAATTTTTTAAGGAGAGGAACAATGACAATATTTAAGCACACAGATGAGGCCGGACGTTCA
>JAFUEX010000024.1 GCA_017470165.1 Alphaproteobacteria bacterium
ATTATTTGTCAAACAACTAATAGTGGAAATGAATTTCGCGCAAAAGTAGAGGAATGAGAAAAAGTCAACGGAATACAAAATGATAGAGGAAGAATCAGTGACAAAAATGCGGCGAAAAAATTATAAAAAAATTTTGCATTGGGGGATAAAAAGAGGATTTTTGCTGATTTGGGGTTATTTTACTTACTCCCGAATTGGAAAACACAACTTCGAATCCGCAAATTATGTGAAATCTGAGTACCAATATGAAAACCATAGGGACAAGGGAGATTTTTTGACGAGGAGACCCCTGATTTTTCTGTGACATCCGTCACAGAAAAAGGGGTGACAGCAAGGGCTTTGGGTGCATAATGGTCGGGAGACCCCTTACTCGCCATTCTGCAAACGGCTCGGGAGTGACATTCCTCTTGTGACGATGAGACACCTGATTCGCCGCGATGCAGCGAAGGGATGACAGAAAGAAAGGCAAGGGAGGCAGCAAGAGGGGCTCTTGGGTGTCGCGGAAAAAGAGGCGATGGGATAAGGAAAAAGTTGGTGGTATATTTCGGCAAAAATTTCTTGCTTTTTATTTATTTGCATTATATTGAAAGAAATGGTCTGTCTGCGTAGCTCAGTAGGATAGAGCACAAGCCTCCTAAGCTTGGGGTCGTGGGTTCGACTCCCGCCGCAGACGCCATTTTTTAATTTGATTTTCTATCATCCTATTGGAGATATGACTACTGCTCCTGTTTTATTTCGTTTTGGAAGAAGCTAATTTTTCCAAAAACCTAAGTTGAATCTCCGCTAACTGTTCCACTGATTTTACCTCAACATATTCGCCAGAGGCGTGCATCCCTTCGCCGGAGCCCGAGTGCATAATCACGGTTGAACCTCGGGCAGCAAATTCGCGCGCATCGGTAGCACCACCTTCGTACTCAAATTTGATTTTATGTTGCAAAACCTGTTCTGCCAATTTCCTGTAAGCTGCAATATGCGGGTTTTTCTCGTCCATTACCACCGGTATACTGGCAGATATAATTTCATATTCCGCACCTTTTATCATCGCTTTGTCTAAGTTCTTCTTTAAGCTGTCAAGGCTGGAGGTCTCAATCAGCCGCACATCCAACAAAGCCTCGCAATAATCGGAAATAATATTAGCCACCTTGCCGCCTTCAATTTTAGCCACGTGTAGCGTGTCCACCCATTTGTTACGCGGCTTTGCGCCATTAAGGTCATAAGCAGGATAAAATTTGCGCACATTACTCAGCACCTTAAACATTAGCTCGTTAGCATCAACGCCCTCCCACGGCAACGAGCCGTGAGCTTCGCGACCATGAGTTTTTATTTTGACAAACACCGGATTTTTGCATTTGACAATCAGTTTTCTGATATCGCCGCCAACATCATTATCCAAAACTATATCTGCTTTGATTTTGGCATATTTCGCTAAAAAGGCCTTGGTTCCTTTTGAGCCTTTTTCCTCATCAGAAGATAAAATAATGCCGAATTTAAGCGGCAATTTCCGCTCAATCACATATTGCATCGAATTGAGCGCCACCGCGGCAAACGACTTCATATCCAACGAGCCGCGACCATAAAGCCGGCCATCTTTCAATGTCGGCTTAAACATCTTGTCTTCGGCCGGCACCACATCCAAATGCCCCAAAACCAACGCGTCAAAATCCGTCCCGCGGCAATTTCGGATAAAAATTACCGGCGCGGCATCCTTTTTGGTAAAAATATCTACCTTGGCGCCCAATAAGGTCATCATATTTTTGACATAAGCAAATGCCTGATTGATTTCCGATGCATTGCCGGTAGTGGTGCGAAACCGCATCAATTCCTGAGCTACTTCAATTATCTTCATTTTTTTGTATCCTTTTTTACCATTTATTCACATTATGGTGAGATAATAGATAAAAATGATAAAAAAAGATTTAAAAGAGGCGCCGCATAATGAAAAGAATTTTACTTGTCCTGATTATAGCTTGTTTGGCCGGAGTTATTGCTGCTGTGGCGCAAGAACACAAAGACCGAGAAAAGAACTCTCATTCGTTGCCGCGTTTCGTCTCTTTGCGCGCAGATAAGGTCTATGCTCGCTCCGGCCCCGGAGTGCGTTATCCCATTGAGTGGGTTTATACCCAAAAATCGGCACCGGTTGAGGTTATTTCCGAGTATGAAGATTGGCGACGAATCCGCGATTGGCAAGGCTCGGAAAGCTGGATTAAGGCTCAGATGCTGACACCGAAACGTTATGTTAAGGTTGTCACTTTGGGAGAAAATAATCTCTATGCCAAAGATAATTACAAGTCTAAGATTGTCGCCAAAATTGAAGATGAAGTGGTGGGCGAGGTTAAGAAATGTCCGGCGGATAATTCGTTTTGCCTGTTGCAATTCGGCACATATCAGGGCTGGATGCCGCGTCAGAGCCTATTTGGCATTTATCCTGACGAAATTGTTGATTAGTTCGGATTTTTATGGCGCCAGCTCAAACAAGTCGAGCGGCAAATCATTAGCCAAAACCAACGCAATGGTGAGCCATATAAATGCATAGATTTGCAAGACATTGCTGATAATTTTGTTTTGCAACGGCTTAAAATAGTGCGCACCGTACTTAAACATACGGTTCACCCAAAAGAGAATCGTTATTTCGGCGATTATCTGCAATCCCAAACTGATGTGTTGCAAACGCGGCGAAAACGGCATAAGCAACTTGTGCAGCAAGGTAAAAAATACCACATACAACAAACATAATCCGGCAAATACCGCTCGCATCCGCGTGTCGAATTGCCGCAAATGTTCTTTTTGGGCCTGAATTTTCTCGGTGTTCATATGCGAAATTTCAATTCCGCGCAGGGTCTCAGGTTCTTGTTTTTGTTTTTTCAGCTCATCTAATTTGCGGTTAAATTTGCCGTCCACCAAACACAAACCGCACCCCTTAGAGGTAAAATAAGCGTGATTGGGGTTGTTATGGCACTTTTTGAGCCCGTGCATCAATTTCCAAAGATGCTCCTGCCACTCAAAAGCCGTCGGGCGCTTGCAATCTTGGCAAAAGGCTCGCTCAAACAGTTCCAACGTTTCTTTGTTAAAATACTCGTGAATGCTGTAAGGGTGCGGATATTGATAATCATCCGGCCACAATCCATAAGCATAATGATATTGTTCTATACGATTTTGAATGGTGAGCATCGCGGCATTTTTATTTTTCGGAGTTCCAGAAAAAGGATGTATGCCGTTGTTGAGCAGCCGAAAGATAATAACCGCCAGCGCAAACAAATCCTGTTCCTCTCCCATCTCGGCACAACTGAGTTTCATCCCTTCGGGATAGATATATTCTTCCGAAACAAACTCCGCCGGATAGCGAGTGTTTTCACCGGCAATGGCAAAACCATCGCAGTCTACCATCGCCACCAGCATCGTCTTTTTGTAGACATAAATGTTGGAGGGTTTTAAGTCGATGACATAATGTCCGCATTTGTGCAAGGCATTAATCATCAGCGCCACATTATAAGCGGCAAAAACCCGATAGGCATATTTTTCCGACAAGCCCAATTTTTGACGAACGGCCTTTTGCATAAAATGGTCCAAAGATACCGCCCGCTCCATATCAATCAGGGGCATAATATACCCGACGCAAAAACCCCGTTCATCATCCAGCAAGGCCTCGGGCCAAGCAATTTGGATATATTCGTCGCCATCCACATTGACTGAGCGAAAATCCGGCTTATTAAGCAGCATAGCCTGCAATTTTTGCCGATTGGTTGCCGATTTATCGGTGCTATGAAAAATTTTGGCCACATAATCCGGCTTTTTATCTATCAGATATATCTTGCCGGAAGCTCCGCCTTTATTAATCATTTTTCCCAAAGCAATTTTCTCAAAACTGCCATCGGCATAAACTGCGTTGTATATCTGTTTTGTTTCGGCCATTTTATGACACCTTTATCCACATCAAAGTTTTGTCATCGGGGTTAAGATGCTGCGCCTTCGAAGCGCTCAAAGTATTAAACAAAGCTCTTGATGCCTTAAGTGTGTTTTTTTCGGCACTTAAAAAGTTATGAATCGGCAAGATAAACCGGTGCTCAATATCCTGAAAATCCGGTTGAAAAGCAAATGATGTAACTCCGTCGGACATCAAAAATATGGCTTCGGCATTGGCGAATCGGGTAAACCGCAGCGAGCTTTTCCAATATTTTTGAGTAAAGAAAAAGGTTTCGCAAGAACAGCAGCCGTTTTCCGGCCTTGAGGCTCGAAAGTAATCATCGTGCAGTGACAAAGCCGCTCCATCACCGATATGAAAAAAAATGCCTTTGTTATGATTATAGACTACACCGACCACGGTGGCGGCAAACGAATCCAATCCGGTCTCGTTTTGCGGCCCGTTCAACCGATGTATTGTCAATATCTGCCGCGCTGTTTCTATCGCTTTTTTGATTTCGTCTTCAATACCTGAAAAATCGGCATCTGCCAAAATATCACACAGCTTGTTGCATAAAACACGAGCACCAATTCGTCCGTACTTGGCCGAACCGGCACCGTCGGAAAGCACTGCTACCAAATTTTTGCCGCGGCGATGCCGGCAATAATCCTGACAAGGCAGATTATTGTTAAGATGCGTCAAGCCGGTGACGCTGGCCGAAATAATTTTGAACCGTCGCCTGCTATTTGTCATCCCAATCGCCAGTGTCCTCAAAAAGTTCCGGAGCATTGGGCGCCGCTCTTGATACACAAGACACACTGCGGCTGAGCCATAAGAAAAATTCTGTAAAGCGCAAACCGCTCAAACGCTTGGGCGAATTGGTGGAAAACATTGCCAGCTTGTCGAGATTGGCATCTTTGGTGCCGACCGCGTGAATCACCACTTTTTTCTTGTTTTGCGCCTCGCGGCACTTGGCGGCAATAATCTCCCAATCATAATCTGTAGGCTCGCCGTCGCTGATAAGAAAAATCCACGGCCGCTTGGAGGTAATTCCACAGCTGTCATAGAGGCTCTTTTGCGCCTCAATTTTATCAAGCGCCATATCCATTGCCTTGCCCAAGGGAGTAAGCCCGCCGGCCTCCATTACCGGAGCTTCAAAATTCATCGCATCGGTCCAATCGGTAGAAACCACCGCCTCGTCTTTGCCAAAGGCCTTAATAATCAGCAACTGCACTCTTGATGAGGCATCAATATCGTCTTTGAGCTCCTGTTCCAAGGCTTTCAAGCCGGCGTTGAGCTGCTTGATGGGCTCGCCGCGCATTGAACCTGAGCAGTCAAGCACCAAAACACAAGGTGTGCGCTCATTGGCATTGTCGGCAAACTCAACATAGGGTATCATCTCGTTATCAAGATTAGTGTCAGCCATAATTTTTCCTTTTTGCAATTGTTATTGATTATAGGGATAGGTGTGCGGGTAGCCGCTGTCTTTATAAGGGGTCGGCTTGGCCGATTTGCCGCAGCCGGAGGCCAAAATCACGGTTAGAAGACATAAGAAGATAAATATTTTTTTCATATACAATTCCTTTACTTATTTCGTATATACTATCAGCACAGTTTGAAAATGGTTAGTTAATTTTGAGTTATGCATAAAAAAATGATGAAAAAATTTTTGATAATCGTTTGTTTAGTCGTTTGGGGGCTGGTCAGCGAAGCTCAGGCCAAGGTTAATATATTTGCTTATTCGCGTCCGGCACCCGAAACCAAAGTTTATGATTCTTTGGGAAAAAGCGTGGGTTTTGCCGATTACCGCGGCGATTTTATTATTGCCGTATTTTGGTCAAAGACCTGCATTCCCTGTTTGCGAGAGATGCCTGATTTGAAGTCTTTTGTGCAAAAAACCGAAGGCAACGGAATAAAGGTTATGCTGATTTCGTCGGAAAAAGAATGGATAAGCGCCAACGAACAAGAGGAGCTGCTTAAAAAGCACGGCGGAGACGGAATCGCTCATTTCGTAGACCGCAAATCCGCATTGGCCAACGAGTTTGGCATATTCAGCTCACCGCACTCGGTACTGATTAATGTGGATGGGATGGAAATCGGACGCATCCGCGGGGCGGTCGATTGGGACGATGAAGAGGTAATAGAGTATATCTACAAGCTGCGCGCCACCCATTGATTTATAGTCCGCACCACTAAAAAATCGGCGAGCGAACGAACCCCCGAATAATGGTGTTCTGCTTGTTAAATTATCGAAAAATCTGCTTGAGAAACTAAGAGTTTTGTTTTATCTTGGGCTTGATATTCAAGGGGTTTAACAAAATATGTCAGATTTATTTGATTCAACAGCAGTGCAAAGCAAAACTTATGATGCGGGTTCAATTGAGGTTTTAGAAGGATTGGAGCCGGTAAGGCACCGTCCGGGGATGTACATAGGCGGAGTTGATGAAACGGCTCTGCATCATTTGGTGGCCGAAATTTTAGACAATTCGATGGATGAAGCGGTGGCCGGTTTTGCCAGTCGTATTGATGTGGCGCTCAATGCCGACTATTCAATAACTATTGTGGACAACGGCCGCGGTATTCCAGTAGATAACCATCCCAAATATCCTGACAAATCGGCATTGGAGGTTATCTTAACCACCTTGCATTCCGGCGGAAAGTTCGGCGGCAATGCTTATAAAGTATCGGGAGGATTGCACGGCGTCGGATTGTCGGTGGTCAATGCCTTATCCGAAAGTTTGGTAGTGGAAGTGGCGCGTGACAAAAAACTTTATCGGCAAACTTATGCCAAAGGTAAACCCCAAACTGCGGTCGAATTAGTCGGAACGGTGGTAAACCGCCGCGGGACTTCAATTACTTTCAAACCGGATGCGGAAATTTTCGGACAATCGGCTCATCTTTTGCCGGCGCGGATTTTCCGGATGGCTCGGGCTAAAGCCTTTTTATTTAAGGGGGTAAAAATTTTTTGGCACTGCGCAGCGGAGCTCATCGGCGAAAGCGAGATTGCTAATGTGCCCACCGAATGCGAATTATGCTTCCCGAACGGGGTGGCCGATTTCTTAAATTTTTCTATCGGCGACAAGGCAATCATCAATCGTCGGCCGTTTACCGGAGAAGCGCTGCTGGACAATGATGAAGGCAAGGTTGAGTGGGCAATTACTTGGCCGGAAGATGAAAACGGTTTTTGCTACTCCTATTGCAACACGGTAATTACGCCTTTTGGCGGAACGCATGAGGCCGGTTTTAAGTCGGCATTGCTTAAAGGACTCAAAGAATACGGCGAAATGGTCAACAATAAGAAGGCCGCCGCCATCACAGCAGAAGATTTTTTGAGCAATGCGGCGGTTATGCTTTCGGTGTTCATCCGCGACCCGCAATTTCAAGGGCAGACCAAGGATAAACTAACTTCGGCCAAGGCAACGCGGCTGGTGGAATCCGCGGTAAAAGATTCTTTTGATCATTGGCTGTCGGCAGATTTGGAAAATGCCGCAGTGCTGCTGGATTATGCAATTGAACACGCCGAATCGCGCAAAAGGAAAAAAGAAGAAAAAGAAAAAATCCGCAAAAGCCCTACCAAAAGACTGCGTTTGCCGGGGAAACTGGCTGACTGCGCCAAAGGTTCGGCAGAAAATACCGAGATTTTTATCGTTGAGGGAGATTCGGCCGGCGGCTCGGCCAAACAGGGACGCGACCGCCAAACACAGGCTATTTTGCCGCTCAGAGGTAAAATTTTGAATGTCGCCAGCGCCTCAATTGAAAAAATCGCCCAAAATCAAGAAATCAAAGATATGATAGAAGCCTTGGGATGCGGCACCAAAGACAATTATCGTGAAGAGAACCTGCGTTATGAGAAAATCATTATTATGACAGATGCCGATGTGGACGGGGCGCATATTGCCTCTTTGCTGATGACGTTTTTCTATCAGCATATGCCTCAGTTGATTGCCGGCGGACATTTGTATATTGCCACCCCGCCACTGTATAAAATTGCGGTGGGCGGCAAGAATTACTATGCTTTGGATGATGCTGACAAAGACAAGATTTTATCAAAGGTAGTCAAGGGCAACCAAAAACCGGACATCAGCCGTTTTAAGGGCTTGGGCGAGATGAGCTCGCAACAGCTCAAAGAGACAACCATGGATAAAAAGAATCGGATGTTGCTCAGGGTGATGATTCCCTCCACCTCAACCGAAGAGGGACGGGAAGAAGATTTTGAGACCCGTCGGCAAGTTGAGCGTTTGATGGGTAAAGACCCCGAACAACGGTTTAAGTTTATTATTGAGCGGGCGAAATTTGTGGAAGATTTGGACATTTGAGGTTTGATCTATGAAATTATCGGCAGTTTTGGGCGCCATTTTTGTGGTAATTATTTGGGGTATTAATCCGGCCATCAGCAAACTGGGCTTGTTGGAGATTCCGCCGTTTACTTTTTTGACTATCCGTTATTTGATTACCGCATTGATATTTCTGCCGTTTGCCCGCCCGTATAAGCGCGAGCTCAAACAGATGTTTGTGGTGGCGCTAACCTCCAATGTTATTACCAATATACTGATTTATATGGCTTATTTGGACCTTTCTCCGTCGGCCAGCTCCTTATTGCTGCAAACCGAAGGCCCCATTTCGGTAATTATGGCCTGTATATGGGCCAAAGAACGGATTAACATCAAGCAGGCTGTTTCGATTTTGTTGTCTTTTATCGGAGTGGGTGTGATTATCGGCATACCGCAAATGAGTTTGGCCGGAGTGGTGTTTATTATTTTGTCGCGGGTGTTTTGGGGAATTTGCCAAATTGTATTCAAAGACACTAAGCATATTTCGGTTCCGGTATTTGCGGCTTATTCTTATCTGTTCGCTATTCCGTTCACCGCAGCCGGCTCAATTTTTTATGAGCATTATGATTATCGCCGACTGGCCGAGGTTGATTGGAGCATAGCCGGTTGGTCAATGGCCTTTGAAGTGGTGATGCTGACAATCGTAATGTTTATGTGGCAACGTCTGATTGCCGCTAACGGAGTTAATAAAATCGCTCCGTTCAGCACTTTGAGAATTATTTTCGGCATTATGGCCGGTGTCTTGCTGTTTAACGACCCGCTGAATTGGCAGATTATTGCCGGTTCGGTGCTGGTAACTTTCGGCGTGGTGCTGACAATGAAAGAATTTAATATCATTTTGAAAACCCACGCCAAATCAATTATTGTTTATCGCCGCGCCCATCGGCTGTTTATGGAGCGGCGCTTAAAACGCATAGCTTTGAGGAAAAAACATCGATGATAAGAAAATCACAAAATTCGGACATTGAAAAAATGCTCGACATTTGGTTGGAGGGCAGCAAGCAATCGCATAACTTTATTGCTGCGGAATACTGGCAAAAAATGTTGCCGACGGTAAGAAAATACTATCTGCCCAACACAGAAAATTATGTTTTTGAGGACAAACATCAAATTAAAGGCTTTGTCAGCACAATTGATGACAATTATATCGGAGCTTTGTTTGTGGCTCCAAAATATCAAAAGCAAAAAATCGGCTCCAAATTGGTGAATTATGTTAAAAATATGCACCCCGAGCTCAGCTTGAAAGTTTTTTCCAAAAACAAAGATGCTTTACGTTTTTATCAAAAAAACGGTTTTAAAATCGTAGCCGAACAAACAGATGCTCCGACACAGGAAAAAGAGCTGCTGCTGTCATGGGTTATGGAGTGTAAAACCGGTCATCACAAACGTTACCCCTCGGATTCTTAACCAAAAACCCCGATTGCAATCAAGCAGTCGGGATTTTTTTTAACTCAGGCCAAAATATCTCTTCTGATATCTTGAGCAATACGAGCAGGATCTTTTTCTTGCGAATAGCCTTTTTGAAAATTAGGCATATTGCCAAACTTTTGGTTAGTCATCGCAATAAGCTCATCAATCGGCTGGTCTGCATCATTGTCAACTATCTCTACCAAAACCTCGTCAAAAGATTTCATCGAAGACATCGGGATATAGTCGCGCAAATAAACATCAAACACCAAAACACAAATGCGGTTTTGCACAAAAGCCGTCTGTTTAATCCAGTTGTCGATGACGCTGATAATAGCCGATATCAAAGGAGCTGCATCTCCGCGGTCGGCATATTTGAGCATAACCCCCAATTTTTGCTGACCTAAAAGCGACACCAGCCTTTCGCGAGCGCTGACAACTTTGAGCTGGTTTGTGTCCTCAACCAAACTCTTTGATACATTAAGTGATGAAGCCTTGTCCACCTGGTGATACGAAAGCACCAAAGTTCTTTTTTCCATATTATTTTTTTATTTAATTGATTAATAATACACATTAGGCGACTATGGTAACCGCAAAAATAATTTTTGTCAAGTTTTCACTGAATAATACAAAAAAAAATCCCCGACAAGCAGAGCTGTCGAGGATGGGGTTTACTGCAAAAACTGCCATATTTGCTCAGCGGCAGTTTTAGTGTCACAGCCGTCAACACTGATTTGATGTTCAACCAACTGTTGCGCTATATGCACCACCTGTCGGGTCTCTCTGTCGAACACCGCGATGCGCTTTTCGATATTAACATCATCCGTGCGAGGATATCCTACCTTGCCACAATCTGGACATCCGTTAGGATTGGCCACAAAAGTACGCCCGCATTCGCAAATTCGCCGCACACCGGCACGTCTTATAATCTCCTCAAGCGGAACATCCACAAAAGCCGCCGCCACCTTAAAGTGTCTTTTAGCTTTGACAAAGGTCACAAAATTATGCCATTGTTGCACATTACGCGGATAACCGTCAAGAGCGATTATCACCTTTGAGGCTTGTTGGCTCGGCGGCGTGGCTATCACATAATCGGTAACGGCTTTGTAGAGCAAAAACTCAAAAGCCTCATTGGCCAGAGAATTAGCGATTAATTCACCACTGTCGACAACATCGCGAATATTAATGTCGTTGAGTGCTTTTTGGCGAAAATAATCCCCCAAACCTACCGAAATCACTTCAACATCCGAGGTCTTTTCCGCCATTTTCTTAACGTTGTGAACGATTGTTCCTTTACCGCAGCCGGGATACCCAAAAAGCATAAGCAGTAAAAATTCCTGTTGTTTCATAACTGTGAAATTTTTAATAATAATTTATAATCAATAAAATTTAGGCGATTGTAGCAAACAAAAATAATTTTGTCTATATTTTTTTAAATAATTATCTTGACATTCCTCTTTTTTGGACTTAGATTGTCTCCATCCTGTCGGTTGTGGCAGATGTTTTGGGGTTATAGCTCAGCTGGGAGAGCGCTTGAATGGCATTCAAGAGGTCAGGAGTTCGATCCTCCTTAGCTCCACCAATTAAAAAGAAGGTCGTCGTAAGGACGGCCTTTTTGTTTTAACAATCAGCTAAAAAAAAGCCAATTTCTCAAATGATTAGTCACAAAAAGTTGTTTACTTTTTGGGTTTGCGGCTTGCAAAAGTCACTACCACAAATGATAATGCCGCTATTGCTATTAAAAGTTGAAAGGATAGTGAATTGGGAAATCAGGAGGAACAAAAAGCGATTGATAATGCCGGACATCGTCAACGGGTTCGCAGTCGTTTTTTGAAAGACAACGGCAAAAATATGGCCGATTATGAGCTGTTGGAATTGCTGTTGATGATGTCGATTCCCCGACGCGATGTTAAACCGATTGCTAAAGAACTTTTGCGCAAATTCGGTAGTTTTGCCGATGTAGTTTATGCTCCGATTAACGAGCTGGAAAAAGTAGGCTGGGTTAAAGAAAGCACTTGTGTTTTGTTTAAGGCCATTGTCGCCGCCGTATGTAAAATATGCCGCGCTAATTTGCAGGATGATGTCGGCATTACTTTGTTGACGCCGGATGCTTTGGTTGATTATTGCCGCGCCACAATGGCTTATGAAGGAGTGGAAGAACTGCGGGTGTTTTATATGAACGCAGCTTGCAAACTTATTGATGACGAGGTCTTGCAACGCGGTTCGCCGACCAATGTGCCGATAACTCCGCGCGATGTGGTCTCGCACGCGGTAGAAAAAAAGTCGGCCAGCATAATTTTGGTGCACAATCATCCCTCTGACAATGTTAAACCTTCGGAAGCCGACAAAATTCTCACTTGCAAAATTTGTTATATGTGCACTCTGATGGGTATAGTGCTGCAAGACCATATTGTTATCGGGCGCACCGATTTTTATTCTTTTTTGGCCAACGGGCTGATGCAAAATATTCGTATGCAGGTTAATGATATGATTGCCAAAGGCGAATATAACTAAAGCCCCGTCATTTTATTGACGAGGCTTTGGCAGGTACAAAATCGGGAAAAAACTAGTCTTCGCTGTCGGCCGGCTCGCGGTCGCCGCCAATCATCTCCGAACTCAGATGGCCGGCATCGGCACGAATTTTATTTTCGATTTCCAGTGCAACTTCGGGATGCTCACGCAAATAAGTTTTGGCATTTTCGCGTCCTTGTCCGATTTTGTCGCCGTTGTAAGAAAACCAAGCGCCGGATTTTTCGATAATATCTGCCTTAACTCCCAAATCGACAATCTCGCCGGTTTTGGAAATTCCCTCACCGTACATAATGTCAAAATCAACCACCTTAAACGGAGGTGCAACCTTATTTTTAACAATTTTGACGCGAGTTTGCGTGCCGATAATATCCTCTTTGTCCTTAATCTTACCAACCGAACGAATATCAATGCGCACCGAAGCATAAAATTTCAACGCATTACCACCGGTAGTGGTTTCCGGATTGCCAAACATCACCCCGATTTTCATACGAATTTGGTTAATAAATATTACCAAAGTATTGGAACGGGCAATTGTCGAGGTCAATTTACGCAGAGCTTGGCTCATCAGACGGGCTTGCAATCCCATATGCGAATCGCCCATTTCGCCTTCCAATTCCGCCTTGGGAACCAAAGCTGCCACCGAATCAACCACCAAGACATCTATGGCGCCGGAACGCACCAAAGTGTCGGTAATTTCCAAAGCCTGCTCACCGGCATCCGGCTGCGAAATCAGCAAATTGTCCAAATCAACCCCGATTTTTTTGGCATAAGACGGGTCAAGCGCGTGCTCGGCATCAATAAAAGCACAGGTGCCGCCGTTCTTTTGCGCTTGAGCTATAACACTCAAGGCCAAAGTGGTTTTACCCGAACTTTCCGGCCCGTAAATTTCAATAATTCGCCCCTTGGGCAGGCCGCCGATACCGAGTGCCATATCCAACCCCAGCGAACCGGTGGGAACCGCCTCTATGTCAACGTGGGCATTGTCTTGCCCCATTCTCATAATTGAGCCCTTGCCAAAAGCCTTTTCGATTTGGCTTAAGGCGGCGTCAAGTGCTTTGTCTTTGTCCATTATTTAAACTCCGTTAGTGGTTATAAAACGAATCGATAACAATAATATGTTCTATTTATGTTCTGTTTGCAAGAACTTTTTTCACTTTTTTGCGATTTTTAGCTGAATCGGTTGATTTAGCAGCAATTTTTTCTTCAGAATATTCATCCAGCGCCGCGGTGACCGCCGCCCCGAAAATCACCACCGCCCAATTGAAATACAACCACACCAACAACAGCGGAATGGCGGCCATAGCGCCGTAAAGGGTAGTATAAGTCATTGATGAGGCGATAAAGGTGCCGAAAAATTTGCGCATCACATAAAAGCCTATCAGCGCGCTGAAAGCTCCCCAAAAGGCATTCCAAAACCGCACTTTTTTGTTGGGCACCAAAATATAAACCATCATCAAGGCCAGCAGAGTAAACAAGGTGGGTAAAAATGCCAACAGCCGATTTGCTCCGAAATCCTCAGGCATAATTTTTTGTAAGGCAAAGAAATATCCGCGCAAAGAAAAACCGGCGCCGTACAACAAAGGTCCTAAGGTAATAATGGTCCAGTAAAGCGTTATCTTGGTCTTGATGCTGCGCGGCTTATAAACCTTAAAAATATAGTTAAACGAATTTTCAATGGTTGAGAGCAACAACACTGCCGTAACGGCAATACCGATAACCCCCACGGCGGTCAGTTTGGCCGTAGCGGAAACAAAATCATTCAAATAAGCCGAAACCTCGTGACCGATAGAGGGCACCAAATTGTGAATCAAAGTTTCCTGCAGCTGCTCGCGCATATCGCTAAACACCGGAAAAGCCGAAAAAATCGCCAAGCCGATGGCAATAAACGGCACCAGAGCAATCAGTGAGGTATAGCTCAAAGACGAGGCCACACGTAAAATATTGTCGGTTTGAATACGGGAACACAAAAACGAAACAAAGGTTTTGCAACCGGAACACAAGGAGGTTATCTGATGTAATTTTAAGCGCATAATTTGTACCATATTGAAAAAAAAGGTTTACAACTCAAGCGGAAGTTTATAAAAATTTATGTAATATTGCAAGCAAACAAAATTGTATGTGTATTTAACCTTGGAGAATATGTTATGGAAAAGTTGTTAATGGACGGCAAACGCGGTCTGATTATGGGATTGGCCAATGATAAGTCTATCGCTTGGGGTATCGCACAGGCGCTGAATAATCAGGGTGCCCAATTGGCGGTTTCTTACCAAAATGAGGTGATGGAAAAAAGAGTAAAACCCTTATGTCTGCAATTGGATAAAGAGCCGTTGCTGTTGCAGTGCGATGTGACATCTTCGGAAAGTATGGAAAAATGTTTTGCCAAAATAGCGCAGGAATGGGGAAAAATAGATTTTTTGGTACACGCGATTGCTTTTTCGGACAAAAACCAACTGCGCGGACGTACGGTTGACACTACCAGAGACAATTTTGCCATGACGATGGATATTTCCTGCTTCTCATTTTTGGAAGCCTGCAAACTGGCAGCTCCCTTGATGGGCGACGGCGGGGCGATTGTCACCCTGACTTATATGGGGTCGGAAAAAGTAATGCCCAACTATAATATTATGGGAGTGGCCAAAGCGGCTTTGGAAACTTCCATGCGTTATGCGGCGTTTGATTTGGGCGAACAGGGAATCCGCGTCAATGCGATATCGGCGGGGCCGATTAAAACTTTGGCCGCCTCGGGAATCGGCGATTTCAGAAAAATGCTGCACTGGAACGAGCTCAATTCGGCACTGGCGCACAATGTTACACCGGAGGATGTGGGAATGGCAGCCTTGGGGTTGTTGTCAGACTGCGGAAGAGCCATCACCGGAGAGGTGGTTCATGTCGACTGCGGCTACCACGCCCAAGGGATGATACGGATGAACAAAGCAGCGGAAAATGCCGCAGTTTTGAGCGAGGGTTTGTAAAAATGGATGAGCAGACAGTTAAACGAATTGCCTTTTTGTCACGCCTGAAAATCGACGAGGACAAAATCGCGGCAACCCAAGATGAATTTAAGAAAATCATTGATTGGATAAATTTGCTGCAAGAGGTTGACACGCAAGGAGTTGAGCCGATGATTTCGGTTAACCGCAACAATCTGGTGCTGCGCAAAGATGAAGTTACCGACGGCAATGCGGCCGATGAGGTTTTGGCCAATGCGCCGATGAAGGAATACGGCTATTTTGCAGTTCCCAAAGTTGTTGAACAATAATCCGTCGGAGAGAAAATATGACTGATTTGACCGAATTAACCATTACTGAAGCGCGTGCAGGTTTGGATAAGCGCGAATTTTCGGCGGTGGAGCTGACAGAGGCCTGCCTGAACAAAATGTCCGAAAAACGCTCTCTTAATGTCTATGTATGTGAAACTCCGGATAAAGCCTTGGCTCAGGCTCAGGCTGCACAAGCGCAGATTGACAAGGGCGAGGCAAAAGATTTGACCGGTATTCCGCTGGGAATTAAGGACCTTTTTTGTACCAAAGGAATAAACACCACCGCTTGTTCCAATATTTTGCGGAATTTTGTGCCGCCGTATGAATCGAGCGTAACGCAGAAACTGCTGGATGCCGGAGCCGTATTTTTGGGCAAGCTAAATATGGATGAATTTGCCATGGGCGGCAGCAATGAGACCTCGTGTTTCGGCGCGGCAATTAACCCGTGGAGCAAAGATGTGCCGCTTACATCGGGGGGATCATCCGGCGGGTCGGCCGCAGCGGTAGCTGCCGGAATGGGACTTGGCGCCACCGGAACTGATACCGGCGGGTCTATTCGCCAACCTTCGGCCTACTGCGGGGTGGTCGGCATCAAACCGACTTACGGCAGGTGCTCGCGCTATGGTATTATGGCCTTTGCCTCATCGTTGGATCAGGCCGGTCCGATTGCCAAAACCGTGGCAGATTGTGCCGTTATGCTCAAAAATATGGCCGGTTATGATCCCAAAGATGCCACCTCGGAAAATCGCGAAGTGCCGGATTTCAGCAAATTTTTGAGCGGAAATGTTAAGGGTTTGCGAATCGGTATTCCGCAAGAATATAAGGTTGATGGTCTCAATGCGGAAATCGGCGCTTATTGGGAAAAGGCCGCAGCTATGCTCAAAGACCGCGGTGCCGAGATTGTTGATGTATCGCTTCCGCACTCGAAATACGCGCTGGCGGCTTATTATATTATTGCTCCGGCGGAGGCTTCGAGCAATTTGGCTCGTTATGACGGATTGCGCTATGGTGTGCGAGTTGAGGGAAAAAATCTGGATGAAATGTATATCAACTCGCGCAGCAACGGTTTCGGTAAAGAAGTGAAACGCCGGATTATGATGGGGACATATGTACTCTCTGCCGGATATTATGACGCCTATTTTCTGAAAGCGCAAAAAGTGCGGCGGCGAATTTATAACGACTTTATCAAGGCCTTTGATAGTTGTGATGTTATCTTAACCCCGACTACCACCGATGCTGCGTTTGCCTTGGGAGATAAAAAATTGCAAGAAAATCCCATTAATATGTGGCTGAATGATTTGTTTACCGTTGCGGTATCTTTGGCCGGACTTCCGGCAATAAGTCTGCCCATCGGCCTCAACAGCCGCGGTCTGCCTTTGGGAATGCAAATAATCGGCCGGCCGTTTGATGAACAGCGAGTGTTTGAGGTAGCTTCCGCCTTGGAAAAACAGGTCGGTTTCAGAGGAGGAAAATAAAATGAGCGGAATGGTTTTAAAAGGCAAAGACGCCGATTGGGAAATTATTTGCGGGCTGGAGATTCACTGCCAGATTATATCCAAATCCAAAATGTTTTCCGGCGCATCAACCCACTACGGCTCGGAGGTAAACCAAAATGTGTCGTTTGTTGATGCCGGTATGCCGGGGCAACTTCCGACTTTGAATGAACAATGTGTGCGGCAGGCGATAAAAACCGGCTTGGGACTTAATGCCCAGATTAACAAGTATTCCGAGTTTGCCCGCAAAAATTATTTTTATGCCGACTTGCCGCAGGGGTATCAAATCAGTCAATTCAAATACCCGATTGTCGGCGAAGGATATGTCAAAATTGAGTTGGAAAACGGCGAGAATAAAAACATAGGCATTGAACGGCTGCATATCGAACAAGATGCCGGCAAATCGATTCACGATATCTCGCCGAGCAAAACTTTTATTGACCTGAACCGCGCCGGTGTCGGACTGATGGAAATCGTTACCAAGCCGGATTTCCGCTCGCCGGAGGAAGCCGGAGCGTTTTTGCGCAAACTGCGTTCTATTGTGCGCTATTTAGGCACTTGCGACGGCAATATGGATGAAGGGTCGATGCGTTGCGATGTCAATGTTTCGGTGCGCAAGGTCGGCGAACAGGACTTCCGCACGCGCAATGAAATGAAAAACGTAAATTCGGTCAAATTTGTTATGCAGGCGATTGAGTTTGAGGCTCGCCGTCAGATAGAAGTTTATGACGCCGGCGGCAAAATCGAGCAGGAAACCCGTCAATTTGATCCGTCAACCGGTCAAACCAAAGTTATGCGCAAGAAAGAGTTTGCCCATGATTATCGGTATTTTCCAGAGCCGGATTTGCTGCCGCTGGTTTTGAGCGATGAGCTGATTGAGCAAATAAAATCGGAAATGGTAGAATTGCCGGACGCCAAAAAAGAACGTTTTGTCACCGAATTGGGACTTACGGCTTATGATGCCGGCGTAATTTGCGAAAACAAAGAAATGGCCGACTTTTTTGAGGAGGCCGCGCGCGGGCACGATGCCAAAAAAACGGCTAATTGGCTGATGGGTGATTTTTTTGCACTGCTCAACGAACGCAAACTGGAGCTCAGCGAATCGCCGATTTCGGCAAAAAATTTGGGAGCTTTGGTGGAGCTGATAAGCCAAAATGTTATCAATGGCAAAACGGCCAAAGAAGTTTTTGCCATTATGGCCGATACGAAAGAATCGCCGGAAAAAATCGTTGAGGAACGCGGTTTGAGGCAAGTAACAGATTCCTCGGCTATCGAAAAGGTTATTGATGAGGTTATCGCAGCGAATCCGGACAATGCGGCTGCTTACAAGGCGGGCAAGGTCAACCTGATGGGCTGGTTTGTCGGGCAAGTGATGAAGGCCTCTGCTGGCAAGGCCAATCCGGCGATGGTTAACGAAATTCTGCGGCGCAAATTAAATTAGCTGCGGCAAATTAACGACCGACTAAAACAACGACCGGTTTATTTCCGGTCGTTGTTTATTGTGCCAAAAACCAAGTCCCTAAAAGTTTTACGGCTTAGAAATCCAAAGCGCGACGATAAACATCCAGCAATTGGTCTTGCTCTTCGCGGTCAGCCGCATTCATTTTGCGCAGCTTAATAACCGCCTTCATAATCTTGGTATCAAAACCGGCAGATTTGGCCTCGGCATAAATATCACGGATATCACCGGCGAGGGCTTTTTTCTCCTCTTCCAGCCGTTCAATGCGCTCAACCAGCGAACGCAGGCGATCAGCGGCAATCCCGCCGACTTCGTTTTTCTCTTCACTCATAGCAGCTCCTTTTTTTAATATTACATTGCCTTGATTGATAGCAAATAAATTGTGCTTTTACAAGTCTAAAAATAACCGCTTATTAACTTATTTTGATTATATTAGAACCAATGTTTGAGTTTAATATTTATAAGGAATAACGCCTATGCCTGTTGATACACGCACCAAAATTTTGGCCACTATCGGCCCCTCGTCAGACACCAAAGAGCAAATAGCCGAGTTGATGGATGCCGGAGCAGATGCTTTCAGAATCAATTTCAGTCACGGCACACACGCCGAGCATCGCGAACACATCAAGATAATTCGCAAGCTGGAAAAAGAAAAGAATCGACTGGTGTCCATTGTGGCCGATTTGCAAGGCCCGAAGCTAAGGGTCGGAGATTTTGCCCAAGACAAGGTTTTGCTGAAGGAGGGCCAAAAATTTGTGTTGGATTTGAATCCGGAAAAAGGGGATGCGACAAGAGTTTGCCTGCCGCACAAAGAAATTTTTGCTGCGGTCAAGGCCGGTGAAATCTTGTTGGTAAATGATGGTTATATCGCCCTGAAGGTAGTAAAATGCTCCAAAGACAAAATTGAAACCAAGGTCAAAACCGGCGGTTATATATCCTCGCATAAAGGGGTTAATTTGCCCAATACCAAACTTAATATTTCAGCCATAACCGACAAAGATAAAAAAGACCTTAAGTTTGCGCTGGAAAACGATGTTGACTGGGTCGGATTGTCGTTTGTACAAAAACTCTCGGATGTAAAAGAGCTGAAAAAGCTGGTTGACGGAAAGGCAAAAATTATATCCAAGCTGGAAAAACCTTCGGCAATTGATGATTTGGACAATATTGTAAAAGAATCGGATGCCATTATGGTGGCGCGCGGTGATTTGGGAGTAGAGTGTCCGCTGCAAGTAGTGCCGGTATTGCAGAAACGAATAGTGAAGACTTGCCGAATGCAATCAAAACCGGTAATTGTGGCAACCCAAATGCTGGAATCGATGATAGTTAACCCCACCCCCACCCGCGCTGAGGTTTCGGATGTGGCCACGGCGGTCTATGACGGGGCTGACACGGTGATGCTTTCGGCCGAAACCGCGGCCGGAAAATATCCGTCAGCGGCCGTTAAGATGATGCACAAAATTATCTCGCAGGTAGAGGACGACCCATTGTTTTTCGAGATGATGAACTCGGCGCGCTCTAAGCCGTTTATGGCCAAAGAGGCAGATGCAATTACTTTTGCCGCATCAGAAATTGCTTTGGCCTTGAAAAATGTAAGTGCGATTGTCTGCTATTCATCATCGGGTTCAACCACCTTTTTGACTGCCAGCGAGCGCCCTGCTCTGCCGATTGTGGCACTGTCGCGGGATATTAAGGTGGCGCGGCAAATGGGAATCGTTTGGGGGGTTAAACCCTATGTAAACAAAACCTCTTTCCAAAAATTTGACAATGTCGAAGATTGTGCAATTGAATACGCCAAGGCAGCCGGTGTTGCCAAATCGGGGAATCATATTATTATTACCGCCGGTTTCCCGCTGAATGTTAAGGGGCGAACCAATATGCTGCATACGGTATATATTCCCTAGCACTATAAGGAGACTGTGATGGCGCGAGCAATAATTTTAGTGATGGATTCTTTTGGTATCGGCGGGGCCGGTGATGCCGCCGCCTATGGCGATGAAGGAGCGGATACTTTCGGACATATTGTCGATAACTATCCTGATTTGCAAATTCCCAACCTGATAAAGCTGGGACTGGCACAAGCAGCCGGAGAAGCCAGCGGAGTGCAACGCCATCTGACCACCACGGGGGCCAAGATAGACCTGCCCGCCAAATTCGGACACTGTCGCGAGATAAGTTTGGCCAAAGACACAACTTCAGGACATTGGGAAATCGCCGGTGTGCCGGTGCTTGAGCCATGGGGATATTTTAAGCCGGATTATCCGTCATTTCCGGCAGATTTGGTGGCCAAAATATGCCAACGCGCCGGTTTGAACGGGATTTTGGGCAACAAGGCGGCGTCCGGAACCGTAATTATTCAGGAATTGGGCGAGGAGCATATCCATAGCCTGAAACCGATTTTTTACACTTCGGCAGACAGCAACCTGCAAATTGCCGCACATGAAAAATATTTCGGCTTAGAAAGATTATATGCCTTGTGTCAAATTGCTTATGAAGAAGTTAAACCCTATCACATTGCCCGAGTTATTGCTCGACCGTTTATCGGCGAAAAAAATAGCGAGTTTACCCGCACCGGAAACCGTCACGACTATTCGGTGCCGCCCATCGATCAGACTTTGTTGGATATTGCTCGCCAAGCCGGCCGCGAAGTATTTGCCATCGGCAAAATCAGCGATATTTTTGCCGGCTCCGGCGTAAGCCGCAAATTGCCGGCTTCCGGCCATACTGCGATATGGGAACAAACTTTTGCCGCATTGAGCGAGGCACCGGAGGGCAGTTTGATTTTTACCAATTTTGTAGATTTTGATATGTTATACGGGCATCGCCGCGACCTGAACGGTTATGCCAAAGCGCTGGAGGAATTTGATGCGCGTTTGCCGGAGCTGGCCGACAGGCTGCAACAAGATGATGTGGTGTTTATTACTGCCGATCATGGTAATGACCCCACCGCCAAAGGTTCTGATCACACACGCGAGCAGGTGCCGGTGTTGGCAATCGGTCGCGGGATAACACCGGAAAACATCGGTGAGCGAAAAACTTTTGCCGATATCGGGCAGAGCGCGGCCAAAGTTATCGGGTTGAAACAATTGAGCGGGACATCATTTTTATGAGACTTCAGGCGCCGAATCTGACATTCAAACATTGTTTTTTTGACCGCGCCGGCGGAGTTTCAACCGGTGTGTTCGGCGGCTTGAACATCAGCCCGAAAGGTGTGGCATCCGCCGATGAGTTGTGGCAAAATCTGGGAATTGCCGCCCGTGAAATGGGCTTAAAGCTATCTGATTTGCTACTGCTGAACCAAGGTGTCAGCAACCGCGCCTTAAGGGTCGAGGCAGCATCAAGCTACACACTAACTGCCGACGGAGCAGCCACCAAAACAAAAAATGTGGCGCTTTGCCTGCGCACGGCCGATTGTGCACCGATTTTGCTGGAAGACGCCGTCAATAAGGTTATCGGTGCAGCTCACGCCGGATGGCGGGGAGCCGTCGATGGGATTATTGAGAACACTATAGAAACTATGATAAGTTTGGGAGCCGAGCGGGATAAAATCAAAGCAGCAGTCGGTCCTTGTATTGCACAAAAATCCTACGAGGTTGACAAACGCTTTTACAAGAATTTTATAGCGCGGAGCAAAGAATACCATCAATTTTTTATCTGCTCCCCTGAGGCCAAATATTATTTTGATTTGGCGGCGTTTTGTCGGTTCCGACTGGAGAAATGCGGCATTGATGATATTGCCGTTTTGATGAAGGACACCTATGCCTTGGCGGAAGATTATTACAGTTATCGGCGTTTTACCCATCAAGGAGTTATCAAACCGCAGGTAGGTTTCGGAGCACAATTGTCGTTGATTGTGATGCCGAAGGAATAAGCCGATGCGACAAAAATTTTTGCCTTTTTACGACGAACGCAAAGCAGATATTGATATGATAGTGCTACATTGCACGGTGCACACGCCGGAAAACATTGTCGAGGCTTTTTGTCAGCACCGTGTAAGTTCGCATTATGTAATCGGTGGCGATGGTGCAATCTGGCAGATGGTGGCCGATGACAAGCGGGCTTGGCACGCCGGTGTGTCATATTGGCGCGGGGTGCGCGATATAAATTCACATTCTGTCGGCATCGAGCTGAGTTCACCGGATTTGGGACAAAGCGATTATACAACCGCGCAAAAGCAAAGTCTGACAGAGCTGTTGCAAAAGTTAATCAAACAATATGCCATTGCCCCGCAAAATATTGTCGGACATTCGGACATTGCCCCTACCCGCAAGGCTGATCCGGGGAGGAGCTTTTTTTGGCGCGAATTAGCTGCCGCGGGGATTGGCATATGGCCGGACAACTCACCGCTGTCTTTGGCTGAGAAAAGCGACTTTAATGAGGCAGACACTCTGGCTTTGATAGGCTATGATACTGCGGATATTAAGGCTGCAAGACTGGCCTTTTGCCGCAGATTTTTACCGGAAAGCGTGGATGATGATGCCGATATCGGCAATATCGAAAACCATCTCCGAGCCAAGATAGAGGCTTTTGCGGCGCCACAAAATTATCACTCAAGGCTTAAGGTGGTGGCTCAGCAATATCTGATGGCGTCCAACACCCCTTGCAAAATATAGCAGGCGGCCGAAGAATCGAGAATTTGCCTACGTTTGGCGCGGGACATATCCACCTCTCTGATTAAAAAATTTTCAACTGCTTTAGAGGATAAACGCTCATCCCAAAAAATATACGGCAAAGGAATCTGCGATGCCACCTTGACGGCAAATTTGCGAGCGGCAGCCGCTGTTGTACCCTCGCTGCCGTCCATTTGCAACGGCAAGCCGTAAACCAAGGCGCCAACCTCTTTTTCCGTTATGATTTTTTTTATCTGCGCAAGGTCTTGCGTCTCAGAGTGCCGTTGAATAATCGGCAAAGGATTAGCTGTCAGCAACAGCAAATCGGACACCGCAACACCCAGACGCTTTTCGCCGTAATCAAAGGCAAGCAGTGCACGGTGCGGAGGTAATTGTGATTTCAGCTCTTGTATGTTCATACTGCAAGCCTTAACCAAATAACGATAATTGTCAAGATGTATTTGACCGGCCGACTTTAAGGCGCTTTCATTATTTTGCGACTATTTGATAGCAAAAAGCTGTGAACAATTTATTTTTGCCTTTTGCTTTCGCAGGTTTTGCATTAAAATCACAGGCAAATAATGTTTTAACAACCCTGATTTTAGGAACGGAAAAATGAGATTTACGATTGAACGGGCAAATTTGTTGAAAACCTTGAGCCATGTGCAGAGCATTGTGGAAAAAAGAAACACTATACCGGTGCTCTCCAATGTGCGGATTGAGGCTTTGGATGACGGCATCAGCTTTAAGGCCACGGATATGGACACCGAAATAACCGAGATGGCCGATGCCAAAATAACCGAGAAAGGCGCAACCACCGCGCCGGCGCATATGCTTTATGACATTGTGCGCAAGTTGTCGGACGGCAGTCAGGTAGAGTTGATTTACCCTGATGACAAAGGCCAGCTCACCATTTCTTCCGGACGGTCCAAGTTTTCGCTTTCGACTATTGCCGTAGAGGATTTTCCGGTTATCTCCGGCGACAAACTGCCCACTTCGTTTGTAATGGCCAAAGATGAGCTGAAAGATGTAATTGACCGCACACAATTTGCAATGTCAACCGAGGAGACCCGTTATTATCTCAATGGTTTGTATGTTCACGCCAAAACCGATGGCAAAGCCGAGGTTCTGCGGATTGTAGCCACCGATGGGCATCGTTTGGCTTGTGTAGAATCGCCCCTGCCCAAGGGTGCCGAGAACTTAAACGGCGTTATTATTCCGCGCAAGACTGTTAACGAAATCCGCAAGTTGCTGGATGATAATGCGGTTGAAAATGTTACGGTAGAAATCTCGGAAAACAAAGTGCGTTTTTCGGTTACCGATATAACCCTGACATCAAAGCTGATTGACGGAACTTATCCGGATTATGAGCGGGTTATTCCGACAGATAACGACAAATCATTGGAGCTGAATGTTAAGGCTTTGGCATCGGCAGTTGATCGCGTGTCGGTAGTGGCCGAGCGCACCCGTGCCATCAAGATGCTCACCAACCCCAACAAAATCACCATCGTAACCTCCAGTCCGGATTTGGGTAGCGCCTCCGAAGATTTAGAGGCTCAATACGAGCACGAATCGCTGGAAATCGGTTATAACTTCCGCTATCTGTTGGATATTTTGGCAGAAATCAAGGGAGAGACGGTAAAAATTTCGTTTGCAGATGCATCGTCGCCTTCGGTGATTAATGATTCGGCGGACGCTTCGGCAATTTATGTACTGATGCCAATGAGAATCTGATATGGATAACTTAGCGAGTGATTTAGCCAGATTAACCAAGTTAAAGTCAGGTGTTGAACGCCTGACTTTAACTGACTATAGAAATTACTCGTCATTAAGAATCGAGGCCAATGGCGGTCCGATTGTAGTGTTTGGCGAAAACGGTTCTGGCAAAACCAACATCTTGGAGGCCGTCTCGTTTTTGTCACCGGGGCGCGGATTGCGTGGCGCCAAACTTGCGGATATTAAAAGATTTATCCCGCAGATTACACCGCAAGGCGGCATTGCTTTTGTAACCCCGTTGCGTTGGGCAGTAGCGGCCGAAATTGTAAACAACGGGGATGCGCATACACTGGCCACTGCGGTAGAAAAATCAACCAAAGAAATCGAAGACGCCGAGGGCAACCGGTCGTTTGAACGGCGAATCGTGATGATTAACGGCAACAAATCATCTCTGCAAAGCGATTTGGGGAAATATATTTCGACTATATGGCTGACACCGCAAATGGACAGGCTGTTCAGGGGCGGGAGCCAACCGCGGCGAGCTTTTTTGGATAGGATGGTGTATGCCTTTGACAATGACCACGCCAAGAGAGTGGCTGATTTCGAGCATTTGTACCGTGAGCGCTATCGCTTGATTAAAGACAACAAAATTGACAACTATTGGTTGGAATCGCTGGAAGAAAAAATGGCCGGTTTAGGGGTAGCCATTGCCGCGGCCAGACGTGAGCAAATTGCCCGCCTGAATGCTTTTATTGAGCGCGAACCTGATGATGTTTTTCCCAGTGTGCAAATCGAACTGCAAGGGCGCATCGAAAAAGAGTTGGACGACCATCCTGCCGTAATGGTAGAAGAAATTTATAAAGATATTTTGCGCTCACAACGGAAAATCTTGCCGGATGGAGCGGAAAAAGACGGAGTTAACCACACCGATTTTAAGGTTTATCACAAGAAAAAATGTATGCCGGCGGAGATGTGTTCAACCGGTGAACAAAAATCATTGCTGGTAAGCATTATTTTGGCGCAAGCCAAGTGCCAAACGCTGCACAAAGGTTTTGCGCCGGTGGTGTTACTGGATGAGGTGGCAGCGCATTTAGATGATACCAAACGCGAAGCGCTGCTCAAAAAAATCGTAGATTTGAATTTTCAGGCTTGGATAACCACGACCAATCCGGAGTTGTTTGAGGTTATCAAAAGCTCTTCCCAATTTATTGAGGTAAAACACAACCACGCAACCACTGTCTAGCTGTTTCTAATTGACGCGCAGATAGCCATCGGCCTGCAATTTAAAAAGTTTGGCATAACGGCCTTTTTTGCGCAACAAGCTCAAATGTGACCCCTCCTCAACGATTTTGCCCTTGTCCATAACAATAATCCTGTCCATTTCGCGCAAAGTTGACAAACGGTGAGCTATGGCTACCACGGTTTTGTTTTTCATCAGACTTTTTAATGATTGCTGAATATATTTTTCGCTCTCGGAATCCAATGATGAGGTGGCCTCATCAAAAATGAGAATCGGAGCATTTTTCAATATGGCTCGGGCAATGGCTATGCGCTGACGTTCACCGCCGGAAAGAATAACCCCTCGGTCACCGACCTTGGTCTGATATGATTTGGGCAATTGCTCAATGAATTTATCGACTGAGGCCGCGCGCGCCGCCTTTATGATGGCATCATCCGAGGCCGAAGTGTCGCCATAGCGGATATTGTCCATTATCGTGCGATTGAACAAGCAAATATCCTGAGGCATAACCGCAATATTTTTGTGCAAAGAATCCTGCGTTGCGTTGCGAATATCGATATCGTTGATAAATATTGCTCCGCCCGTAACATCAAAATACCGCGAAATCAACTTAATAAGCGTTGATTTACCGGCGCCGGACGAACCGACAATCCCGACCTTTTCACCGGCTTTGATAGACAAATTAAACTTGTCGAATATTTTTTGCGAAGCGTTATAACTGAAATCGACATCAGCGAATCGGATATCTGCTTTTTTGATTTTGAGAGGTTGCGCAGCGGGCAAATCAAGTATCTCCGGCTCAATAGCCAAGGTTTCCAAAGCCGAATTTATCTGCCCGAAAATGCGCGACAAGTGATTGAAAGCCCAATTAACCGAAAAAGCCGCCCAGCTCAAACGGTTAAATGTAGTAAGAACAAAAATAAATGTGGTAACATCAATTTTTTGACAATATAACAACCAGACATTAATCAGCACAAACAGCACCACCGAGATAATGGCAGAAAACTCCAGACAGGCCATAATTTTCACTTTGGCTTTTTGCTCAATAGTTTCAGCACAGCGCCAATCGCGTAAAATGTTAAGCAAATTAGTGCGCTCAAACCGATAGTTGGCAAAACTTTTAATTTCGGCATAATTGGAGATGGCATCAACCACTGCAGCATTGGTACGGCTTTGATTGGTGGTGGTTTGTTTGGCCAAAGCGGCGCGCCGTCGACCGAAATAAACGCCCTGCCCTGCCAAAAGAACACACCAAATTATTACCCCCAATCCCAATATCCAGTTGATGCAGCTGAGAATCCCCAGAGTAATGACAGCATAAAGAAAATCTTGCATTGAGTGATTGGCCTGATACAAAAACTCGACCACCCCGTTTTGCAGCTGGTGAAATTTGTTGGAGATATTGCCGGTCATTTCATTGGTAAAATAAGATATGGAATGCCGGTTGACATAATCAAATGTGTCACGAATAACCAGCGAGCGAATAGGCGGCACAATTACAGAGGAAAACCACACACCAACAGACTGCAGTCCGCTGCCGGCCATCTCCAGCGCAGCGGCGGTTCCGATAAACAACAAGATGTTTTGCCAATACCCGACCTCCCCGACAGATGAGGCCATATAATCAAACAACTTAGCAATATAATACTGCGCCCCTTGCGAAAACAATCGGGAAATCGACGTTAGCAAAATCACAGACCCCAGCAATATTTTGAATTTTTTAAGATAGTGCCAAATAAATTTCCCTGCGGTTTTTTGCATAACTTATTAACCTAAAATTGACAGTTTGATGTTATAGTTGTAACATAAAAAAAAGTTTTTGCAACAACTTGAAGGCACTTGATATGGAAACACAATATTACACCTTGATTGAAAAACAGGACTTCTTTGAAATTATTGAGAACAAATACGGCGAGCTGGCCATTTTTATTGATGCCCGTGTGGGAACCCCCGAAGAGCCGGTATTGCAGTTTGACGGCAAAAAAACCGCCCTGTTAAAGCGCGATGCCCATCTGGCAGTGCGGCTGGATAATATTATGGATGAGACGGTTGAGCCTTTGGCCGAATCCGAGTTTGTGATGATTGTGGAACTGAAGGGCAAAATGGTGGAAAGAATTTACGGCGTGCCGGTAGAAAATGTCGAGGAGATAGTGTTCAACGGCAAACAGACCCGTGCCGATGAGCTGATCAAAGCTAAAAGCCGCGAGGAGCTGCTGGAGAGTTTCGGTGCCGTAAAAATCTGGAACAGCGGCGAGAAGAACGTTAAATAAGCGAGGCAAAAAAATGATTGGTTTGGTTTTGGTTACTCACGGAAATTTGGCTAAGGAGTTTTTGTCGGCCATGCAGCACGTGGTGGGTATGCAACAGCAGATTGACACCGTGTGCATCGGGCCGGAAGACGATATGGAAATGCGCCGCAACGAAATTATGGAAAAAGTTAATCAGACCAACAGCGGCGAAGGCGTTATTTTGTTGACCGATATGTTTGGCGGAACTCCGTCAAACTTGGCCTTATCAATTATGGACCGTGCCAATGTAGAGATTTTGGCCGGCATTAACTTGCCGATGCTGATAAAAATCGCCGGTCTGCGCAAAGAAAACAATTTGAAAAAAACCGTGGAAGGGGCTCAGGATGCCGGAAAAAAATACATAACCGTGGCCTCTCAATTGCTGGGTAAGTAAGAAATTATGTCTGATAAATTAGTGCAAGAATTAGAAATAAAAAACATTAAAGGCCTGCACGCGCGGGCGGCAGCGGCTTTTGTGAAAACGGCAGAGGCTTTTGATGCCGAAATTGAAGTGGAGCGGATGGGGCAACAGGTCAGCGGGTTATCGATTATGGGGTTGATGATGTTGGCGGCAGCCAAAGGCACCAGCATCAAGGTCTCAGCATCCGGCAACCAAGCCTTGGAGGCTTTGGCAGCCTTGGCTCAATTGGTTGACAATAAGTTCGGCGAGGATTGAGTGCTTAAAAAAGCGCCGCGCAACAAAACTTTGGAGCTCAGCGAAGCTGAGGTTTCGACTTTGGCCGCTGAGGCCATACAGCTGAGCAAAAAAACGCCGGTTCAAGATTTGTGCAATCAAATTATTTGGCAGGATATGTTTGAGGCGGTGAAATATATGCCGAGCGGCTGTGTCGATTTGATGATTGTCGATCCGCCATACAATCTTAATAAAAACTTCGGCAATTCGACCTTCAAGATGATGAAAGCCGATGATTATGCCAAGTGGCTAAACAGTTGGCTGAAAATAACCGCCCGCCTGCTAAAGGACAATGCTTCGGTTTATATCTGTACCGATTGGCGCTCGTCTATCAGTGTGCCGGCGGTGGCGGAAAAATATTTTGTGCTGCAAAATCGAATATCTTGGGAGCGGGAAAAAGGGCGCGGAGCGCAAAATAACTGGAAAAACTGTTTGGAAGACATTTGGTTTTTTACCAGATCAAAAAATTATAAATTCAATATTGATGCCGTAAAGGTTTTGCGGCCGGTGCGAGCCCCTTATACCGATACGAGCGGCCGGCCTAAAGATTGGTTTGATACCCAAAATCAAAAGATGCGGCTGACCTACCCGTCAAATATATGGACGGATATCTCGGTGCCGTTTTGGTCGATGCCGGAAAACACACCCCATCCCACCCAAAAGCCGGAAAAACTGATTGCCAAGCTGATTTTGGCCTCATCTGATGAGGGCGATGTGGTGTTTGACCCGTTTTTGGGCTCGGGAACCACCGCGGTTGTTGCCAAAAAACTGGGACGCAAATTCATCGGCATTGAAAAAGAGCGCGAATATATAGCTTATGCTATAAAACGATTGGCCATAGCCGATAAAAACCGCCAAATTCAAGGCATTAAAGACGGCATATTCACCTTGCGCAATATGTAGGCGAAAAGTTTAGCTTGAGGACACACCTTAGGGTTACTACTTCTATAACTGCCTTTAAGAGGCATAAACAAACACAACATTTTTAGGAGTAATAAATATGTGTAAAGATATCAGAGACAGCAAACACTCGGTTAAATCAGCCAAAAATATGACCGAAAACAGCAACAATTCTTCTAAATCCGGTGAGGCTTCAACCGAGCACTCGACATCTTCAACTCACAAGGGCTGCGGTTGCGGCGGCTACTAAATACCAACTCTTGAACATTATCCCTGCCGCAAAATGTGGACAGGGATAATGTTTAGGGTGGACTTAAAAAAAGAAAACAGCTATATTATATAATCATTATTAAAACTTTAGAGGATTGGGCAAAATGAAATTTCTAGCGGCATTGCTGGGTTTGTTGTTGTGGGGACAAACAGCAGCAGCGCAAACAGCTGATGATATAGCTAAAATCGAAGATTATCTCAATAGTTTGAAAAGTCTCAAGGCCACTTTTGTACAGATGGCATCTAACGGGGCAACCGCCGAGGGACGCTTGTTTATCAAAAAACCCAACAAAATTCGGATGGAATATGCCGAGCCCACCAATGTACTGATTGTGGGCAACGGTGATATTATCACCTACAAAGACATTGATTTGGATCAGGTAACCAATATCGATTATGAGGATATTCCGGTTTCGATGATATTGGATGAGCAAATCAAGCTGCAAAACGGCAAGTTAAGAGTGGTTGATTTTTATAAGGATAGCGGTTCTACCACGGTTACTTTGGAACCGGTGGCCAAGACCGAAACCGGACCGATTACTTTGGTTTTTGCCAATAATCCTTTTGAGCTTAAGCAATGGAAAATCGTTGACCCGCAGAGCGTCGAGGTAACCTTGTCATTATATGATGAACAAAAAGACATTGATATCGATGATGATGTTTTTGTGTTCAGAGATAAGAAAAACAGCTCGCGCAATTTTAAGAAGAAAAAATAACCATGCCTTTGCTGAGACTTGCCTCATGGAATGTCAATTCGGTCCGCATCCGCTTGGAATTGCTGAAAAAACTGGCCGATACTTACCAGCCGGATGTGATATGTTTGCAAGAGGTTAAAGCGCGTGAGGAAGATTTCCCTTTTGCCGAGGTAAAAAATATCGGTTATGAGCATATTGCTCTGTATGGAATGGCCGGATATAACGGGGTGGCAATTTTGAGCCGCCATAATCTTGCCGATATTGAGCGCAAAAACTGGCTGGGGAGATGTGATGCTCGACATATCAAAGCCTTGGTCAAGGGTATTGAAGTGAACAATATTTATATTCCGGCCGGCGGCGATTTGCCGGATCCGATAGAAAATCTGGCATTTGCCCACAAACTGTGTTTTATGGATGATATGGCAGAATATTACGAACGGCACAAAAGTGAATTTGTCGGCCACAAGGTGCTGTTTTGCGGCGATTTTAATGTGGCGCCACACGAAAATGATGTATGGAATCACAAACAATTGAGCAAAATAGTGTCTCACACTCCGATTGAGATTGAGCGTTTGACCAGATTGTTCAAATCACTGGATTTTGCGGATGCGATACGTAAATTCTATCCGGATAAAGAAAAAATTTTCTCATGGTGGAGCTATCGCAACCCTAATTGGCTAACCAACAATAAAGGCCGGAGATTGGACCATATCTGGGTTACACCCGAGCTTGCCGCAGATGTGGCCAAAGCAGCCATTCTGAAAGAATTTCGCCAAGAAAACCGTCCGTCAGACCATGTTCCGGTTATGGTTGAGATAAAAATTTAGACCGAAAAAATAAAAGTCTCAGCTATTCCACGCTGTCAATCAACCTGTCCAAACTATCGCGCTCAGATTCCTTGTATCCGGAAACTGCGGTGTCTTTTTTATCGGCGGCCTTTTTAATTTGCGGCTGCGCCAGTTTTTCGAACAATTCTAAAGAATCCTGCTCTTTTTGCTGCTCTTTGGCCTCGGGTGAAAGTTCTTTGCTTTTGGCTTTCATCAACTCCAAAGTTTCTTGAGGTATCATTTCCTCTAAAGGCTGCGCAAATTTGCCGGCTAACTGAAAATAACGCGATTGGGTTAAAATTTCGGTTTGATTGGCCGGAGGAATTATCCAATTAACCATAATATTAAACAATACCACCAGCAAAAATGCCCGCATAATGCCGAAAAACAATCCCAGAAGCCTATCCAAACCATTGAGTTTACTAGAGCGAATTTTGGAGGTCAGGCCGGAGGTGGCATATATCCAAATAACGGCAAAAACCACAAATATAACCAACGAGGCCGCCACACCGGCGACAATGCCGTTAGAGATAAAATTTTGGGCAAAGGGCAAACATATCGGCAGCAAATAGATTATCAGCATGGTTACCAAAACCCAGCCGATAATTGACAATACTTCTTTAATAAGACCGCGCAACAAAGCAATGAGCGCCGAAACCGCCACCACAGCCAAAATAATTATATCAAGATTGTTCAATTCGTACATCTGCCTTATTCCTTATCACTAACCAAACAAATTTATCAAGCGCTGAACATTGCCGATTTGATGCAAATTTATATCGGTGGAAAATTTCTTTTCCGAACTGCGGTTTTGCGGAATTATAGCACTGGCAAACCCCAATTTTTTGGCCTCTTTAAGCCGCAGCGAGGGCTGTGAGACGGCACGGATTTCTCCTGACAAACCAATCTCGCCGAACACCACCATATCTGCCGGCAGCGGTTTATTGGTCAATGAGGATATGACCGCCAAAGCCACTGCCAAATCGGCTGCTGGCTCGGTTATACGCAGACCTCCGGCAATATTGAGATACACATCCTGCGAGCTCAAATTGATGCCGCAGCGCGCTTCCAATACCGCCAAAACCATTGCCAAGCGGTTCGAATCCCAACCGACAACGGCGCGTTTGGGGCTGGAATACCCGCTTTGACTGACCAAAGCCTGAATTTCCACCAAAACCGGCCTCGAACCCTCTATGCCGGCAAAAACGCACGAACCGGAAATATTGCCCTGCCTTTCGGCCAAAAACAATGCCGAAGGATTGGCCACCTCGGCTAAACCTTTGTCCTGCATTTCAAACACACCGATTTCGTCTGTCGCGCCATAACGATTTTTTACCGAGCGCAAAATGCGAAAATGGTGGCCGCGTTCGCCCTCAAAATAAAGCACGGTATCCACCATATGTTCCAACACCCGAGGGCCGGCAATCTCGCCTTGTTTGGTGACGTGCCCCACCAAAAACAGCGTAAAACCTTTTTTCTTGGCCAGTTTGATAAGCTCATAACTGCACGCCCTCACCTGCCCGACGCTTCCCGGTGTGGAATCGATATCGCTTAAGTACATCGTTTGGATAGAATCTATCACTACCACCGCAGCCGAAGATTTTTTCAAAGAAGCAATAATATCTTTGATTTCGGTAGATGATGCCAAATTGACCGGCGAGGTCTCCAACCCCAGCCTTTTGGCGCGGATACGCACCTGATCAATAGCCTCTTCACCGGAAATATAATAAACCTCGGGACGTTCGGCCCGCATTGCCACCTGCGAGCACACCTGCAACAGCAAAGTGGATTTGCCGATTCCGGGGTCGCCGCCGACCAATATTACCGAACCGGCCACCAATCCGCCGCCGCACACGCGGTCCAATTCATTGATACCGGTTGAAAGACGGTCAAGATGTTCCTGAGCTCCGCTCAAAGGCACAAAGTCCAGTTCACGCCCCGATGAGCGTTTGGGGCTTATATTGCTAAACCCCTCGGTGACAATAACATCCTCTTCGATGGTGTTCCATTCGCCGCAAGCATCACATTTGCCCTGCCATTTGGGATAAACAGCGCCGCAGTTTTGACAAACATATTGCTTTATGTCCTTCTTTGCCAAGGCTATACTCCGGTTTTAATCGGACCTTGCGAGCTGCCGTTGATAAACTGCACAACATACGGATTGTCCGTTGCATCCATTTCTTTGACCGTGCCTTGCCAAATAATTTCTCCCTTATAGAGCATAGCGATGCGGTCGGCAATTTTGCGTGCCGAGGCCATATCGTGAGTAATGGTCAGCGCGGTAGCCCCCAAACCTTTGACCGATTCAATTATCAGGTCATTAATAACATCGGCCATAATCGGGTCGAGTCCGGTGGTCGGCTCATCAAAGAAAATTATCTCCGGCTTGGAGATAATGGCCCGCGCCAAGCCTACACGCTTTTGCATACCGCCAGAAAGCTCCGCGGGTGATAAATCGGCCACCTCAGGGTCAAGTCCGACCGAGCGCAACACGCGCACAGCTTCAGCCTTGGCATCTTTAGTATTACACCCCTGATTTTCCAACAAATCAAAGGCCACATTTTCCCACACCTTCAGGCTGTCAAACAAGGCACCTCCCTGAAACAGCATCCCCATTTTAGAGTGCAGAGTTTCCTTTTCTTTTTCGGAAATGCCGACAACCTCTTTGCCATCCACCAAAATTGAGCCGTCATCGGGGGTTAACAACCCCTGAATGCATTTTATCAACACCGATTTTCCGGTGCCGGAGCCGCCGATAACCACCAATGACTCGCCTTTATAGATGTCCAGATTAACCCCGCGCAGAACTATCTTTTTGCCAAAGGTTTTGCAGACATTGCTTAATTTTATTTTTACTTCTGACATAATTTGACTCGCTTATCTCGAAAAGAACAATTCGGTTACTATATAGTTGAAAATCAAAATCAAAATTGATGACGAAACAACCGCGTTGGTAGTGGCCGTACCGACACCTTGGGCGCCGCCCTTGGATTTGTAACCGTTATAACATCCCATAAGTGAAATGATAAAGCCGAAAACTGCGGCCTTGACCACGCCGGTCGTGATGTCAAGCGCTTGGAGATAGTTGAGTGTGGCATTGATATAGTTGGCAGGGTTAAAGCCCAGTTTGTAAACCCCTACCACATATCCGCCGAAAATACCGATAACATCCCCCATCATAACCAGCAAAGGCATAACTATCAAACCGGCCCAAACCCGCGGAGCTACCAAATATTTGAACGGGTTGGTCGAAAGAGTGGTAAGCGCATCAATCTGCTCGGTAACACGCATTGTGCCGATTTCCGCAGCCATTGCCGCACCGATGCGTCCGGCAACCATCAGAGCAGACAAAACCGGCGCCAGCTCGCGGGTAACCGAGATGAGCACTACATTAGCCACCATACTCTCGGCTCCCACCGAGGCAAATCCCGAATAACTCTGCAAGGCAATTACCATACCGGCAAAAATCGTGGTTAATCCGACCACCGGAACCGAATAAAACCCCATATCCACAACCTGACGCAGCAAATTGCGCCAATAAATCGGGAAAGTAAGACAGTTATAAACCGTTTGTACAATAAATGAAAACAGCTCGCCAACCTTAAAAACAAACTTGGTCAGCGGCACACCCAAGCGGCGTAAAAATTTTTCAAATTTGCGAAGTATTTGCATCTCAGCACCTAAAAAACTATTAAATTTAACTGGTTACATATTAGTCGAAGAATATTAAAAATCAACCGCCATTTTTAAATCATAACAGCAAACTTAAGCGCCGCAACAATCTTAGCCGCCGCCGATTCTTCAAAAGGATTAAGTTCGATTTGAGGAATTTTGACACCTTCAAAAGTATAAAATTGCGGCAAGGGCAATCTTTCCGGCGGATGAGAGATTAGTTTTACCGCCAGCTTAATCTTGGCGCGCTTGCGATAAGGCATTTTGATAATTCCCACCCCTCTTGCCTCCAGCAGTCCGGCAATTGCGGACGGACAAGCGGCAAACAAAGCTCCGGCAGCATTGCTGATGAGACTTACGCGGTCATCGGCAACCAGTTGCGCACCATAATTCATAATCAGTCGCAAGGCCAAATCCGACTTGCCGGCGCCGGATGCTCCCAGCAGCAAAATTCCCTGCGATTTGAGCGCAACACAAGAGGCGTGAATATCAGATGGCATCAATTTGCTCCAAACGGCTCAATTTGTCTTGAGAATCGGCCGAAATCGTAAAAATACGCTCATCTTGTTGCAGCATTATCTCTATTCGAAAAGCATCGCGCGGCAGATAAATACCGGCATTTTGCGGCCACTCAACCAAACTTATTCCGCCATAAAGAGCCTCTTCCCACCCCAACTCAAAGACCTCTTCGGCCGATTTTAGGCGATACAGGTCAAAATGGTAAACCTCGCCGTTGTCATACGGATAACTCTGCAGCAGCGTGAATGTGGGACTCGGCACCTCGGTTGCCCCTGTGAGCTCTTGGACAAATGCGCGGGCAAACACACTTTTGCCCACCCCTAATGTGCCAAACAATGCAAAAACATCACCGCGCTTGGCAATATGCGCAAACTGCTTGGCCAACTCAACCGTCTGCTCTATAGAGCCTGATTTAAAAACCTTGCGCATTCGCCCTACTCCGCCTCAGAAGAACGAAAAAGTGTGCTTGCGGTCGGGGGTTTGCGGCTTATTGTGAATTATCTTGATATTTGCTTTGCGATTTTGGATTTTCTGCCAGTCCCATGGCATATAAAACTTGCCGCTCCACAGCCCGCGGCGGTTGACCGCTGCTTGATTTTGGTAAGGCGCATAGGCTTGCGATTCCCGAACATCGGCCACAGCCCAACCGGCATTGATGATAGCGGCACCAATGTCATAGTCGCCCAAAACACAAACTGCGGTGGTAATCCCCTGCTCTTCTTTGAGCATATGGCATTCAACCTCGTAGTCGGACAGCCACTCGCTGAGCCACAGCGCCGATTGCTGCCCACAACGATAGCCTCGCCCGTCATCTTGAGCACAGGTTTGTTTAATATCCGGAGCCGCCACGCCAAAAAGTTTGATTATCTTGCGCCCCATAACCAAGGTGTGGCCGTTAAGCACTCTAACCACGCCATAAATTGCCGGATATTTCATAGGGTTAAACGGCATTTTTTTATCTTGTTTCTTAACTTTGGGCAAAAACTTATCTTTGATATTTTCATCAAAAAGTTTGTGCTTATCGTCTTCTATCAGGTTCACCACTTCGTTTTCAACCAGTTTGGGTTTCGCCTCTTGAGGGGCGGAAGGTTCATCCTGAGGAACGGCAAACTCGCCCATATTATCGGCGGTGGCGGCATCTTGATTGAAATACTCGACAATATTGTCGGCAATATCATCCACCCCGCCGGAAAAAGCGCCTATGCCGAACAACACAAACAACACCACAGCCGTGATGATAAACAACGCCGGCAGACAACCCATTGCCCGCCATGCCATTTTGATAAACACGTACAAAACTATAAGCCCGATTATGAGCCCGATAATCGCACCGGCTTGGATAACCAGATTGCTGCTTTGTACGCCGGCCTTACCGGAAAAAATCAACGCCAAAGCGGCAAATCCCCAAATACATTTTTTTAAAAAGCCCATAAACCAAATCCTTTACTGCTGAATGCCTGCAAGAATATGGAGCAGTATAAATCCCTAAGGTAAAAATATCCTTAATAAAAAAAGGATTTGCTTTGCACAAATCCTTTTTATCAACCCATCAGGCAATGTCTTTTTTGCGGTAGCAGTGGCAATGACACTCGCCGGTTTCTTCAATATCTTTGCGACATTGCTCCGAGATGCAATAGCGCTTGGGGTTTTGCCCGTCACAGGGGCAGCGCATCCACTCTTCCTCGCCAAACATCATTTTTTTAGCGTTGGCGATTTTTTGCACATTCTTGGTGGTGGTATAGCCGGCCTTCTCACAATTTTCCAGCATCTTATCTAAAATTGACATTTTACGTTCCTTTCTATTCTACATATTTAATTAAAAATTTATCGGTTACAATTTCGTTTTTTTCATTAAGTTTGAACACATTGTTTTCTTGATTCTTCTGTGGAGCCAAATTGAGTTCCTTTTTGCCGTTGAGCACACTGACTATCATATCCAATTCAGCCAAACTCGAGTATTGCATCACAACTTTGCCGCCGCCTTGCGAGTTGGACGAAATCTTGATGCGTAGTCCCAAATTGCGATTGAGTTGAGCCTCGATATCGGCAATATCTCTGTCTTTGGTTTGAGCTTTTTTTGGCTCGCGGCCGGAAGTACTGTCGTCTTTTTGCTTGGCAACCAGCGCCTCAACCTGACGCACATTCAAATCGTCTTTGATTATTTTATCTGCCAAATTTACGGCGTTGTCAAGCCCTACCAGACAGCGGGCGTGTCCGGCCGACAATTTTCCTTCGCCGATATAATTTTTTACCTCGGCGGGAAGAGTAAGCAAGCGCAAGGTGTTGGCAATATAGCTACGAGATTTGCCGACAATCTCCGCAATTTTTTCCTGAGTATGCGAGAAATTATCAATGAGTTTTTGATAGGCATCGGCTTCTTCTATCGGCGAAAGATTTTCACGCAACAAATTTTCAACCAATGCTATTTCCAAAACCTCGCTATCGCTGAGTTCTTTGATAATGACCGGAACTTCACTAAGACCGGCCTCTTTAGAAGCACGCAAACGACGTTCGCCGGCAATAAGCTCATAGCCCCCCTGACTGGTGGAACGTCGTACAATCAGGGGCTGCAAAACTCCTTTTTCTTTAATTGAGGCAGCCAATGCTTTGATGGCATCCGCATCAAACTCCTTGCGCGGCTGCAAAGGACTTACAAAAATATCCTTAATCGCAACTGTAATATTGTCAGTTTTAACAGTGGATAATTCGTCATCCAGCAGACTGTCGTTCATCTCGCCCAACAGAGCTTCCAGCCCGCGGCCCAAACTCTTTTTTTTGTTATCTTTGGTTTCTTCTAACATACCATTAACTCCTTTTCTCTTTTTAATACTTCTTTGGTCAGACCGATATAGGCTTGACTGCCGGAACATTTGAAATCATAAAGCAGCACCGGCTTACCATGCGAGGGGGCTTCGGATATCTTAACATTGCGCGGAATAACCGTGTCATAAACTTTTTTGCCGAAAAAGTCGCGAACATCATTCTCCACCATTTGGGTAAGGTTGTTGCGCTTGTCATACATAGTAAGCACAACACCGTGCAGCATCAACTTAGGGTTAAAATTCTTTTTTATCACATTAATGTTTTTTATCAGCTCGGCGATGCCCTCCAGTGCTAAAAACTCACATTGCAGCGGGATAATCACACCGTCAGCGGCCACAAGTGCATTTACGGTTATCAAACTTAGTGACGGCGGGCAATCTATCAGTATATAGTCATAATTTATTCCCTCTTTTTGCAAAGCACGTTTGAGAGCATATTCCCGCGAAGGTACATTAACCAACTCAATTTCTGCCGCAGCCAAATCCGGAGACGACGGAACAATCGAAAAGCGCGGAACATCTGTCCATACAACCGCCTCGGTCAATTTTTTGGCGCCAAGCAAAACATCATAAGACGAAGGCATAGCGCCTTTCTTATCCACCCCCATCGAAGTAGATGCATTGCCTTGCGGGTCCAAATCTATTACCAAAACCTTTTTGCCGGCAGCGGCCATTGCAGTGGCGATATTAACCGCAGTGGTTGTTTTGCCGACTCCTCCTTTACGATTGGCGATTGCCAAAATTCTAGGCATTTGTGTCTCCCTTTTTGTTAATGTTGGTTATAATTAAAATTTTGCCGTCTTCCGACAATTGGTTGGGCTGCACCAAGCAGTCAAACCCAAAAACAAGCTGCGCACGACTCAGTTCTTCTTGAAACGAGCACCCTTTGGGAAATATGCAAACAGTATCGCGATGGCAAAACGGCGCGGCATATTCCAGCAGTTTTTCCAAAGAACACATTGCTCGCGAAGTGATAACATCAAACTTTTGCCGCGACAGATTTTCGATGCGTTTATTCTCGATTCGCGCCTGTAAATTCAACTTAGCACAAACTTCGTTTAAAAACAGTGTTTTTTTTCTAATACTTTCTACCAGTGTAATTTTTAAATACGGCGTTCTATTTTTGGTTAATACCGCCAACACCAAAGCTGGAAAACCAGCGCCAGAGCCAAAATCAATCAATGTTCGAGCCGATGGGGGGATAAATTGAACAAGCTGCGCCGAATCTAAAAAATGACGATTCCAAGCATCGGACAAGCTGGCTGAACTAACCAAATTAAACTTTTGCTGCCACTCAGTCAAAAGCTCTTGGTAAGTTTTCAGTTCCGATAATGTTTCACGTGAAACATTCAATTTTTCTTCAAGATTTTTCATAATTTTTTTTTACACTTTTTAAATGATATTTAAAAGCAAAAAATCAGTTATAAACAAACTTTTTATTACTGAATAATAATTCTTTTTAAATTCAAATAGTTAAACACCCGAGATTGACTCTGTTTATTAAATAAAATCATATAAATAAACTATAAAATTAAGAAACAGAGTCAACCGGCAATGTAAAATTTGCAATTGCGCGGGAGGTTTAAGAAAAGAGGGTAACTAATTGTTTTTGAGATAGCCGAGCAGGGCGGTGATGGCGGCGGGAGTAACTCCGGAGATGCGCGCAGCCTCGCCGATGGTTGCCGGTCGTATGTTTGATAATTTGGTTACCATTTCGCGAGACAGGCCGCCGATTCGGTTGTAGTCGATATCGTCTTTGAGTTTGAGGTTCTCGTCTTTTTTGAAAACTTCAATGTCGGATAACTGGCGCTTGAGATAGCCGGAATAGCGCGCTTCAATTTCTATTTGCTCGTATATTGACAGGGGAATATCTGTCAGCTGCGGCCAAATCGACAAAATGGTTTCACGTGAAACATCATGGTAAGACATAAGGTCAAAACAACTACGACGCGAAGTATCGTGAGCTAAAGAAAGTCCGCGCAGTGTATTAACATCAGTGGATAATTGATGTGCCAAAGTGTGGAGATTATCAACTGCTTGTTTTTTGGCTTTAAATACAGTGTATCTTTCGTTGGTAACACAGCCGATATCGTGACCTTTGGCAGACAGGCGCATATCTGCATTATCACTGCGCAAAAATAAACGGTATTCCGAACGTGAAGTAAACATCCGATAGGGCTCATCAACCCCCTTGGTTATAAGGTCGTCTATCATAACTCCTATATAACCCTCAGAACGGTCAATATAAAATTCAGAATCACTGTTCACGGATTTGAGCGCAGCATTTATTCCAGCAATTAAACCTTGGGCTGCAGCCTCTTCATAGCCGGTGGTGCCGTTAATTTGACCGGCTAAAAACAGACCGGATATTTTTTTGCACTCCAAACAATGATTAAGTTCTTGCGGGCTGACGTAGTCGTATTCTATAGCATAAGCCGGCCGCAGAATTTTGACGTTTTCCAGCCCTTTGATTGTGTGGATAAAGGCAGATTGTACATCAGCAGGCAAAGAGGTTGATATGCCATTGGGGTAGACAACATTGGTGGTGAGCCCCTCCGGCTCGAGGAAAATTTGATGTGACGTGCGGTCAGCAAATTTGACCAATTTGTCTTCGATGCTTGGACAATAACGCGGACCTACTCCCTTGATGAGACCGGAGAACAGCGCACATTTGGCAAAATTGTCGCGAATTATGCGATGAGTTTGCTCGTTGGTGTGGGTGATATAGCAACTTATTTGCGGAGTAGTAATTTGTTTGGTCAAAAAAGAAAAAGGCACCGGAGAGGCGTCACCGTCTTGTTTTTCCAAAACCGAGAAGTCGATGGTGTTGCCATCAAGACGAGCCGGTGTGCCGGTCTTTAAACGACCAAGGGCGAGTCCGGCCTGTTTTAAATACGGTGTTATACCGGAGCAAGATACATCATCTATCCGTCCGCCAACCGAGGTTTGGTGCCCGATAAACATCATCCCATTGAGAAATGTGCCGGTGGTGAGAACGACTGATTTTGATTTTAGGGTTTGACCATCGCGCAAAATTACACCGCCGATGGAAGATTTTTGAACAACCAGCCCTTCGACTGCGGCTTCCAAAATAGTCAGATTGGATTGGTGGTGCAAAGCCTCTTGCATATATTTTTTGTACAGCTCGCGATCGGCTTGAGCCCGCGGCCCGCGCACGGCCGGCCCCTTGGAGGCATTGAGCATACGAAACTGAATGCCGGCCTGATCGATTACGCGGCCCATCAAACCATCGAGCGCGTCAATTTCACGCACCAAGTGGCCTTTACCCAAACCGCCGATGGCCGGATTGCATGACATTGCACCAATGGTGGCAATTTGATGAGTTATCAACAAAACATCTGCCCCCATCCGCGCGGCGGCGGCGGCGGCCTCGCATCCGGCGTGGCCGCCTCCGACAACTATAACATCATATAACTCTCGCATTTATTCCTCACTTGGTGTTGAGGTTTAACGTATTTTTATTTATTTTTCAAGAGTTTTTAACCAAAATTTAAGGCGCAACATATAGATTGAAACTAAGAGGTGATTATGATTTGGTTAGCAATTGCAATAGAACTGATTTTGTTGGTGCCGGCGGTGCTAATATGCATTGTTATGTTCAAACTATTGTTGGTAAAGGGATATCGAGATTATCCGCCGTTTGTACCGAGTTTCGGGCAAACTAAAAAAATGGAATATCAAAGATTGTTTGAGGTTTTGCAACAAAGTACGAGCAAACTGAAGGTTTTGGATCCGGGGTGCGGCACGGCTGATTTGATTATAAGGTTGGCCAAACAATTTCCGCAACATCAATTTGTCGGAATTGAGTGGAATAAGGGATTATATAAAATCGCCAAACTTAAAAGCAATAGGATAGATAATGTTGAGATATTGTGTCAGGATATGTTTGACTATTCGTTTGCCGATACTGACATTATAGTTTGCTTTTTGATGGAGCCTTTGATGGAAAAACTGGGTCGCAAAATCAAAAGTGAGGGCAAAAGCGGATTGGTGGTTTATTCTAATACGTTCAAGATTCCTAATTTGGAGCTTAAGGAAAAGATACTAACGCGAAAATTTTTGCTGTTTGGCAATCTGTATATTTATAAATTATGACTATTTGCCAATACAAAAAGAGCTGAATATTTTGTTGAGGATTTCATCAACCTCAATAAAACCAGTGATTTTGCCAAGTTCGCGCGCAGAGAGGCGGATATCTTCGGCCGCAAGCTCAATTTCTTTGGATAAATTAAATTGTTTCAAATGGTTAATCGTGTTCTTTAAGGCTTCAGTGTAACGATGACGAGTTATCAGCAAACCGGAATTGTCCGTAACACGCTGTTTGATATTATCTGATATGGCTGATAACAATGTGTCGAGGCCTTGTTTATATTTGGCGGAGATGGTAATTATACCTTGAGAATTGAGGTAGGATATGGTCTGCGGAGATAGTTTGTCAGCCTTGTTAGCAACAGAGATTATTTTGGTTTTATCAATATTTTCAAGAGGTTGATGGATGTTTTCGCAACCATCAAACAAATTTATTACCAAATCACTGTCCGAGGCTTTGCGATAGGCGATGGCGATGCCCTGACGCTCAATTTCTTCGCCGGTTTCACGCAGGCCAGCAGTATCGGTAAAAATAACCGGATAGCCGTTGATATCCATATGAATGTCTATAGCATCGCGGGTGGTGCCGGCGATGTCGGAAACAATGACGGCATCGCGCGAGGTGAGGGCATTGATGAGAGAAGATTTGCCAGCATTGGGAGCCCCTAATATAACCACGCGAAAACCATCGCGCATAGATTCGCCGATATTGTTGCCGGAGAGATGATATTCTATAGCAGAAATAATTTTAAATACAGTGTTTTCTAAATTATTAATCAACTCGGGAGGTAATTCTTCATCGGGAAAATCAATATAAGCCTCGAGGTGAGCCAACACTTTTAACAATTGTTCGCGCCAGCTTTCGTACAAATTTTTGAGATTGCCTTCGATTTGGCGGATGGCAAATTTTTGCTGTTCGGAAGTTTCGGCATCAATTAAATCTGCCAGACCTTCGGCTTGGGTTAAATCCATTTTGTGGTTGAGAAAGGCGCGTTTGGAAAACTCTCCGGCTGAGGCATAACGAAAACCTTTCAGAGAGGAGAGCGCGGATAATACCGAAGATATTACCGCTTTGGAGCCGTGAGTTTGCAGCTCGACAATATCTTCACCGGTGAAAGAATGCGGAGCCTTAAAATATAAAACCAAAGCGTGGTCCAATACTTCGCCGGAAGAATTATGAAGCGGAGAAAAATAAGCATAACGTGGTTTGATGGTTTGGGGATTGATATTGGTCAAAAACTTGACAGTATCCAGCGCCATTGGGCCGGAAATACGAATTACGGCCACCCCCGAACGACCTTGCACGGTTGAAAGAGCATAAATTGTTTGATTATCCATAAGTCACCTCTTGGGAAGAGAAGATAAAATATTTTGCAAAATCTTGCAAGCCCAAAAAGGGGGATTTTTTGACTCCTGAGAAGTTTTTACATTATTTTAATAAAAGTATCGTAAGATGGGCGATATGTTGCTGTACGAGCATTTGGCGAGGCTGTTTTTTTTAGGGGTGTAAAATGAAAAAATTGATAATTTGGGATTTTGACGGAGTGATTGCCGATACCGAGAATCTGTGGGTACAGTCACGTTTAGAATTGCTCAAACGAGATTATCAGATTGATTGGGATTTTGCCACCGCGCTAAAACATATCGGCGGACGCAGTGACAGAGACAAGAAAAATGTTTTGCGCAAAATGGGGTTGGAGGTAAAAGACGAATTGTGGCAGGAGGCAGTTGATATTGATATGAAAAAAATGCCGCATATCACTCTTACGCCGCATATAAAAAAGATTTTTGAGAGAAAAGATGTTGAGCAATGTGTGGCAACCGGAGGAACAGCTTTTAAGACTGCCGAAAAAATTAAATATACCGGTTTGAGAGATTATTTTCCGCCGCAGAAGATATTTACGATTGATATGGTGGAAAAAGGTAAACCGGAACCGGATTTGTTTTTGCTGGCTGCCAAAACCATGGGATATAGGCCTCAAGAGGCGATTGTGGTTGAAGACTCGGTGGTTGGAGTAACAGCGGCCAAAAAAGCCGGTATGCAAGTGGTGGCTTTTGTGAAATATAATACTGAACAAACTATTAATGAAATTAAAAAATTACAACCGGATTATGTGACGGATGATATGCGGGTGGTTGAAAATATTGTGCTTGATTTAAATGGCTGATTGTGGTATTATCGGCTTTGATAAATGAATTATTAATTAAAACTATAATTGTTATGAATATGAAATTGAAAACAAGAAGACGCATTTGTCTTTGTTTGGCAGCAGTGCTGTTTGTGGTATCGCTTATCTTGGGACTTATGTCCGACTATGCCAAAATTGCCGGATTGGGCAGCGCAATATTAATGCTGCTGGTGGCGATTTTGATAAATGATGCCGATGAAGCATTTATTGTGTTTTATGCGGCAATCACATATGCAATAAATACTTTTGCTGTATTGTTGTTTGTTTCCAATGATGGTTATATTGTAAGGTATAGCTTGGCAGTGGCCATAGGTTTTGGAATGACGCTGATTTTGTTGGGGCTGTTTAATGCATTAGAGTGGGATAGAAAACTCGGACTGGCAAAACACAAAACAGATATTAGCAAACCTATAGGTTATGCAACAATATCTTGGATTATTTTTTCCGTTTTGATATGTGTGATGGAGGGTATGGTCTCCAACAGCAAAAAGGAAAGTTTGTCTATAGAAAAACAAAATTTCACCACAATAGAAAAATGGTTTATTGAGGTGAAAGACGGCAACACGGTATATGTTATTTATACCAAAGATAACCAAAAAATATCGGTGTCTCCTATAGAAAATCCTGAAGTGAGAGACATCAGACGCGGATCAAAAATCAAACTGACAGACGGTAATGTCACTATCAGAGTTGAATGATGGTAATTAATGTGTAAAAACTGAAAATTTAAAACCCTTGTTATTGAAGAATAACAAGGGTTTTTTGTTTTTAAGAGTTCATATTGGTAAAGAAGTCTTTGTTGTCTTTGCTAACCCTTAATTTATCAAGCAAAAATTCCATACCATCGGTCATACCCATCTGCATCAACACGCGACGCAAAACCCACATTTTGGTGAGTGTATCCTTATCAACCAAAAGCTCTTCTTTGCGGGTGCCGGAACGGGTAATATCAATAGTGGGAAACAAACGTTTGTCGGTCAATTTTCTATCCAAGATAATCTCTGAATTGCCGGTGCCTTTAAACTCCTCAAAAATAACCTCGTCCATGCGCGAGCCGGTGTCAATCAAAGCGGTGGCTATGATGGTTAGAGATCCACCTTCTTCAACATTGCGTGCAGCACCAAGCAGACGCTTGGGTCTTTGTAGGGCGTTGGCATCGACACCACCGGTCAATACCTTGCCGGAGGATGGGATAACCGTGTTGTAGGCGCGGCCGAGACGGGTGATGGAGTCAAGCAAGATTACTACATCTTTTTTGTTTTCGACTAAACGCTTAGCCTTTTCAATAACCATTTCGGCAACCTGAACATGGCGAGTGGCTGGCTCATCAAAGGTTGAAGATATGACCTCACCTTTGACCGAGCGGGTCATATCGGTAACTTCTTCAGGACGCTCGTCAATCAGCAACACCATTAAATAGCACTCAGGATGATTGCTGGAGATGGCATGGGCTATGTTTTGCAGCATAACCGTTTTACCGGTGCGTGGAGGGGCAACAATCAAGCCGCGCTGACCTTTGCCTTGAGGTGAAATAAGGTCAATAACCCGTGTTGTATAATCCTTGTCGCCACAGATGATATCAAAATTGAGTTTCTCGGTGGGATAAAGCGGGGTTAGGTTGTCAAAATTAACCCTCAATTTGGATTTTTCCGGATCATCAAAATTGATTTTATTTACTTTAACAAGTGCAAAATATTTTTCGTTTTCTTTAGGGGCGCGGATTTCACCCTCAACCGTGTCACCGGTACGCAGACCGAATTTTTTAACTTGAGCCGGAGAAACATAAATATCATCAGGGCCGGCTAAATAATTAGACTGCGGAGAACGCAAGAAACCAAAGCCGTCTTGCATAACCTCGATGGTGCCTTCGGCATTAATCGCTTCGTCTTCGCCTACGGTTTTTTGCAAAATACCAAACATTAAATCTTGTTTGCGCATTGATGATGCATCGTCAATGCCAACTTCTTCAGCCAAAGCCAATAACTCAGCCGGAGACTTTTGTTTTAAATCTTTTAAGTTCATATTAACCTTTGTCGGATTGTAATAAAAAGAAATTGAAATAGAATCATATAAAATGAAAATAAGGTCTTATTGACTGGTATTATATATAATTGAGAAGAGTGGTTTGTCAATAAAAATTATCAACAGCTTGGCCGACCCTATATATATTTTAAAAAATTTGGTTTTGGTTGTTTAGAATAGGGGAGGTTGGGGATTATTTTTTGTTAACATGGTTATTAACAGATAGCTAATTGTTGATAAATTAAGGCGAATCGAAGAGATAATTTCAGAATAATTTTTTGATTTTTATGAGTAATTTTATAAAAAGAGTTTTTTTGATATTTTTTAACTTGTTAAGTTATGCACAAATGTTTATAAAAAACAGGTATGTGTATAAGTTTGATGAGTATTTTCGGCATAAGTTGAATAAAGTTTTGGGATTTGAAAAAAAAGTGTGTATTATACACAAGGTTAGGGTTTAGTTGTTTATAAGTTGTTTAATGGTTTGAATTTTGAGATAAAAAAATGAAATTGGCGGCAATAACAGGTTCAATAGGCTGCGGGAAAACCACACTGGCAAAAATTGCTTCAGATTTGGGGTATGCGGTGTTTGATGTTGATGCATGGGTGAGAAGAATCTACCGTAATAAGGTGTTTTTGCAACAGTTGGAAAATTTGTTTAAAGGAAGTGTGAAAAACGGAGCGGCGGATAAGAAGTATCTTAGAAGTATAGTGTTTAATGATAAAGAAAAATTGGAGGATTTGGAGAATTTAATTTATCCTAAACTCCATTTGATGATGAAAAATGCAATTAGAAAAAACGCAAAGCGGAATAATATTTGTTTTTTGGATATTGCTTTGTTGTTTGAAAAGGGATGGGATAAATATTGCGATTTTATTATTTTGGCTGATGTTGACTATGAAATTCAAAAACAAAGAGTGATGATTAGGGATAATATCAGCGAAGACGGATTTGAGATGATTAATAATGCTCAGATGAATAATGAAAAAAAGAAAAATTTGGTTGATGCGGTGGTTGATACAAATAAACCGATTAATGTTCTGAAAGTTGAAATGATTAATATTATCAGATGCTTGGAGATGATGTAGTTATGGTAAGGGAAATTGTTTTTGATACCGAAACAACGGGGTTTGATTATGATAAGGGTGACAGGCTGGTTGAAATAGGCGCTTTGGAGCTGATTGATCATATTCAGAGCGGAAAGACTTTTCATAAATATATCAATCCGGAGAGAGAGGTGCCGGAAGAGGTGGTTAAGGTGCATGGTTTGACTTATGATTTTTTGAAGGATTTTCCGACTTTTGATGCTATTGCCGATGAATGGTTGGAGTTTGTCGGTGATGCAAAATTGGTTGCGCATAATGCTAAGTTTGATATAAATTTTGTGAATTATGAGTTGAAGCAATTATGCAAGCCTGAAATGAGCTGGGATAAGGTGATTGATACCTTGGAGATTGCAAGGGGAATGTTTCCGAATGCAAGGTGTAGTTTGGATGCATTGTGCCGCAGGTTTGGGATAGATAACAGTGCGCGTACTTTTCACGGAGCTTTGTTGGATGCTCAGTTGTTGGCTGAGGTATATTTGGAATTATTGGGAGGTAAGGAGCCGACATTGTTGTTTGGCGGCGATGCCAAAAAAGGTGCTTTAGCAGCGGATGGTGAAAATATTGAACGTAATTTTCACGAGGCGAGAGTTTTTGCGATAGATGATGATTTTGAGGCGGAACACAATAAATTTTTGGAAGAAAATATTAAAAACGCGCTTTGGAACGCTTAAAATTAAAGTTGATTTTGTGATGGTTTTTAATTAATATCTCAATATTTGAGATTTAATAAATATAGGAGTACACTAAAGGTGGTCTTGGGGAAAGATGTGCTGATTTATGATTTGGACGATACGTTGTATAATAAAACGGAAGAATTTGCCGATGTGTTGGATCAGACAATGGCCGAGGCTTTGGTTTATGATTTGGGGCTGAAAATGAGTCTTGAGGATACCAAAAAACTGGTTACCGAATCATATAAAATTTATCGCGACGGTGGGGAAATTTTTTATAAAAATTACGGGATTGAGCCCAAGGATTTGTTTATTGCCTATCATCGACGCAAGCCGATTGATCTGATTAAACCTTATGATAATCTGATTGATAAAATAAAGAGAGTTCCGGCAGAACAATATATTTTTACGGCCAGCGACAGATATGCTTCGGAAAAAATTTTGAAGCATTTGGGTTTGTATGAATTTTTTAAGGACAGATATTTTTCGGTTGAGGATTTTGGTGTTTATAAAAAGAATGAAGATGCCAAGGTTTATAAAGATTTTTGTCGGCGTATAGGTGTAAGACCGCAAGATGTGGTTTTTGTGGATGACAGTTATTCTAATTTGGAATTTGCTAAAGAAGCAGGGATGACCACGGTAAGAATTTATTATAAAAACAACTCAGCCAAGGATAAGACTTATATTGATTATGCGTATAAAGGAATCGAGAGTTTTTTGGATGAGGTGCTGGCCGCCGCGGCAGCCTGACAGCTTATTCTTTACATAGAATGCTTTCGTATTTGTAATTAGCCGGATTGTCGAGTTTGTGCTGCTCGCCGGCTATTTCTTTTTTGATGAAATTAACCAGAGGCGATAGTTTTTGATTGTAAGTATCGGTGAGGTCTTTGGTGGTTTGGCCAAGCTGAGTGGTTGAAGAAATTTTTATCGGTTTGGTTTGTTTGATTATATTGGTGGCGGCAGCTTTGAAAATCGGCAGGTAGTATTCCAAAGTTGATTTGTTGATTTGCTGGTGTGTTTGCTCGTGACGGAGCACAATGTTGTATTGGCACGAATCTTTGGTCAAAGAATTGGCCAGATAAATCATCGGTGAACTGAAACCTAAAAATATTTCAACTTTGGAAGGGGTTACGCAAAACTCCTTAATTCCGGTCATAGAGGCGGAAGATGATAAGGAGATGTTGAAATTGATGTCGGCAACAGATAGTCCGGAGGCAAATAAATCGGATTCTACAAGGTCGAATTTTTTGGCCATGGCGGTTATTTCGTTGATGTCTTTGCTGCTGTCGTAAGTGAGGTTGCCGAAAGATGAGGTGACGGTTATTTCCGGATTGACCAACAAATCGTCGCAATCAAGAGCAAAAGCGACGGGGGTGAAAAAAACAAGCAATGTTAATACAAAAAAAAGTTTTTTCATGATATAGTTATTATAAGGGATAATTGGTTAAATTATGGTTGATATGAAAAAAATAGGATTGTTTTTGTTTTTGTTGTTGTTTGCAAGCGGGGCTTACGGACAATATATGCGCAAGTTAAGAGAACCGGATTTTTTTATTCCAGAAGCAGATAAAATGCACAAGCAGGAAAAAATACCGGAATTTAAGTTGGTGGTGAAAGAAAAACAGGCTGCAGAAAATAACAATAGCAAGACAGAAGCTGGTTTTGAGGAAAATAGCGCTAACATTAAGGTCGGGGTGGTTAAACTAGCGGCCGATGCGGTTAAAAATACACAAAATGTAGCGGTAGGCCGAGAGGATAATATAAAAAAATCGCTGTATGATATTAAAGGTGTGCCGGAATACAAGAATAAATATAATCAATATATTGATGATATTATGACTTTTTATAATGAAGGCAAGATGCCGGAAAATGAGAAGTTGCAAAAAGATTTGGCGGCGATGAGCAGCAGTGATAATTTTGAGGTTACCGACGAGGCTCCCAAAAAACTGACCTCACAAGAGATGGCAGAGTTTTATAAGATTTATCAAGATATAATCAAACAATAGCTATTGTTTAAGATGCAAATTGTGAACAGCCGACATCGGTTAAAATTCAATGGCATACATATCGCTAATCAGCCAGTGCGAATCGATATATTGCATAACATAGATTATGTTACCATTGCAAAGACCAAACCAGTTGCCGTCGCAAGAGCTTTTGGTGTGAACCTCAATCGTGCCGTCGTTACGCGGGGTGAGATTATAGATTTGATAGGACTGAAAGGTGGGGCGTTGCAGACTTTCGTCTCGGATGAAGACAAAAGACGGCAGATATTTTTGTGCGGCTGCGCAGTCAGCAAATTCAGGATTGATGATACATTTTACGGCAGTGTTAATGGTGCAAATTATCTCAGAGGAATTGTCACAGCCGAGGGGAAGAGAATCGGCGCTGAATGAAAAGATGGTTTCTTTATCAATGGAGGCGGATTCATTTTGCATTTTGGCAGAAGAATCGACAGATTTGGAACAAGCGGTGAGTGCAAGCAAAAAAGTGCAGAGAATAAATTTTTTCATTGACGAAATCCCCTTAATAATCAGTATGTTCTAAAATATAATATAAAAAAAATAAAAAGGAAGAGAAAACTCTTCCTTTTTAAGGATATGTTGCTTAAGGCAAATTAGAAAGTGTATTTCAGGCCCAAAGAATATTCCATAAAGTGGTCCAAACCATCCAACTTGTCAGCCCAGATGTAGCGAACAATACCGCGAACAGCAATGTTGTTGGTGATGTTGTACTGAGCACCGGCACCCAAACGATAGCCTAAGCCGTTGTCAGAACCTTTGCCTTCGCCATTATCAAAATCGAAGTCATAGTTGGCAATACCGGCAGTTCCCAACAAAGAGAATACGCGGTCGCAGCCCAAGGGCAGGTAAGCATAGCCATCCAAACCATAAGCGGCAAAGTCAGCTTTTACTTTTGTGCCTTTAACAATTTTGTGCCATTTGTTGGAGTTCTGATAGAAAACTTCAGTGCCGAAGAAACGGTTGTATTCGGTACCTACAAATACCGAGTAGGAGTGCATATCAACATCAGGCGACTGAGAAGCGACAGATGTCAGATTGTACTGAGCACCAACATAGGGTCTGAACTCCAAAGCGTTAGCCGAAGAGGCCAAAGCAATAGCTGAAACAGCAGCTAACAAAGCAATATTTTTATTCATAAAAAAGCTCCTTTTATTAAACTTAAGTTTTATAACGCTGACCACTATATACTAATTTAAAAAAAATGGAAGTAAAAAATTACACAAAATGTTGTTAATTATTAAAATAGGTGTTAATCTGAGATAAATTTGAGGAGATGATTATGCGCAAAACAACAATAAATCAAAAAGGTTCCAGTATGGTGGAGATGCTGGGAGTGCTGACAATTATCGGAATGGTTGGTATGGGGGCGATTAAATTTATCGGCGGAGTGCATAATGTTTTTATTCAAAATATGGTGGTTAACGAGGCCAGAGATTTACAGAAGGTTATTTCGGACAGATACAGATTTGAAGGAAATTACAACGATTTGTTTGACGGACGCAATGATCCTGATGCAGTGGCCAAATTTTTGTGCGGCGAAGGTGATAATAAAAAGCGGATGGCTCCTTATCAGATGTGCTCGGGAGATAAGATGCATCATCGCGGCGGCGGGGCGGTTTTGGTTTATCCGGTTAGTGGGGATACTACCAAGTATACCATGGTTTTTGAGGGGCTGAGTGATACGGCCTGTTCATCTTTGGCGCAGGTTAACTGGTTTACCAGACAGAAGTCTGATGTGTATCAGATGGTGATTACCGATGGTAAGGATCAAACGACTTTTGTGGCCAATTCGCCTTATGTGGAAGATGAAACCGCCGAGGGGATTGCAACGGGAATTTTTCCGGTGGGGGCCTCACAAGCACTGGCGGCTTGCGCCAACGGCAACAACAGCAAGGTGCAGCTGACGTTTTTTTAATCGGCTGAGGAGCATGGAGCGATAGGTGTTTAAGGTTAATGATGTAAACAAAAGTACAAATATCGGCAAGCAGCGGGCGGTCGGAAAAACCGGCTCTGGAGAGGATTTTGCGCAATATCTCAATATCGGGCAGAGTGCACGTATGCAAGATGTGAAGGCAACGGCGGCGGTGGCTTCGGCGGATGCGATTTTTGCCGCACAGATGGTGGATGATGAAGAAAAAAAGCAAATCAGAGAGAAGATGATTAAAAAAGGCTATGACCTTTTGGATAAACTCGATGAAATAAGACAAGGGCTGCTGCAAGGAGAAATAGCCAAAGAGCGGCTGATTGAGATTTCGCGGTTTGTGAAAAGCAGCAATTTTGATACCGCCGATGAACGGTTGCGGGAAATATTGAGCGAGATTGAGCTGAGGGTGGAAGTGGAAATCGAAAAAATCCGCCGGAATTATATTTAACTCATTGTAATATTTGCTGATTAAATTGGTGGGCAGGCTTAAAAATGCAAAAAAATTGCCCGCGTCTCTTGCATCAAAAAAAATCGATTCCTATATAAGTTAACAGATAAGATTTTGTTACAAATTTTACATTGATGAAAGAAGGAAATATTATGAGCAATAAAGTTATAGGTATTGATTTGGGAACCACCAATTCCTGTTTTGCCGTTATGGAAGGCGGGGAGGCCAAAGTTTTGGAAAACTCCGAGGGTGCGCGTACTACCCCCTCGATGGTAGCTTTTACCGATAATGAACGTTTGGTCGGTTTTCCGGCCAAGCGGCAAGCGGTTACCAATCCGGAGAACACATTGTTTGCCATTAAAAGGTTAATCGGGCGGAGGTATGATTCGCCGGAAGTTGCTAAGGACAAGGGCTTGGTGCCGTTTAAGATTATTCAGGGCGACAACGGTGATGCTTGGGTTGAGGCTAAGGGACAGAAATATGCCCCCTCGCAGATTTCGGCGATTGTGCTGCAAAAAATTAAGGAATATGCCGAGAGTTATTTGGGCGAGAAAATCGAAAAGGCGGTTATTACCGTGCCGGCGTATTTTAATGACTCGCAACGTCAGGCAACCAAAGATGCCGGTAAGATTGCCGGTTTGGAGGTTCTGCGAATTATTAATGAGCCGACGGCGGCTGCTTTGGCCTATGGATTGGATAAAAACAAGACCGGTACTATCGCGGTTTATGACTTGGGCGGCGGTACTTTCGATATTTCGATTTTGGAAATCGGTGACGGGGTATTTGAAGTTAAGTCGACTAATGGTGATACTTTCCTTGGCGGTGAGGATTTTGACCAGCGGTTGGTTAACTATTTGGCAGATGAGTTCAAGAAAGAATCCGGCATTGATTTGAAAAATGACCGTTTGGCGCTGCAACGCTTGAAAGAAGCGGCAGAAAAGGCCAAGATTGAATTGTCGTCTACCACTCAGACCGAGGTTAATCTGCCGTTTATTACTGCAGATGCTACCGGACCTAAACATCTGAACATTAAACTTACTCGCGCTAAGTTGGAATCGATTGTGGAGGATTTGATTGAGCGCACGGTTGAGCCTTGCAAAAAAGCTATGGCAGATGCCGGTGTTTTGGCCAATGATATCAGCGAGGTGATTTTGGTCGGCGGTCAGACGCGTATGCCTAAAGTGCAAGAAAAAGTGAAAGAAATCTTTGGCAAAGAGCCGCATAAGGGGGTTAACCCTGATGAGGTGGTTGCGGTTGGCGCGGCCATTCAGGGCGGTGTTTTGATGGGCGATGTAAAAGATGTTTTGTTGCTGGATGTGACCCCGTTGTCTTTGGGTATTGAAACTTTGGGCGGGGTGTTTACCAGATTGATTGACCGCAACACGACTATTCCTACTCGCAAGAGTCAAGTATTCTCTACAGCCGAAGACGGGCAGACCGCTGTTACTATCCGCGTGTTCCAAGGTGAGCGCGAGATGGCGGCTGATAACAAGCTGCTGGGACAGTTCGATTTGGTGGGAATTCCGCCGGCACCGCGCGGTATGCCGCAAATTGAGGTTACTTTTGATATTGACGCTAACGGTATTGTTAATGTTTCGGCCAAAGATAAGGCGACCAATAAGGAGCAAGCTATTCGTATTCAGGCCAGCGGCGGTTTGTCGGATGCCGATATCGAAAAAATGGTTAAAGAGGCGGAAGCTAATGCTGCGGCCGATAAGCAAAAGAAAGAGGCGGTTGAGGCCAAGAATCAGGCTGAGGCTTTGGTACATTCTACCGAAAAAACCTTAAAAGAGCATGGCGATAAGATTTCGGCAGCAGACAAGCAAGCTATCGAGACAGAATTGAATGCTTTGAAGACGGCTTTGGAGGCTAATGATGCCTCGGTTATCAAAGAGAAGACCAACAGCCTGATGCAGGCGTCACTCAAGCTCGGTGAGGCAATGTACAAAGCTCAGGCGGCCGAGGCTAATCCGCAAGGGGCGGCTCAGGGTGCTGATATGGGCGGAGCTGCCAACGGCGAGGCCAAAGATGACAAAGTAGTTGATGCTGATTTTGAAGAAGTAAAATAAGGCTTTAATATTACTTGAAATGAAAAGAACAGTCTCTGAAAAGGCGACTGTTCTTTTTTTGATGGTAAAAAAACGAAGGGATGAATTAGGAAAGTTTGCTTTTTAATTGTCCGCAAGCGGCCAAAATGTCCTGACCGCGGGCAACGCGTATCGGAGCTTCGTAGCCGGCGGATTCCAACAGTTTGGAAAAAGCGTGAACTTTATTGTTTGAACTGGGGGCAAAATTGCACCCCGGCCAAGGGTTGAAGGGTATCAGATTGAATTTGGCTCCCAAATTGTATTGCTTCATTAAAGATATGAGCTGTTTTGCATCTTCGGGGGTGTCGTTAAAGTCTTTGAGCATCAGGTATTCGAAAGTTATCATTCGGCTCATACCCATAATGGCCTGATATTTTTGACAAGCAGTTAATACAGCCTCAATCGGATAGCGGTGGTTAATCGGCATAATCAGCGAGCGTTTTTCGTTGGTGGGTGCGTGCAGGCTGATGGCCAGTTTGACGCCAAGCTCGGATGCCACAGCTTCAATGTGCGGAGCAATACCCGAAGTAGAAAGGGTTATGCGGCGTTTGGAAATGGCAATCCCATCGCCGTCAGAGATGATTTTAAGAGCCTTAAAAACCTGCTCGCGGTTGTGCAGAGGTTCGCCCATACCCATTACCACGATGTTGGATAAGTAGCGGGTTTCATTGGTGGGGGAGGGCCATTCGCCATAAGTGTCGCGGGCAGTCATAAACTGGGAAACAATTTCGCCGGCGGTGAGGTTGCGGGTGATTTTTTGGCTGCCGGTATGGCAAAATTTGCAACCGACCGCGCAACCAACTTGAGTGGAGATACAGACAGCACCGCGGTCTTCTTCGGGGATATAGACGGTTTCTATTCTTTCGCCATCGGCAAATTCCAGCAACCATTTGCGGGTGCTGTCGGAGGAGAGTTGCTCGGTGACAATCTTCGGGCGGCCGATATAGTAGTGCTGCTGCAGTTTGCCGCGCAGCTCTTTGGACAAGTTGGTCATATTGTCAAAAGAGGTTTCGCCTTTGAAATATATCCATTGCCATAACTGCTTGGCGCGGAAGGGTTTTTCGCCGAGGAGAGAAAGCTCGCCTGCAAGCTCGTCTTTGGATAAACCGATTAAGTCTTTCATTATTTGCACTTATTGGAAATTGCTTTATAGGCTGAAGAAAAACCGTCAAGCGAATAGGTGTCTTTGGTTTTGGTGCCTTTGGAGGAGGTGCCGTTGACAATCATTCGGCTGCCGCGTTTCATTGCGGCGACGATTTTTTTGTCGGCTGCCGTATTAATGGCCCAAGCCTTACCGCCGGAGGTAAACAACTCGTTTTCGCCGAAAGTTTGGGTTCCGATTTTGATTTCTACGGCCGAGGCGGGTTTGTAGGTATAGCCGGCATTGATGGTGATAACATCGTAGCTTTTTTCGTTGGGGCGGTGGGTGACAACCGTGTAAATGCTGCCGCGCGAGGTGTATTTTCCTTCGTCGCGTTTGGGAGAAGAGGCCATATAGCACACCGGTCCCGAACTGTCGCGGTCATAATAGGCTGTCCAGTCGCCATACTCGCCCAAAACTTTTGGGGTGCCGGCTTGGGCAAAAGGGGCAAACAACAGGGAGGAAAGTGTAAAAAATAACATTTTTTTCATTGTGATGCATCCGTAAAATGAGTTGAATTTGTGAAAGATTATAATTGCAAATTATATAAAAAATGTTAACTTCAAAAGAAAATTTTGCAGGGTGGTGTGCATATCTTATGATTCGAAGCGAATATCTTAATATTGCTAAACTGACGGCCGATGAAAGGGTGCTGAGGTTGTTTGATGTGGTGGCGCAGCATGGAGGGGTGTTGCGTTTTGTCGGCGGTGCGGTGCGTGATGCGCTGCGCGGAATTAAGAGTTATGATTTGAATTTGGCTACGGATTTGAGCCCTGAAGAGCTGGTTGAGGCTTGTAATGAAGAGGGGTTTGATACTATGCCGATGGGAATAAAGCAAAATTCCGTCGGGGTGAGGCTTGACGGCAATGTGGTGGAAATCAGTTCGTTGCACAAGTTTGTGAGCAATCTGGAGGGTGGAATTGATGTTGAGTATACCGATAATTGGGAAGAGGATGCCTCAAGACGTGATTTGACCATCAATGCGGTGTATGCCGATGAGAAGGGCAATGTTTTTGACTATTATAACGGAATTGATGACTTGGAGCGGGGGTTTGTGCGGTTTATCGGGTCGGCTGCGCAAAAAATACAAGAAGATCCCGTGCGTATTTTGCGGTATTTTCGTTTTTATGCCATGTACGGACTGGAGGAGCCTAATCGCAAGGCGGTAGAGGCTTGTCGGGAAAATGCCGAACTATTGAAAAAAGTGCCGATGGAAAAAATCAGCGACGAGTTGTTGAAGATTTTGCACACATATCACGCGCCGCGGGCTTTTAGGCTGATGCAGGCTAACGGCGTGTTGGGATATATTATGCCGGATGCCGAATATATTGAAAATTTGGAGTTTTTTAATCAATTTGCCCAAGGACAACAGTTTGATGATGCGGAAATTTTGCGGCTGTTTGTATTGTATCGGCCGGACGCGGTATGGGCAGAAAATTTGGCAGTGCGGCTGAAATTTACCAAATCGCAAAAGGCTTTGTTGATGAATTTGGCGAAAATGCAATGCAACAAAGAGGATTTTTTGAGCGCAGTCGGACGGGCCGGTTTGGTGTATCGTTATGGGAGAGATGTGTGTAAGGCAAAATGGCTTGCTGAGGTGGCTTTTAATAAACGGTGGCCGGATAATGTTTGGGAAGTGTATGCAAGTATTGCTGAGACGCCAAAGCCGGAATTTCCGGTGAGCGGTAAAGATATTATGCAATTCGGTATGGCAGAAAGTCGGCAAATCGGCGCAGTGATGAGAGAGCTGGAAAAACGCTGGGTAGAATCCGGATTTAATATGAGTCGGGATCAACTTTTGGAGCAGTTTAAACAGGTTATTTGACAGGGTTGAATTTTGGTGGCCGCGGCTTATATCAGAAGCAAGAATAATTTTGATAGAGGAGCGTAATTATGCGAGGTTGGCATTGGCTGGTGGTGGCAGTGTTGTTTTTGGCGGTGGTTATCAGTTTGATTTTGTGATGGGAGGGGTGAGAAAAAACACTCAAAACGCTAAAATAACATAAGTTTATAAATAATACTTGACAAGCGGTACAGAAAAGCGTAAAAGAGGCGTGTAATCAGCGATGTTCTTATCGCGGGGTGGAGCAGCCCGGTAGCTCGTCAGGCTCATAACCTGAAGGTCGGAGGTTCAAATCCTCCCCCCGCAACCAATCGCAAACAGACCGCAAGTCTTTTATTTTCTAGGGCTTGCGGTTTTTGTTTACTGATTCGTTTTGTTTTTCCTTTTGGTGCTAAAAAGTCCATTTTTTCCGCTTTCGGCTGGTTGTTCTGCTACCTATTTGCTACCTGCGATAAAAAATCAGTTATGATTTTATATCTGCTTTTATAATACTTTTTATTACTTTTATGCTCTGTTAAAGTTCTGTATTTTTATATAAAGTTTTATCTAAAGTATAAAATAATGTTTGACTTTCGATTCTTTTTTTGCTTAAATGCTACCTGAAACAGGGTTATTGTCATGAAAATAAAATTTAATAAAAGCGCATTAGAGGAGCTTAAACCTCTTGAAAATAAAGACTTGCTCGTCTGGGATACGATTCTTCCGGGGCTCTTTGTTTGCGTTAGACCGTCAGGTCGAAAAAGTTTTTATGCATTTTACAGGCTAAGAAACCACAAACAGCAAAAAATAAAATTAGGAGACTTTCCGGTTATCACGGTTGAGGATGCCCGCGAAAAGTTTCGCGAGCTTACCAATTCTGCCTTTGATGGTTTCGATCCGGTTAAGCAGATAAAAGACAGAGCTGCTGCTGAATTGGATCCTGCTATTTCCGGGACCGTTGAGGATCTGTATAAAAAATATATGGCTGAACACGCGATTCATAAAAAAGCGTCTTCAGCGGCGAACGATGTGATTTATTGGGAACGTCATATTTTGCCCCGGCTAGGTCAAAAGGCTGTCCGTTCAGTTACGCGTGGAGACATTTCCGCGGTACACAATTCTATTGCACAAGAGGTAAATTCCAAAGGTCAATTAAAAACGACGACTGCAAATCGCGTTTTAGAGGTGCTTAAAAAAGCGTTTAATTTGGCCGAGGATTGGGAATGGCGACCAGAAGGCAGTAATCCTTGCCGAAAGGTCAAAAAGTTCGCTGAGCGGCCTCGCAGGCGTTATTTATCCATGCAAGAATGTATAAATCTTTATCAGGTGCTCTCGGACTATCTCACAGACGAGCGATACAGGGCTCGCCAGATTGCACATTTAATTCTTCTTTTGCTTTATACCGGTGGTCGCCGAGGTGAGATTATAACAGCCAAGTGGTCATATGTTATTCCGGAACGTTGTGTTTTGGATCTCCCGGACACAAAAGCCAACCGGCCGCAAGATATCCAGCTCAGCAATGAGGCTTTAGAGGTTTTGGAGTGGATCCGCGCGGATCAACAAAAAAATGGATTTTCCGGTGATTATATTTTTGATGGCCATGTTAAAGGGCAACCTCTGAAGGATGAAGGCGACCATTGGGACAATATCCGGGCGCGTGCCGGTCTTTCAGATTTCCGGATGCATGATCTCCGCCACAGCTTTGCTTCATTTATGGCCATGACGACCGGCTCACAGGTCATGATTAAGGAAGCCTTGCGTCATGCTGATGCGAAAACGTCAGAGCGATATACTCATATGTTTAATGATCCGCTTCGTTTGGCTGTAAATCAAACGACGGCAAAACTACGCGAAATTATGAGCGAGGGCAAGGTTGTGAGTATCGAGGACGCGAGACGCAAACGTATGGCTGTATAAAATTTTATTTTTTTATAAAAAGTTCTTGACATTAGTAAAATAAAAGTTTATTATTAAACAATAAAGAAACAAAAACGAAAGGAATATAAAATGCCGGTTATCGCAAGATTTTTTGGAATTATTATCAAAATGTTCTTTATCAAGAGAGAACATCAACCGCCTCACATTCACGTTGTTTATGGCGAATATAATGCCACTTTTGACATTCAGACGGGTGAAATGCTAGAAGGCGATTTAAGCCCTCGCGCCAAGGCTATGGTGCAGGAGTGGATCGGTCAGCACAGCGATGAGTTGCTTGAAATGTGGAACAGCCAAAAATTTAAAACGTTGCCGCCATTAAAATAAGGAGGTGTCTGATGTTTATTCATGCACGAGTTGAAAAAATTAAAGCCTTGCCGGATTTTATTCTGCTGGCGACTTTTGTCGGAGGTATTGAAAAAACCTACGATATGAAGCCGTGGATTGAAGATAATGAGGCTTTTAAGCCGTTGGCTGAGATTAAAGGACTTTTTGAGAGTGTTCGCGTGGATTGCGGCGGTTGCGGTATCGTATGGAATGATGATATTGATCTTGATTCTCATGAGATATGGGTTGACGGCAAAGAGGTCATAAAACCTAAAAAGGAAAACCTAACCGCCGGAGATGTCCTAAAAGAGGAGTTTTTGAAGCCGTTCGGCGTTTCTCAGTATAAACTTGCCAATGATATTGGTGTTTCAAAAATGCTGATTAGCAAGATTATTAACGGGCAGTGTGCAATATCTGCCGATGTTGCTGTTCGGCTTGCCAAATATTTCGGCACAACGCCGGAGTTTTGGCTGAATATGCAAAACGCCTGTGATGTCCGCATTGCTGAAGATAAGTTAAAAGAGAAAAAAATAACCATACCGGCTTTTTGTCCGGCATAAATGAAGCGGGGAATTAACCCCGCTTTATTTTTCGCACCTGCAGGCTTTTATCACGATTTCTTGGCAATCGAAGCCGTTTTCTAGATCGAGTATCGTTTTTCCTTTGGTGCAGGTGTTGACCGGGCAGCAGTTTACCGAAACATATTTAATGTTGGCCGCGCAACTGCCGACGGCAAGCGCTGAGGTCAGTATTATAAAGAGCTTTACAATTCGCATCGAGATTTTTCTCCCTTTCCTTTAGTTTTTCCTTTTCCGCTTCTAGCTTTTCGGTGTTATCTACTTTGGCCAGAACGGCTTCATTTGCTTGTCTTTGATAGACAGTCTCGGCGGCGGAATAGCCTTTGTTGTAAATTGCCACACCGCCGAATATCAACATAAGAGCAATTATCGCTATCAAAGCCAAAATTCCGCCGAGCTTCGTCATCATACGTTTAGCTCCTTGCATATCGCCAGCAGGCGGTTTCTCCATCCTTTACCGTGCGTTGTGTATGTTTTGGCTTGGCTGTACGCATACATTCTGTGGATAAAATAAAGCGTACAAACGTTATCCGGGGCTTTTCTGGCTGCCTCGATTGTTTTCGGTCCGATGATGCCGTCGTCAATAATGCCGAGTGCCCTCTGCAGGATCTGCACGGCCGGTTTTGGTCCGTGATTAACAGATGCGTCAAAGGTCAAAACATCCAGCGGATATGGGAGCTGTTCGCACTTGGTTTTATCCCAATAGTCGCGTTTATAGATGGCTATTGCGTCGTCCTGCGTCAGCGAGCAAATATCCAAGTTCGGATATGCTGTTTGTGATATGCCGTATTTCGTCAGACCGCCCGTGTCTTTCGGATCATCACAGAGGATGCCTTCGCGGCGTAGTGTCATGCTTACTGCTAAATTAAAGTTATTCATGGTGTGGTCCTTGTAGTCTGAGGTTGCCGAAACTTTGACCGGTTATCCGGCCGTTAATCATGAGCCCGAATTTTTCCACGTCCGTGAACATTTCGTAAAAGAACACGAGCCAGCTTTTAACGACTTCAAGCGACATTTCATCGGTTGCGAGGAGTTCCCGCAACAATCCGATATGTGCTGATATCCAAGCCTTATAAATTTCGTTGACATAGCCTATTTTTTCATCTGGCCAGCCCTCGGACGATAAACGTTCCGAAATTGTGGCCAAAATGTCTTTTAAGGCCGTATCTGTTATTGTATGGTGCGTTTTGCGGTAGCTTATGAAGTCCTTTTCCGGTATTTTGCCTTGGCAATAATCCGTGAAAAGCGTTACAAATCCTTTATAGAATGCCTCAAATGTTTGTTTTACGAGGTATTGATAGAATTTGTTTCGGCCGGTGTCCGGATCTATCCTTAAATCAGAAATCCGGCACGTTAAGCCGTAGATTTTTTCTGCGACTTTTTCGTAGCGTTGTTTGCACAACTCTAGTCTTTCAGCTTGGACGTCTAACTGGGCGCGGAAGCGCCGAGAGCAATGTTTCAAAATGAAAGATGCCAGACTTTTGATTTGTTCCGGATATTTGATATAAGCAAAAACACCTAAACAGAAGAGGTTTATTGCGAGCAACGCCCAAATGAAGGGGTTTCCGTTCGCCAGTAGCTGAACGATTGCATCCCAATTGACTTCAATTCCTGACATCTCTCCTCGCTCCTCTGTTATGCGGTTAATTCGTCGACTTCTTCCATCGTAAAGCCTAGACGGAAGATTTCAGCGTTTGGATCTTCTTGCTTTTTGAAAACGGTCCACAGTTTGTCTTCTTTTGCTGTATTAACCAAACGGCTGTCTACACCGTTGTTTAACTCCTCGCGCATTTCGTCGGTCAACTCATCGTCGGTGTAGGTTTCGTCTGTCGGTGCCCATATAAAACGGTCGTCGGCCAGCCTACGCAATGCCGCTTTGCCTTGCTCGGCAAATTCCGGATCATTGATGACGTTTAAGTAATCTTGTTTTGTGCAAAAGTTTTTTGGAAATCCTCTCATTTTTTTACCTTTCATTTGATTTTGAGGGCTCGGTCATCTTTGATAAGCGTTCCGACGCGCGGTAGCTTGTCCTTGAAGACTTGGAGCGTTTTGGTTATGTTTTTAGACTGCGTGAAGAATATATGCTTCTCGCCGTCCACGATAATTTGCACCTTCGTAACAGAATCGCCGAAGCGTCTGTATTGCGATGGTGTAACGACAAAATCCACAAAGACGATTTGCTTTCCTATCAGCTTATCGACTGGGATTTTTGAGCCGACAAAACCGGAATGCTCGTTGGCTGCTGCCAACATTTCTGGATCATCGGTAAACGCCGGATAGTCGTTATAATCTGGCGAGTATTTCGTCTGCGTTTCTTGCATCTTTCGAGGCCTCTGCTAGTTTATCAATTTCAAGTTTAACTCTTAGGTTGTATGTCCGTGCCCAACGCATCCAGCCCATATAACTGGCAACTGTTGACCGGAATTGTTCGGCAGTCATTTTGTGTTTTTTTAAGGCAATGACAGCTTTCTTTAAGCGGCGCCTTGTCCTTTTGGCGGTGGATTTTCGCAAAAGGATATATTCCGGGAAGTGACGGTATCCTAAAAAGTCCACACCGCGCGATACAGGGAATAAATCGCATTTGCTGAGCTTCAATTTGAGCTTTTCGGTGCAAAATTGGCGAACTTTGGCAGCTACTTCGTTCAAGACTTTCTTGTCATTATGAAAGAAGCAGAAGTCGTCACAATAGCGCAAATAACACTTGATTTTGAGTTCATGGCGGACAAATTGGTCAAGCTCGTTCAAATAAAGGTTGCCAAACCATTGACTTGTAAAGTTGCCGATCGGCGTATTTGTTTCGCCTTCAAAGCTATCTATAATGTCGTCAAGAAGCCAGAGGACATCCTTGTCCTTGATTTTTCGGCGAATGATCTTTTTCAAGATTTCATGGTTGATTGACGGATAAAACTTTGAAATGTCGCATTTTAGGCAATACTTGTTTTTCCGGATATATTCCATTGTTTTAAGACTGCCTTTGTGCATTCCTTTGTTTTCTCTGCAAGCATAGCTTTCTTCTATAAATAGGCTTTCCCATATTGGAATTATGACGTTCATTATTGCGTGCTGGACTATCCTGTCTGGGTTGAACGGCAAAATGTAAATGATCCGCTTTTTAGGTTCATATACGGTTTTTATACTGTAATTTGCCGTTTTGAATGTTTTATTGATGAGACTTTCTCTTATTTTTTTGAGATTTCCTTCAATATCGCGGTTAAATCTGCGGACATTGTATTTTTTACCCTTGCCAAGCTTCGATTGCTCGTAGGATAAACGGATATTTTCTTCCGTTATTACTTTATTCCACAAATTTCCAAACCGTTTTACCATTTTTCAACCTTTTTAATTGTAGGGCTTGATTTTCGCTTTGCGGCTACTAACCCCGCCCATTCTCCGTTTTTGTGTTTTGCCGACTGCGTTCCCGCTTTAGGCGCGGCGCGGTGCGACATGGATAAACATCTCAGCCGGAGTTATCCAAGAGGATATAAACCGTATCCGCCCGCGCGCGCCATTATTGACATTCGTATTCGAAAGCGAATTATTCGCATTCCGACAGCGGGAACTGCAGTGCGAGGAATTGTCCCAGTTGCCTCCTGCCAGGAGCACCCGGCGCACTACCATCGATAAATGTTTACCCAAAACTCTCATAATTCCTTTGTCCTTTCCTTTAATTAAGGGGAAGTGCCTTAGTTCGGCATTCTCTTGGGAAGGCTCCGCCCGCGCGCGCCAGCATGGACATACGTATTCGAAAGCGAATGATACGCATCCCGACAGCGGGAACCGCAGTGCGAGGAATCGCCCCAGAAGCCCCCCGCCAGGAGCACCATACAGCTACCGTAGAAGTCGCCTTCATTGCCGTTTTGACCATTCCAGTTCGATCCGCCTGCGGCAAAGGTGCCTTTTATGTGTTGCCATTGCAGACCGCACATTTCTTCACAGCCGATGTATGAGATCATACGAACATTTGCGGTATCCACGCGACCGCCTGTTGTATCAGGGCTTGGTTGCTTGGATCCGGTTACGGCTGTTTTTTGGTTACTTCCCTTTGAAGCTGCGTAGAATTCTTCATCTTCAAGCAGGGTTTTATTGACCGCGCGTTGATCTTCTACGAATTCAAAGTGCATTTTGGTGTTTGTTCTGGTGCCGCCATACACAGATTTAGTAGAGGAACCACTTCCGCTTTGGTTGTAAATATCAACCCATACATCATTGATCGGCTCATATACCATTCCTTCCGGCTCTGATATCGGGCGATGATTTAAGCACCATACGGAGTTCGGCAAAATGTCGCCTGCAACATATCCGGACAACGGGTGTCCTGAGATAGTGCCGACAGCAACGCAAAGCGTATGGAAGCCACCGATTTTGCGACTGTTTGAAGCAGAATATCCACCCGGATAAGTGCTATTTTGTGAAACGATGAATTTCGTCGCATTGTCGCCGTCAGCGACTAAGAAGATGTGATAGTCTTTTCCGGCTTCATAGGTAGAGCCTGTGTCAAGGATTGACTGACAATCTATAACTTCGTCGGACGTTTGCTGACGCCAGCGAGACACACCGTCAACTTCTAGCCTGATAATGCTTCCGCCCTTGATGGTTATATTGCGCTTGCCGTTAACTTCCAAGAAAGGCATTGTCTGGAAGAATGTGTCGTAGTTTGCAACGCCCGATGTTTCATAGGATGTTGAGACAAATTCCCAATACTCGCCGTTAACGTTGTAGCAAAATTCTACGACAGCACCGACTAAAAGGTCGCCTGAGCTTAAATCTGCCGATCCGGCATATTTTTTGGCCGGTTTTGCACCGATGCCATAGGCGTCAATCGTTGCCGATCCGGTGTTTGCGTGGGCAACTGTGAAGCGGATCTTTTGACCGTCGCGCAATTGTGAGTATGTCACGGTTCCAGCAGAATTTAACACATAAGCGGATCCTGTTGAGGATGATGCTTCGGTGCAAAATCCGTCAAGCGTTGCGGCGTCATATACGGCTGTTCCGAGCTGTGTATTGCCTTCAGCCGGAGTTATTCCCATTTTTGAAATGGCTCCGACAATCTCTCGTTGCGGATTTTCAAGGGCTGCGGCTGGAATTTTTGAACCTTCCGTTCCGTTGGCCGGATCCGCATTGACGTATCTAGCGTCTTGGTCTTGTGAATCTAAAGGTGGTGTATATTTCATATTTTTCTCCTTTATTGTTGAGCGTAACTAAGTTTAATTATTGTATGAGCGGGTTTTATGCGGTTTAAGAGACACTCTAGGTCGTCCGCCCAAGAGATACGACAGAGAGGTTCACCGCATACCGCGGTGCCACAGCGCGCATAAGTTAAACGTGCGCCGTCCACAATAGTGATCCAGTAGTAATTTGCGGCTGTGTTTCCGCCCAGATGGTCGCCGCATCTGGCAATTCCGCAGACTGACGGCGGAGTTGTGACAACGGTGACGTTATAGCCGAGCGATTGAGCCAATTTTTTGAAGTTTTCAACGGTCGGCGAGAAGCTCCGGTTTATTTTGGCCAAAACCTCGTTGACGCGTTCTTGGAATGTTTGTCCTTCTGCGTGGTTGCCGTGTATGCAGGTTTCCGGAAGTCCGAGTTCACGCTCCCAGTCTATGAGGATTTCCTCACATTCTTGCGGGAACATTTCACGCTTGGCTTTTTCTACTCGGCCATGGATAAAAAAGAAAAATGCAGCAACAGCTTCTGCTAAGTCCGACATTTTCGCGTCCGGCTCTCGGCTCCATGCCGGTCCCTTTGGCATCAATGCTTGAAACAGCTCTTTATAATCCTGCTTATCCATTAGCTATTCTCCGGATATGTTATGGTTCCTAAAACCGGAATATGACCGGTCGCACAAACAACATCTGAAGCCGGCGCGGTCAGTTCAAAGTCTTCATTTCCGGTTGCGTTGCTGATCGCGGCGCGTATCTTTGAGAGTTTGAGCGTTCCGCCGGGCTCAATTGAACTTGATTGAATAAGGCTTTTGAGGCTGTCTTCAATTGCCGTGTGTGCGTCGGTTGTGTTTGGAGTTAAACTCGCAAATGTGAAATCGATTGCATCGGCGATTGGTGCTTCAATATAGACCAATGCTGTGGCCGGTTGCAGGGTGTCAATGTGTTCTTTTACTCTTGCGACATCTCCGGTCAAAGGAATGCCGTTTTCATAGGTTCCGTCCATCATGAAGCGGACAGTTACGGTTCCGGCGCCGCTTTCAGTTGGATAACACCAAGCGCGTGTAACTCCCGACACTTCACGCGCCCATATTTCATAATCGGTTTTAGATCCGCCTGTTGGCGGGTTTTGAATAAAAAATTGCAATCTTTCGCGGTATTCCTCGATATCTTCAACGTCGGCACCGCCGGTTATTGCGTTATTATCTGCATTTCCTTGATTATTTAAGCCAGCGACCGGCGACACAAAGGAGAAAATTGTTCCGGCTTCGGCATTACCATCTTTGCCTACATTGTCAGCAATAACCGGAATTGTCACGGTGCCGTCAGCTGCGACTGTAGCCTCGGCTGTTGAGGTATACGTCACATTATCGGCGCGTTTGAGTGCGGTTCCCTGTGGGATAGTGCTGCCACTAGTGGAATCAGTAAACAAAACGCCGCCGGTCGCCTTGCTGGCAAGCTTGCGGGGGAATTTATGTTCTTGTCCGTGTTTTACCAGAAATTCTTCATCGCAGTCGGCAACAAAGATTTGTTTTAAGAGATATTCTACTCGACGGAGTACCTCGTCGCCAACACCGGCCATGATCGAAGCAAAAATATTCAACACGCGGCGGCGCAAATTAGCGTCCGCTCCTTTGAGATAGGTGTTGATTTCTGAGATGGCTCGGTTGCGTAGTGTTTTGAGTGTCGGTTTGCTATAATTTGACATGAGGCGGTTTCCTTATAAAAAAGACCAAAGGTCATTAAAATTCATCGTTCTTGTTCTGTCGCCTCGCGTGATAACAACAGAAGCATTGACGCGGTTTTTATCGTTTGAATCGCGTTCAATGGTCACGGCTACATCAGAAGCGACGCTGTCGGTTATCATCCATTGCAGAGCCTGCTCGATATATTCTTTGGCGCGGGCGATTGTTTCTTCCGTGATTTTTTCGCGTTTTAAGAGGTAAAGTTTGGACCCGGTGTTGTCGGTGCTGTCTTCGTCAATTCTATCTCCCCACCAACCATAGCGTGGGGAACCTTCGTCCACTTCATCAGCTTCGGCACGTGCCCATGTGAAAAGGCTGACAATGACAGCAGCTTCGAGGTCATTTCCGGTTTTAAGATCTCCGGAGAGAATGCTGACGTCGTACTCTTTGACGCTATCGTTAAATTCAAGCACTATATCTGTCATTACCATTTGCCTCGTTTGCTGTTAAAGTCATTTTATACTTTTATTTAACGCTATCGAGGTGAAATGTTCAAAAAATATTTTACATTGATTGCTTTGGTGCGCTTGTATCAACCCCGCTGTTGCCTATGTGGGTATGCGCATTGTATGTGTCACGCATAGCCTGCATGGTGCTGGTTTTATCGTTCACATCTCCGCCTGCAGATATATTGTCAGAAGCTGTGACGGTCGGCGTTGTTAGATTGATGCCGTCGCTCGCGTTCACGTTGAACGTTTTTGTATTATAGGTCACATTTTCGACCGCATTGACATTCAGGTTAAGCGTGGAGACTTGGATTGTGTGGTTGCGGCCAAACTTTAAATAATCGCCTTCGTCGGTGTAGAGAGCTACTTCTCCGGGTTTTAAGCCTTTGAGACGGAATTTTCTATCACCAACTGCCACAACAACACCATTTGAGCGGTCGCCGCCACAAAAAACAACAAGCGCCTCAAGTCCTTCGGGCGCGTTTGAGGTTATGCCGTAGTTTTGATAATGTTCTAGGCCGTCTTTTAATTCTCCGGCCAAAAGTGATGCTTGTATTTTTTGGACTTTGAGTTCGTCGTTGACAAGTTTAATAACACCCCGGACAATCATGTTCCGAACGCGTGCGGTGACCGGCTTAAAAAAACGGTTTAGCTGATCTGTAATGTCCATCTTATACCCCCTCGCGAAGTTCTTTCCAACCCTGATATGTTTTGATTGGCTGGGTTGCGCTTGATAAAATATAGGCTTCCGGCGGTGATACCTGCAGGCTTGCCGTTGTTCCGGATCCTGCTGTTAGTTTAACGGCAGATATGATGAGCTTTCCTTTTATCCGGACAAAGTCGTCATCTATCGTTACATAAGAGTTAGGAGCCCACACAGAACCGGCAGAATTTTGCCACCCGAACACAGTATATTCAAAGCTGGTGCTTTTTCCTTGTCTGTTGGAACGTTCCCATTCAGCGCGTGTCTGGGCGGTTCCTGCGTCCATGGCGTTTTCTCCGGTTAGGACAAGCGGCCGGTAACGGATGACGTCGCTGTCGGTTGCATGACCTTCCACAGCTGTGATGTCTTCTCCGCCAATTTCGTCGGAGCCTACCATTTGCGATTTTACGTAATAGTCGCGGAATTTGTCACGGGTGCTGTATTTTCCCTTTCCGGATAGCACGTTGTTTCCGTTCCCATCCAATTTATGAACCAGTTTTCCGACTGACAGTCCGGCACCGATTGATTGAACAACAAGGTTACCTTCTCCGTCGTCGGTATAGACTAAGCCTGTTTGCTTGCATACCTTTTCTATGATGCTCTGCGCACTTTCACCGGGCTCAACTTGAAAATCCGGAATTTGTGAAACGTTTCCGGTCGCCTTAAAGACAAGGTTTATTCCGAACGGTGCGACAACTTTCTGCAGGATTTCCTGTGCGGTGCCTTTTATGATTTGGCCATTACCAATAATTGCGGAACAGTCGACCAGATCGCAGGTTCTTGAACGACCGGCGAATGTTACCTCGTGGTTGCTGGCGTTATAATTCGGCGTGATTTCATCAAGATAACCGGTAACAGCCGGAACGCCGTCTATTAAAATCTGGCATTCGGCATCCAGCGGGATATTTGCTTTTGCGCCGATAAAACGATCAGAGACAGTCAGATCAAACGATGAGGCGATGCAATTGAGGCTTCGCGACACATTGGCCGTTTTCCATCCTGAATAAATTTGTCCGGCTATTTTTAATAAAATTTCACTCATTCTGTCAGAACCCTCAAATCTTTATCTGCCGGAACAAATGCCGGATATGGAATTTTGTTTTTCTTGCAGATTTCGTCAGCTCGGCTCAAATCCTCATATAAATCATAAGCCAAGACCAGCGACGGCGTTTTTTCCGATAGTGTGACGGTCTTTGTGCGCGGAAGCTCAAGGATTATTTCACGGACATATTGCACAACTGCCTCTCTGACTTCGCGCAGAGACTGCATAACCTCATTTGACGGCTCTATGTCTTCAAAAAGCTCTACTTCTTCGGTATCGGAGACAAAACTTTCAAGGATAGATGTTGCTTCGTCGGCGTTTTCAAATTCAATTTCCGTTATAATTTCGGCTTCTTTGGCAATGACAATTTGTTTTGTCAGCTGTTCTAACTGCTGCATACTTTGTTTTTCGGCCACAGCATCCGTGTTGCTGGTGCTGACACTTTCTGAGGCATTGGTTCCCGAAGCCAGATTGCGAACCGTTTTGAATGCTTCCGGCTTTTTTCCGGCTAAAGATGTGACAACCGAGAACACAGCATCCATCTGCGCAGCCAATGCTGAGGGTGTATTCAGAAGGCTTTTTGCGTTTGTTTTTAGAGAGAGCGCAAGCGAGGCGGCGTCTACGACCTTATTCATGGCGGACGTTACACTTCCGGTTAAACCTTCGGCATAATCAAGCCCGGATCCTATGGAATTGAGTGCTGAAGTTGCGCTTGTGGCTATTCCACCGACAAGAGCGGTTATTTCAGCAACGCCGGAGGCTATTTTGAATGCTTTTGAAAAGTTATCTTTTGCCGATGACAGCATATTTCCGGACGCACCTAGGACAGATTCCGACAAGTCAATGGACGTTTCCGGAATAGCTTTTTCTCCAGCCTCTATAAAAACCAACTCAAAAACAGCCATTCCGCCTTGGTCTTTAGTTTCTTTGACGGTTATGCTGTCGCATTTGACCTCTATTGAGCCATAATCCGGATGGATAAGAGTTCCGGCTTCTCCATCAAGGCAGGCTTTTTTTAATGAATCGCGCTTGCTTTCATAGTCTGATCCTAAAACAAAGGCCGTCACGGCGTAATTATCGGCTTTTTTACCGAGATCTTCGGTATATGGAACATCTTTGTTCGGGTATTCGTGAACCTGAAGACGGCGTCCGCCTGTAAAGCTGCGACTGTCTACTTCAAATTCTATTCCTTTGTATGAGGCTTTTCTGTATTCTTTCATTATGCACCCCCTAATGCATAGCCGTATTCGACACCGAGGTCAGTTTTGCCTTCTTGGCTGATTTTTTCAACTGATGCTTCTTTCGGCATATTGTCAAACTTAACAACGACCTCAGAATATGAGTTTTGTTGTCTGTTTGCGGATGTTTGTTGCAATGTCGTCGGTGCCAGCTCCGCCCCGGATGATGTTTGGCTATTTTCTTTTTTTTCGTCTTCATTACTTCCAAAGCCGAGCTTGTCAGCAACCCAGCCGCCGATTTTCTTCAGCCTCTCGAAGTTCTTCATCATAGTGTCAAATGGGTGCATTATTGCGTTGATTAGCTTTCCGATAAAGTCAACAGCTGCCTTGAATGTGGTCTTGATTACTTCCCAGAGTTTTTTCCAAAAATTCCGGAAGCCCTCGCATTTATTCCAAAGCAGGATAAAACCGGCAACAACGGCGGCAATTCCCGCGCATATCCATCCGATTGGTGTTGTCATGAATGCAATACCGAGCTTCAAAATGCCAAGCGATAGAGCTTTAACCACGGTTATTAAAACGCCGAATGCAGTCTGCACGCCGGGAAGCATGACGAGCAGTTTTCCGAGCGATGTTACAAGGCTCAAAATGTTGCAAATAACGCCTGATCCGAGCAAAACAGCTAGGCCGAGCAAATATTTATTCATTCCGGCCAAAAATCCTGTAACCTTTAAGCAAGCCGAGGCAAAGGATGACAATCCATTTAAAATCTTTTCAAGGTCTACCTTGTTTAATAGCTCCGAAAATTGTTTTATAAAGGCATCGACTTTGGTTCCAATCAGTTCTCGGTTGGCTTTTATCCATTCCGTGATCCGCTTAATGAAAGGAATGAGAATTGGAATGAGCTTGCTTGCCAGCTGATTAAATACCCCACGGATATGCTCACGCATATCGGTCATTGTATCGCCTAGCTCCTGCGCGCCTTTGATGGCCGCATCATCCATGACAAGTCCTGCTTCTTTGGCTTCTTTGGCAAGTGCGGCGAGGCTTTCCTCTGACTGATTGGCAATGTTTATCATGCTTTTTCCGGCTTCGCCGAATGCCAATTGTGATAAATACACTTTTTTGGCCGGATCATCGACTTTGCGAATGGCCTTTATCATTAAATTGAACGCTTCTTCAGTCGATTTTGCACCTTGGAGCTGTTTTGACAATGCCGGAGATATTTTCTGCAGTCCGGCATATAGCGCACCGGTCCCGCTTTTTAACGCTCCGTATTGTTTTGACAGCTTGCCGAGTGCACTGTTCATGTCTTCGGCTGAGCTGGCGTTCAGTTTTGCAATATAGTGTTGTTTTTGCAAGAATTCCGCGCTGACACCTAGTCTTTCTGTCAGATCGGCGATGCTGTTGGCATATTCGCGAGCTCCCTTTATGCCTTGCACGAATGTGTTACCAGCAACGCCGGTCATAACAGTCAAGGGAGCGAGGATTTTTCCCATACTCCCGACAACTCGGCTTCCAGCCGATGTCACGCTTTTAAACTGACGCCCTAAGGATTGCGCGTGCTTTGACAGTTTTCCAAAGACGTGACTTGCGGAATCCTTGAGCTTAAAATTTGCGTTAATATTGAAGTTACCTGCCATTTTTTTCGCTTTCTTTGTTGAACCTGTCACTTGTTTCGACCATAAGCTGATACAGCCAGTCGATACGTTTGAGCGTCATATTGAATAATTCAGAGGGCGAGATGTGGTATACTTGGATTAAGTCGCCTATTTTTTCCCTGTATCCAAGCTCGCCCCGCTTGGCTATCCGAAAAAATCAGACACCGCGTCCACGACTTTTTGAAAATCAGAAACGGTCAGCCTTTTAATTGTGCTTACCGGCACGTTCGCAAGACGAGCGGCCAGATGGCTCAAAACGACCGTGTCAATCTTCATTTCTTGCTGATCAGCGTTATCAACGTTGGTCGCCGAGCCGACATAAAGCCGGAACGGATAACCGCACGCGATAATGTCTTCAGCGATCGGTTCGCGCAATTCGAGAGTGGAGATTTCTCCACCCTCGCTTTTGACAGGTTTAGTTAAATCGATTTTTACCATTTAACACCTCTTACATTTCCTCGATTTTTTTACCTTCGAAGCGGACAGACACTTCGCCTGTCGCTGTGTCGTGTGACGGCTCTCCGGCCAGATACATTTCATATCCGACATAGGTTTTACCGTTGACGAGTTCCAGCGTGATTGTAGCTTCTTTGATTGCTTCCAATTGTTTGATGCTTAACCCGCCGTTGTCGATGAGGCTTCCTTCCATAAACGGAATACGAGGTGCCTCTGTATATCCGGCAGGACCACTCAGACCGGTCACGCCGGTTTTAACGGTCAACGTCGGAGATACCGACCAAGATCCGCCGAGTGTTTTTTGGTCGCCGTCTATTTTCAAATATGCAGTTCCGCCAATTGCTTTCATGCTCTATTCTCCTTTACAGTCTGAACTGGTTGACAAGCGCAAAGATGTTCAACTGGTTGACATAATCCGGCGTGAACAAGACGTCTACGCGGTTTTTGTCGTTTTCGTTGATCTCTACGATTAAATTTTCCTTGAAGGCATCAACGTCCTCAACAATGCCCTGATAAGCTAATGCTTCATATGCGGCGATTAACTCGGCGCGCAGAGTATTCGGAGTGGCGATTGCTTGACCTTCGCCGAAACGGGTGCCGTCTTTGGCAAGCTTATGACGTCCGTATTTGGATGTAATAATTCTGCGCAGATAGCGTAAAATATACGCTGACTGGTACAGGGTTTCGACACTCAAATAAGAGTTGTCGGCTTGGCCGTAGGCGTTTGTTTGATACGTTGTGATAACGCGGTCAATTTGAACGGTTCCGGCGTTGACGGTGTAGGTTGAAATACCTTTTTTCAAAAGCGTTTCGCGCTCTGACAAAATGAAGCGGCTTGCGACTTCAGGAGCTGAAATACCTTGAAGCGACAATGTCTGCAACGGGCGCGCAGGATCTGCCGCGATAGATGTGGCAGCACTTCCGGCTAAAGCAGCCGCAACGCTCCAGATCGGAGAATGCGTTCCGCTGATGCCCATAACGGACAAGTGCTGATCATTGTATCCGGCACCGAATGTCTGGCATTCTGCCACGGTTCCACGAAAGGCCGCCCATACATGACCATACAACTGTTTGCTATATGACCAGTTGCCGGTTTTATCGTTCATATAGGCTGAGAGGGCTTTTAAGATTGAGCTTACCGTGAAGCCACTGACAACAAAGTCATATTGTTCTTCGCCGATGTTTGCGATAGCGTCAGAAATATCAGCGTTTCCAGAGCCGCCCGACATAGCATTGATTGTGATTGTCAATCCTGCAGGGGTTGCTTCGCCGTTGGCGTCTCCGCCCAAGTTCAAGGCTATAATTGTATCGTTTCCGATGACACCCTTGTGTTTGGCGGTCAATGTTACTGTCGCTTCGTTTGCGCTTGCTGTTACAGGCAAATCAGCGTTTCCGTTGATGGCTGTTACAATCGAGCTGGCAACTGTTGAGGCAGAATCGCCTTCAGCAACTCCGACTTGGACAGCTGTATCATAGACGTACAGAGAAACTGTGCCGGAAGCTGATGCCGAGCCGGTAACCGCAATTGAACCGGAAGCAGCGGCACCGCTTGCCGGATCTGCAATCGGCAAAACATAGAACTCCACAGAGGTGTTGTTATTTAAGTATGCTTCAACCATCTGTGCTAATTGAGAGCCTGCACCGCATTTGCTTTTAGCCTGTGCAAGGCTTGAAATATAAACCGCCTTGTTGAGTTCTATTGTCGCTGTGCTTAAAACTTGGCCAATTAACAATGCACGATAAGACGCGGAGAAAGTTCCGGCTTTGCTATTGTCCATTTCGGCGTAAAACAGCGGAGATCTCATTGTTTGCGGAATTGTATTGAATAATACAGGCATTTAATTACTCCTTGTTTTCTTCTTTGGTTACTTTGTCGCCTTCAGCGGGTGCTTCAGGTTCGGTTTTTTCGGCTTTGGCTTTTTTGCTCTTGGCCGTATTCTTTGAACCGCCAGTTTTTTTCTGATTTGCTTTTGCCGGTTCGGTTTTTTCGGCTTTGGCGTCTGCTGTTGCTTCTACCACGTCTTGGACTTGCAGTCTGCGCATCCAGTAGGCGTTGTTTGGCACTTCGCGACCTTCTTCAGGCAAATAGTCGCAGTGCACCGGATCAAAAACTTGCAACGCTTTATCGTCGACTTTTCTGTTTGGATTTGGTTTAACTCGCATTTTTTATGCTCCTTATTCGTTTGAATGATTGACTTCTAACTGGAATTCTATTCTTTCGTCCGGTCCGGGGACTGGATCTGCAATCGGCTCTATGACATCAACGTCAATATGCGTTTTTTGCAGGTCATCCTCAGCGGTTACGTGGTATTCTTCAAAATAGCTCAGACTGAATGATAAAATTTCAACAACAATCGGGTGTGCACCCTGATCATACATTGAGTATTCCACCGTGTAATTATCGGTCTGTGAGAATAATTTTGTGAACTCGGCATCCGTCATGAGTGCCGTTTCTACAGCCTCGGCTATAGCGTCAGCTTTTGCGGTCCAATTTGTAATCGGAGAGACATATATTTCGACATTGACCTTCAGCGTACAGTTAAATGATTGAACATTCAAACTGCGGGAATTGGCATCTTGTCTGATGGTGACGACATTTATTCCAGGGAGATTTTTCCCTTCAAAAGGCGTTACCTTGCTGTTGAAGATGTTATCCCCAACAAGCTCTTTTAAAGCTGAATTTTCTTTCAGCTTTGATAAAACCGCCTCTCTTAATTCTTGTCTAGCCAGCATATGCACCCTCGCAAAACAAAACTATTCTACTTTCGCTCCAACCATCCTCAGGTTGTCTGGTGACGGCATAGAGCTTTCCTTTAATAACGAAGCGATCATCCTGTTGCGGGTGTCTTACTCCGAGCTTATCAAAATCCGAAAGTTTGACACTTAGGACTGGCATTGGTGTTTCTACCGGAACTTCTCCGGAAGTGTCCACCACATCAACATTTTCATCCAAGATAGCGGTCAGGTTGTATTCCTTTTCGCTGTCAGCGGGCATATAGATCGCCGGATCCCCGAAATAATCAAGGCAGCAATCCATGCAAAGGTCGATGTCGTCATTAAAGTCTGCCATTTTCAAATTCCTAAAAAAGGCGGAAGTTTTAAGGCTTCCGCCTTGAGTTTTCCTAGTTCAAGGTTGCCTTGACCAGCAAATCAGGACGTTTGCAGATAGGCAGCGGGTGAGACTGAGTTTGAACATCTACGCCACGCCCCATCGGTGCTAATTCCTGTTTAGCATAATAAGGCAAGCCGACCGTGTTGACAGCTTCGACATAATCAGCCGGAGCGAACACAGTTTCGAACACGTTTCTTGTGCCCAGCGGCAAGAAGATAGCTTCATTGTCCGGGATAAAGCGCAAGACTGAACCTTTAGAGTTCGAAGCCGAGCCTTCGTATTCGATGAAGTGAATGCCGTTGAACACGAAATCGTAGCGCAAATCGTCACGATAAGGTGTTGTGCCTTGATATGCATGATAAGCATCTTTGATTGAATCGTGGTTCACGATGGCTTCGAAGAAGTTACCGGAGCATAAACACAAGACGCCGCTCATAACTTCGCCTTTGAGGTTTTTTTCGAGGTAACGTTTCACATCGCGCAAGGTTGTCGGGATGTTCGTTTTCGCATCACTTGTTTTGAACTTCTGCTCTTTCTGGTTAACTCCGAACTTGTCGAACAAGTCAACAATCGTGTTGCCTTCGCCGTCCTTGACAAGGCCTTGCAAAGCACCGCAACGCATATATTCCAGCGTGATTTCGTGCTTTGCTTTCATTTCGGCCAACTTGTCATTGACAACATCCTGAACGGCTTCCAATTCGTCAGAGGTGCCGAATTTGCGGATGTTTTGAACGTCGCCTGCATTGATTCTGTCATTCAAGACAAAGTGAGCGACATTCAAAGAAACGAGCTCGCGTTTGCCGGATGTATTGACAGAGCCGGGTGCGCTCGGTTCGTTGGCGGTCAAGATGTTCAAAACACCGTTTTTCTTCTCAACCTCAACGCTGGTTGTCTTGATGCCTTTTTCTTTGAAGATGCCGAGTTGGTTAACCGCACCGTATTGTGTGGGGATAACGTTGACGGCTTCTGTCATTTCGGCGGTGCCGAAAGCGGCATTATTGAAGATGTCAGCAATAGTTTTTGCCATGGTTATTCTCCTTTCCTTGCGACAATGCCGAGAGCTGCCAAGCCGTCTTTGGCTTTAGCGATGCCTGTTTCGTCAGTGAACGCATAGATTAACTTGTTTTCTGCTACGATTGCGTGGCGAACCACAACAATCCCTGTGGCATCAGCACTTGTCGCGTCCACGTCTTTAATCAAGATCGCGGCCGGTACTCCATAGGTGCTACCTGACGGAGCAGACAAGGCTTTGTATTTGCCGGTTGAAGAGTCAATCTCCAAAACAGCACCGGCTTCCAATTTGCCAGCACCGCTTTTGATGGTGACTGCCTCGCGGGAATATTCAGGAACTTCGTATTTTACGACGTCTGCAATATAATTCCCTTCAGTATATTTTTCTGTCATGTTTCAGTTTCCTTTACTTCTTTGCAAAACGCTCTTGAGCTCTTTGAGCCAGAGTTTTTGCGGTTTTGTTAACTGCAACGGTGCGGGTATTGCTTACGCCGTTATAATCGTTGCTGCGTTTTTCCAAGATTTTCTCTCGGACTTGATCCACAGTCATTTTTGACTGGTCAAACAAGCGAGCTTGTTTGATAGACATTCCTGCTACTTCACAAAGGCCATAGATAGCGTCACGGCGAGAGATACCGGCACGAGCGGCGCGCTTAGAAGACTTGCGTTCTTCTTTGTCTTCGTCTTCGTCCTCACGGTCCTCTTTGTCTTCGTCGTCTTCGCGATCTTCTTCGTTTTCAGGAGCATCTTTTGTGGGATCTTCTTCATCGTCGGATCTGGTTTCCTCATCGATTTCATCTTCGAAGTCTTTGATTTCGTCCTCGTCCTCGCGTTTGGATCTTTTGACCATTTTTTTCTCCTTAGTTGAGCTGCGAACAGTGATAACGCAATCGCTCGTCCGCGTTTCCGCGCGAACGGTAGCCTTTGCATCCGCAGGAACTGTCACAGCACTCAGTTCCAACGGTGTCCATTTGACGGCGCGGAAGATTTTTTCTCCATTTTCTTCATAAACCTCATATTCCTCAACGGTATATCCGACAGAAATATTGCGGATAATGCCCTGAGTGACGAGGTTCCACACCTTGTCAATCTTTTCGTCGTCCTTTCCAAAGCGGATAAGTGCGCGACCTTCGCCTTTTTCTTCGTCAATCCATGCTTTTTCGACAACACCGAGAACGGCGTCAAGCTCAAACGCGTTATGCATTGCCAAGAACGGCGAACTCCCAGCGTTAAGGCGATCCATGTTGACAGCTTTGGTGGAGACTTCTAATTCTTCAGTAAAAGTGCCGAAATCCCAGTTAAATTGTGTTGCTCTGGCTCCGGTAGTCCATACGATTTCAATGGTACGATTTTCGGCGTTGATGCTTTCCGGGGCGATGAACGCTCTGCGTTGTATTCCGGGAAGTTTTTTTGTTTCTTTGCTCATATTGTCGTATCCTTTTGCTTTTTTCGTCATTTTTGACTTTCTAAATCTAATATAAAATTATTTGATACAAATGTTCAAAAAATTTTTTTATTATTTTTCGTCTGCCTCGTCTTTTTCGTCCGTTTTATCTCTCGAATTGGGCTTCGGAGCCCCTAGACCGTTTGTCGGATCAACCGTGAAAACGAGCCCAAGACCGGCAGCGCGTTCAGCATCAGCGGCTATTTGTTCGTCGACCTCGGCCGCATCCCCACCCATTTCGGATATAATTTGCGAACGTGACGCAAATCCGCACAAAACTTTTTCCTTTTGGGCTGCAATTTCCTGTTGCGGGTTGACATACGCCCAACCAGCAGGCTGGAATCGTGCCCGATGGAATTTTTGCGGATCCTGCGTGTATTCGTTGATATTGACTTCAAGCGCACCGGATAGAACTGCGGCTTCAATGAATTTATCCCAGATTCGGCGCAACACCTGATGGACAAGGCGATTTTGTTCTTGCCGATGTTTGCGCTGTGTGATATTTAATCCCATTCTGCTGGACGAGAAGTTTGTTTTGCTCATATCGTTCGTAAATTCTTCATACGTCAGCTGAATTGTGGCCGCCAAAGCGCGCAAACTTTGCGCCATGTACGGCTCGTATGAAGTTCCACTTTCGGCCGGAGCATTGAATTTGATATCTTCTCCGGGGGCGAGCGTCGTGATGGTTCCGGTTGTGATTTCAGCGATAGCCTCTCCGGGACCGGCATCCTCATCTTCATCATCCGCATTTAATGTGCCATCCGCGACCGGCGTTGTGACAAATCCGGCCAGCATGGCGGCGAGTTTTTTCTTTGCAAGTTCTGCTTCATCATATTCGAGCATCTCGCGGGCTTTGAGCAATCCGGCAAATGCTTCCGGAACGCCTCGCACCTGTCCAGCCCACAATTGTTTGAAGTAATGGCAAACCTCATCTGCCGGAACTTCAACCGTTTCAAGGTAATTTCCGGACACAATGCTTTCGTTCGGATGTTTTTTATAAAAAATGTATGACACGCGGTGTCCTGCTTTGTCAAATTTAACCCCTGCAACAGTTTCGCCGCCGTCAGCGTCGGCGTGATTTTCATCAAGCTTGCATTGATCAGCCTGCAGGAGCTGTAATTTTAGAGGGACGACGCCGAAATTTTCAGGCACAAAACGGATAAACACTTCACCGCCTTCCCAGCGTTCGCGAACTGCCAAGGAAAGGAGACTTGTCAGGTCATTTACGCCCTCAAGGTCGCACTCGTGGCACCATTCGCTCCAAAGATGTTTTAATCTTTCGCAAAGATCACAATCATCATGTTTTGGCAAAATTCTGATGCCGGGACCCACTATATTGCTGGCAATTGTTTCGTATGCGCTGTTCATGTACGGATAATTTCGTGTTAAATCTCGGGATTTTCTACGCAGTTCATCAAGCGAATAAATGATAGCCGTATTCGGACCGGCCGAAGAAACACGCCAAGCACGCATACGACCGCGTCCTGTGGCTCCGAATGCAGGATCGGTCATTAGTCTTTTGGATCTTTTTTTGAATTTGAACATTATAACCCCCGATGTGTGACTGTTTTGATGACGCGGGTTTTTCTGATGCCAAGCTCGGCATCGATTGCGTCAATGGCGGCTTTGATGTCGCTCATGCTTCTGAATGTGGTGGTTTTGCCGTTATGGCTGATGGATGCAACGCCACTTGTGTAAGCGTTCACGAGCTTTTTTCTGCGTTCTTTCAGCTCGCTGATTTCGTTTTCTGTTAAATTATTCTTTGCCATGATTGCCTCGCATTTCGTATATCTAAAACTATTTTAGTCATTTTTGCCTTAAATGTTCAAAAAATTTTTTTTATTTCTTGACTATTCTTGTTTTTTATTGATATAATTCTGGCATAAAGTCATTTTTGACTTAAAATTTATTTTGTCGCGGGGTGGAGCAGTTAGTTAGCTCGCTGGTTTCATACTCCAGAGGTCGATGGTGCAAATCCATCTCCCGCAACCAACACAAGAAGATATTGTGGTATTTCTTCTTAAAAAAAGTGTTCCACACGTCGGTAGTTGTGAGCTCGATGTCGTTAATGTGAACTCTCATTTATAGGACTGTAGCTCAATGGTAGAGCGTTCTGTGTGCACAGATTAAACCGAGCAGTTTGTATGTGGGTTCGACTCCCGCCGGTCCGACCTATTACTTATGTCTGAGAGAACGCCGGTCGGATCGGCTTAAGACAAAACAGCTTAACCGAAAAGATTGGCAAGGAACACCGGATGGTTGCAAACGTCTGGTGTTTTCTTTTTGACTTTCAAGAAGAACGTGCTCCTGGCGGGAGGCTGCTGGGACGGTTCCTCGCTCTGCGGTTCCCGTAGCCGGGCTGCGGGTGATTCGCTTTCGATTGCGTATGTCATTCATGGCGCGCGCGGGCGGAGCCTTCCCAGAGCTTTTGCTTAAAGCAAAAGAAAGGTGTCGAATTCGACACCTTTGGATGTTATTTGCCAATGTTATAGGCTTGGCATGCGGGCTGGTATCCGTGTTCGCACCGGATCTTGTTTTCCCAAACATCACCGACAATCAGCAAAAAATACATTGCCGCAAAAAATAAAATCATTGAAAAACCGTCTAAGATGTATTTAATCATTTTCTGTAACCTTTTTTAGTGTTGTGCCATCTTAGCTATGAGAAGGTGGCGGACTCAACTAAAGCCGGTTACAGTTTGTAAGGCTTCGGGCTTTATTCAATATATTCGGCCTCTCATCCGCCATAATTTTGGTATAAAAAAACGCCTTCTTCGGGGGCGGTATACCGCTGTAACCTGTTTTAGTATCTACAGTATACACAAAAAATAGTTAAAAGTCAGTTAATAAATTCATTTTTTTATTTTTTTTGCTTTCCGGGAGTTGAAGCCGCTCGAAAGCGTGGGATTATTTCCGTTCCGGTCTTGTATTCTCCGCGCTCCCGGAGCGGTTTTATTCAAAATATCTTTTCAGCTTACCATCTCCTAGAATTTTTGCTACATCCTCTGCTTCTATTACATCTCCATTATCATTGTAAAACTCCACTATGTTTGCCACGTTAAAAACGTGGTTTTCCTTGCGAAGCTTGCAATATCCGACAAGGTAAATTTCAGCCGAATATTCATTTTTTTGCTTTTGGGTTTGCCTTAATTGTTTTTTATAATCGCTCATCATTTCGCTATAGTAGGCTTTTTCTCCAGCCTCACACTTCGGGACTGAATCGATTTTGTATTGCATATCGTCAATTGCGGCCCTATCTTCAAGAATTGCCTGTTTAAATTCTTTGTTGTATTTCAGAATAAGCTGGATTTTTGCCGTTCTTGTCGTTGTTTCATCTTTGGAGTTGATATATTTGAAGGTCAAATCAATTCCGGTTTGGCTCCGCCACAGGACGTCGACAAATTCCTCATTTTCTTTTCGGAGTATTTCAGGCTTTTGTTTTTCTTTCAAATTGACATAAACAATCAGGGAGGCGATGATCCCGATTATTGCTCCACCATAAATAAAATCACAGCAGTTAAAAACAACTGGAATAAACATAACCCAGAAGCCGACTATCGCGGATTTTACTATTGTGTAATCTATTTTTTTCTTCATAACCCTGTGCCTTTTCTTAAAGATAATACTCCAAGTTTGACTTTATTATCCGATAAAAGTTCTAAAAAGTCAAGCATAAAGTCAAATTTGCCTTATTTTTTTGACTTTATGTGAAAATTGTTTATTGTATGGTGCTCATGGCGGGGGCGGCTTGGCGCGATTCTCCGCATTGCGGTTCCCGTAGCCGGAACGCGAGTGTTACGCTTTTGGGTACGTCTACCGATAATGGCACGCGCCGGCGTAACCAACCCAAGGACTTTTTGCCTTGAAAGTCAAAAAGCTATAATGATCCAAAACGTCCGACAATGCGACGCTTTTTCTTTTTTTGCAGGATCTTTGGTTTCGGTATGCTGTCAATGTTGACATCTGGGTTTTTCTCAACCATCTCGCGCACTTTTTCCGCATATTCCTGCCGTGCCAACATTCTTTCCCAACGGCGCCGCAAGTCAAGTCCTTGAAGCTTCATGCCTTCGAGCGCGGCGAGTGAATATCCGAAGATATCCAACGCTTCGTTGCGCTTTCGTCCGGGACGCAATGCGTAATATCTTATTTTTCGACCTTTGACATATGATGTTTTGGCTTCTTCAGCTGTCAGCTGGACAAAGTGGTTTTCGTCATAGTCCATGTTGAAGTGACAATATCCGGGGGCTTGCGGATCATCAAGGCGCAAGCGGTTGTAGATGACATCTTTGACGGTGTCGGTGCCGACGAGGAAGAAGTCCAAATTCGTCTTTTTGAGCTTTCCGGGGGCTTTTTTTATAATCGGGCGACCTTCTCCAGCCATACCTTTAACCGCCCAAACACGCCGGTTCCATCGTTCCTGACAGAATTTTCCGACCATTTGCGTCAAATAACCGCTATCCACACAGCAGGCGGATATAGACATTTCACCGACGAGTTCGTGTTCAATTGGCGTTAAGAGTAATTCGTCCAGTTCTTCCCAGATACGCTCCGCACCCGGATCACCGAGCAAAACTTTTTTACCAAGTCCATAGCTTTGATTGTTTGATGTCCAACCGATTCGCTCCAGCTCTATACGGTTATCTTGGACGTCGACGCCGGCCGTTATAACAACGACATCAGGCGGTGCTTTGCTGTAGGTTTCGCGGCGAGCGACCAACTTATCTTCCTCTACGCGCTCTCCTTTGTCTTCCCAAACTTCGCCTAGTGAAGTGTTAATGAATGTTTTTAATGCTTCCGGATCTTCTTTTGCATCCAAAAACGACCGAACAACTTCCTCTAATTTCACCCATGGCGAATAACCTTCCCACAAAGCAAATCCAGCGTGCCCATGGAATGGCTTTGTTGCTCTCCATTCACCGAGACTGATTGCGTGCCAACGCTCCACATCATTCCAAAGGCACCCGCAATGCGTGCAGGCGTACATTGCTGTTTTTGCGCTATCCTCTTTGGTTTCGAGCTTTTCCCATTTGACGTTTTTCCACTCAATCCGCTGATATTCTCCGCAATGTGGACAAGGCACATAAAAATAACGTTGGTCGGATCGACGGAATGATGCATCTATTTTGCTCATGCCCTTTATCGTTGGTGTTGAGCACTTTATAACTTTTCTATTCCAAAACGTTGTCGTTCTTTTAACCGCCAACTTTACCGGATCGCCTTCCTGACCGGCTGACAATGGATAGCGGTCGATTTCGTCGAGCAATACAATTCTGATTGGACGGCTGGCCAAACTTGCGGCAGAGTTCGCTCCGGCCATGGTAATATGTCCGCCGGGGAACGATTTGTGCAATACCGTATTTCCACTGTCTTTACTGTCGGACACTTTGTTCTGCAGGCACGGTGTATCACGGAGCATCGGCGACAGACGGTCGGTTGACCAACTCTTGGCAACCTCGACCGTTGGTTGAAGAAGCAGAATCGGGCAAGGATCCTTGTCTATGTAATAACCCACCGCATTGTTTAACATTTCTGTTTTGCCTACCTGCGAGCTGGCGACAATCGTTATTTCTTCGCAGTCAATGTCTGATATGGCATCCATAAGCCCGCGCTGATATTCGGCTCGGCTGGTATTCCATTGTCCGGGCTCGGCTGAGCTTTCGGACGATAAGACGCGGTTTGCATCCGCCCATTCCGATATTGTTTGACGTGGCGGTAGCTCCAATCCTTTCAGAAAGCCCTCGCAAAAACTGCGCACCCCCTCAAAGATCAGCCATTCGTCCGAGAATTGTTCTGGCGCACCGTTCACACTCATTCTTTATCAGCCTTTTGACCTTGCGGGCATCATTTTCAGCGGACACTTTGGCCGCCAGTCGTGCCGGTAATCCGGCGAGCTGGTCACGGAGCAAACGCCCAAGGTTGAACGCCAAGCGTTCTTGCTCTGCCTTATTGATAATGATGCCCTGTTTTTCTTCATACTCAACCTTTTTCAGCTTTCCTTCGTATTCGCCTCTTTCGGGGGGGGGGAGCTCACTTGGAAGTTCTGGCACTACGTAGTCAGCCGGTCCGAATTCTTCTTCAGCTGTTGATAATTTCGGAGATTGCCCTTTGAATTTCCTTGATGACACTTTCCACCTCGTCCGTTAAGATTTTGAAATTCTCTTTTTGATCGGTAACCATTGTCACTTTTGGCGCGAGGCGGTTCGGTAGTGCCTTTAGTTTTTCACGCAATATACGCGACACGCCGAATGCTGCCTTTTCGACACCTTCTTTGTTGACAACGGTCCCCATCTTTTGTTCATATTCAATTTTGCGCAAGCGGGCGGCATAGCTTTCCTTAACGGCTCGACTTTTTTGATAAGTGACACTCGATTGGGAATGCTGTCCGGACTCCTCTTCCGGTGCCGCCTCTTGCCTCAATGCCATGCCGACGGATTGGGCAGATCTGCCGTCGCTTCGTGGCATTGTAGTCGCAGGATCGTTTGCCGGATCTGCGGTCGCCTTGATTTTGGAGATAGAGGCCTCAAGCTCTACCATTTCGCGACCGTTCTCACGTGACAGGACAATCCGCCCTTGCTTTATCAGCGAGGAGACGTATTGGTGCGAACGATTTATTCTGCGAGCAAACTCACTCTTGGTTATAACTGTCATATTCTCTGCCCTCTACTTCATCAAATGCTTTGCCGTCGCTTTCGCGGTAGGCTTTTCCGCCAAATGTGTCTTGCCACCGCTTGACGTCTACATCGCAATATTGCGGATCCAATTCCATGAGGCGAGCCTTTCGGTTTAGATTTTCCGCCGCAATAAGCGTTGAGCCCGAACCGCCGAATAAATCCATTACGATTTCATTCCGGCAAGAGCTGTTTAACATTGCGCGCTGAGCCAGCTCAACCGGCTTTTGTGTCGGATGCACATATGTGCTGGCATTATCGCGCTTAATGGTCCAAATCTCACGACCGGCTTTTAACTCCTTCAGGAGCTCTACCAGCGCGTCACGATCCCATTGCTCGAATTCCCAATCATTGGTTTTCCAAAATGTCTTTTGCGCACGGTCGCCGAACCATTTGCAATTCTCTCCGTCATGGCAACCATAGAAGCACGGCTCATATGCCCAATGGTAGTCAGAGTGTCCGAGCACCATTCCTTTATCCCAGATGATGACTTGCTTCGGCTTCAGCTCCGCGCCTTTGATGGCGGTTTCAAAATTTACATGATTACTGTTTGCGTACCAGATATAAAACGCGCGTCCTTTTCTCAAATACCGTTTTATGTTTTTGAATGCTTCGAGCAGGAACAGAAACAAATCATCTTCACGGAGCTTGTCGTTTTTGATTATTTGCCATTCTCGGCCGTTCGGATTATTCGTTCCTTTGTAGCTCACGCCATATGGCGGATCTGTAAAGACTAAATCAGCCAGCGCGCCGTCCATCAATTTATCTACATCATCGGCGTTTGTGCTATCGCCGCACATGACGCGGTGCGGACCGCAAATCCAAACATCACCCCGGCGCGACTTTACCATATCCGGAACGGGCGGAGCATTATCCAATTTTTCAACATTAACCTCTTTTGGCTCGTCATCCAAGGAAGTGAGTTCTTCTTCTAATTCGTCGCTTGTCCATCCGGTAGCTTCAAGATCTGCACCTAGTTCGGACAAACGATCCATTTGTGCTTGCAAATTTTCCCAATTCCATTCTGCCATTTCCGCGGATTTATTATCAAAAATTTGATACTGGATCCGCTCGGCTTCCGTCAGATTATGCAGGACAATGACCGGAACTTTTTTTATTCCGAGTTTTAACGCTGCGAGCCGTCTGCCGTGTCCGGCAACAATCATTTTGTCGTCATCAATCAAAATCGGGTTTGTCCACCGCTTCGACATTGATTGCGCAATAAGTTCGATTTGTTTTTCCGGATGATTTTTTGTATTGAGTGGATCCGGCACTAATTCTGATAAATCCATAAGTTCCAGCTTCATGGCGGATAATTTTTCAGCAATTTCCTTTTCGTTTATCTCAGTCATTTTCGCAACTCGTTTTTTTGGGTTGAAACATAGCGAAAGGCCGCGCCTCGCGCTGACCCCCGGCATTTAGCCGTCAGGAAGAACCTATCGTTTAGAATGCCATTTAAAGCCCCATAAACGCCCTCTGGTGCGTGAGCCTTTTTCTCTGTGTATGGTGTCTTATTTGCGTATAAAATCATTTTCTGCCCTCGTTTTTTTCTACCTTGCCGTCTTCAATGCATAGTCCATCGCCTTATCTAATTCCTTAGCAAAATTCATTTGATAAATACGTTGAGCCATTTTGTGCAAATTAAGCACCGGCCTTATATCTTGCTTCTTTTTTCTTAGAAAAATAGGCGTCAATTTTCGACTTTTTCCAGCTCTTGTGACAAGCAATCTATTACCGCGCTTGCTTTTAATGAAAAAGTTACCTTTACTTTTGCTACCCTGTCCGGGGTAGGCTTGTTTTACTCCATATCCGAGTTTACGTCCTTTGAGTGGCACCCATCTATATTTTGCTGACTGTCCAAGGGTTCTACGCTCTGTCATATGTTCTCCCATGAGTTCAGCTATACCCCAGTGCGTAACGCCAACGATTGAGTGCATTGCATCTAATCCGTCTTTTTTATTTGCCGGTATGGCATGGACCGCACGCGCAGGGGATGGTCCTTGTCCTACTTTCGCATGGGTGGCGTTTTGAAGATACGTTTTATGAACCACATTTAATCTTAAATTTGCTAATTTAACAACATCATCCGCCGCTTTAATAGCCACTCTTGTTAAAGCGAGCGAACAAGCGAATGGTAGCTGTTTTTGAGCTATATCGTCGAGATATTCTGGGAAATCTTTTAAATCTATGTTTATTTCTGCCATTTTTCTGCCCTCTTGCCTTATTGTAGTCATAAATGACGGAAAAAGTCAAAAAATAATTTGATAATTTTTTTTATATTTTTTTCCAATTCACCGATTTCACCGATTTTAGGGGAATTTTGGGTTATTCCCTTATAGAATTCAAAAGATATACTGAAAAATTACAAAAAAGTTATAAAATTGGTTAAATCAGTGAATAATGTTAAAAATCAAAGACTTAATCTGTTAAGCAATATAAAGCACACCCCCATTTTTGAAAAAAAAGTTGCAAAAAACGGTGAAATTAGTCAATCGGTGAATAAAAAAATTGCAAAAAATCTGATTTTTTAAAACCTTAACTCAAAAATCCGGCTTAAAAATGGATGATTTTTCCCTTAAAATCGGTGAATTTTCGCATTTTCGAATGCGTAAAAGTCAAAAATGACTATTTACTTGACTTTATCTTGCGGTTAGATTATATTAAAAATAATGCTTGACATTTGTACGGGGTTTTGGCAAGCTGAAGACCTAAAAACTTGATCAATACGGCTTCAACACCCCGTCAGAGTGTATTTTTTATGCCTGTTTGGCGGATGAGAGCTGTAAATATATTGAATAGCAGCCAAAGCCTTTATTGATCGGCTTTTAGTGAGTCCGCCGCCTTGCTCAATCTCAAGCGGTAACATCTAAAGAAAGATCAATAAATGAATAATATTACCGTATTTAATTTTAATCAAAATCAAGTCAGAACTCAAACTATCGACAGCGAGCCGTGGTTTTGTTTGTCGGACGTTTGCGACGTGCTTAATATACAGAGATGTAGGATTGAGCGACTTTCTGCAGATGGGTGGATTAAAAATCAACTCATCGATAAATTAGGCAGATTTCAGGAAAGATATTTTATCAACGAACCGAACTTATACCGTTTAATTTTCCGTTCCAACAAACCACAAGCCCAAGCATTTGCCGATTGGGTATATAATGAAGTGTTACCCAGTATTCGTAAAACCGGCGGTTATGGCTCTGTGGACGTTCCTGCGCTTGCCAAAGCTGTGGCAAATGAGTTGAAGTTTGTGCCGACAACCGTGAGATTGCCTCTTGATGTGGAAGCGTTCTTCAGGAATTGTGTTGAATTGTCAGTCGCCGTTACGTCATGCGCAGAAACATACAACGCTTATAAAAAATGGTGTCAGTCCGAGGGTTATTGTCCGCTGACAGCCAATAAGCTCGGTCGCTCTTTGAAGGCTCTCGGCGTTCAAAAATGTTCAACTAGACGTGGTGAGAAGGCCTATCGTTTGGCATTAAAGGAGCCACAACCGGAGAATTACCGCTATAATTTTACTCCGGTGACGGAATTTTGCGGTGCCGGTGTGTATAAAAATAGGAGTGGTCAAGTCTTTCAGGCTATTGCCGGATTTGATGATAAGATTTTTTATACTTATTTTAATATGCATACCGCACGGGCTGAAGGCAAGAGCCACGATATTCCGCTCAAGGTTTTTAATGCCAATGTCGTGGCAAAGATGACTTCCAAGACGGAGCTTATTCCTTTGGATGGTGAAATTGACTATGTTTCAGCTGATTAAGGAGATATGCCATGATAAAATATATTTTGGACGGCATCTCTATGCTGATGTTCTTTGCCTTGCTTTATGCGTTACTTATTATTGGTGATGCGTGGGAGAATAAAATCCGCTGTGATCGAGGTTATCAGCCCGCTTGTCAGGCAATGCGGTTAGGTCGGTAAAATAAGGGCGGTTTAATTACCGCCCGATTTTTTTCGTTATTTATAAAATAATGCTTGACATTTTGTAGTTTATAGGCTACATTATATATAAAATAAAGAAAGGAGAAATTAAAAATGCCAATTATCGCTCGTTTTTATGGTCTGGTTATTAAAATGTTTTTAATCGGTAGCGAACATAATCCGCCGCACATTCACGTTGTTTATGGCGAATTCAGTGCTCTGTATAACATTCAGACGCTGGAATTAATGGAAGGTGATTTGCCATCACGCGCTGCTGCTATGGTTAAAGAATGGCTCAGTATTCATAAAGATGATTTAATGGAAATGTGGAACAGCCAAAAATTCAAGACTTTGCCACCATTAAAATAGGGAGGTGTCCGATGTTTATTAAAATTAAAAAAATAGAGATTCTGCCGGATTATGCTATCAAGGCAACCTTTGATCATGATGTTGTCAAAACCTATGATTTTAAGCCTTTATTTGATAAATATCCGGTATTTGAGCCGCTTAAAAATGAGACGTTTTTTGCAAACGCTGTTATTGATTGCGGTGGTTATGGTTTGATGTGGACTGATGATATTGATATTGATGCTGGGGAACTTTGGTATAACGGCATAACGACGCTTGATACCGAACAGGATATTGTAAATTATCTTAATGCCGTTGTTAATGAAACAGACACCAAGCTGTTTATCAAAGCTTTAAAAGATATTGCAAAGTCAAAAGGTGTTAATGATTTGGCAAAAAAAATGGGAGTAAATCGTGAAAGCCTTTATAAATCGTTAGACGGTGAGCGCAAACCCAAGTATGAAACAATCGACAAGTTTCTACGGGCAATCGGCATGAAAATAACATTTTGTCCGGCATAAATAAAGCGGGGTTAATTCCCCGCTTCATCCTTTCCTAGTAATTTTATTAAAACCGCCATTCCTTCAGGAGTGACATTTTGAGCGACGACGGCTCCGTTTCGCATATATTTAACCGTTCCGTCTTTTTGAAAAGATAGACCGTTCCAATGCGCTTGTCTGAGACGTCCGCCGATGGTTCTTCTATAACCGAACTTCATGCCGTAGCTGTGCAGTTGGTCAAATGTTTTTACTTCATCCGGTCGTAATGGCATTATTTATCTCCTGTGCTTCCGAAGCCGTGTTCGCCTCGTTCGGTTTTACTTAAATTCTGGCTATATTTCATTTTCGGCTTATAAATCGGCACAATAACCAACTGTGCGATTTTTTCGAATGGTTCGATCCGGACAGCTCTTTTATTGGTGTTGTAGATGCTGATTTTGATTTCTCCCCGGTAGCTTTCGTCTATCGTTCCATATTGAGCCACAATTCCGCGCTGGGTATGTCCGGAGCGTGGTCTGACTTGAAGCTCAATGTGTCGGCCGAAAATCTTAAAATATTTAACCTCGACGCCGATGCCGGTCGGCACAGTTACAATCGTTTGCGGTGGAATAACCAGAGGACGTTTTATAGCTGCTCTGATGTCGTATCCGCTGTCGCCTACGCGGGTTATTGGACCAATAGCCCAATTTTTGAACTTTTTAACAAGAAGTTTCATTATGCTGCTCTCCGATAAAGGTTACAATGACAAACACCGTCTTTGGCGATATCCTCTTTGCAGTGCTGGCTGATGCAGGCGCGGTCGCTGTCACGGTCGCACGGACATTGAGCCCAGCATTCACGCCCAAAGAAGCGGAGCTTTGCTCTGGCGATTGCATCCACATTTTCGGTTAGCTCATAGCCGTTGTCTTTAGCTGTTTTTTGTATATTTTCTTTGATTGTCTGGAAGTCTTCCATTTTATTTTCCTTTCAAATGATGATTAAAATGATGATTGCTGCAATAATTGCCGCGGTTGTGTAGCCGGTAATAAAGCCCAAGATCCAAGCCTTGAATTTGATATCCGGGATTTTCTTCTGCAGGGCTACATATTTTTTGAGTGCGTCGAAGTATGATCTTCCGAAATCTAGCTTGAATTCTTTGTTCATGGCTTATCTCCCAAAATAGCGTTGAGTTAGATCTTTGATTAAATTGATAAACCGCTCCGGATCGTTCGTGTTGATAAATTTTCCGTCGCTGGTTCTTAATATACTGAAGCGCATCTCTCCTTCTTTGGTGTGGTTGAGTATCGTAATGTGATAACCGCCACAGGCTTTATCGAAGTCTGCCGACGGTCCTGCCGGGCGGTAGGAGCAGGACACTTGGTTTATCGACTTGTTTGGAGATACAGCACCGCCCGAACTAATCAGCTTTGTGAGCTGTGTTGAAACTTGCGCTTGTTTATTCCGTCTGAGATTTTTCTGGAAGTCTTCTTCAAAAATAAAATATTTATGTTTACCATATCTGAAGCTTTTATCGTCTTCCATTTCCGCTTTGGTGCAATGTTGTTTTATTTTCGGTGTGCCGAACGCCTTTTCCGGTGTCCAGCCAAGTCTTTGAACCCTGTAATAATAACAGGATAGTGTTATTCCGGCTTGTTTACATCTTTCTTTTATTGTCATTCTGTAACCTTTCTTAGTGTTTTGTTGGAGATTCTGGTATAAAATACTTGCGCTTAGCTATTTTTGGTTCGACTTGAATTGCGACAATGTGATCTTTGGCCAAATGCCACCAGTTGAAGCCGTCGGTCATGGTTATGCGCTTTTTGTCGGTATTGTCATATTCCGCAAGGATCCTGTTCACTTCCTCATCGTTCGCTTCATGGTCAATGCATTGCAGACCGGATAAGTAGATCCTTATTTTCATAGCTACCACCCTCTGTTGAACTCTGACCAAGTTTCTTCACGAAGTTTTATGCCTACATATGCTTTTTCTCCGCGTGGCGTTGTGCCCTTGGTTATATGCCTTTCATATAACCGGCGACCGAGCTTGTTTTTGCTGTATGGCGTATGACCGGCATCCTGACACCATTTTTTATAGTTTTCGTAGAGGCTGGCGCATGAGATTGTCGCGCCCACAGATTTAATTGTGTTTTCTTCAAGATAACTGCCAAGAACGTCCATTTCCGAGCGGTATTCCTGCGTTGCTTCGCGCACCGCATCAGGTGGGTTCAATCCTTGCCGTTGCCATTCTAAGCAACCCTTGACCGCCCACGCCAGAATGCCGGGTAGCTCATTTTTCAGCTTCGTAATCAGGAGTTTGTCTTTGAATGGTCCGTCAATTGGCGCATCCGGATCTGTCTTGTCATAAAATTTCGCTTCAAATGGTATTAAAAGCAAACGCCGCCAGATGCCGTCGTCGGTGCCGCGGATTTCAGGTTTATGGTTTGTGGCCAGCCACAGCTTAAAATGCGGCGTAAATTCGAACGGATTTTGATGTAAATTTCGCGCCGTTATTGTCGTGTCGCCGGTCGCCTCTTTGATTAGGCTTTCATCAAGAGCTCGGTCGGCTTTTGTTTCCGACGCGGTGACGAAACGGGCAGAGCGGAGCATTGCAAGGAACGGGTTAGCATCATTTGCGCGACCTGTTTCCATAAACGCATCAGCTTTGGTTTTGACGTGATAATCATTCATTAAGGCTTGGACGGTGTCCAAAAATGTGGATTTACCATTTGAACCTTTACCATGGAGCACAAACATACATTGCTCTCTGGTATCGCCGGACAGACTGTAACCGATGGCACGTTGCACAAAGCTGATCATGTCCGTGTCATTGTTTAAGATTTCCCGCAGAAATTTCTGCCATGCCGGACATTTTGCTTTTGGATCAAATGCAACCGTGCTTTGTTTTGTGCAATAAAAATCCGGGCTATGGTTCATGAGCTTGCCGGTCGTCAGGTCAATGACGCCATTTGCACAATTAAAGTAGAGCTGATCGCAATCCAGTTTTTTGATGTCTACGCATAAATCCGGCTGCGCTAATTTGAGCGCGTAGTTAATGCGTCCGCCTTCTTGGCTCTTTTTGCACCAGTTCTTTATGCCGGATTTTTGATGTTCTTCGACATAGTCGGCTTCTTTGGCTATATCGAGGGCGGTTCTTTTGGCCATATTGATAACGCGCAGATCTGCGTGCTCGTGTTCCCATACACCTTTGCTGTAAATTATCCACCCCATACCCGGTGCAAATTTGACTATTTTACCCCAGCGGGTGACAATTCTTTGCGAATTGCCGACGTCGGTTCTCGGCCGATATGCCAATTTTGCGAATATGCTTTCTTCCGGATCCGGATATTCCGGCATCGTGCTGTTATAGTATTCTTCCGGTGGCTCAGGTTCTGCGTCGCGGGCATCTCGGACAGGTTGTGCTTCGTTGATCATCTTAACAACAGCATCGGCTCCTACTTCCTGCAGAAGCTGATTACTGTCCTTTATCGATAATGGCGGACGTGCGCACATTAGGTTTGTGAACCCACGGTCCAAAAATCCGGCCAGAATTTTATTCATGGTTTCGTCCGGCTTGCTTCCCGGTTCGTCGTTGTCGCGGACGACGATTAAGGCGCGTCCTTTAGGCTCATCAATTTTGCTCATGAAGTTGATGCCCATTGTGCACCATACTTCCATTTTTGTTGTTTGCGCGAGTGTGAGTGCGTCTTCAGGTCCCTCGGTTAATAGGACAGGTCCATTCGGATCGCTTCCTTTGATTTTAATAGGACAACCGGCAGGAAAGCCGTTGGTGCGTTTCTTAACGGCAAGATTTGCCTTATGCCCTTGTGCGTCCAGATATACACTTTGAACCGCCCGGATGACGCCTTTATCATCGCGCGCGATACAGACCAGCGATCCGCCCCCACGAGACTTGTTTGGCCGGAATTTAAACTGATTAAGTGGGGCACCTGTAATGCCTCGGCTTTTGAGGTATAATTGCGCAGGAGTGCCGCGTAAATCAACAAGCTCGGAGGTAATTTTATCAAGTTTTTTCTGTTTCTCCTCATCATATTCGTCTTGCTCCTGTTGCTGTTGCGCGGTGTCAACTGCCGGTCTATCGTATTTCGGGGTGTATTCTTTTGTTTCCCCGCCTTCCATCCCGAACATTCCAGCCAGTTTGCGGGCTGCTTCTACGCGATCAAGGCGGAACACTTTCGCGCATATTCCGATTGGATCGCCGACCGGCTCATCTGAAGAAAAATCCGAGCCTTTACCTGTTTTAATGTTAATCAACAAACTTTTTCCAGGGTGTCCGTCCCAATCTCCGCATTGGAATTCATTTCCAACCCTTTTTCCTTGCGGCAACCAATCCTTGAGTAATCCCTCAAGATTTGCCAAGGCTCTCGCGTTGACCGCTTCAAAATCAACCATTCCTGCCATTTTTTAACCTCATTTCATCCATAATTTGTGTTTCTACCAACTCAGGATCTTTGCAGACGATATAAATTCCGCCCATATCCTGAATCATCTTTCCGAACCGCTTCTGCTGCTCGGTTTGCTTATACCGACCGTATTTTGTTTCGATATAAAGTGCTTTACCGTCCGGTGCGATAATTCCGGCAATATCGCCGGATCCTATCAGACCGAAGTTGACGGGATGAGCTCGGCGGAGCAGTATGTCGCCCGGCTCCGTTACGATTGTTCTGCCCATACCGTCAACAACCCTCGTTCCGGCTTTCAAATTGTAGCGTTGGCCTTGCCATGCTTGACCGGTATTATTCCGCCAGAGCTTGAGCCACGACTTCGTTCCAAGCTTCAGCATTACTTTTTTGAGAGTTTCGGTTTCGGCCATGTTTATCTCCTCGACATTAAGAGTTCATCTAGCTCCGCTTCAGCGATGGTGGAGATGTTACCTTCAAGGGCAATCTTGGCAAAGAGCTTTACTCTTACCACTTTGCGAAAATCTTGAGGCGTCATAACCTGCGCGTTTGCGCTACACATATCGCTGATTTGGATTTTGCCGTCCAGCATCTCTATGCATTTGGCAAGTTTGATGTTGGCTCCGGTGTCTATTCCATAAACTCCGGCTCCGGCATAGAAGTCCATATTATGGACTGCATAATAATCGCCTTCGTTCAATCCGAGGACTGGACAGTCTGCGTCCAACTTCATAATTTTTATTTTATTGTTATCAGGCATTTGTTTTTTCCTTTCATTTAGATGTTTAAAGCCTTGCGGTAGGTGTCGACCAAGAGCTCTTGCTCATCCCTATCCGCAGCGTTCATTTTACGCAGTTTTAAGACTACTCTCATAATCTTAACATCAAACCCTGCGCCCTTTGCTTCGGCGAAAACGTCGCGGATATCGCTTGAAATGCCTTTCTTTTCTTCCTCTAGACGCTCGATGCGTTCAATGAGACTTGTTAATCTATCGACGGCTATTCCGCCTATTTGGTTTTGTTCACTCATTTGTATCTCCTTTTCTTGTCATGAGTATTTTTAATAAGGCATCAAATGCCTCGGCCGGTTTTGGCCTTTTCTTTCCGGTGGCTTGGATTAACCCTTTATATTTGAAGTAACCTTCCACCAGTAGAAACTCGTCTATTTGAATTGCGTCTGTCAGGTATGCCAATGACTTCCGCCATTCGTTTTCGCAGTCTGCTTCGAACATTTTTACAGCTTCCTTCCGATCCCTGTTGCGATGCTCTTGCGCATATATGTTTTCCACTTTTCCCGCAAACGCGTCACACCATGCTTGTCTTAAAATTCCGGCTATCAAGTTTTCCTCTGGTGTTTCGAAGAGGAACTTTGCGGGAAGGTGTGTTTTGTGTCTGCGGTGTTTTGTCATGTACGTCTACGCTCCTCTCTTGCTCTGCGGCCGTTGTAGACGTAACGCGCCCATGCGGCGGGGTTTTTGTATCCTTTGGCTTTCCCGAACTCTATGAGTTCTTCCATCGTTTGAGCCCTTCCGCGTTGGATCTTTTCGGCGCGTTTCTTGAATTCAACAAGTTCGCCTTCAACTTCCTCGATTTCTATTTTCGTTTTTGTGGCTGGCGTTCCACATACGGGGCAGACAGTAACTGTCGAGGGATATACCGCATAACATTGCAGGCATTGCCGACAGGCTAATCCGCCCCCACCAGAGGAGCGACCACGTCTTATTCTGCCGTCAAGCGTCCATTGATGCGGATCATCCGGCAGTCCATGCTCATTGCAGTTTCCGACATGGTCAAGAATGATTGTTTCCGATTTTCCGGGATAAGGTCTTAATGCTCGTCCGACTTGCTGTAGATAAAGTCCGAGCGATTTTGTTTTTCTCAAAAGGATTGCGGCTCCGACGACCGGGATATCGGTTCCCTCGCTGACGATTTCGCAGGATGTCAGAACATCCAGTCGACCATTGCCGAGATCATTGATTGCTTTGTTGCGCTGATAATCGTCCATATTACCGTCGACGCTGGCGGCTCTGTATCCGGCCGCATTGAAATTGTCGGCAACGTATTTTGCGTATTCAACCGTTGGGCAGAATGCAATTGCCGGAACTCCTTCGCAGTATTTTCTATAGTGAGCTATAACGTCGCCGATGATTCGGGGCTTGTTTAATCTTTTTTCTTGCTCTTTCCGGTCAAAATCCCCGGCTATCGTTTTTAAATTATCAAAATCCGCTTGGATTGGCGGGCAATATACGCGCGGTTTTGTTAAATACCCACGCTCTATAAGTTCTGAGATTGTCGGTCCAATTATGAGCTTGTCAAAAATTCCGCCGCAATGCTTTCCGAGCCCTTGGCCGTCGAGACGTTCAGGGGTTGCAGATACACCGAGGACTTTCGCGCCCGGATAGCTTTGCACGATTTTGAGCCACGTGCCTGCGACGCCGTGATGAGCTTCATCTATAAGTATCAAATCAAACTTTGGCAAATCAGCCATGCGGCGGACTAGCGTTTGAACCGTCGCTATATAGATCTTGCTCTCATCGCGAAAAAAGCTCTTTTTAAATTTTTCTATTTGGATTTTTATTGCGTTTTGCACCACTTTAGCAGGTGCGACTATTGAATGCGTAATTCCGAACCTTGCCAATGCTTTTGCCGTTTGGACGATAAGCTCTTGGCGGTGCACTAAGACGACGGTGCAGGTTCCTTTTGCTGAAGCGTTTTCACATATTTTTGCCAAGATGACGGTTTTCCCCGCTCCGGTTGGGGCTGTCAAAAATGGTGCTTTGAACCCCTCTCTGAATGCTTCCCGGACGTCGTTTACCGCTTTTTGTTGATAGTCACGTAGCTCTATCATGTACAACCCCTGTCTTTTAACCCTGCCTTTGTTGCTCAATTGTGGCGGGCGGCACAGGGTTATTGTGTTTTTGTGCTGATCAAGCACTTCCGCCCGTCGAAATAGACTATAAAAGTATTTTTTGACTTTTGCAAGCACTTTTTTTGATTTTAATAAACTTTTTTTGCTGTTATTATACTTTATCCTTATTTTTCGGGGTTTTATATGTGTGTAAAGTCAAAAAAATTTCCGTTTTATGACTTTTTCATTGAAAAAATCAAAAAATAGAGTTATATTGAGTCAAACTGTTAAAAGGAGAAAAATATGACACGTAATACATTAAACCAAGGTCCGAAGCGCGATGTCAGCCCTCTGGGTAGAAAATTGCACCAGCTTATTCGTGCTGCGAACTATGATTATATTAAAGATTTTGAAAAAGAATCAGGGGTTCGCCCCGATTCGATTCGTCGCGTGATCGGCGGATATACCAAAAGTTTGCCATTTTCCGACCTACAAAAAGTTGCAACAACTCTTAAAATATCCGTTCAAGAGCTTATGACCGGATCGGCTGATGGCGAAGCGATTGCCACTTGCAATCTCGTTCCGGGCGCAAAAGAGCCATGTTGGTATCAGGTACATTCTGACGAAATGGCTCCAACACTCAAAAGTGGCGACAATGTCCTCGTAGATACAGGCATCAGGACAGTTATTGAGGCCGGTATTTATTTGCTTGGAACACCATCCAGCACGGCATTCCGACGTATTTCTCACAACCCTGTTACTGGCAAATTGCGGGTTGAGGCCGACAATAAGACTTATTCATATGTTGAGGAAGTTGAGGCCGAAAAATTATCTATTAGAGGTCGTGTAATCGGAATCTTCCACCGAATTTAATAAAAAAATACCCCTTTAAAAGCCCTATTTTAAGCCGTTTTTGGATTTTTTTTCTAAAAACGGTATTTTTTTCTTGATTTTCTGTTTTAAATTGATTAAAGTCATTTTTGACGATTAAAGTCATTAAATACTTTTAACAGTTTAACACAGGGTTATTAAATGAGTACGATTATTCGATGTTCTTCTCTCTCGCACTATTCGGATTGCACCCGAAGAGCAGCGGCAAAAATGTTTTTCAAGGAAATTTCGGAAGAGTATGGATTTGACCTGACGCTGGTTAACACCTCAGCTGGTGCTGCCGTCGGTACGGCCATGCATAAAGCTTTGGAAGCTGCGATTGTTCTGCGCTCCAAAGGCTTGCCGTATTCCGACGAAATTAAAAAGGTTGCTGAAACATCCATTCTTGAAACGGTCCGTGAGGGTATTGTCTGGGATGATACGACGTTTGATAAGGCGACCGGTGTAATGCAGGCCGTCCGTCAGACTCACTCAATCTTGGACGTTATGCCGGATTTACAGGAGATTGCCATTGAGGGCGAATTTACCGCCGATCTTGGCGACGACTTTATTTTGTCCGGACATATCGACATCCGGGGACGTGAGGGAGAGTTGAATACGATTCAAGATTTTAAATCCGGTACGACGGCGCGCGTTAATATTCCGCAGTACGGCGGTTATTCTCTACTTACCAGAACGGCCGGTTATAAAGTCGATCTACTCCGTGAAATATACGCCAAACGTGTCGGCAAAACAAAAGCCCAACCGGCTCCGGTCATTAAGGACTACGAACCGGCTATGGCTGAGAATTTCGCGTGGGCGGTTATAAAAAAGATCAAATCGGATATGCAGACTTTTCGCAAGACTGGATCTCCGTGGGTTTGGTTGCCGAACCCGAACTCTATGATGTGCTCTCCGCATTATTGTCCTGCGTATGGCACAAAATTTTGCAAATGCCGTTCATTAAAGAAAGGAGAAAATAATGGCTAACGAAATTGTAACAAAAGAACCGCAAAATGCCGTTTCTACGGATATTCTGTCAGACTTTACGGTTTTTGAAAACGCTCAGAGAATTGGCAAGATACTGACGCAGTCCGCAATCATTCCATCCAATTTCCAAAATAATCTGCCGAATGTCATGGTTGCTTTGGAGATTTCATGCAGGAATAAATTGTCGCCTATCGTCGTGATGCAGAATTTAAATGTTATTCAAGGGCGTCCTTCCTGGTCCTCTAAATTCATTATCGCCGCATTAAGCACGAGCCGTGTGTTAAATCTTCACTATGAGCTTGTCGAAGATGGAGAGATTGAAGTTCCGGGCGGTTTTAATGGCGCAAAAAAGAAAATTAAAAACTTAAAATGTCGCGCAATTGCCAATGATCGCAAAACAGGCGAAGAGCGCATCGGTCCATGGGTAACCATGCAAATGGCCATTGCCGAGGGCTGGTATAGTAAAAGCGGGAGTAAATGGCAGACAATGCCTGAGGTTATGATCCGCTACCGTGCTGCGACATTCTTCGCGAATGTTTATTATCCGGATTTGTCAGTCGGTATCGATGTCGCCGATGATGACGCTTCAGCTCCGGCCAATGTTCCGGCTGTAAATCGTGAAACAGTAACGACCGGTGAAATTGTTGAGCCAGCTCCTGAAGCCCCGGCAAAACCAAAACGCAAAAAAGAAGAACCAAAAACGATTGAGGCAGAGGCCGAGCCTGTTACCGTAGAAGCTGAACCGGTTGAAGATAAACCGGCTCAGGTTGTGGCTCCGCAGACAGACAATGAAGATGCATGGGGGGCTTTCGATGATTAAAGCAACAGTTAAAGATTTTATGGGTTGCTCATCCGCCGAAATTGTCGCGGACAAAGTGGCTCTTTTGCTTGGTTTAAACGGTCAAGGGAAGACAAGCTCGTTACTTCCTATTTCAGCGGCTCTGCGCGGTGGTGTTCCTTTGGGTTTGCAAAAAACAAAAGCCGGAATGCTGGTTAAGACCGGCGCAGGTGTTTCTTCTATCGTTTTAGAGAATGATACATCAAAGGTTTCGGTTACTTGGCCAAAATGCGAACGACGCGCCGAAGGTGCAGACGCTCCTGAAGCTTCAGATATTGCCGTCGGTGCGATTAAATTTCCATTCATGCCGGATAAAGACAAAGTTGAGCTGTTACGTGGACTTTTGAAGTGTGAGCCTAAAAAAGAGGATTTATTCTCCGCTTTGCAGTCAAAAGGTTTGTCTGAGAAAGTTTGCGAGATTGTCTGGCACAGCATTGAGGTTGAAGGCTGGGATGCTTCCCTTGATCGTGCCAAAGAAAAAGGCCGGAGCTTAAAATCTCAATGGGCATTAAATGCCGGGGAAGCATACGGCGAAAAAAAAGGCGCGAACTGGTTCCCGGTTGGCTGGGAGAATGACCTTGAGGGATTGTCTGCAGAAGCTTTGGAGACAGAAATCACAACCGCGCGGGCGGAGCTTGAGTTCAAAATTGCCAATCAGGCTGTTTCTGAGGATGAGTTGGCTCGCCTTCAGGAGATCGCTTCTAAAATTGAAGAATTGCGAGCGGCTCATAATTCAGCCGTCGAGGCTTTTAATCAAAAAGGCCTTGAACTAAAGAATGCGCAGGATGCCCGCAAAAAATTGCCGGAATTACCTCGTTATGATTTGGTTTGTCCTCATTGCGGCAAGCCGGTCGCGTATGAGAATGGCAAACTCGTTGAAGTAAAGCAAACAATATCTGATGATGAACGCGCAGAAATGGAGCAAAAAATCCTTGATGCAGATAATGCTGTCAGTAAAGCTACGCGCGAATTGTCCACATCCAAGACAGAGGTTGCCCTTGCCGAGCAGAAAGTAAAAGAGGCGGAGAAGGCTTCTGAAGAATATCTGGCCAAAAAGGACAAGACTGTTTCGCAGGTAGAAGTTGACGAGGCTCGCGAGGCCGTTCGTAAATCTGAGGCTCGCCGTGATGCCTTTAATAAGTATCACGAGGGCGTTCGTATCCATAATAATATCATTGAAAATCAAAAAATAATTGATGTTTTGGATCCGGAAGGCATTCGTCGTGAATCGCTTCAAAAAGGCCTTGATAATTTTAACGGCGATCTTGAGGCTCTTTGTCGTGTTGCTTGCTGGCAAAACGTCACGGTTGACGGAGATATGTCTGTTAATTACGCCGGTCGTCCGATCGTTCTTTGCTCGGAGAGTGAAAAGTTCCGCGCATTCGTAACCCTGCAATGCCTGATTGCTGATCTTGATGGTTCTTCGGCGGTGGTTATTGATGCGGCTGATATTCTCGACAGCAAATCGCGCGCCGGTTTATTCAAGCTCTTAGCTTCTCAGGACTATTGTTCATTTGTCGGTATGACGGTCAGCAGGCCGGATAAAGTGCCAAGCCTTCAAAAGCTCGGCATTGGCCGGAAGTATTGGGTTGAGAGTGGTATTTGTGAGGAGATCTACAATGGCTGATAAGGATGATATTGTAACTGCGATTGACCCGAAAACGCTATCAAAACGCTGGAATGTGTCCACCAAGACGCTGTCTGCTTGGCGCACGGCTGGTCGCGGTCCGAAGTTTTTCTACGCGAACGAGGATGACAAGTCCTCTGTTCGCTACCCATTGAAGGAAATTGAAGCCCAAGAGGCTCGGCTTCATGATCACAGCCTTTAACAAAGGAAAATGTTATGCCGATACGCGAAAAGATTGAGGAATTTATGAAAAAAGCTATTTCGACGGCTCGTTATGTTGCTTTACCGAATGCCGATAAAAAAACGGCATCGCAAATGGTGAAAGAGCTCGAAGAAGAGGCCGAAGAACTTAAAGAGGAGATGGCTCGTGTTCTGCGTTAATTGTCAAAAAGAGGTTGATGCGCAAATTGTTACGGGTGCAGACGTGTACGGTCTTCTGACGTTCAATAAATCAGAGCCGTTCGCTCGCTGTCCGCATTGCGGCAATTATGGCGAATATGCCATAGATAAGGAGCCGCCGTTTTCGGTCATTCCTAATTTTGAATTACGCAAGGCTTATAATCACATCGATTGTCATTTTCAATGCCTTTGGATGCAGAAAAAAATGACCAAGGCTGAAGCTGAAGCCAAAATGGCTTGGCTTATGTATAACGGTTCTCATCCGTATCGCACGCATGAAATCCGCACACGCGATGAGGCTGTCAAGGCCTATCGCTTCGCAAAACAGCTTTATAAGGAGTATATTTCAGATGCTACAAAAAATTCATAGTTTATTTTGTCGCCATTTTTGGCTTCATGTGTTAACCCTCGGCGGTTTTTGTTCAACAAAACACGGAATGTATGAAATTCCGGGCAATATTTATATTGACTACTGTCCGAAGTGCCATTCTATACGGGGGCGCCATGAAAGATAAGGAAATCACAGCCGAAATCATCCGCAGATTGCGCTTAATGCCGGAACATAGGAGAGATATTTATTTCCCTGAATTCCGCTGGTGCGCAGGTGTGGCTGGTTCGCGCCGTGCAGACGCATTCTTTATTCTTGCGCGTCCGCCTTATTTTTCCGTTACCTATGAAGTTAAAGCAAATCATTGGGATTTTGAGCGGGATCTGCAGAACGCAGAAAAGCATAGCAAAGCTCGGCAATACTCAAACATCTTCTATTATGCGGCTCCGGCCGGTGCTATTCGTCCGGAAGAGTTACCGGAGTGGGCTGGCTTGGTTGAGTTTGATTTATCAATTCTGGCCGATGAATACACACAAGGTGCAATGGTTGTCAAGCAAGCCCCGCTTCATGACAGAGAGGATCCGGGTTGGGATTTGATCGCAAGCATTGCAAAACGGCTTCAGGATCCTGCGTTTCGTTTCGAGGCTCACGGTATGCACCTGATTTCAAATGATCAGCTCATGCAGTTGAAGTCTTTAATCGGTCAGCAGGTCCAAGCAAATAAAATTCTGCAGGCCGGATCCTCGGCAATGATGTCGGCTTTGGCTATTGTCAGCAAAATTTTTAACCGAAAGGACAAGCTATGACAGAGATTGTTTTTGTTGACTTGTTCTCCGGCATCGGCGGGTTTGCGGAAGGTTTCCGCCGGGCTGGATTAAAATTCAGATATCACGCTTTTTCCGAAATAGATAAAAACGCGATTAGTATTTATAAAAAACACTTTCCTGAAGCAAAGGAGTTAGGCGATGTCCGAACAATTAGAGATTTTTCAACCATCAGAAATCAACGGGGGGGGGTGCCGCTGGTCGTCACTTTCGGATTTCCTTGTCAAGATCTATCAGTTGCTGGCAAAAGGCGAGGACTTGAAGGCTCTCGAAGCGGGTTATTCTTTGAAGCAATGCGGGTTATCCGAGAATTGCAACCCGATGTTTTTATCTTTGAAAACGTCAAAGGTCTTCTCTCAAGTAACAAAGGACAAGACTTTGTCCGCTGTCTGCAGGAAATTGCCGACCTTGGGAATTATGACGGGCAATGGCAGCTTGTCAATACTAGCTGGATATTACCCCAAAATCGAGAGCGGATTTACTTTGTCGGCACTCTTAGAGGACAAACCAGACGCCAAGTATTTCCTCTCGTCGACAGCGGTCAGTCGGATTCTCGGTTACAAGGACAACGAGCTTGCTGCCTTACAGCAAGATATTTCCAGTCAACCGGCGGCGGAACGTATTTTATTGAACGTAAACAGCATAAAGAAGGCAACGATGAAAAATCCGCAAGGAACAAGAATTAACACGATTGACGGCAATTCTGTCGCTTTGCAGTCATGCGCTGGCGGCATGGGTGCAAAAACAGGACTGTATTGCGTTCCGCGTGGCAAGCGCGACGGCGGTTTTAAGGACGGTGACACTTGTCCGACAATAACCGCGAACGCCTTTCAGCAAAATAATTTCATCGTTCCCGTTTTAACGCCTGATCGCGTAAATAAAAGGCAAAATGGACGCCGCTTCAAAGAAGCCGGAGAACCTTCATTTACCCTGACAACGCAAGATAGACACGGCATTTATGACGGCATTGATATCCGTCGTCTGACACCTCTTGAATGTGAACGTCTACAGGGTTTTCCGGACGGTTGGACGGAGACCGGCGAAAATGGGCAGAGAATGTCGGACACGGCACGTTATAAGGCACTCGGCAACGCGGTCAGCGTGTGCTTTCCTGAATTGATCGCAAAATCTTTGTTTATGGAGAATGAAATGACAGCAGACGTTATTCAGTTCCCTCAAAAGAAAAAGGAGAACTTGAACGCGGTCTATGTCCTTTTGGATACGGTCCGCAAAATGCACGATGAGGACGGCTATCGCTTTGCTTCCTCGGAGTTGAAAGAAAACAGCCAAGGCAAGGTGGTCTTGACTTTGGTTATGGATAAACCAGATCCGGACGACCTTCCGGACATAACAGCATAGGAGAATAAAATGGCAAATCAAAGTGTGGGCAATGGCGCCCTTTTCAAAAACGATAAGCAGGGCGTTGATACGCGTCCGGATTATACCGGAACTGCAAAAATATGGGACAAGGAGTTTTTCTTGTCAGCTTGGATTAAAAAAAGCCAGTCTGGCAAAACTTATATGTCGCTTTCGTTCAAAGTAAACGAGAAAGGATCGCAGGCTTCAGGTAGTCAAGCTACTGCTCAACCTACTGGTCAACCTGCTGACCAAGCTCCGGCTTCTTCAGCCCCGGTTGATGATGATATTCCGTTCTAGGAGACAGCCCATGAAAAATAAAAATAAAAGGAGAAAAAATGTTTAACACTTTGTTTTTGCCGTTAAAGGCTGGATGGTTCGACAAGATAAAGTCTGGCAAAAAGACTTTTGAGTTCCGGGCTTGCAAGCCTTATTGGATTGTCAGGCTCACGCCGACAGTTGCTTATTTCAAGGATGGGACGGTTCTTGAAGATAAGGACTTAAAAATTTACACGTCCGTTCGATTTGCGCGCGGTTATTCCGGGGAACAAATCACTTTTAAGATTGCCGGTTGTGAAGTCGTTGACGGCTCAAATACTGATTTAGCCATTAACGAGCCGGTGTTTGCAATTAAACTTGGAGAAAGGTTATAAAAATGAAAAAAACAGCAGAATTTGTGTCATTAGGGCATCCGGATAAAACAGCGGATTTTATTTCGAGTTATGTGCTTGACCGTTTAATTGAGCAGGATCCTCACGTAAAATATGCGGTTGAGGTCATGGTTAAAGATAACGAGGTTATTTTGGGCGGTGAAGTCAAGGGTAACGTTGAGTTCTCTCTAGCCACCCTTCAAACTTGGATTTATGATGCCTTGGCAAAAATAGGCTATACCGAGGACTATTCAAAGCGGTGGGGTGTCAATGCCATCAATCCCTTAAAGGTTAACGTCACGAATTTAATCGGTAAACAGTCAGGAGATATCAACCAAGGCGTTGAAGCTGACGGCTGGGGTGATCAAGGTGTCTTTGTTGGCTACGCTTGCAAAAGTGAAGGCAAAGTCAGCCGAGAGCTCTTCCTTGCGCGTAAATTAAACCACGCTCTCTATGAAATGGCCAAAACGAGCGAAAATTTTGGAATTGATATTAAAACGCAAATAACAATGAATGACATCGGCGGTGTCGAAACGGCGATTGTTGCGATTCCCATGCTCAAAGAGATTGATCTGCGCGACTTTGTCACTTCTGTTCTTGGCGAGGAGCCGGAGAATATCATTATAAACGGGACTGGTCGTTATGTTATGCATTCTTCTATTGCTGATTGCGGGGTTACCGGTCGTAAGCTCGCTTGCGACTTCTATTCTACAACTTGCGCCGTCGGTGGTGGTTCGCCATGGACAAAGGACGCCAGCAAGGCAGACGTTTCATTGAATATCCTTGCTCGCAAATTGGCTGTTGAAAATTTAGACGGTGCGCATGAATGCTGGGTTTATCTTTCTTCGTGCATTGGTCGCGCCGATTTGCCGTCCGTTGAGGTTGTTCGCAAGACTGGCATGGCGATCGGCTATAGAGATGTCAAGATTGGCAAACCGTCAGAAATTATCGAGGAGCTTGGGTTGAATAAGCCGGTATTCGCCGACTTGTGTGCTCGTGGTATTACCGAGGTTTATAAATAAAAAACAGCCATACTTTAAAGTTTTATAACGGCAGTCATAAAGTATCATTTGACTGCCGTTATTTTTGGTTAAAAATTCGCATCTGCTACCTATTTGCTACCTGCATTTTTTAACTTCATTTTAAAGTTTTGATTTTATTGTGTTTTTGGCACTACCTCGTCAGGCTCATAACCTGAAGGTCGGAGGTTCAAATCCTCCCCCCGCAACCATTACACAGCAAGGCTTTGAAAGGCATTTCAAAGTCTTCTTTTTTTACTCATTTTTAGTCGGGGTAATACTGGGGCAATAATTGAAATTAAATAATATTAATGTTTTCAGCCATCAGGCAAAAAAAACGGAGCTCCGCTATATTCAGCATAATTTTATTTTCTGCTTGCTTTTCATAAATTTTTTCGTTACGAATCTAAGTATGTTAATGATTTTATCATTAGCATTGAGTGCCTGCCAAAGGTGCAAGAGAGCTGTCGTAAGCTCATATCTACTTCGGTGTTAGGATATAACATCGTTATATTGTTAGCTGTTCGTAGCGGCTTACAATAAATATATCCCCGATTCATAGCAATATGGTCGGGGAGCTCTTAGCGGATGTCCAAGAGCCATATTGCAAAAATATGTTTCTAAAGGTTAAGAGAATCATTTAAGTAGATATGATTTACGAACTCTCCGACCACCTGTAACAGGGTGGTTTAACTTTTTTATAGAGAGTTTTATAATGAGAAATACTTTTTTATTGGCGGGTGTCGTCGTTTCTTTATTTGCTTTTAATGCAAATGCTTTAGATTTTCAGCAATATGTTTCAGTTAAGGCTACTTACAGCGATATGAATAATACGGTCAAGGATCACAAGACATATCACGTTGTAGAGCCTGGTAAAGTTTCTGGAACTTATAAGACTTCTTTAGATGATGAGGTCTTTGGTGGTAGCTTTGCTTATGGCGTTAAGATGAATGCCGTTAGAACAGAACTAGAATTGAATTTACACCAAGAAGCAAAGAAAACTATTCATGAGGTAGATGGAAATGCAAAAATTAAAATAAAAAATAATTCCGCCTTTTTGAATGCTTACTATGATATTGATACTGGAACTAAATTTACGCCTTATATCGGTGGTGGTTTGGGTGTTGCTCGCATTAAAGTCAGTGGTACAAAATCTTCTGATGAATTTGCTTGGCAATTAGGTGCCGGTGTTTCTTATGCTGCAACCGAAAATATATCTGTTGATTTAGGGTATAGATATATAGATTATGGTTCACATACAATTAATAGAGAAGTAACAGCAAGAAAAACAAGCAAAACAGATTTCGAGTCTGATTCTAACGAATTTTATTTAGGTGTTAGATACGCATTCTAAGATTAATGAATAAGAGCAATTTTATTTTTCATAGAGGGGCTGAGTTTTCACAAAGCCCCTTTTTCCGTTCTAAAGAAAAGAGGACTCCCTAGGAGTTTTATACGGTCTTTAAGAAAGGGATTTATCAATGGCAACATTCGAAGACGGCGAAAAAGTAAGAATTAACAAACAATATCAGGAAATTGTTCGGAAAATTCCACTTTCAGCACCTTTGGATTTAAGGCGGGCGGTTGAAGTTGCCGCTCGGATTATTTTCTGTATCTGACTTTCCAACTACCTTGACTGTTCAGATGGCAGATAGCGCAAGAAAGTATCTTTGAACTGAGATTTTTATATCTGCACTTATCCGCTAGTCAACTGAAAAGGTCAGTCCGTTTGCCGATACTTTAGCTTTTTTTCTCTTTCTTTGAAATAATTTTCAATATATTCACTTACCTGTTCGTTTTTTTCATCAACTGAAAAATACATACCGCCACAGGTATCGTGAAAATGAAGTTCGATTCCAAAATTTTCTTTTATTTTCTTCTTTAGATCTATAACAATATTTAACATATTTTCTACTGCCTGTTAAAATATATTTTTGTATTATAATATAATTTATTTATTTTTTTCTATTATATTTTTTAGGGAAGAGCATGAAAAGATTTTAATTTTGAACAAACTAAAATTATCATTAAAAAAATCAACATGTTAATTCGGTATAATTTTCCTTTTTTGTTAGTCTTGCACAACCAGTAAAATCAAGGCTTTCAGAGTTTTCTGGAAGCCTTTAATTTTTGCCAGTGCTACGCAGGTGCTACACCATTTTTTGGAAATTTAGTCTTGGTTCGGTTGCTTAAAAGCGATTAAAAATCCCCGATTTCCCTTGTGAATAAAAAATGTTAAAGAAGTCTCATTCTTTAACATTTTCTCTGGAATTGCCTAAAATACTATAGTTTTGAAAATGGCTAAAATACCGAATATAAAAAATGTTAAACTTTGTTCGGATTACAAACATTATTTAACATTCATACAATACTTTCACATTGACTTTTGAAATGCAAAAATTAATATTAATTTCAATATGACGAGGTAACACATGAAAAAATTTGTTTTGATTTCTAGTTTGTTAATAGCTTTTAGTATCAATGTTTGGGCTAATGAAACTAAAAATTCGGCTTGGGAGGGTCTTTGGGATTATCAAAGATATGCAGTAAATCCCTCCGGCGTTTTAGAAATAACTGATTGTCAAAATAATTTGTGCCATTTTAGTATTAATACTGCCAATGGGGCACATACTTGTATGCTTGAAGGAAAATTAAAAACAAGTGCTTATAAAGCTGAATATAGGGAAAAAATAGAAACAGCAGAAGGTAAGTATGATGATATCGTTATTACATTTGAACTGAATCCCGATAAAAACTTTATAGAGATAGATGCAAATTATGCTTCTCGTATGTATTGCGGTATGCAAGGATATTTTATTGGCAAATATGAAAATCAAAACAATCCGCTACGTTATGATACTGGTTTTGATTGCTGGGCAAAAGATTTAACAGATACACAAAAAATTATTTGCGCTGAAGAAGAATTAGCTCGTGCTGATAAAGAGATGACTGAAAATTATCAATCCGAACAAACAAACGAATGGTATAATAAACGGGAAATTTGCCATAATGATAAAAGATGTCTGTGGGAATTTTATATTTCTTCCATAAAGTCCGCTTATGAGAAGAAAAATAACAAATCTGTTAATTTCTATGAATACATGGGTAATTTGTCAGATGATACCCCATATTATCCGACAGATTTTTCTTTACTTTATGATTTTTTCATCAAAAATATGCAAAACAAAGATTTTGAACAGTGGAAAGTTGCTTTTTCTCAAATTTCTATGGACAATAGTAAATGTAATCAATGTCGTTACCATGAATATGGTTTGCCTGGTTTATATACCATTGCGGAATCAGCTTTTTATATCAACAAAAATGAAATATGGCTTGCTTTTTTACACATTGATAATGATACAAATAAAAAGCATATAGTGATATATGCTATGCCTGATAGGGAAGAAAAAGATATTCCTGCTGAATTTGACAACTGGCTGGATCGCTTAAAAGAACATTTTCCTGATGGAATTAAACTAAAGTATTTTACCGACACAAAAAATAAGTGAATGATATCGTTTTTTATTAATACATTTAATGACTTTTAAAAGATATCATTCACTTTAATATTAAGGATATTTTCTCAATAATTCCAGAGCTTTTGCATTTTCAAGAGTAAATCGGTTGTTAGTAATGTTATTTCTGTAGGATGCTGAGCTATTTCTGAAATTATTGGGATTTCCTCTTTCAGTTTGGTAACGGTTTCTGATTCGGAGTTTATGTTTTTGCATAGGGTGTCTTTATATTGATTGCACTAAGATTTTGATTGTTTGGCTTCGGACTCGTTTTGGGTTTGGGCTGCTTCCTTATCAGCAGTTTGTGACTGCGCTTTGCTCTCTTCTGCCTGAAGTTTTTCATACTCTTCTTCAGTAATCTCTTGGGGGAGATTTTTGTTGACTTCATTGACGGTGCTGTTCTGCGATGTGCCGTCAACTTTCAAAGTGTCACCGAATTCGCTTGCGCTGATGCCGGTCGGCTTGAAGGCTACTTGTGCTGAGAGGTTGGTTTGACTGCGGTCGGTAAAATAGTCAATCAACATTCCCATCCAAGAGATGAGAAACAGGCCGATAGCCAAAGAGCCAAACCATTTCCAGTTGATTTTGCCCCAGATACAGCCCCAGGCCAGACCGACCAAGCCGAATCCGCCCAAACAATAGGCAATGTATTTGAACTCGTTGATGGCAGTGGCGGCGCGGGAACGAATCGTAAAGAGGATGGAGGCCTCAGCCGATGTGATGCAGACGCCCAAGGCCAGCAGAATTACGCAGAATACCAAGCATAAGCGGCGGAAGTCGAGGGAAAAAGAAAATAGTTTGGTCATGGTGTCCTCCTTAGCGTAGGCTGCGGGCGTTGGATTTTTTGAGGGTGTCTTCCCAATTTTTTTCGTTGGGGGCATATTTGGTCATATCACCGCTGAGAGAGTCTTCTTTGTCGTTACCGGCTTGGGATAGAGTGTTGGAAACACCGAAAGTTTTGCCGCCGGTCATTAACTGGACAATGCCGCCGGCAGTGGCCATAACTACCAGCGAGATGAGGATGGCACCCAGCCATTTCCAATTGAGGTTGCCAAAGATGCCTCCGACGCCGACGGCAACAATGCCGAATCCGGCGACGATGTAAATCAAATCGCGCAATTCAGAGAATATTTTAAGACCACTGGCGACCAAGGCAGAGAAGAGGCCGGAACCGCCGGTGGAGGTGTCGGCGGCAAAGGCCAAGGCCGGCAGCAGACACAAGCACAAGGCCGGCAGCAAAATCAATCGGGTAGGAAACTTTTTACTTGGCATTGTAGTTCTCCGCTTGCGGTTAATGGTTTTTTGGTTCAGTGACTATCAGGCTATTGCATTGTTGGTGTTTTTTTGTGTGGGGGACCACGTTTGTCCTTTCGTTTTCTTTCGTCTTTCCTTTAGCGTGACAGGAAAGGGGGTGTCCGCTCAGGGGGCGGTGCCTTGTGGTCATGGGATGCCTTATTCGCCGCTTAAGCGGCTCAGGCATGACAGGACAAGAGAGGCGGCTCAGGCATGACAGGACAAGAGAGGCGGCTCAGGCATGACAGGACAAGAGAGGTCGCTCAGGCATGACATTCTATTATTGTCACCGCTGAGCGAGGAACGAGCGAATAAGCGATCTCTTTTTTTATGTCACCGCTGAGTGCCGCAAGGCACGAATAAGCGGTCGCATGAGCCTAAAAACGTTTCTTTTTACGTTACTTTTGTACGCACAAAAGTAACCAAAAAGCGTCGGGCTATTCGCCGCGGGGCGGTTTTTTTCAAGGCATAGGGCTGCGACCTACTTACACGCGACCAGAAAGCGCGTGACGAGGTCGCAAAAGGATGACCATCGCCAGCCTTGAGAAAAAGCCGCTGTTTCCCGCTTTGCTCATCAAGCCCGAAGCTAAAGGTTTTTTTGTTGTCACTGTGCCTTGTGACGATGAGACCCCTGATTTTTCTGCGGTGCATACCGCAGAAAAAGGGGTGACAGGACAAGAGAGGCGGCTCAGGGGTGACAAGAAAGGGGGTGTCCGCTCAGGGGTGACAGGATGGGAAAAAACACTGGATAGTGCAATAGTATAATAGTTACAATAATTTAACTCAGGTGGTTTTGAGTTTGCTGATATCTCCTGAGGATGAAGGGGATATGGGTAAGCTCAAAGAGGGGTGGTAGAGGGGAGGGCGAACCCTCCCCAATGGATATATGACCTAGTTCTCACCAAAGCTATAAGTATCACCCATACCACCCGTATTAGTAAGGCTTTGGTTGCCTGTACCCTGACCTGTGGTATTTGTGGTGGCGTATTCAACAATAGCACCGGCAGCTGCCAAGATACCCAAACCGACGGCTAAGGCGGCAAACCATTTCCAGTTGATTTTGCCGAAGATAGCGGCGAAGGCGATACCTACCAAACCGAAACCGCCGACGATGTAGATGATGGTGCGCACGGCCTTAAAAGCCTCCAAGGCCTTACCTGCAGCAATTCCCATCACGGAAGCGGCGGCGGCAGCTTGTTCAATCAAGCCGAACATAGCGGCAAACATTACGATCCCGAATGTCCAAATGTTTTTGCGAATAAAGTTCATATCAGTTCTCCTTTTTTAAATTTTGCAAAACTTAACTTACAATTATATTGTAACGCATTCTGGAAGATTTTACCAGTGAAAATGTTTTTAGCACAAAAAGGTTAAGATATTGTTTATGGGGAGAAAATTTTGCTGTAACAAAAAATTCATCTTTAGCGGCCGCGGGTGGAGGTGCGCTCGAGGTCTTGGGCAAGCAGGCGCTGGCGTATGAGCTCGTATTCTTTGGCGCGGCGCTGGCGCTCTTTTTGCTCGGCAGGGGTTTCGCGATGGTTAGCCTTGGCGGCGCGCAAGGCGATGAGCTTGTTGAGCAGAGCTTTTTGCGAGAGGCCTTGGGTGGCCTCGGTGAGAAAAGAGGTGATGTTGGCCGGGGTGAGCAGCGCCTCGATATCGACCGAAGAGAGCAGAGAATCGCGGGCGATGATTTGGTTGAGCTCGACATTGAGCGCTTCTTCCCAATCGGTGTCGTCATCATCGTCGAGGCCGGAGGAGATGATTTTGAGCAGGGATTCCTTGAACAATTTGTTGACCAATTTGAGAAAATTGCGAGGGGTTACCGTGCCGTTGGCCGAGGCGCGCATCAGGGCAAACAACAGCAGATTTTTGACATATTTTTTCTGGAGGGACGAGAGCTTGAGGTTGCCGCGGATGCCGGCTTTGGCGGCGGCGAGGACAGTGTTGCGTTCGGCGGTGAAATTATAGGCCATGGGGGTCTCCTTGATAAAAAGCGGTGAGCAGAGGCTGAAAGGCGGCGGCAACTTGGGCATAGACTTCGCGTTTGAAGCTGACCGCCAATGCGGGGGCTAAGAGCAGACTGTCCCAGCGCGAGGCTTTGAACTCTATCTCCTCGGGGCGGACGGCAAAATTGAGCTCGGGCTCAGGGGTGGTGAGGGCAAACAAAAACCAATGCTGCTCTTGCCCGATATAGTCGGCAAGGCGGAAGGGGGGCGGAAAATCATAGCGCAAGGGCTGCGGCAGGGCGGCGATGAGCTTTACCGCGGTGAGGCCGGTTTCTTCGTAAAGCTCGCGATAGGCGGCAGATAAAGGAGATTCGCCGGAATCGATGCCGCCTTGGGGAAACTGCCAGCATAAATCCGGTTGGTCGGCGCGGGCACAATACAAAACCTGAGAGGCCGAGCGCGCAACAATGATGCCGACATTGGGGCGATAGCGGCCGGAAGAGAGCCTTGATGAGGTGTTTGGCGAATCTGAAGCGGAAAAAGCTGACATCATTCGACCACCAGATTGGAAAGCGGCACTAGCGCAAAGGGTTTGATGATGTCGACAGTTTTGGCTTCCTCGTAGGAAAGCTGGGGCGAAAAGGTTTCTATCCAGCGGTGGAGCGCCAAGATGCCCAAGGGCTTATCGTCGGCCACAATCAAAATCTGCCCCTTGTCAAAGGCGATGTTTTCGGCTTTTTTGATTTGCTCGTCAATCTCAGCGGGAAGCATATCGCGGTGGATGATGATATCGGCCTTGCGGCGCGGAAGAGAGGAAATTTTGAGGCTGCTGAGTACATCGCTGCCGGTGGCATCAATCATCAACAGGCCGCGGTCGCGGATTTCCTCTAAGATGGGGGTGAGCTTGGCGATGTCGCTGCCGGTGATGGCGCCGGAGCGGATGATGACGCCGCCGATGGGGGCGGGTTGGGCAATAATGCGGTGAAAACGCTGGCGCAAATCATCGTTGTCGAGGCTGAAATTTAAGGCCAAGGGGCCGGTGTCTTCACGTAGGAAATCAGCCGAGGCCAAAGGAATGTCAACATAAGTCTCGTGGCCTTTTTGGCGGGCAGCGGAGATGTCGGCGGCGGCATGGGTGAGGTAGGGCTGAAAGCTGAGCGAAACCTCGGGGGCAAAGGCCGAGGCGATTTTGGCAATGGCGGCTCCGTCAAAGCCGAGGTTGGCGATGACGATGGCGATTTTTTTGAAATTGGGCTGCGTGGGGGTGGTTTGGCCATATTCGCTCCACGGATGGTGGCCGTCGATGCTGTTTTTGGGCAGGAGGAGGCCGTCTTCGCTTGTCTCGGTCAGCTCAGGGATGAGGTCTATCGCCTTGAGCGAGACAGGATAGGTGCGCGAGGGGAGCTTGGAGAGGCTGGGAATGCCGTTGATGAGAGATTCGAGCGAAAATTCGGCCGTCTCAACCTTGGGGGAAGGTTGGGGCTGTGGTTTTTCAAAGTCGAGGTCGGTGTCGTCTTCGGACTTGGTCACCGTATCGAGGTTGTCAGGCAGAGTGAGCAAAAGAGCCGGCGCTTTGTTGTCTTTGTCAAACATCAGGCGGTCGATTTTGGAAAGATAGACCGGCTCGCTCTTGCGCTGGGCAAATAAATAGCCAATGCCCAAAACCAATGCGGTGATGATGAGGCCGACAATGACCAATTTGTCGTAGCGTTCCAGATTTTTTGCCATCAGAAAGAGGCCTCCTTAGTGATGGGGAGAGTAGACGTTGAGGCCTTTGACCAAGTCGACCGCACGTAAAAGCTGATAGTCTTTGCGCCAGCTTTGGTCGTCGTCTTTTTTGCCGGCCTCTTTGGCGATGGATTTCAGGGTCTCGTTTTTGAGGGCGTTGGTGTATTCCGCTTCGCTGAAGCCATATTCATCGGTGTATTCTTCCAATTTGGCCGGATGGACGATGATGTCGGGCTCAATGCCGGTGGCTTGTATCGAACGCCCCGAGGGAGTGTAGTAGCGGGCTGTGGTTACACGCATGGCGCCGCCGTTGCCCAAGGGGATGACAGTTTGGACGCTGCCTTTGCCAAAGGATTTTTCGCCGATGACAACCGCGCGCTTGTGGTCTTGCAGAGCGCCGGCCACAATCTCGGAGGCCGAGGCCGAGCCGTTGTTGATGATGACTACTATCGGCAGGCCGGATGTGATGTCGCCGCCTTTGGCCGAATAGCGCAAGGTGTCTTCTTCGCTGCGGGAGCGGGTGGAGACAACCTCGCCCTTGTCAAGAAACAGAGACGAGACGGCAACCGCCTGATCGAGCAGGCCGCCGGGGTTGTTGCGGACATCAAGCACGATGCCTTTAAGCGGGGTGGAGGCAGATTTTTGCGCTTTGGTATAGGCTTTTTTGATGTCTTCGGCAACATCTTCGGAAAAAGAACTGATGCGCAGGTAAAGAATGTTGCCGTCTTTGAGCTCGCTCTTGACAGACTGAGTTTTTATTTCTTCGCGCTTGAGGGTGATGTCAAAGGGTTTTTCGTTGATGCGGCGGATGGTCAACTTGACTTTGGTGCCGGGTTTGCCGCGCATTTTGTCAACCGCCTCGTTGAGGGTCATACCGATGATGGTTTCGCCGTCGATGTTGGTGATGTAGTCACCGGGTTTGAGGCCGGCGCGGAAGGCCGGTGTGTCGTCAATCGGTGAGACAATCTTGACCACACCCTGCTCCATGGTTATCTCAATGCCGAGGCCGCCGAACTTGCCGGAGGTTTGCTCGTTCATATATTTGAAGTCTTTGGAGTCAAGGTAGCTCGAATGCGGGTCAAGCGAGGTGAGCATCCCGTTGATGGCGGATTCAATGAGCTTTTGGTCGGAGATTTCTTCAACATAGGCGGCTTTGGTGCGCTCCATAACCTCGCCAAACAAATTGAGTAGCGCATAGGTGTCAGCCTCGCTCGCAGCCGGTGCGGCAACCGCTGAGGCCGAAAAGGAGAAACTGAAAGCAGCCAGAAGAATTGTCACTTGTTTTTTTATCATTGTCAGGTCTTTCATCTTGGGTTGAATCCTTAAATTATAGCTTGAACCATACATCAGGGTTTATCGGTTGGTTGTTCTTGCGAATCTCGATATAAAGCTCCGCATTGTCTTGGGGCATAAGACCGACCGGCTCTCCGGCCAACAGCATCTGCCCTAACTCAACGTCAATCTGTCCCAAGCCGGCAAGCAAAGACAGATAGCCGTCATCGTGCTCCACAATAATCATATCGCCATAGCTGCGAAAAGGTCCGGCAAAAATCACCGTGCCGTCAAAGGGGGCTATAACTTGCGCCGACGGGCGGGTGGCGATGGTGAGGCCTTTGCTGGTGACACCTTTGACTTTTTGGTCGCCGTAGCGGCTGATAATCGAACCGCGGGCTGGCAAGGAAAGCGAGCCTTTGGCCTTGGCGAAACCGGATACTATTCCAGTTATAGAACCATCGCCGGATTTAATCAAGTCAGCAGATTGTTTTTCCTCCAGTTTTCTTGAGGCGCGTTTGGCGGTGCGCTGCTGCTCGATTTTTTGCAATAAGTCGCGTAAATCTTGAGCCTGCGAGGCAAGTTTGTCCATATTTTTTTGCGCTTGGGCACTTTTGATTTCCACTTTGGTTTTGAGCGAGGCTTTGGCTTGCGCCAAATTTTGCATTCGGCGATGCTCGGTTTGCAGAGATTTTTTTTGCTTGGTTATTTCGATAACCTGTTTTTCAATCTTGCTCTTTTGCATGGCAATTTGGGTGAAGTGGTGGCGGATTTGCTGAGCGTTGGCGTCCAAATAAGGCACGGTCTCGCGCAGGATGATGGCGCTGCGGATAATGTCAACCGGTGTGAGCGGTTGAACCAACAGAGATTCGGTTGGTTTGAGCGCCAGATTTTGGATGGCAGAGAGAGTTTTGACCAAATTGGCGTCTTCGGTGCGGAAAGATTCCTCGGCGGCGGTGAGGTCGTGCTGCAGGTGCTCAAGCTGCTTTTCCATACGGGAGAGTTTGTCCTCGCTGTTTTGAATTTTGCGGGCGGTGCTTATCATATCCTGATTGACTTTGGCCAGCTCTTGCCCGATTTTGGCAGCCTGCTGCTGCAATTTTTGGTGCTCGAGACTTTGCTGACGCGCCATGGCTTCGACCTTTTTGAGGTCGTCTTGCGAGACATCGGAAGCTGCTGTGGCCGCTGAGACAAAACAAAGTCCCAGCAGCAAACAACAATTTAGCAAGAGCAGGCGAAAGTTCATCAAGTTATTTTTCCAGCAAAGAACGGCCGGTCATTTCAGAGGGACGGTCGAGGTTGAGCAGCTCGAGCATGGTGGGGGCAATGTCGGCCAGACGGCCGTCTTTGAGCGATTTGACGCCGCTTTGGTCGTTGACCAGCACCAACTGAACTTTGCCAATGGTGTGGGCTGTGTAGGGTTGATGAGTAGTTTCATCCATCATTTTTTCGACATTGCCGTGATCGGCGGTTACCAACAGCACGCCGCCGGTTTGTTTGATGGCTGCTTCAACCTTGCCCAAGCAATCGTCGACGGCAGCCACTGCCTTGAGGGCGGCGTCCATAATGCCGGTGTGGCCGACCATATCGCCGTTGGCAAAGTTGCATATTATAACATCAAAAGACTGCGAGGTAATGGCAGAAAGCAGCTGCTCGGTTACTTCGTAGACGCTCATCTCCGGCTTGAGGTCGTAGGTGGCGACTTTGGGCGAGGGAATGAGAATGCGTTTTTCGCCGGCGAATTCTTTTTCCTCACCGCCGTTGAAGAAGAAAGTTACGTGGGCATATTTCTCGGTTTCGGCAATGCGCAGTTGAGACAGACCGTGGTGGGCGACAACCTCGCCCAAAATGTTGACCAATGCCTCGGGAGGAAAGATGGTTTGCATAAAGCGGCGATGGTCGGCCGAATATTCCGTCATACCGACGCAAGCCGACAAGGCAAAAGTTTTACTGCGGGCAAAGCCGGTGAAATCGCGATCCCCCAAGGCATAGAGGATTTCGCGGGCGCGGTCGGCGCGGAAATTGGCCATCAATACGGCGTCACCGTCGGAAATGCCTTGATAGTCGCCGATTACGCAAGGAATAACAAATTCGTCGGTAACATTGGCCGCATAAGAGGTGCGGATGGCCTCGGCGGTATTGGCAAAGCGCTCACCTTGAGCCAAGGCAATGGCATTGTAGGCTTTTTCAACTCTGTCCCAGCGTTTGTCCCTGTCCATGGCATAAAAGCGACCGGAAAGGGTGGCTATGTCGACACCTGCGAGAGGTGCAATATCTTTTGTAAATTCGGCAAGATAGTCAGCAGCCGAAGACGGCGGAGTGTCGCGGCCGTCGAGAAAGGCGTGAATTTTCACCTTAACTTGAGCCTTAGAGAGTATTTCTGCCAAGGCCAAAATATGGCGTTGCATGGAATGCACGCCGCCGGGGGACATCAGCCCCATAAGATGACAAGTTTTGCCGGTGGAGACAAGACGAGAAATCATATTTTGCAATACCGGATTTTGGGCAAGGGAGCCGTCTTGAATGCTTAAATCGATTTTTGGCAGGTCTTGCATAACTACACGGCCGGCGCCTAAATTGGTGTGACCAACCTCAGAGTTGCCCATTTGGCCTTCGGGGAGGCCGACTGCCAAGCCCGAGGTTTCAACAAAGCTGTGCGGGCAAGTGTTGAGCAGACGATGCCAATTGGGGGTGCAGCCTTGTTCAATTGCGTTATCGGGGGTGATTTTTTCCCGATAGCCCCAACCATCTAAAATCAGTAACATTACAGGTTTTTGTGCCATTTTTTTGATTCCTTTTTTTGCTGAATAAAATTTGAATGTATTATATATAATATTTCGCAAAGCAAAAGCACTATTTTGCGGTTTTTAGCGCATAATTTGCTGCCAAATTTGTGCCGGCAGACCGGAGCCGTAGACATTGTTCATCGGCGAGTTGTCGTCATTGCCCAGCCAAACGGCGGTTATAAGCTCGTTGTCAAAGCCGATAAACCAAGCGTCGCGATGGTCTTGCGAAGTGCCGGTTTTGCCGAATGTTTCGCGGTTGAGGCGGGCAAAGCGACCGGTGCCGGTTTTGAAGACTTCGCGCATAAGTTTTTTCATGGTGGTGACGGAGGCTTCGTCGATGATGCGCAAGTCCTGCGGAGCGGCTCGCTGATACAGTTGATAGCCGTCAAGAGTGTAGATTTCTTCGACCATATGCGGCCAGACGGCATAGCCTCCGTTGGCGATTACGGCATAAGCCGCGGCCATATCAATAACCTTGACAACCGAAGTGCCGAGAGCCAGTGACAAATCGTTGTTTAAGCGAGTGGTTATGCCGAGTTTGCGCGCGGTTTTGATAATGTTGCCGACACCGACTTTTTGCGCCAAATTGACGGCGGCCAAATTGAGCGACTGGGCAAAAGCATAGCGCAGAGTTACCTCGCCGTAGAATTTTTTGTCGTGGTTTTCTGGACGCCAGCCGTTGATGTTAATCGGCGAATCGGTGATGGTATCTTTGGCGGTCATCCCCTGCATGGCGGCGGTGAGATAAACAAACATTTTGAATGAAGAGCCGGGTTGACGCAGAGCTTGAGTGGCACGGTTGAACTGGCTTTTGGCATAAGAAGTGCCGCCAACCATAGCCTTAATCGCGCCTTTGGTGTCCATAATGATGACGGCACCTTGAGTGGCCTTGGCTTTGGGATGGGCGGCGAGGTTTTTTTGCAGAACCTCCGAGGCTTTTTCTTGGAGTTTTTGATCAAGAGTGGTCAGCACATAGATGTCGTTGTCAGGTTCGCCGAGCAATTGCAAAGTTTCATTATAAGCCGAATCGGCAAAATAAGCTCCGGATTTCACTTTTGCCGGTTTGCGGGGACCGAGCGGTAATTGAAGTGCCTGCTGATAGGTTTTGTCACTAAGCAGGTGATTGGAGCGTAAAATGCCCAATACGACTTTGGCGCGTTGCAGCGCTTGAGTTTTGGACGAGATGGGATTGTAGCGCGAGGGGGCTTTGAGCATTCCGGCTAAAACTGCGCCCTCCAGCAGGTTGAGGTCGGCAGAGGTTTTTTGAAAATATTTGTTGGCGGCGGCCTCAATGCCGTAGGCGCCGTTGCCGAAATAAACACGATTGAGATAAAGAGAGAGAATTTGCTCTTTGGTAAATTTGTGTTCCAGCCAAAAGGCTAAAAGCAACTCTTGTACTTTGCGGCGCAAGTTTTTTTGGTTGGTGAGAAACAAGTTTTTGGCAACCTGTTGAGTGATGGTGGATCCGCCTTGGGCATAGCGTCCGGCAAAAATATTGGTGAGCGCCGCCCGAGTGAAAGATATGATGTCAAAACCGCAATGGGTGTAAAAACGATGGTCTTCGGTATAGACAATTGCATCGGTGACGTGTTTGGGGAGGTCAGAAGCGCGAATAATGGTGGAATAAACCGTGCCGAAAGAGTTAATCTCATTGCCGTTGGAGGCAATTAAGGTCACCGAAGGTGAGCGGGTGCGATTGATGGCCTGATTGATGTCGGGCATACTCAAAGCACACCAGCCGACATAAGCCACTAATCCCAAAAGGCAAAACAGACCGCCGAAAAACATAAATTTCAGCAGCGGATGCCGCGATTTGCGCGCTGATTTGCGTTTGCGGCGGGGAGTGTTTTTTTTCTTTTTGTCTTTGGCGTTTTTGACCACAGCGGAAAGTCCTTAAGGTAAATCGAAATAAAAGCGCCGCACAAAACGCGGCGCTTGCAGGCAAAAGTTATTTTTCAGCCAGCCGCTTGGCTTTGATGAAAATAATCACGCCCAGCGGAATTGACAGTATGTAGCATATTACCATCAGCCCCAAAGTGAGCCAAGGCTGAGTGATAATAAACGAGGCAAACAAAGCCACCACCAACATCAACGGAATGAGCATATATGCCGGAATTTTCAGACGCTTGGTTGAGATGGTGGGAATACGGCTTACCATTAAAAACGACACCAAACACAATAAGGTGGCGCAGAAACAATGGGAGCGCACAATGTGGTTGAGCTCGGGAAAGTCGAAAGATATCATCAACGGCATCACGGCAATAGCCGCGGCGGCCGGTGCCGGTACTCCGACAAAAAAGTTGTGCCAATATTCGGGTTGCGGCTCGGCTTCCAACATAGTATTGAAGCGTGCCAAGCGCATGGCTTGTCCGATAACCATCAACAGGCAGAAAAACCAGCCGAATTTGGGCAGGCTCGCCAGTGACCATTGATAGAGCAGAATGGCCGGAGCCACACCAAAACTGACAAAATCGGACAGTGAATCCAGTTCAGCACCAAATTTGGTTGAACCTTTGAGAAAACGCGCCACGCGACCATCAAGCCCGTCAAATACCGCGGCGATAAAAATGTAAATTACCGCTTTGGCCCAATCTTGTTGTACAGAATAGCGGATGGAAGTTACGCCGGCGCACAAAGCCAGCATAGTAACTATATTGGGAGCAATTTTGCGAAACGGCAAAGAGGTTAGCTTTTGTTTGGAAAATTGCAATTTTTGATTAATCTTTTCCATTAGCGAACAACTCCTTCAACAGCTTTGGTTTCATCGGACAAATTGGCGATGACGGTTTCGCCGGCAACCATAGTTTGCCCCAGTGCAACTTGCGGTGTAACTCCTTCGGGTAAATAAACATCCAACCGCGAGCCGAAACGTATCATACCAAAGCGTTCGCCGGCTTTGTATTCTTGGCCGATTTGTGCATCGCAAACAATGCGGCGGGCAACCAGACCGGCAATTTGGACAAAGCAGATTTCTTTGCCGCTTTTGGTTTTCATAGCCAAAAGTTGACGCTCGTTGTCTTTGCTAGCCTTGTCTAAAGTGGCATTGAGAAATTTGCCGGGGACATAAACGGCATTGATGATTTTGCCGTCGGCAGGAGAGCGGTTGACGTGAACATTAAACACGCTCATAAAAATGCTTACGCGGGTGAATTTCTTTTTGCCCATATTTAATTCTTCCGGCGCCTCAACATTGGCAATCATCTGCACGATACCGTCGGCAGGCGAGACCACTACATTGTCGATTTTCGGAGTGATGCGGATAGGATCACGGAAAAAATAGTAGCACCAAATGGTTAAAACCAAGCCTAACCATCCGAGCGGCTGCCATATCATTGCCAATAACGCTGTTATTGCAGCAAAGATGCCGACAAACCGCCATCCTTCGTTGTGAATGGAAGGCAGGAGGTAGTCTTTCCAAGAGATATTGTAGGTTTTTATCATAAGTTTAATCCTTTATTTGAGACCGTCGGAGGGTGCCGTGACGCTGTCAACTGCCGCAACCGAGCGACGGTGATTAATCAAATTAACGATGACTAACAAAGCACAATTTGCCGTAAATTACAATAAGAAAAAATGATAAATTAATAAGAATGAAAATGATTAAAATATGCTTGCAATCGGTAAAATTTTTGTATATAAGTCGAAAAGCTGGTTTATGCGCTTGTGGCGGAACTGGTAGACGCTGCAGACTTAAAATCTGTTGCCCGCAAGGGCGTGCCGGTTCGATTCCGGCCTAGCGCACCAATAAAAAGAGGCACCCGTGTGGTGCCTTTTTATTGTTAGGATAGTGTACGGAAAAGAACCGACATGTTCATCGTCAAAGGTGAGGTAAAAAAGATGGTTCAATTTTTTTGCTTTTCAAACAAAAAAATAGAGGTGACAGGTATTGTTATTTAATATCGGACTTTTTTAGTAAAAGCCAATAAAATAAAGCATTTTGAAAAATCAAATTTCAGTCCGATAAATTTTATTATTGAAATTATTTGTAGATATATGGTATAATCTTCGTGAGTCTGATGAGGAGGAAATAAAAATATGGATAATTTGTATACTCAAGAGGAAATACTAGATATAAGTAAATTTGGATTTGGTATTCGCGATCTTAACTCAGAAAATCACTGGCATGAAGCTACGGAAAATTTCTCGTTTGGGGATAAAAAAACTATTCTTATTTTACCGGGAAGCGGTACAAATTCGGCAGAAGGAGCAAACGGGATGTGTAAAATCGCAGAAAATATGTTACCGGATGAAGTAAAAGATAAGTGGCAAATATGTTCAATGTATTATTCTACCAGTAGAATTAATAATATGGCTACAGCTCTGCGGGCTCAGATGATGTTTGATAAATATTTTATTCCTTTGATTGCAACAAAAGATGAAAATGGTGATTTACATAAATTATCTGAAGAAAAAGCCGTTAAAAATATGCGTAATTTAGTTATTTTTACGCATTGTTATGGTGGATATATTATGGAAGCTTTTGAAAAGCAAATGACAGAGGTAATGCAAGAGTTGGGATATTCAGAAAAAGAAACATCAAAAATCCAAAAACAATTATTCGTTGTTCAACATAATAATATAGATAGAGATTTAGGCAATACAGACAGTAAAACTACACAATTATTTCGTATCAGCAAGGCAGATGAGGAATTAAGTGCAGATGACACATACTATGGCACGTTTAGACATTATACTGCAACAACGAATAATATTGGAGAGGATGACTGCAGTTATGTTAAAATGTCTGATAATCAAAGAGTTTTATACGCAAAACGTATAACTCAAATAGATCAAAAAGATCAAATAGATCAAAAAGAACATAATGGCGGTTATTGGATTGATAAAAAATATAAAACAACAGCCGGCTGTAAGGAAGAAGAAATATTTAAAATCATTTTTGATGAGATAACAACTTCAAATTATCCAATTGAAAATATGGAACAAGTATTGAAAAATGCCGCTGATAAAGATGCTGAAAAGGCGAGAATTTTAGGACAAAGTCTAAGAAAAAGTTTTAATGATGGATATGCAGAGTATAAGCATAAATTTAATGATGGATTTAAATTATTGGACAATAAATTAAGCCAAAATAAGTTAACAAAAAAAGATATTTTGTTAGCAGATACAGATGTTTTGTTTATGAAAGATAAAGGAGATAAATTTCTTTTGGATAAGTTGCTTGATAAACAGCAGTATGAATTGGCTACGATTTTGTTTAGTAAGATGGCTAAAAATGCCAAATATGATTCGAATTCGTATAGCAAAAGGTTAACTTTTGGCGGATCTGGTAGTCATAATAAAGAAGATGCAAAAAATAAAACTGCCATTTGGGCGCAAATAGCCATAGATCAACAACAAACAGCGTTGTTTACAGAAATAGCAAGTAAAAATCCTAAACTTTGGAGCCTAAATTATAGCAAAGCTGATGAAAATATATTATCTGAATCTTTGAAATATGTATTTACAAAGGAATATTATCCAGTTGGTGCATATGATCAAAAAAAATATTTAAACTGTGTAATTTCAATATATGAAGCAAATGAAAAATTACCAAAATCAGAAAGTAATCAACAAATCCGAAATACAATAGAAAATCTTTTGTTTAATGAACTTAAAGGTAGTACAGGAATAGTTGAAAGTTGTGAGAAATCTGGCATTGTCAGGTTATGTAATTTGGCACAAAGACATAATGATAAATCACAAGCTAAAGATAAAGCTTTAATAAATGCGAGATAATAAGATTTCATACTTTCTAATTTTTTAGTTATATAGATGTTCACTTTACTTAAAAACAATTCCAATTGGTGCGAAGTAAATAACACCAATAAGAGACATATTAGGAAGAGTCTATTCTAGCAAATCAGAAGTTCTTGCTATATAAGTGGTGACACGCTTAGTATTGTCGCTTAAGTCCATATTTTCGAAGATGTACAAGGCATCGTGAAAATACTCCAGACTTTCTTCTAATAAGTCGCTGTCTTGCAACTCGCGCCCCATTCGATAATAGATGTTGCCGATGTTTTCTTGGATGGTGGCCCATTGATAGGGGTCGCGTTTTTCGGTGATGATTTTTTGTTGGTTTTTGTAGGCGGCGATGGCTAATTCAGCAATGGCATTGTTGTGGACGGTGGAGCTTAGGACGCTCATTCGCTGTCCCAACATCCCTTCAATCTCGGCCCAAAACTCGGGAAATACGGCATAAGTGAAGATTTTTTCGGCTTCACGCAAGTTGAAAACTGCATCTCGCAGAGCCTGAATATCGGAATTTTGTTTCCAATAATCGTACAAAAGGTTGGATAATTCATAGGAAATGAAGCCGTAATTATAAGGATAGACGTATTTGCCGATATATTTTTGCGCCAGTTGATAGTTGGCAATGGCGGCGCGGTAGTGTTTGGCTGCGTGGTCGGTATTGGTGGCAGAGGCTAAGGTGTGTAATTGGCCGAAATGATTGTAAATGCAGCCGAGATGCATGGGATTTTTAATCAAATCTTGATGCGAAATGGCAGTATTGAGCAGACGATTGACCACCTTAAAGTCTTTTTCTTGCGAAGAATTGCGGCAATAGGTCATATAAATGACGGAGAGAAAGTTCATAATGTAGGGTAGGTATTCCAACGGCATAATTTTGGCCGAATCGTTGTGCGAAAGCTGGTCAATGATGCGTTTGAGTAGGTATTTTTGCTGGATGGCGCGTTGTTTGTCACTAATGGGGGCGGCCGTGATGATGGCGCCGATAATAAGATTGAGAATCGATGGCGGAAAGTTGTTGGCATTGTCAAAAATCGAACACGGCAGATAAAGACTATCCAACAAAGTAAGGAAAGAAGTGTTGGTTTGTTCGTATTGGGTGGCGGTTTGGAAGTTCAGACGTATTTTGTCGTTTTCCCGATAGCCCCAAATAAGAACATCGGTGCCGGTTTTGTCGATGATGGCTTGTCCTTTGTCGATAAAGTCAAAAAAAGTGCGGCCGTCCAGCGAGAGAAAGTTTTTGTTAAAAGGCTCGTTGAAATAGCTTACATCAAGCTGCGGCATTGCGTGCAATAATGCAGCCAAAATTTCGCCCGAAGCACTGTCGATTGTTTCGGAAAACTCTACTACCATCACTTTGTATTTGATGCCAAAGGCCTCCATATCCGCGGCGAAATCAGCAGACTGAGGGTCGGTGGGGGTGAGGAAGGTTTTTTTGAGAAGGCTGAGTATGGACATTATTTATCACCTGAGTTTTTTTTGCCGGAAGAGGCCAATGCCGAGAGAGCTTTGCGTGCCGAAGAGATTGATTCTTGCAGGTCCTCTTTGAAAGTGGTGTCGGGTTTTTGCCAATGAAGCAGGCGGTGGTGCTGCCACAGGCAGATAAGCAGTGCAAAGATAGGAAAAGAAAAGGTGTTGGGGCTGTTAAGTTGGAAAAAACCAAGCAAGATAAGCAATGCGCCGATATGCCAAATGGTTCTGATGACCAGAGGTGAAGAAGCTGAGGCCTCAAAGGTGCGATAGAGCGTGGAATTGTAGGGGATGGTGGCATAATCATCCAAGGTGGTGAGTTTGCGCAAGCCGGCCGCCGCAGCTTCGGTGAGGTGGTACATTACAAAAATGATGAAGCAGGGAAACAGATATTCTGGATAGGACAAGAGACCGAGCCAGCCGACGATGAAGCCGAAAAGCGGAGTGGCGGCATGGTTTATCGGTTGGATGTTGCCGCGGACATAGGAGATGAACAAAATACCGCTTAAGGCAGCAGTGGAAATGCCGGTGACTAAAGGCGCGGCTCCAAAAGCGCTTAAGCCGACAAAACCCAAAGAGGGAAGGATAACTTGTGACTGAGGAAACGGGTTGAGGCCGGATATGCAATAAAAACTTAAAGCAAACAGCCAGAGGGCTATTATGGTGAAAAAGCTGTTGAGGAACAGCGGCCAATGCGGGACAAAAATGATGGTGATGTCTGTGACAAATACGCTCAAGGCGCAGGCGATGAGTGTAGCAAGAGATGTGAGGAAGATGCTGCAACTAAGCGAGGCAAGAAAAATTAAACCGGCGCTTAAAAGAGGGGTGATGTATTGCCAATAGTTGATAGCGGCTACCATATCGGAATCATTGAACAAAAAATAAATCGGCAAAGGGATGCAAATAAGCGCCGAAAACCAAACAGCGGCGGTGGAGGATAAAAAATTGTCGTCAATGTAGGTGGTTTTGCCGAAATAAATATGCATAGCGGCTGAGGTTATCATACCGAGGAGAAAGGAAAAACCCAAAATTAACAACGACATATCCATAATTTGCTGCAATCTCCTGAAGAAAAAAATAAAGCAATATGTGATAATATAGACGATAAGGTAACATACTGCAAGTAAGATTGTGCGGTTATGCCATAGGTTATGCAGAAATTTGTGCGCAAAATGCCAAAAGAAAATGTTTAGGCGCGGCGTTCGAGTTTGGCGATAAAGAAACCGTCGGCGCCGCCAAATTCAGACAGGTGGTGCGGCAAAATGCGCAAAAAACCTTGGGGAGATATAATGGAGGTCAGGGTGAGAGGAATTTTCGGGGCCAAACTGACTGTGCGAAATTCGGGATGCTCGTCCAAAAAAGAAAGAATTTGTTTTTCACCCTCAAGCGAACATAAGGAACAAGTGCAATAAAGCAGAATGCCTGAGGGGACAATGTGGGAAGCAGACAGGTCGAGAAGACGTTGCTGCAAGGCGGCTTGTTTGGTGATGTCGGCGGCGGTTTTGAGGTGGGCAACTTCGGGGTGGCGCCGCAAAGTGCCGGTGGCTGAGCAGGGAGCGTCAAGCAGGATTATGTCGTACATATCGGAGGTTTGTGTAAAATAATCAATAGCATCGGCACAGATAACCTCTTGAGGTGACAAGTGCAGACGGTCGAGATTTTCGCGTAAAATTGCCAGCCGCGGCGAGGAAATATCTAACGCGGTGACCTTGGCGCCTTGCACCAGAAGCTGAGCGGTTTTGCCTCCGGGGGCGGCGCAGACATCCAAGACGCGTTTGCCGCGCAGGTCGGAAAGCATTTTTACCGGCAGAGAGGATGAGAAGTCCTGCACTTGCCAAGTGCCGGCGTTGTAATCGGGCAGCTCGGAGATTTTGCCTTGGGATTTGAAGCGCAGAGTGCCCAAGGGAAGGATTTTTCCCATTGATGACAGCAGCGAATCGCGATGAAATAAGGTGACGTCCAACAAAGGCTCAAGCATTGATGATTGCTCAATTCGAGCCACAACTTTCGGAGAATAATCTTGCAGTAACAGCGAGCGAAAACGCGGTGGAAAAAACTCGTTGGTATCGGCGGCCAGCAATTCCGACTTGGCGGAATTTATTTTGCGTAATACGGCATTGACGAATCCGGCGGCAAAGCGATTTTGTGATTTTTTGACAAGCCCGACATAAGAATTGATAACCGCATAAGCCGGAGATTTCATATAGAGTAATTCGGCAGCACCCAAGAGGAGGGCGTATTTGGTAGTGTTGTGCTGTTTGAGGATTTTGGGAGAGGCAAATTTGCGTAAAATGCTTGTAATATAGGTCATATGACGCAAGGTGGTGCGGACGAGCATATGGATGAAAGCGGCATTGTCCGAAGGAGCGGAGCCGATGGCGGGAGCTGAGGTTAAAATATCGGTGAAAATTTTTAAGGCGTCGGCGCGGCTGTCAGACATGGCTTGTTCGTTCCTTAGCTGAGGGTTAACTTGCCGCTATATTACAAAATCGGCAAAGTAATTACAAGATTAAAAAATGCCTCTTGTAAAATATATTAAACTGAGATATTTTGGGGTTAATTGGTAATTTTTTAGATGGTTTGAAAAAATAATGAGCAAAAAATATAATGGAAAAAATACTTTTGCCGAGTGGCAGCAAGACTGGGCAATGGAGGATAGATACAACTTTAAGGCCATTGAGAAAAAATGGCAGGAAATTTGGGAAGACGAAAAGGCTTATCATGTCGAGATTGATAAGAATAAGGAGAAGTTTTATGCTTTGGTAGAGTTCCCTTATCCCTCGGGAGCCGGTTTGCACGTCGGGCATCCTCGTTCGTATACGGCGCTGGATGTGATTGCGCGCAAAAAACGGATGCAAGGGTTTAATGTGCTTTATCCGATGGGGTTTGATGCGTTTGGGCTGCCGGCCGAGAATTATGCGATTAAGACCGGTATTCATCCGGCGGTGTCGACAAAAGAAAATATAGCCAATTTTACGCGTCAGCTGAAGATGATCGGTTTGTCGTTTGACTGGGACAGATGTATTTCTACCTGTGATCCGGAGTATTATAAGTGGACACAGTGGATGTTTATCAAGTTTTTTGAAAAAGGACTGGCGTATAAGGCAAAGATGGCGGTTAACTGGTGTCCTTCCTGCAAAGCGGGGCTGGCTAATGAGGAGGTGGTTAACGGTCGTTGCGAACGCTGCGGCGAGGAGGTGGTGCGCCGCGACAAAGAGCAATGGATGATGGCGATTACCAAATATGCCGACCGGTTGATAAATGATTTGGACGGTGTTGATTTTATTGAGCGGGTGAAAGCGCAGCAAGCCAACTGGATAGGGCGTTCGGAAGGAGCAGAGCTGGATTTCGAGTTTGGTTCGGACAGGCTCAAAGTGTTTACTACACGGCCGGATACGGCGTTTGGTGTGACTTATATGGTGTTGGCGCCGGAGCACCCATTTGTGGCTAAATATATGAGCAAATTTGACAATCCGCAAGAAGTGGCAGCCTATGTTGCCGAGACGGCCAAAAAGTCGGATTTGCAACGTTCGATAAGCGAGGAGAAGACTGGGGTTGAGCTTAAAGGGATGAAGGCGAAAAACCCCTTTACGGGAGAGATGATTCCGGTGTTTATTTCCGATTATGTGTTGACCGGATATGGTACGGGCGCCATTATGGCGGTGCCGGCGCATGATCAGCGAGATTATGATTTTGCCAAGGCGTTTGGGCTGCCGATTGTGCAGGTATTGGCCGGCGGCGATATTTCCGAGAAGGCGTGGGAAGAAGACGGCGAACACATAAATTCGGGGTTTTTGAACGGATTGAACAAAGAAGAGGCTATTCGCAAGGCGATAGACTATGCCAAAGATAAAGGTTTTGGCAATGCTAAGGTTAATTTTAAGCTGCGTGATTGGGTGTTCTCGCGTCAGCGTTATTGGGGCGAGCCGATACCGATGGTTTATTGCGAAAAATGCGGCTGGCAGCCGATACCGGAGGCGGAGCTGCCGCTGACTTTGCCCGAAGTGAGTGATTATCGGCCTAATGATGAAGGAGAGTCTCCTTTGTCGAAGGCGACAGAATGGGTGAATACAACTTGTCCGAAGTGCCATGGTCCAGCGCGGCGGGAGACTGATACAATGCCGCAGTGGGCGGGTTCGTCGTGGTATTTTCTGCGCTATTGCGATCCACATAATGACAAAGAATTTGCCGCTAAAGAGGCGTTGGATTATTGGATGAATGTTGACTGGTATAACGGGGGTATGGAACACACCACTTTGCACTTGTTGTACTCGCGCTTTTGGCATAAGTTTTTGTATGATTGCGGCTATGTGACAAGCAAGGAGCCCTATAATAAACGCACATCGCATGGGATGATTTTGGCGGCCAATGGCGAAAAGATGTCAAAGTCGCGCGGCAATGTGGTTAATCCGGACGAGATTGTGAATAATTATGGGGCAGACAGTTTCAGGCTGTATGAAATGTTTATCGGTCCGTTTGACCAGACAGCAATGTGGTCGGAAGAAAGCCTGATGGGGGTTTATCGGTTTGTCGGCAAGGTATATAACTTGTTTAGAAAAGTCGGGCAAGCCGCACTGACGGAAAAAGATTTGCGAGCGATGCATGGCTGTATTTTGGAAGTAAGCGAAAGAATTGACCAGATGAAGTTTAACACTGCGGTGTCGTCACTGATGAGCTATGTTAATTATTTGTCGGGGATGGAGATGGTGCCAAGCGAGATGTATGAGGTGCTGCTGAAACTTATCTCGCCGTTTACGCCGCATTTGGCCGAAGAGCTGTGGGCAAGGCTGGGACATGATAAGCTGATTGTTAAGGAAGAATGGCCCAAGGGCGATGCTAAGTTGGCGGAGAATAATGTGGTGACCTATGCCGTGCAGATTTGCGGCAAAATGCGCGGCACTATAGAAATGCCCAAAGATGCGGCAAAAGATGAGGTGGAGAAAAAGGCCTTGGAGCTGCATAATGTTAAGAAAATGTTGGAGGACAAGGAAATTAGAAAAATTATTGTGGTTCCGAACAAAATTGTGAACATAGTTGCGTAGTGGTTTGAGCGAAAAAAAGGGGATTGAAGATGAAAATTGTTAAAATGCTGATTGCGGCGGGAATGTTGTCGGCTTGCGGGTTTCAACCGTTGTATGTGCAACGCAGCAACAGTTCGGATTGGTATTTTAATGACAAATTTGACACGTCGATAACTCAAGAGATGGCGCAGATTAAGGTGCTGACCATTAAAGACCGTTTTGGCCAGCAGCTTAGAAACAATCTGTTGGATTTGCTGACGCCGCGCGGAGTGCCCCAGAATGCTAAATATCGTCTGGATGTGAAGCTGACCGACAAACGAGTTACGCAGCAAGCGATGCGCAACGACGTTACGGCTACTAATGAGCGGATAAAATATTTGGTGAGCTATAGTTTGTTTGAGGGGGCGGATAAATTGGTGAGCGGCGAATCGATAGCTTTTGTGAGCTATGATATTTTGGCCAATCCTTATTCGACTACGATGTCGCAAAAAAAGGCGGAAGAGGATGCTACCAAAATTATTGCCAATGATATCGCGCTGCGATTGGGGGCGTATTTCCACACGCGGATGGGCGGCGAGAGATGATATTTAAGGCGGCGCAAGTCGAAAGTTATTGCAAAAAGCCGGATATGAATATCAAGGCGGTGCTGGTGTATGGTCCAAACGAGGGACTGGCCGCCGAATATGCCAGAAAATTTGCCTTAAGTGTGGTGGCGGATTTGAATGATCCGTTTTGTGCGGTGGATATGAGCTGGGATGAGGTTAAACGCGATGTCGGGCGATTGGTCGGCGAATATAATGCGCAGTCGTTGTTGGCCGGTCGGCGAGTGATTTTGCTGCGGGATGCGGATAATGATTTGACCAAAGTGCTGCAAAGTTTTATTGAAGAGAGCAAGTCGGATACTTTGTTGGTGGTAAACGGCGGGGCGACGCTGAATAATCGCAGTTCGCTGGTGAATTATTTTAATACGGAAAAGTTTTTGGCCGCGGCGGCTTGTTATGAAGACCGCGATGAAGGAGTTGCCACATCGGCGCGGCAAATGCTGACGGAAAATCAGATAACCTATACCAGAGAGGCTTTTGAGCTGTTGTGCAGTCGGTTGTCGAATGACCGTAAGTCAAATATCAATGAGATTGACAAGCTGGTGACTTATGTCGGCAGCAAGAAGCATTTTGATATTGAAGATGTGCGCAAAACGGTGTTTGATGCCTCGGTGTCGGCCGCGGATGATTTGGGGTTTTATGTGTTTTCGGGACTAAAAATCAAGGCGCTGAATGCTTTGAAAAACTTGCTCAACGAGGGGGTTGAAGAGGTGCAGATAGTTCGCGCCTTGAGCCGCCATGCCAATATGCTGTTGGAGGGAAAAGCCCTGACGGAAGATGGTATAAACGCCGGTGAGGCGATTAAAAAAGTGCTATCGAAACGGCTGTTTTATCGTTATGATATGGGGGAGCGGCAAATCAGTGCTTGGTCAAAAGACCGGCTGTTTGATGCAATGTCGCTGCTGTATAAAGCGGAGAGAGATTGTAAAACCACTAATTATCCTTCGGTTGAGATAGTGAATTATTTGGTTTTGACGCTGACGGCGGCCGGAGCCAAACTGTTGCATCGTTGATTTTTTTATTTACAAGCAGAGATAAAAATGCTATGTCAAACATAGTTTGCTAGAATTATGTTTAATTATTAAATCAATAAAATTATGGATGCAATAGATGTTTTAGCCTTAGTGGTTTTGGCAACGATGTTGGCCGGTTTGATACGACTGATAGTGATTGCTGCCAAAGAAAAAAAGAACAATCCGAAAAATGCGACGGATAAAGATTCGATAATGCGAGAATTGTTCGGTCCGATTACTTATGTTGAAGAAAAAGGTTTGGGACTTGAGCCGCCGTACAACGGAAAGATGCCGCATAAGATAGAATTTGAGGTCGGATGTTTGCCGCGCTATGTTTATGAAAATTTGCAAGAAAGCGAAAAGATGCTGGAAGGATGCGGCAGGATAATCGGTTATCGTATAGGCGAGGACTTGGTTATCGGGGCTATGATCGGCGGTGATGATTTCGGTTGGCTGGCCGGTCAGGCAGCAAGGTTTATCGAGTATTATAACGGGCGGTTGTTGACTTTTGAACAATCAAAAGTGTTGGCCGGTTGTTTGAGAAGGTTGGATGAACTGCGAAGCGCCTGCGGTGATACACCGATGCCTAGGATGTGGTGGATAAAAGGCTTTGATGTTTTTGATGCTGTTACCGGAGATCTGCTGATATTGCCGGATTTGGATCGCGGCGGTGTGGTTATGGCATTATAAGACTGATGAAAGAAAACGCTTCTGACTTGAGAGAAAAGTCGAAGCGTTTTTGATTTTTTAATAAAATATTATGGATTTGTGCTTTATAGTGCGGAAAAGGTAAGGTTATAAGCAGAGGATACAAATTTGATATTTTGGGTGGCCGGAGCTTTTTTGTGGGGAATGATGACGCCTTATATGGCAAGGCGTTTTGCTAAGTTTATGCCGGCTACTTTGGCTTGTGCGGTGGTGGAGCTTTTGCGAATCGAGAAACGCGGCAAAAATTATCGTAAAACAGATTTGTATAAAAAACTGGTATGGCGCTCGGTGATGGCGGGGTTGATTAATGCGATGCTGACGTTGGGCGTATGGGTGTTTTTGGCCAAGCCGGAGCTTGCGACGGTTTATGTTTGGGTGTTGCTTTTGGCTGCTGAGATTGATATCAGGATGTTTGTGCTGCCGGATATTTTGACCATACCGCTGATGATAATCGGAATAGCTGCGGCTTATGCCGGATTTGGCGTGGTGACGATAGACGAGAGTGTATGGGGCGCGCTGGCGGGATATTTTCTGCCGGCGGCGGTGAGTTTGCTGGTGGTATGGTATCGGCGAGATGCTTTTGGCGGCGGAGATATAAAACTGCTGGCGGCTGTCGGGGCGTGGCTGGGAGTTGAAGGATTGTTGTATGTGATTGCCGTTGCTTCAGTTTTGGGATTGGTGACGGCGGCGGTGCAAAAAAAGCGCGAGTTGGCTTTCGGGCCGATGTTGGCAGTGGCCGGAATAGCGATGATGTTTTGGATTGGGATAAAATAAGGGAGGTTTGAGATGACGGATAAGAAAACCGCAACAACAGGTAAAAAGAAACTGAATAAACTATATTACAATGATAATCAGCGGCGATTGGTGACTTTGCTGGGAAGCAAAGGGTTTGACCGGTTTATTATGTTGATTATTTTGGCTGATGCGGTGCTGCAAGGACTGATGACTTCTCCGACAATGACTTTCTACTATGATAATGTGATGTATTTGCTGGATAGAATGTTTATGGGAATATTTATCAGCGAGATATTTTTGAAAATGGTTACGTGGCGGAAAGAGTTTTTTAGGTCGAATTGGAATATTTTTGATTTGGTCGTGGTGGGAGTATCCTCGCTGCCGCTGATGAGTATTTTTATTGTGCTGCGTACTTTCCGCCTGCTTAGATTGATAAAATATGAAAATCGCAATGATAAGGTGGGAATGGTCGTTGAGGTATTTTTGCGGATGATGCCGGTATTTGCTGCATATATGGCAGTTTTTGCGGTGTTCTTTTATATATTTGCGATTATGGCGGTTAATATGTTCGGGGATACTTTTGTGGTGTTTGGCAGCTTGGGGGAGGCGACTTTTTCGTTGCTGCAAGTGTTTACGCTGGACGGATGGGCAAGCACAATAGCGCGTCCGGTGATGGTGGTTTATCCGATGGCGTGGGCATTCTTTAGCGTGTTTTTGCTGATGACTTTTCTTTTGACGCTGAGTTTCGCGGTGGTGGTGTTGAAACTGGAGCTGAAAAGATAAACACGTTGAGGAAAGCGGAGGTTTAGAGTTTATAGGGCGGACAGGTAAGACCGGCTGGCGAAAGAGTGAAAATTTCCGCGCCGTCGGCAGTTACCGCTAATGAGTGCTCAAATTGAGCGGACAAGGAGCGGTCTTTGGTGACGGCTGTCCAATCGTTGGCCAAGATAGTGGCGTCTTTTTTGCCGAAGTTTATCATCGGCTCAATAGTGAAAAACATTCCTTCTTCTATGCGGGGGCCGGTACCTTTTTTGCCGCAATGCATAACGTTGGGTTCGTCGTGAAAGACTTTGCCTAGGCCGTGCCCGCAAAACATATCAACCACCGAATAGCCGTAATGATGGGCGATTTCTTCAATAACTGCGCCAATGTCGCCAAAATGAGCTCCGGGTTTGACGGCTTCGATGCCGCGCATTAAGCATTCGTAAGTTACCTCGCATAAGCGCTTGGCTTTGACGGAGGGTTTGCCGGCATAGTACATTCTTGAGGTATCGCCATGCCAGCCGTCAACGATGACAGTAACATCGATGTTTAATATTTCGCCATTGAGCAGTTTGCGCTCGGGTGAGGGGATGCCATGGCAGATTTCGTGATTGATGGAAATGCAGGTGTATTTGGGATAGCCATGGTAACCGATGCAGGCCGAAGTGCCACCATGCTCAGTGATGTATTGGTTGCAAAGATTGTCAAGATATTCGGTGGTAACATCGGGTGTGACATAAGGGGTGATGAAGTCGAGTGTGGCGGCGGCCAAGGCGCCGGCTTTGCGCATACCGGCAAAATCGCCGGCATCGGTGTGGATGACTATTCCGTTTTGATTGCGATGAGAGTTGTGATTTGACATTTTAACACCTTTTTGGTTAGAAGCTGATTTCTAATTTGCGGCCTAAGGATATGGCATCTTCGCGCAAATTGCAACTATAACAGACAAAATTGATACCATCTTGACGGGCATCGTAAATCTTGGCAGAGGCTTGAGGATTGATATCCCAGACAAATTTGGCGCTGATGCAGTCGTCACGGGGGGATATCAACACAACATAAGCCGAAGCTCCGGTGGCGACTTTTTGCCGCATGGCTTCAAACATACGAGTTTCAAAAAAATCGATGTTGTGCGGAAAGATGGCTTGGCCGCCTTTTTTGCGGTAGATGGAAGTGACGTACACATAGGCTTTGGTGCCGGCAGAGGCTTCCAGCTCGAAGTCGATACCGGATTCCTCGTCGGGTTTGAGCGGACGGCAATGAGCATAGTGGGTAAACTCGGGCAAGTTTTTGGCGCGGAATGCCTCGGCAAACAGAACCTTGTTATATTTGGGGTTGGCAAATATCCACCCTTGCGGAGTTTTGAGAAAGTGAACACTGTATTTTACGATACGCTCCGGCGCGTTTATTTGCAACAAAACCGGCATATCGGGACGACAAATTTCGGCAATTTCCAAGGCGCCGCAAAAGGCTGCCTCCGTTTTGCCGTCGGTGAGCTCGACATCAACCAAAAAATCGTTGTAGACAGCCTTGATTTTGCCGGCTGCCAATTCGCCATTGTACCGCAAAAGTCCCTCGTTAACTTGTTCTAAACACTAAAACCCTCTGTCGGAAGAGGGTTTTGATAAAATTGGTGCTCTGGAAAAGACTCGAACTTTCACGAGGAACCCCTCACAAGTACCTGAAACTTGCGCGTCTACCAATTCCGCCACCAGAGCTTCATCTGTGTGATGTGTATAAAACCTTTTTATCAATTAGTCAAGAAACTTATGCAAATATCCGTAAGAATCTAATAATAAAAACGAACCCAGTGCGAGACGATAGATGACAAAGGGGAGAAATGTCGATTTTTTCAGCCACCACATTACGGCATAAATGGCAATTATAGAGGCAACATAAGAATAAACCACGCCGTCGAATAATTGGCAGATTTCCATAAGATTGCCGTTTTCGACAACTTTCCAACCGACTAAAATAGCGGCACCTAAAATGGTGGGAATGGACAGCAACATAGAAAATTTGGCAGCCTCGCGGCGTTCAATGCCCAAAAAACGCGCCATAGTTATGGTTATGCCCGAACGTGAAGTCCCAGGGATGAGAGCCAAACACTGAGCGCAACCGATGAGCAGGGCATCAACCACTCCCATATGCTTGATTTGGCGGATGGTCATGGAACAAGAATCGGCGATGAACAGTAAAATGCCGTAACCCAAAATTGTCCAGCCTATCAGGCGGGTGCTGCGCATCCACTCGGTGCCGTAGCTTTTGAGACTGAGGCCGGCGATTATTACTGGCAGAGTGCCGATGAACAACAGCCAGAAAAGGCGAGCGCCGTCAAGAGCCAGCGAGGGAATAAATTTGGTTTTCCATAAGCCCTTGAGCATGGCGGCAATGTCGGAGGAAAAATACAGCATAACCGCCAGAATAGAACCTAAATGAACTGCGACATCCAAGGTCAGCCCCTGATCGGGGAAATAGGTAAACTTGGAGAGCAAAATGAGATGCCCCGAAGAGCTTACCGGCAAAAATTCGGTGATGCCTTGGAGAATCGAAAGATATAAAATATGCAGGTTGCTTAACACGGCTTATACTCTTTCTTTGATGCCGAAAGCGGTGCAGATGCGTTTGCGCAAAGCCAGCGGAGATATCGGCTTGACCAAATATTCGTGGATGCCGATGTTTTTTGCGTCAAGCACGGTTTTTTCTTTGGTGTCAATGGTAACCATAATAATCGGCAAATCTTTGTTGTCGCCGATTTTGCCTTCTTTGATTTGTCGCGCTAAATCCAGTCCGCTGGGTTCGGGAAGCTGGTGGTCGAGCAGCAGTACATCTATTTTGTAGCTGCGGATAATCTCGGCTGCTTCTTGCGAAGTGGCGGCCTCACGGGTGTTTTTTATCCCGATTTGGTAGAGCGCAGTCTTGGTGAAAGTGCGCGAAAACTTGTCATCGTCAACTATAAGGCAGGTTATGGCATCCCAATTGATTTGTTTGTTGCTGACATCATTCATTTTTTTATGCTTTCCGAAAACTTAGTTTATGGTTACGAGTTTAGACCTTTTGTTTACAAAGTAAAACATTTTTCAGCATTGCTGTTTATATCTAACAGCGACTGCGGATTGAACCGGATGTTGCGCAAAGAGGCGCCCCAATGCAGGTGAGGGCCGGTGGCGCGTCCGGTTTTGCCGACCAAACCGATAATGTCGCCTTGTTTGACGGTTTGGCCTGAGACCGCTTTAATTTCGCTGAGGTGGGCGTAAATGGTTTGCAGCCCGAATCCGTGGTCAATCACTACGACATTGCCGGAATAAAACAGGTCGGGAGCGGTCAGGGTAATGACGCCATCGGCCGAGGCTTTGACGGGAGTGCCGGCCGGAGCGGCAATGTCCATACCACGATGCGGGCTTTTGGGAACTTTGTTCATAATGCGCTGGCCGCCGAACTCGCCGGAGATGCGGCCTTCAACCGGTCGGATAAAGCCGGAGCGCCAAAAGGTTGAGGTGTTTTCGGCTTTGAGTGCTTTGCCCAATAATTTGCTCTCCTTTTGGATGGCGGCTAAATCAGCGTCAGACGGAGTTACTTTGCGCGGCGGGATACCTTTGATGTTTTGGATGTTCCATTGAGTGGGCGAAATTTTGAGCTCGAAATTGTGCTCTTGATCGGAGGTATCAATGACGGACAATAGCTGGTCTTTGGTTTCGTCACGGCCGAAAGCCACCATAAAAATTCCATCGGAAGTGGTGGCGATTTCTTTAGCGTTGTGATAAACGCCGGCAGCAAAATCGGCACGGCCAAAAATGAGCTCGCCCTGATTGAGACGGCCGCAGATTTCAACGGCTTGCGCGGTAAGCGCAAAAGTGTAAAGAGAGCTAATCAAACAAAGATATTTGCAAAGTTTCATTTTCCGGTTCCTTTTTGGCGGAGGTTTTCTTGATGGGGGTTGAGGCGGCTGCGGCAAAAGTTTTGAGGCTGCCGTCGGCAAAATTGAGCTCAAATTCTTTTGTGGCGCGGGCACTTGATAAATCGGCAACAGTGCGGCCTTGAGAGTCTTTGACCCAGACGAAACCGCGCTTGAGCACGGAGCCGACCGATACGGACGACAGGCGCAACCATAAATTATTTAAATCGCTAGTGCTTTTTTCAATAATCTTTTGCACGAGAAGCGGTTTAAAACGGCACAGCTCAACTTGGCGCGATTTGTCTTTGAGGCAGTTGTGAAAAGCGGTGTGCAAGCGCTCGGAGCGGTCGTCGAATTTTTGGACGGCCTCTTGGAGAATTTGCCGCAGGTTGGGAATGCCGCGGGCCAGTGCGGTCATCAGGTCGGTTTTGTCGGCAAAATAGCGCAAGATGCTGTTTTGGCAGCGGTTTTCGAGATTGTTGACTTTTATTTGCAATTCGGCACGCACCGGTACGGCCATCTCAGCAGCGCCGGTGGGGGTGGGCGCGCGTTTGTCGGCGACATAGTCGATGAGCATGGTGTCGGTTTCGTGACCGACCGCAGAAATTATCGGAATGTTTGAACTAAAGGCGGCACGGATGACACATTCTTCGTTGAAGGGCCACAAATCTTCCAAACTGCCGCCGCCGCGGGCTATTATCAACACATCGGGCAAAGGATAGGAAGAAATTTGGTCCAAACGGTTAAAATTGCGGATGGCTTGAGCAATTTTGGGAGCAGCGCCATCGCCCTGAACCGGTGTGGGGATGAGCAAAATGCGGCTGGGAAAGCGGTCGCGGATGCGGTGGATGATGTCACGTATGACCGCTCCGGAGGCAGAAGTTACCACCCCGATGGTTTGCGGAAGATAGGGAAGAGGTTTTTTGCGGGCAATATCAAACAGGCCTTCGGCGGCAAATTGTTTTTTACGCTCTTCCAATAATTTCAATAAGGCGCCGGTGCCGGCGATTTCCATTTGGTCGATGATGAGCTGATAAGATGACTTGCCGGCAAAAGTGGTGATTTTGCCGGTGGCGATAACCTCCATTCCATCTTCGGGTTTGACAGTCAAGCGTGAGGCACTGCCGCGCCAAATAACGGCGGAAAGAGCGGCGCTGTCGTCTTTCAGGGTGAGGTACCAATGTCCCGAATCCGCGCGTTTGGCGCCGAAAATTTCGCCTTTTACCCGCACAAAAGCAAAACCGGATTCAACCAGCGCTTTGATGCGGGCGGATATTTCGCTGACGCTGAGTTCGGGCGCTTGGGGAATCGGAGAGGCAGAATCGATGTTGAATAAATCTTCCATTGAATTGCTGACGGTTAATTGACTACTGCTGAACGGGGATGAGTTTACACAATCAAAATTGATTTGTTAAGTCAAAAAAGGCGGTTGTTTTTAATTTTTGAAATTTTGGCGCAGTGCATCGATGATGTGATGCTCGGCAAAGGAAAAATAGTTGGTTTTGCCGATGATGATATGCTCTTGCAAATCAATATTGATAAGGCGGCAGGCTTCAAAAATTTGTTTGGTGATGAATTTGTCGGCATCGGAAGGAACGACATTGTCGGAGGGGTGGTTGTGGATGAGAATGACGGAGGAGGCTTTGTGTTTGAGTGCGCCGATGATGATATCGCGCGGGGAGATGCTGACACTGGTAAGCGAACCTTTTTGCAGCAGCTCATCGGCTAACAATTTAAGCTGAGAATCGAGATAAACGGCGCGGACTTCCTCAACATCTTCATAAGCCATTGAGGCACGGCAATATTCAATCAGTGAGGATGGGGTCAGCAGAGAGATTCCGTTGTCCTCGTACATATACTCGCGGCAGATTTTTTTGACTGAGGCAACAATGGCTCTGAACAGGACAAAAGTGCCGTCTTTAATCCAGTTAATTTGGGTGAGTTCATCCCGCGGAGCATAAATAACATTGGCGAAACTGCCGAATTTGCGCAAAAGCTCTTTGGCAATCGGTTTGACATCGCGGCGAGGAATGGACATCATCAACAGCAATTCCAACAGCTCGTAATCGGCAAAATCTTCGCCGTCGGTTTTGATAAACCTATCACGGACACGCTGACGATGTCCGGCGTTATCAAGGGCTTTTTGTTGGTCTGTGTCCATTAAGGGGAAACTCCAAATTGTAGTGTTGAATACAATTGTTAGTTGTAAGAGGGGTTTTAGCAAGAAATAATAATCAATAATAAACAATTTTTTGCCTTGATATCGGGAAGGTGCAAATTGTCTTGATTTTTGTTTTCGGATTCCCTATATTTAAAACAGATAAACAACAATATTGTGAGGATGTTAAAATGCAAGACGAGATTTTGGAGAGAACGGGAGGCGAGGTTATTGACCAAGGACTGCGCGAGTATATGCAGAAAATTTACGGCTATATGGCGGGAGGTTTGTTGCTGACGGCTTTGTCGGCTTATTTGGTGCTCAATACGGCATTGTTTAATGTGTTTTTCAGCGTTTCGAATGAAGGGGTTGATTTGTCGGTTTGGGGCTGGGTAGCGCTGCTGGCGCCGTTTGTTTTGTTGATTTTTGCCAACCGAACTATTAACAACGGTACTAAAGGCCAAATGCAAATGATGTTTTGGACATTTGCGGCTTTGGAGGGCATCGGATTGGCGCCGATTTGTCTTTTGTACACCGGTGCTTCGTTGACGCGGGTGTTTTTGATTACGGCGTGTTCTTTCGGCGGATTGTGCTTGTGGGGATATACTACCAAGCGTGATTTGAGCGGAATGGGCGCCTTTTTGCGGATGGGTTTAATCGGATTGATTGTTGCGCTGATTGTAAATCTGTTTATGCAAAGCTCGGCATTTGATTGGTGTTTATCGATTATCGGCGTGGGGATTTTTGGCGGCTTGACGGCGTATGATACCGCGATGTATCGCCAAGTTTATCATCCGGCTGATGACAGCGAGATGACAGCTAAGAAGGCTATCAGCGGTGCTTTGGCACTGTATTTGGACTTTTTGAATATGTTTTTATATTTGCTCAGATTGTTGGGTGATCGTCGCTAAGCAAGCGAAAGTTCGGATGAATAAACGCGGTTTCTGCTGAAAACAGAGCCGCGTTTTATATATTATCGGGTGAAAGCAGGGGTTATTTTTCGCCAAAGATAACGATGGAATTGCCGCCAGAATTTTGTGCCTGACGCACTGAAGTTACAGTATGTTCAATCAATTTTTTGGCAGAAGAGGCATCGTTGGGGAACAGGCTTACGCCGATGGAATAGGCCAATTCGTGGCGGATGAAGTTGTCTTTGACGCCGGCGTCCAAAATTTCTTTGATGCGGTTGAGCATGACATTAACGTCAAATTCGCCGTTAAAGCCGTTGAGCAAAATCCAAAAATGGTATTTGAGCCCGATGGAGACGGTGACGGTTTTGGGCAGGTTGAAAACCAAATTGTCGGCAAGGCGCTTGATGACAACTTTGTCTAAGTTGAGGCGCTTGAAGTCGGGCAGATTGTTGATGTTGATGCCGACCACAGCAACCGGTGAGGGGGTGGGTTTGGCGCGCTCAAGTAGAATTGCCATTTGCAAGCGGTCCTCAAACAGAAAGAAACTTGGCAGGCCGGTTTGGTCATCGTACAGCGAATTGCCGGCAAGGCGAGGCCGCGGGGCGATGCTTTCGCCCAAGAGGATAAAGGAAAAGTGCTCAATATCAGGCAGATAAATTGCACGGATGCTGAAAGGAATGACCTGCTTGGAGGCTGAGGAAAAGCGAATTTTCAGGCAACTGTGCGAGGTTAGAATTTCGCCGACATTTTCAGCCAACAGATTCCAATCATCAGGGTGAACAAGCTCTAAAAACGGTCGGCCGATTACGGTGCTCTCTTGTTCGATGGCTAAAAGTTTGCAGGCTTCGGTGTTGATATAAATCAATGCGTCATCTTGGATAATGAACACCGGATAGTTGGCAGAAGCAAAGATAAAATTGGTGATGTCGGAGAGTTTGACGTCCATATCCGACCAAAATTCAGCAGAACGTGATGCGGACGGGTGCGGGTGAGCAGACGCCGGCACAGGAGCTTGTTCCAGCGCGGAAAGGTCAATATTGTAGGCGGGAGCTTCAGTCAGCACAGCGCGGTCGGCAACCGTTGGCGATAAGGTGCTTTTATCGCCTTCGAGAAATGTGGTAAGGGTTTGTTTGTTTGTAGCTGCCATTTATTTTCCAAAGATTTTTGGATATTAGAATATATTTTTTGCAAACCTTTATGAAAAAATTTGTATTTTATTAACAATATATTGTTATGATGCGAATATGTTATTACTGTCATAAGGAAAGTTTGGGCAATGAGCGACGAGCAGACAGACGAGAAAGAAACAGAAAATCCGCAAGCGGAAGCAGCAGCGGAGGTGCAGCCATCGGAAGCGGAAAGCAGACAAGAAGAGAGAAGAGAGCCGGTTGCAGCCGCAGGAAACACTGGCAACGAAAATGTTTTTTTGCTCAAAGAGAGATATGAAGTTGATTTGGGAGTGCGGCTGAGCGAATATGATACTAATGGCGCCAAGGCTTATGCGGTTAAGGACAAAACCAATCCCAATAAAGAGCTGTTTGCTTTGGTGTGCGAAAAAGAGACGCCGCGGCTGTCGTATTTGCCGTATATGAAATCAATTGATTCGCCGAATATTTTAAAATTGGCCGAATATGGGCATATAACCATTAAAGATGCGGAAACAATAGCGCTGATTTATAACAAGCCGACAGGACCGCGGGTGGATGTGTTTGATGAGGCGGCCGAGAAGATAACGCCGGAAGGGTTTAAGAGTTTGGTTTTGTCGTTGTTGTCGGCCTGCGAAGTGTTGAAGACTTTCGGCCTGACGCATCGGGCAATCAGATTGGATAATGTGTTTTTTAAGGATGCCTCGAAACAAGAGTTGGTGTTGGGCGATTGTTTGGCATCTTTTCCCTCGATGCATCAGCCGCCGGTGTATGAGACGATTGAGAATATATTGTGTCCGCCGCAGTCAAGAGGCAACGGGTCGATAGATAATGATATTTATGCCTGTGCGGTGGTGTTGCTGGGGTTGGCACTGAACAGCAATATAACCAGCGAATTGTCGGCAAAAGAGCTGATTAAACAAAAGCTGAAAAATACTTCGTTCGGGTTCTTGGCCGGAAACGGCAAAATCCATAATCGGATTGCCTCGATTTTGCGCCTGATGCTGGATGACAATGCGGAGAAACGCTGTGATTATGCCACTATTGCCAATTATTTTGAGGGCAAGACAGTAAATTTGGCAACTTCGGACAGCTATGATCGCTCCAATAAGGCGCTGACGATTAACGGGGAAAAATGCTATACCCGCAAGAGCGCTGCTTTGGCGATTTTGAATAATCCGGATTTCGGGTTGGAAGTGATACAAAGCGGAAAATTGCTGGATTGGGTTAAAAACGGACTGGAAAACGAAAAACTGGCGAATAAACTTAATGCGATAATTTCGGCGGACAAAGAAAATCCTGACCGTAATTTGCTGATTGCCAAAGTGGTGATTTATTTGGACAGCTCGCTGCCGTTGAAATGCGGTGATTCGTATATTTTTCCGGAAGGTTTGGCCAAGACGATTTTTTATAATAAGAAAAACAATTTGTCGTTGACACCGCTGCAGAATTTGATTTCGACCGATGTGATTAAATTGTGGTATCAGGAACAATCGTCGATGCGCGCTCCGTCTAATGCCAGTGAATTTAAACTGTATATTTCGCGGCATGATATGGGGTATGGTTTTGAGCGGATAATGTATGATTTTGATGAGGATTTGCCGTGTATATCGCCTTTGCTGGGCAAGGCTTTTGTGAACAATACCTCAAGGTTGTTGGGGGCGCTGAATAATAATCGGGCGAATTTCGGAAATTTGCCGTTTGATAAGACGATTATTGCTTATTTGCGCTGCAAGATGGGTAAGAAAATTGACGGTATTATCATTGATGTGAATGCAAATCAGGATGCGATTAAAGTGGGAGCGGTTATTCGGCTGTATGCGACCATTCAAAACAAACAAGGACCAGCACAGTTGGTGAACCTGACCCAATGGCTGGTGAAAGCGGCCAAGCCGGTGATACAGAGCTATCATAATATCAAATATCAGAAATATTTGGAACAGGAGTTGCTGAAGATTTCCAAAAGCGGCAAAATTATGGATATCGTGGATATTTTGGAAAATGAGGAAGCGCGGATGCGTGATAGAGCCGATTTTACCGAAGCGCTGAAGACGGTTAATTTCCTGAAGGCCGAAAAAAATAAAATTTTGAGCGGAGATAATCGTATTGATGAAGAGGCGCGGGATTTGGCGTTGCGGTTTTCTTCAATTCTGTCGGTTTTAACAATGTTGAGCACCTTTGTGTTCAGCATAATTTATTGGATGGTAAAATAATGAAAGCACCTGCCCCCATTAATGGAAAAAAGGCCAATAATAAGGCCGGTTTCTCAAAGCTGAATTCTTTGCAGAAGTTTTTGATTTTTATGTGCCTGATGATTGTGGCATTTACGGCGCTGCCGATTGTGGTGGTGCTGTTTATCGGATTGCTGCCGACTTTGACGGTGGTGGTGACCGATACCAAAAATATTAATAAGATTACTACCATCGGTTGTTTGAATATCTCGGGGATGATGGTGTGTGCGAAAAGTTTGTTTCAACAGCAGACCTCGGGGATGCCGTTTTCGATTTCGGAGAATATTCCCAACATTATCATAATGCTGTCGGCGGCGGCTTTGGGAGTATTTTTGTTTTATGTGCTGCCGGATTTGTTTTCGATGATTTTTAAGAACTCGGCACAGCATCGGCTGAAGGTGATTAATAATAAACTTAACAAGCTGGCAGAAAACTGGAGCAATATCTTGTCGGACGACAAGGAAAACTAGAGGCTGAGCAATGCCTGCTCAAGCTGAGCCAAATCAGCGGGCAGGTCGGAGGAAAACAGCATTTTTTCATGAGTGGCAGGGTGGATAAAACCCAAGGTTTGGGCATGAAGAGCTTGCCGCGGAAAGTGGTTAATGTAGTCGAGGGCCTCTGCAGGAGCACCTTTTAGCGTGATTTTTTGCGATTTGGTATAAACTTGGTCGCCTAAAAGATGGTGGCCGAGCGATGAGAGGTGGACACGAATTTGGTGGGTGCGGCCGGTTTCGAGGTTGCATTTGATTTTGGAGGCCGCACCGTGATAGTCGGAGACTACCTGATAGTGAGTTACGGCGTGTTTGCCGCCATGGGCAAGGACGGCCATTTTTTTGCGGTCGCGCGGACTGCGGCCGATTTGACCGGAGACAACCCCGCAAGCAGGAGACGGGCACCCGTGACAAAAGGCATAATAAGTGCGCTCAATGGAATGTTCGGCAAACTGCTCGCATAAAAAGCGGTGAGTGGTATCATTTTTGGCAACCACCAGCAGGCCGGAGGTGTCTTTGTCGATGCGGTGGACGATGCCGGGGCGTTTGATGCCACCGATGCCGGAAAGGCCGTCGCACCAATAGAGCAGAGCATTGACCAAAGTGCGGTCGGGGGCGCCGGCGGCCGGATGAACTACCATGCCGGCAGGTTTGTTGACCACGACGATATCGGCATCCTGATAGACGATATCAAGCGGGATGTTTTGCGGGAGGGGCTCGGCAGGCTCGGCCTCGGGCAAGGTCAGAATGTAGGATTCGCCCGATTTAATTTTGTAGGAATTGTCGATGATGGTGATGTCGTCGCACAAAACATTGCCCAACTCAATAATGCGCTGGATTTGCGAGCGGGAAATAAAGGGAAAACTCTCGGCCAAAAATTTGTCAATTCGTTTGCCCTTAAAATCTTTGTTAACTATTGGTGTGGTATAAATATTGTCAGCGTCGGACATCTTTGCCTTTGGGGTTGTATTATGGATTAAGATGCAGGTATAATAAAACAAAATTGAAAACTTGCAAGAGAGGTTTTGTAAATAAAATGAAACTGCGGTTGGTGAAATTATTGGTGTTGGTGCTTAGTTTGGCTATTGTGGCCGGAATGGTGATGTTGGCGCAGCTTTTGTACCAAAAAAGTGCAGGAGTGAAGAAAACAGAGCCGATGACGGCAATTAATTTGGAGCAGCCCAAAGGCAGTTATATCGCAGACTATAAAGCGGCAGATGATTATTGGCACTTGCATATTAAGGGCGGCGGAATGGCCGAGAGAGTGATAGTGGTGGACGCTAAAAGCAAGACAATAGCTGCGGTGATAAGTGTGAGATAGGAGAGATAAATGGCGGAAGATAAAGATTTTGATGCTTTGTTGGACGAGTTTATCAGTCAGCAATTGGCTGATGCGGAAGACAAGCTGGCAGAATTAGACGAGGTTGATACCGGAGAATATGTCGCATCGCAGGAAGATGATGAGGCAGAAGATGAAGAAAACGACGAGGAATATGTGCCGCTGTCGGCTTATGCCGAAGAGGATGAAGGTGACGGATATCAATTGGCCGAGGATGAACGGAGGCTTTATAACAGCTATAAAGAATTTATCGAAGCGGTGGAAAATTTGGCGGCAGAAAAGGGAATCGAGGTGCCGGCGATGTATTTTACGGCTGAAGATTTGCAGCCGCGGTTCAGCCCTTATCGCGCGGATAATTTGAAAAGCGACATATTGCAATGTTGGGATGTGATGATTGCGGCTGAGCCGCAGTTTATTGCCAAATTGCCGCCTAATCCGGATGATGAGCAAATTTTGAATTTTGCCGAAAAAATATCAGCGCCGAATTTGCAATTATCGCTGATATCGTATGTGGAGACGCTGATTGAGACGGATGCTTGCGAAAATGCCTATAATTTGCGCAAGGTGAAATATCAGAAGCATCAAATCGAAAAAGAATTGTATGAGGAACAGCAGCGGTTTGTTCACAAAAAACAGCTTTATGCCAAGGCAATCAAGGAAAAATGTTTTCCGGTGGATGCAGATTTGCTGGTGAGCAACTTTTTTAAGGCGGCAGGAAAAGATCCGGAAAATGCAGCAAAGTTGTTGGAGCGGAATCCGGCGATTTTTGCTCCGATACAGATAGACAAAATACCTGACAAGTTTTTCGGGCTGATAAAAGCCAAGCCCTCGGACGGGAAAGTGGTTAACCGGAAACTCGGTAAATTTTTGGCGAGTTTAAAGGTATAAAGTTGACAAAAATATATAGACAAAAGACAAAAATATTGTTATAATTACAGGCAAGATAAGCGAATTGAATGTGGAGAGCGAAAAGATGGCAGGGAGTGTGGCAGAAGAGATAAGAACAGGGACGCAGGGAAAAATTAATAATGCGATGAACGTTAGTGAAAATCCGACTAATGCCAATGGTGCGGGTAGGGGAATGGCGGCGTTGGATGCCGCTAATAATAACAACGGCATTACGATTCATGAGAATCATGATGCGGCAGCAAGCGGGGTGCCGGCAAGTAACGCTGCATATGATGACAGCCAGGCCGGTAAGGTTGAAAACAAGAAAGAAGCGCCGTTTCATTGGGGCGATTTGGCAGATGATGACAAGTTTAAGATTACCGATGGCGATATCATAGACTTTTTGATGAAAGAGGTTATTCTGCACGCGACAGAATGGGCGATGAACAAAGTTGCCGGATTTGCCGGTGTGCTGGTTTATGAGGCAACCAACTGTGTGTGGAGACGGGTGGTCAGGCCAGCGGGCAGACTGGCCAAGGGGCTGGCGTTTATGCCTTTCAGGCTGGCCGGCAAAGGAATAAAAAGTTTATATAACAGGGTTAAAAATTGGCGTAAGAAGGATGATGATGACAATTCTTCTGCGGGAGGGGATAATGGCAATAATACCCAACGAAATACCGGCGGGCCGTATAATAATCAGAACAGCTATCGGCAATCGCAGTCCCAATTTGATAAAAAGTGGTATGATAGTCAGGGTGGACGGCAGGGTTGGGACAACTTTGACAGGGTTATGTACGATAATTGGTTGAAAACGGAGGGGCGGCGCCACCGAATCGGTTTCTTGTGCGATGTGTTGAACCATAATAACGGGGGGAAGGACGAGTGGAAGGATGAGTGGGCTCGAAAAAGTAAGACTGAACAGTTAACTATAGGCTTTGCTCTGCATAAATTTGTGTTGAAAGACAATAGGTTGTACTGTCCGGAAAACGGAAAGTTTGCCTCAGATGAGATGTCGGAAACGACTATTGATGGAATGCGGATATATCGGGAATATCAAGAGAACCGGATTGCCGAGAAAATGTGCGATAAGCTGAATGTGGATAAAAATTCTAAAGAAGGCGCGGCAATTATTGAATATAATCGGCAGATGCTGAATCGTATTGACGAGGGTAAAGAAGAAAGCAGGATTCCGGTTCCGGAGATACTTAGAGGAAAGTTTGATGAGGCTAAACTCAACGCGGCACACCAAAATGCATATATGGAGGTGGAGAAGTTGGTTGTAGAGGATATAAGGATAAAAAACAATGCAGAGAAGGCTGACCATGAGATTTCGAAGCTGGAAAGAGAGCAGTTGTGGGATATTTACGGGCAATATTTGTTGATAGAGCATCATAGGCAGCATCCGGATGATGATTGTTATACTCAAGAGGAAAAGTTGCAGAAGTTTAATGCGATACTGCAAGCTAAGGCTAAGAAAAAGATTTGTGAATATCTGCAAAAAAATGGGAAAGATGTTAATGTATCCGCGATGTTGGATAAAATGGTCGAAATGCGCAATTTGGCAGGAGACAGGCAAGTAAACGGTGATCCGACGCCGGTGCCTGACTGGTTTTTGGAGATGTCCAAAAGCGGTAAAATTCCAGAAGATATGCGCACAGTAGCCCAAAAAAATAATCAAAACCAAGAAGCATATCGGCGGTCTAATAGTTATTATAAGAGACAGGAGGATGGCTTTAAAGCCAAACAGTCTCGTATTGATAAGTTGCGTGGTTTGGTTCGTAAATGGAAGAAGTCGGATAGGAAGACACAAGGCGGAGCGAATAACAACGGATATCGCAATCAAAAAAACAAAGGATGGGACAGAAGATGAAGAAAATAGGAAGATGGCTGCGTAATCTGGTGGTGCTGGCGCTATGGAGCGTGGTTTTTGTGTTTGTGAGCAATACGTTGTTGGTGTTGGTGTGGAATTTTGATTATGTTTCGCACGAATCGTGGAAAGTGTTGGTGGATTATTGGAATTCCGGCGGTGTGATAAAAAGCGCGTCGGATTTGTTGCTGGTGGGGTCGCTGTTTTTGCTGCCGATATTGTGGCTGTTGGGATTTAATCGGGTGCGTAAGTTGGATTATGCGAAGATGTTGCTGGCGCCGGTTAATGCGATTTATGACTGGATAAACCGTGATACGGATGATAATGAGCGGATTGTTATACGCAACATTAAGTCGGGAACACAGCGAGCCGAAGAGATTAAAAATGAGTTGGAATCGCTGAAGCCGGGGAAAGCTAAAAAAGCCGGCAATATCCGAAAAAAAGTTGTTGAGAAAAGGACTGAAAAATAAAAAAACTAAGTTCTTTTTAACTAATTTGCAATAAAATATGCGAAAAGACTAATAGTGGAGTTGTCCGGTTTGAGACCTTTGTTTGTATTGTTGAGGATAGTTGTGGTAGGGGTTTTGTGGAGTATCCTGTTTATTGAGGGTATTCGCGTTATTCTGCTGACAAACTGGCATTTTGACATTTTTCGGGCCACGCACTGGAGCCATGCGTGGAATTTGTGGCTGTCGGGATGGGTGATTGACGAGCCTAAAGAGTGGGCATTTGTGTTGATTATTTTGACGGCAGTGCCGGTGTGGGCGACGGTGTGGGCAGCGCTGAGTATTGTAAAATGGGAGGCCGTGCTGCAATATTTGTACAAGCTGCCGCAGAAAATTTTGAAAAAAGTGGTGGCCGAGCCGATTAAAGAGATTTCGAGCGCTAAAGCAGTGAAAAAGGTGGTGAAGAAAAAGTCGTATAAAGAGGTGCGGCCGCGGAATATGCGGGCGCCGATGGAGGATAGCGGGTCGACTTTTTCAGCCGAACGGCGGGCGCAGCTTTCGGGGGTGCCGTATAAGCCGCAACCGGTGATGGCTAAGCCTGCAGTTAAGGCGGCCGAACCGAAAGAGTTTTCGCACTCGTTGTTCGAACTTGACAGCGGTGACGAGGCGGTGGATTTTGATTTGTTTGAAGAGAAGCCGGAGGTTATTAACAGCGATGATTTGATGCCGGTGACGACCGATGACAGCGAAAAAAGCCGCGATACTGAGCCGAAGGGCAATGCGCAGAAACGCAAGCAAAAAGACGGAGCGCGTAATGATAATCGCGGGGCCGGCGGCGATAACCGGAGTAAAAATTATCATACCAATTCAACCTTTGAAGTGCTGAAACAAAAGGGTTATGAGATTATCAGCGGTGTTACCTTGAAAGATGTGGCGGTGGATTTTGTCGGGGTGTCCAAAGGGGTGATTTGTTTGTGCTTGAATGACAAGGAAACCGGCGACTGGCTGGCAGATGAAGAGCGGTTTAATGATGAGGAGCCGTTGTGGTTTTCCGAGAGCTCGCATCGGATTTCGCCGGTACGCAAGGGACTGATTGCCAAAGAGGCATTGGTAGAAAAACTGGCAGACAAAGATTGGCATTTTGAGGTCAAGGTGTTTGTGATTGAACAAATAGGCAATATTATCAATGCCGAGGATATGTTCGATATTTGGAAGGATTTGGAGGTTAATGTTACACGCATTGACCGCGGTACACCCAAAGAGATACCACTGTTTGTGAAGAAGCTGGAAGATGCGGAAGGCAGTGCCGACAAGGGTGTAATGGATAAGCTGCGTAAGTTGTTGCGCGGTAACGGATAAGGCAGGATGTGAGAGGTTGCAATGGCAAAAAAAGAAGGTGAGGAATGGAAAGAATATAACTCGGCGGTGCGCTGGATGTGTATTACGGCGATTATTACCGTCGGGATAACGGTGTTTTTGTTTATTACCGCGCTGCCGCTGGCTTATTTGGTGGGCAAAGGAATATCGAAAGATACTTTTAATGACATATCGACCTTTTTTAATTTGATGGTGAGCCGGTCGGGGTTTATTTATCATCGGTATTATATTTGGTTTAAGCAACTGATGAATTATCACGGCGGTTTTTCGGTGGCAATGTGGCTGCCGGCGTTGCCGTTTGTGGTGCTGCCGGTAGGATTTTTGGTGGGAATGATTACCAATCCGTATAAGTTTCAGTCAAATGTGCATGGGTCGGCGCGCTTAGCCACGGAAGGCGATATCAAAAAAATGCCTTTGCTGGGATTTGACGGGTTTTGTCAGGTGGTGGGCAAATTTAACGGCAAGCTGCTGATGCTCAAAGAAACGCTTTCGACACTGTGCTGCGCGCCTCCGGGTACCGGTAAAACCGTCGGCGTGGTTATTCCGACGATTTTTAATTCACCGAAGCTCAGCATTATTGTTAATGACCCGAAACCAGAATTGTGTTTTTCGACCTCGGGGGCGCGGGCCAAGGTGGGACCGGTGTTTATTATTAACTGGGGTATGGAAGATGAACCCGAAAAAGGGATTTATTATCCCTCGTGGAATCCTTTGTCGCCGTCAGCAATTCCCGCTCCGGGGCCGGCACGCGATATGTATGTGGATTCTATGTGCAAGGTGTTGGTGGAAGACCCGAAGGGCGGCGCGGACCCGCACTGGTCGAATACCGGTCGCGCGGCTTTGACCGGATTTATCAATTTTATCGTGTGCAAATGTGAGAGAGCGCGGGCAAATGATTATTTTATCGGCCGCATTTACGAGGGTAAGCTCGATGATGAGGATGTGAAAACCTTGGAGAGCTATTATATGGATATGAACGACCCGCAGGCTTCGCGGGCGCTGCAGAACCTGCGCACGGGGAATTTGAATATTGACAATTATGTGCCGATTGGAACATGGGCGCTGCTGCCGGAAAAATGGATTGGGCACGAGGCCTGTATAGCGATGATTTTGGAATGGATTACCGAGGCGCAGATTAAACAATCGCAAGATATTAAGCGGCGTATGGATGAGGGTGACCAGATGGCGGCAATGGCCGACCCGATGCGCGATTTGCTGGAAGAGGCGATTGAAGAGGCGCGTAAGTTTGGCTATTCGCAACGCGCGATTATTGAGTTGAGCCAGCTAAGCTCGATGCCGGATAAGGAGCGTGGGTCGGTTATGTCTACCGGTTTTGCCGGAATCGGTATTTTCAAAAACGCGGCAGTGGTGGCGCGAACCAGTTTTTCGGATTTGACCTTTAAGGATTTGCGCGGAATGAAAGATCCGGTAACCGGTGAGATGAAGCCGATTTCGGTTTATCTATCGGTGAATCAGGTGGATGCGCGCGCCTTAAGCGTTATTTCGGGAATTTTTATTGATTTGATGAGTTCGTATTTGATTGCTAATCCGCCCAATTTTGTGAACCCGACCGATGGTAAGATGGGACCGTTTTCGGCGTTGTTTGTGTTGGACGAGTTTCCGACGATGCCGAAGTTGAAGGCGGTGATTGACGGACCGGCGGTTGGGCGCGGACAAAAGGTGTCGTATCTGCTTATTGGACAAGATTTGGGGCAAATTTCGGGTAAGTATGGTAAGGACGATTTGGAAACGGTGATTTCTACTACGGCGTGTAAGGTTATTTTGTCGCAGAACAACGAGCAGACGGCACAGCGCTTTTCGAAGATGATTGGTAATAAGACCGTGCAGACAACTTCTTACTCCAAAAATGAGGGAATGCCTTTTACCAAGGGCTCGAACCCGTTTGCGAAAAATGTGAGCTATCAATTGCAGGGCGTGTCGGCGATTTCGGCCACTCAATTGCTGAGTTTGCCGATGCTAAAGCAGGTGGTTTTGATGCAAGGGTCAATCGACCGGCCGATTATGGCAGATGCGCCGCGTTGGTATTTGGATCCGAAGATGCGGGCTTTGGCCAAGATACCGCCGTGTCCGAATGTTCCAGATTGGGTGGTGGCGCAGCGCGAGGATATTAATGATGATATGCTGGCGAAATTGGGCATTGAGTATGACCCGAATGCGGATGAGAGTGAGTACGAAGAGTTTGAAGACGAGGAATATGACGATGAAGGCGAGGAGGAGAGCCCCTCGCAAGCGGCGCAATAGGCGCGGTTGTTTGTGATAGTCATTTAGTGTAATCATTAGGTGTTTTATGACGAAGGGACCCCTGATTTTTCTGTGACGGATGTCGCAGAAAAAGGGGTGACAGTACCTTTCTATGTCACCGATCTATAGCGTTCAGTTCCGACGCTGCCATGAGTGGTCTGTTGGTCGTAGTGTCCTTGATGACAATGAGACCCCTGATTTCTCTGTGACGGATGTCGCAGAAAAAGGGGTGACAGGAAGGAAAGCGCTCATCGGCTTTGCCGACCGCGATACTTACGTCTCGCTTTCGCTTGTAGTCGAACCCACTTGTACCGTGGGTTCTCATCCCTTGTCTTTTTTTATCAGTTGAAAAAAACGCCCCTGAAGGGACGTCTTTTGCAACTGGCGGATAGAGTGGGATTCGAACCCACGGTACCCTTTGGAGGTACACACGATTTCCAATCGTGCGCCTTCGACCACTCGGCCATCTATCCAAATAATTTTCGCCCAATTTAATGCATTAAATTTTATTTTGCAATATATTTTTTTATCCTCTTGTTTCTAAAATAATAATTATTAACTTTTTGTTAGTTTTATGGTGTTATTCTGCGAGTAGAAGGATTAAAGTGCTTGATTTTTTTATTATTTTATGTTAACTCCAAACTCAGGTTTTATGGATTGTTTGATAAAATGATAATTGATAGCAATAATAAAATTCAACGAAGCATCTTGACTAATAAGTGTTTCTATCAGACTACAGCTCGAATTATGCGTGATTTTGAGCAAAAGGGTTATGCGAACTCGGCCGATGAGACAATGAAGGCCATTTCGGCTTATCACGCTGTTGTGCAAAAACGTACCAAAAATAATTTTAATGCCGACTATAATGCCGCTTTTCGGCATATTGATGAGGCTATCAACACTTTGGCCAATCAGGTTTTTTATGATAGCGATAAAAAAGGAGTGGATTTGGCCTATCAATCATTTGAACATTTTGACCATATTAAGGCCATTGTCACTCGGCAACGTGCCAAAAAAAATGTTTCTTAAGCAAATATTCAACATTATCCTGTATACCATTGCAATATTGCCGTTGCATCGAAAGAGGTAATCGGTTAGGCTTGAGAGTGTTAAACTATCAACAGAAAGGCTTGGGACTGTTATGACTAAGATATCGTTAATCGGCTGCGGAAGATGGGGAACTTTTTTGGGTTGGTATGCCGCAAATTATGGTAAGGCTGAGGAAGTTTGGATGTATGATATTCCAACCTCGCCTAATTTTGTAGAACTTAAAAATACTCGTAAAAATGCCTATTTGGTGTTGAGCGATAATATGCAGTTGTTCGATAATTTGGCGGCGGTTTTGCAGAATGATTTTGTGATTATATCCATTGGATGTCAGTATTTTCGCGGGTTGTGTCGCGAGTTAGCTGCATATGATTTGCACGGAAAAACCTTTTTGCTGGCGATGAAAGGGCTGGAAGAACCTAGCGGTGAGCGAATGCTGGAGATTATGCGCAGCGAAATAGCCCAAGATATTCATATAGCTACACTGGGCGGCCCCGGTCATGTGCAGGATTATATGCGCGGCGTGCCCTCGGCGGCAGTGGTGGACAGCGATGAGGAGGCAGCCAAGAAGACGGTGGTTGAGCTGATGTCGAGCCCATTGATTCGCCTTTATTATGGTAATGATTTGATTGGTAATCAAATCGGGGCGGCCTTGAAAAATGTGATTGGTTTGGCAGCCGGTATTTTGGACGGGCTGGATTGGTACGGCCTCAAAGGAGCACTGATGGCGCGCGCACCGGTAGAGGTGGGACGGTTGATTAAGCATTTTGGCGGCAATCCGATGACGGCTTACGGGTTGGCGCATTTGGGCGATTATGAGGCGACGCTGTTTTCGAAAAATAGTCATAATCGGATGTTTGGCGAAAAATTTGCCCGCGGTGAGGCTTTTGAAAAATTGGCGGAGGGGGTTCCCACGCTTAAGGCAGTTAAATTGTTGGCTGACCGCTATCAGATTGATATGCCGATTTCTCAGGCGCTTTACAGCGTTATTTATGAAAAAGCAAATATCAAAGATAGTATTAAACAATTGTTTGAACGGCCGCTGAAAAGCGAATTTTAGGTGTGAATGAGAGGCTCGTTTTTTAAGGTGAGGAGAAAATGAAGAAAATTTTGGCTTTGGTTTGGTTTTTGTTGGTGGCGGCGGTGCCGGCAAAAGCGGATTTGGCGATTGATGTCAGCGGGGCTATGCGTGACCCGATGCCGATTGCCTTGCCGGATATGATTCATGATGGATTTTTTATCGGACAACAGGGTAATAAAATCCGCAAGGTGATTGAGGCGGATTTGGAACGTTCCGGCTTGTTTAGAATTATTGATTCTTCAAGCTATATTCAGGAATTTTCGTCGATGAGCCAAGAGCCGGAGTTTTTGGACTGGAAGGCAATTAAGGCACAGGCTTTGGTGCAGAGTGCGATTGAGGAGACAGCCGCAGGCGAACTGAAAGTGTCGTTTCGTTTGTGGGATGTGTATGGTGAAACACAGACTGCCGGTCAATCTTATACCAGCAGCAAAGATAATTGGCGCCGGATTGCCCATGTGATTGCCGATGCGATTTATGAGAGCCTTACCGGTGAGAAGGGATATTTTGATACGCGTATTGTTTATGTTTCGGAATCCGGTCCGGCAACCAGACGTATCAAGCGGCTGGCAATTATGGATCAGGATGGTGAAAATCATAAGTTTTTGACAAATGGTGCGACAATGGCTCTGACGCCGCGTTTTTCGCCTAATCTGCAAAAAATTACTTATATGTCATATGCCAATAATTCGCCCAGAGTTTATCTTTTGGATATCGAATCGGGACAGCAGATGCTGTTGGGCAATTTTCCGGGGATGACTTTTGCGCCGCGTTTTTCACCGGATAGTTCCAAAATTTTGCTGTCGTATGCCTCGGGAGGCAAAACCAATATTTATGAGATGGATTTGAAAACCCGTCGGAGCAAACAATTGACTTACGGCAGAGCGATTGATACTTCGCCGAGCTATTCTCCGGACGGCGGGCAGATTGTGTTTAACTCGGACCGCGGTGGCAACCAGCAATTGTATGTGATGAATTCTGATGGTTCGGATGTTAAGCGTATCAGTTTCGGTAACGGGCGGTATGCCACTCCGGTATGGTCGCCGCGCGGTGATTATATTGCCTTTACCAAAATGGCTAACGGACAATTTTATATCGGGGTGATGTATCCGGACGGTTCGGGTGAGAGATTGTTGGCCTCGGGGTATTTGGTTGAAGGGCCGACGTGGTCACCAAACGGACGGGTGCTGATGTATTTTCGCCAAGATAAGGGCACCGGTCGTTCTACTCCGCCGGTTAAACTATATTCAATTGATTTGACGGGATATAACGAACGGCAGATTATTACTCCGGCAGATGCCTCTGATCCGGCTTGGTCGCCTTTGTTGGAATAAACTCACAACGCGGCAAAAGCGCGTTTGTAATAGTCGATTACCGCACGGATGCGGGGGATGTCCTTGCGCTCTTTGCGGGTAAAAAGATAGGCCTTGGAAGTTAGCGGACACTGAATGTTGCTTAAACACACAAGGCCTTTTTCGTTGCTGTTGGCACTTAAGGGCAAGACCCCGATGCCGCCGCCGTTTTTGACAATTTCACTGACAATCAGGGTGCTGTTGGACAGGCAAACGCCGCGACAGTCACGATTGAGGCGCTCAAAGGCTGATTTGAGTATGGCCAGCCAATCGCGTTTTAGGACCAAACGGTGATTTTGCAGCAGGTCGTCTAAGTCGGCGGGCGGCGAATGTTTGACCAGATAGTCGCAGGAGGCAAAGAAGCCGCAGGGAATGTCTTTGGTAAACAGCATAATTAAGTTGTCATTTTTGGGTTGGTCATAGCTGAGGCCTAAGTCGTAGTTGCGGCTTTCGAACTCGGTAATGCTGTCGTAGGTGTCTATCGACAGCGAAATGTCGGTGTATTGGTCCAAAAAATGCTCCAATTCGCACTGACAAAAATTGTATTTTACCGTGCGGTCGCAAGCAATTCGCACTTCGCCTTTGACGGCGTTTTCGTTGTTGCGCAAGTCATAGGCTTTGCGCAGACAATCGATAATTTGCTCGGCGATAACAAATACCTTTTCACCGTTGCCGGTTAGAACGCAGCGGCGGTCGGCAACCGAGATGAGGCGCATTCCCAGCTCGCGTTCCAGAATTTCTAGATATTTGTTAAGAGTGTCGATGGAAGTGCTCATATTTTTGGCGGCCATAACTTTGCCATCGCTGGTTTTGACGGCATAAAGCATAAAAAGTCCTTCTAAATTAATCAGGTCCTTTTTGCTGAACAAATTTTATTCTCCCCAAAATGCTGAATTTTTAACACTTAGACAACTTTAAGTATAAGTATTAGCAGATGATAATTAAAAATGCAACCATAATATTCAATTTTTTGGATAATTATAAAATTTACACAACTTTTGGTTTAAATGACCTTCGCCGCCGAAATAAACAAAAACCACCGAAGAGGTCTCTTCGGTGGTGAAGGAAAAAAGTTAAGGAAAATTAAGTTATACATTAAACAGAAAGTTTAGCAAATCGCCGTCTTGGACAACATAATCTTTGCCTTCGGAGCGCATTTTTCCGGCTTCTTTGGCTCCTTGTTCGCCACCGAATTTTACAAAGTCGTCAAAAGAAATTGTCTCAGCGCGAATGAAACCGCGCTCAAAATCCGAGTGAATGATGCCGGCGCATACCGGAGCCTTTGAGCCCTTGAGAAATGTCCACGCCCTTACTTCTTTGGGGCCGGCGGTAAAATAAGTTTGCAGGCCTAAAAGTGCATAGCCTTCACGGATGATTTTGGCCAAGCCGGTTTCTTCCAAGCCCAAAGACGATAAAAACTCTTGGCGCTCGGCTTCGTTTTCTAGCTGAGCAACTTCGGCCTCGATTGCTGCGGAAATTACTACGGCGCGCGCATTTTCGGCCTGAGCTTTGGCAAAAACCTGCTGAGAAAATGCGTTGCCGGCAGCTGCGGAGGCTTCGTCGACATTGCAAACATACAAAACGGGTTTGGATGTGAGCAGTTGCAGGGATTTATAGGCTTTGCAGGCATCTTTGTTGCCGGAATCGGGTTGGGCGGTGCGAGCGGGACGACCTATTTTGAGGGCTTCGATAATCGGGGTCATTACTGCGACGTTGATTATAGCCTCTTTATCGCCGCCGCGAGCTTTTTTTTGGGCTTGGTCCAAGCGCTTTTCCAGTGATTCTAAATCGGCAATCATCAATTCGGTTTCAACAATCTCAGCGTCGCGGATAGGGTCTACGCTGCCTTCGACATGGGTGATGTTGTCATCTTCAAAGCAGCGCAGCACGTGGATTATGGCATCAACCTCGCGGATGTTGGCTAAAAATTGATTGCCCAAACCCTCGCCTTTGGAGGCGCCCTTGACCAAGCCGGCAATATCGACAAACTCTAACTGGGTGGGGGTGACCATACGCGGTTTTACCATATCTTCCAAAATTTGCAGACGTTTGTCCGGCACCGCAACCCGTCCGACATTGGGCTCAATGGTGCAAAAAGGAAAATTGGCTGCCTGCGCGGCAATGGTTTGTGTCAGCGCGTTGAACAAGGTTGATTTGCCGACATTGGGCAGGCCGACAATTCCGCAATTAAAACCCATAGTAAAAACTCCTGTTGGTAATTGAAACTTGCTGATTTTATAAAACAGCATTTTGTTTTTTGCAATAGTTAAAAAAATACCGTTTTAATTAAAGGGACAGGAGATTAATGAAAAGGAGAAAGTCCCGCGGTTTGCAGGGCGGCAGGCAAAAAAATGCTCTGCTCCGAGTTATCGGGCAGAGCAAGGTAAGATGTTAAGTTTCGTTGTAAATTCTCAACACGTCTTCGTAGTGAAGATTGCCGGTGATGAGCTTTTTGATGTGCGGAGGCATTTCGTGGGTTGCAAAATAAGGCTTGAGAATCGGCGCATATCTTGCTACGTGTTGCCCATTTTGCAATTTGGTAGAGCATAAGGCCATTAAAATTTCCTCATCGGCCGGCACTTTGCGCATAACTTCGACATACTTTTTGCATATCCAAGGATTGTTGGCCACGATGTCGAGCGCATCGGCATAGTGATGAATCCTTTTGGCATTCGGAGGAAATTGCTCGTAAGCAAAGTTGGTTGATATACCATTTTCTCCGACTTTTTCCATATACCGCAACATCTTAATTATTGCTGCGTGCTGCTGGCGGTGTTTTTGCTCGCTACGGTAGTTTTGATCATAATGAATGACGTCAACGTTTGCGAATTCGCGATACTTTTTTCTTGCCATAAAATTAATGTTTTTTAGGGTTAATAATTTTTTATTTATAAATATACAGAGATGATTTATAACACTTATTGCGGTGAATGGCAAGTATTTTTTCTATTTTGTCTAAATATTTTTCGGCATAGTTACGTCGGCGGGGCGTAAGTATAACGGTTTGGGAAAGTTGAACTTTTTGCTGACGAGTTGCTGTCGGGCAGCTTTGAACAGGGCCGAGGTCGGCAGGTAGTTGCAAAGTTTGATGCCTTGCAGGACTAAGCCGCTGGGTTGGCTGAGAAAGCGCGCCAAGCCGTCGCCGATGAGACTGACCGCACGGCCGTGCGATTTGAGAACGGCGATGATTTCCTCGCGGGAAAGGGCTTGCGGTTCGCAGGTCGGGCAAAGATGTTCGTCGTAGAAGCGCACATAAAAATCATCGCGGCGGGTTTCGATAATGACGGCATTGAGAGTGGATATTTCCGAGGGGGAAAGGTCAAGGATGTAGGCATCAAACGCCGAAAACCCGCTGACGATAAGCTCCGGTGAGGTGAGCGCAAATACTTTTGCGGCAGAAATGGAGGCTCTTACGCCGGTGAATGATCCGGGGCCGGTGCAGACAAATACTGCGCCGATATCGGTAAATTTCAGATGATTGGCGGTGAGCATATCTTTCAGGCGCACAATTAATTCTTCGCTTTGGCCGAAGTCCATTTCACGGGAAAAATCGGCAATTATTTTGTCGTTCTGTCCCAAAACGATACTGCACGAGGCAGCGGTGGTATCAAAAATTAAAGAATACATTTTTCCACTATTTGTAAAATTTAGGTTTTAATAATGTTTTTTATAGAATAAAATCTGCAAATAGACAATGTTTTTTTGAATTTAAGGCAAGATTGGAGCAAAATGAGTATTGAGTTGTTGCAGGATATGTTTTATGCCGCGCCGGAGTTGTGGTACGGATTGGGAGCGGTGCTGCTGGCGGCGATAGTGTTTGCTCGCACGATGTATCTGAAAGCCAAACAGCAAATTTATTTTTTGCGAAGAGACAGAGAGCGATATGCCGAGACACTTTATGCCTCGCATGACGGATATTTTGCTTTTATTTATCCGGATTATCGAGTTAATGACCCGCGCCAAGAGATTGTTGAGCGATGCTCGCGGCGGTTGGCGGTGATGCTGGGGCTGAGCGGCGGGGTGAAGGCATCGTTTGCCGAGGTGCTGAAAAATTTTTATAAAGATGACGGAAAAAAAATCGAAAAATATGTCGGACTGCTGAGAAAAGAGGGTACGGCATTTGAGGATTATTTTGAACTGAAAACCTCGCAGAAAATTATGCGGTTAGAAGGGGTGCGCATTAACGGCTCGGACGGCAGTATTTATTGCGATATGATTTGGTTTCGCGATGTGAGCAATGCGACGCGGCGGATAAAGCTGCTGGAACAACAAAAAGATGAGGCCGAACGCAAATATTGGCTGCAGCGGGATTTGACCGATAATTTGCCTTTTGCCGTGTGGCTGAGGGACGAAAAATCGGATATTATATATTGTAACAAACGCTATCACACTTTTGCCGGATGCACAAAAGAAGAATCCGGTGATGAGGTGGTGGAGATTTGCGATACTCAAGGGGGGAGCTTGTCTAAGGCGCTGGCTAATGAGGTGCGTTTGAGCCAGAAGGGGACCAAAATCAGCGGCGGGATAATTCATCAAGGTAACCGAATCGCGGTGGAGGCTTATGAAATTCCATTTTGTGTTGAACAGAATTTGGATAAAACTTACAGTGTGGGTTGTATGATTGATGTCAGCGAGCTGGATGAGCTTAAACGCACGCAAAGGCAGCATCAGGAAGCGCAACTGATGATTTTGGGTAAGTTGGGCACGGCTTTTGCAGTGTTTGGCGGAGATATGAATTTGGATTTTTATAATCAGGCCTTTGCCGATGCTTGGAGTTTGAAAAAGAGCTGGTTGCAGCAAAAGAATAATTACAGCGCTTTTTTGGATGAAATCAGAGAGAATCGGCTGTTGCCGGAAGTGCCGGATTATCGTTCGTTTAAGAAGGGCGAATTAAAAGTATTCAGCCAATTGATTGAGCCGATAAGCGATCTGCTGCATTTGCCGAATGGCAAAACCTATCGCCGTACGCGTGCACCATATCTTTTGGGCGGGGTCATTTTTGCTTATGAAGATATTTCGGACAGACTGGCGGCAACCAGCGCCTATAATGCGTTGTATAATGTGCAGCAGGAAATTTTGAATAATTTGCCGGACGGGGTTTTGGTGTTTGGTGAAAACGGACGCCTCAACTTTTTTAATGAGGCCTATGCAAAAATGTGGCAGGTCAAAAAGGAATTTTTGATGGGACAGCCCGATTTGGGAGAAGTGCTTGACAGTCAGCGGCACTTTTTTGAAAATACCGAAAATTGGGAGCATTTGAAAAAAGAAATCAGTGATAATATATTGAATCTCACGACCAAAACTTTGGCTTTAAGGCTGAATGGCGGCCAAGCGGTGCAAATAAACGTGGCGCGATTGTCGGATGGTAATTTGATGCTGATTTACCGATGACAATAAAATTGACATTGAGATAAAAACGTGTAGAATCGCGATGAAAATCTTAAAAATTGAGTGAGGTTTCGGATGAATGACGAGTTTGGCACATCGGCCAATATGGAATGGAAACAAGATAAAAACGGCGAAAAAAATTCGCGCGTTTCGCGGAGGTTGGATCAGCAAAAGGCGAATTTGGCTGCACAAAAATCACCCAATAAGATGGATGTGGGGATGAACCGACTGAAAGCAACCGCACCCAATATGAAAAAAATACGCTCAAAAATCAGAGATGTTTTTGATGAAGATGATGAAGATGAGAATGATAACGGACATTTGATAGTTCTGAATATGGAGGCGGACAACCAACAGTCTTCGTTGTTGGAGGGTTTAAAGGATGAGGAAAAACGTCGGTTGGAGGCCGAAAATGTGGTAAAGAACCAAACCATGCAGCAGACAGCAGGCAAAATGGAGGCAATAAGATATGCCGATAATTTGGCTAAAGAAAACGGACTGAAGCAACTGAGCCGCAAGACAATTAACGATAGTATGATAAATATTGCCACGGATAAGGCGACGCTGGAAATGTCGCTAAAGGGGCATTTGGAAAATGAAAAAAGAATCAATACTAAGAAGCTGAATAATCATAAAGATGTTGTTTACGCGGTTAAAGGTGTGGGGAAGCTGAAAAAGGCTGTCGAGATATCGCAGGATGTTGATAAAAAACGAGCCGAGAAGTTGCGGGCAGAGGATTTGGCCGAGTTGGGAAAAGAAAAAGATGAGAAAAAGGCGGCTAAAACTATTTTGAAAAAGACCGGCCGCGAAGATGAAAAAAAGCAAAGTAAAGAAGAGCGTATTAAGGAAAAACAAGAAAAAATCAAGACCCAACGCCAGATAAGCGAATCGTTGAAAAGTGCGGCGGTTGACAAGACTTATGAGCGCTTGTGAGCCAAAGACTCCAGTTTGGTCAGAATCGATTTGTATGAAGTGCTGAGAATTTTGAAAATTTCTTCAGCTTCTTTGGAAGTTTGGTTGAGGTCGGGGTGGTATTTTTTTACGGCTTTTTTGTAAGCGGTTTTGAGCGATGGGATAGTCAATTCTTCGACTGACAGCTCCATAACGGCAAGCGAGCGGCGTTCGTTGGCATCAAGACGAATGGACGGAGTAGAAGAATAAAGTGAATCGTTTTGGAAAAAATCGTAACCGAGGTCGAAATCGAAACCGAAATTATATTTGATATGCGATGAGAAGCGAAAGCGTTTGGACTCGTTGTCCGTTTCGTCGGCAAACGGCTCAGTTTCGTAATAATTCCAGTGTGCGTTGTATTCTTGGACGTGTTCTAAACAAAACCAATAATACTCCTTAAGCCGCGGATTTTTGGGCGCACGGTATTCTCCGGCTTTGTTACATCCGGCATGGTCGCAGGTGTGGTGTTCGCCGGCGGAGGTTTGCGGTGCAAAATATTTGCTTTGTCGTTTGGTTTTTTTTATCATTTTTTTTCGTTTGTTGCCGAGTTGTGTTGCGGAAGAGCAGACTAACAAGAATCTCTTTTGAGTGCAACACTTTATTTATTATTGAAAGCCGCAAAAAAAACATTTATGATGGCAAACTATAGAGTTGAGCAAAAAAATCGGAGATGGAAACCCTATGCCGGAACTGCCTGAAGTGGAGACAATTAAAAACGCCGTTATGAAGGGAATCGGTCGCGCCCGCATTGTTGATTTGCAGGTGAGAAACCCGCGTTTGCGCGAAATGGTGCCGGCGGATATGGCCGACAAGATTAGAGGCACTGCAATCAAAAATTATCGGCGAATCGCCAAATATATGGTAATTGATTTGGACAATGGTTTGTCGCTGATATGGCATATGGGAATGAGCGGTAAGGTTAAAATTACGGAGGTTATGCCGCTGTTGGAAAAACACGATCACATTATTATATCAACCGATAACGGGGTTATCGTGTATAATGATCCGCGGCGGTTCGGGTTGTTTACTTTTGCCAAGACGGCAGATTTGCGTAATTGCAAGTTCTTTAAGAATATAGGAGTTGACCCGTTTGCCGGAGAGCTTACGGCCGACTATTTGCATAAAGAACTGCAGCGGCATGGCAAGACGCCGATAAAATTGTCTCTGCTTAATCAGGAAATAGTTGCGGGAATCGGCAATATTTATGCCTCGGAAATTCTTTACGAATCGAGAATATCTCCGCTAAGAGAATCGAAGGATGTGAGTTTGGATGAGTGTCAAAAGTTGGTTGACTACACGCAAAAGGTTTTGCAGCGAGCAATTGATGCCGGCGGGTCGACTTTGCGCGATTATAAAAAACCCGATGGTTCGATGGGATATTTTCAGATGCAGCATTGTGTGTATAACAAGGCCGGCCAGCCTTGTCCGAATTGCCGGTGTGATATCAATAAAACCGGCGGTATTAAGCGGATGGTGATGGGAGGAAGGTCGACATTTTACTGTGAAAGTTTGCAAAAATGAGATATTGGAGCATATTAATCGGCGCGTTGATTGTCAGTTGGACTGTAAATGCCAATAGCGCTTTTGTTGAGGGGTTGGAGGATTTTCCCGTTCCTGAGGGACTGGTGCAGATTGATAATGCCAGTTTGAATTTCGGAAATGAAGAAATAAGACTGATAGATGTTTATTTGAGCTCGGAAACGCTCAGTTTTGCCGAGGTGGCAAAGTTTTATCGCGACACTTTGCCGCAATTGGGGTGGAAAATAAAGACACAAAAGCCGACAAGGTGTTTGTTTGAACGCGAGGGCGAGGTGGTGGAAATAACTCGTGAGGCAGTAAAGCCTTTGGTGGTTAATTTGACATTGAAAAGCAAAAGGTAAGGTGAGATTTATGGAAGAAAATAATACAATTCTGACCCAAGTAGAGCAGGGAATCGGTATAATTACGATGAACCGTTTTCAGGAGATGAATGCGGTTAATTTGGAGATGCTTAATGAAATAGCCTATCAGGTGCAAAATTGGGAATATGACGAGGCTATTCGCTGTATAATATTGACCGGTAACGAAGATGCTTTTGCGGCGGGAATCGATGTCAAAGATTTGGCGCAGGAGACTAATTTGCAAAGTTTGGCCCTGAAGGCATGGCAAGATGAATTTAATAAAATCGCCAACTGTTCCAAGCCGATGATTGCAACAGTTTCGGGCTATGCTTTGGGAGTGGGGCTTGATTTGGCGCTGGCCTGCGACATAATTTTGGCGTCCGAATCCGCACAATTCGGGTATCCGGAGCTGAGTTTGGGAATTATACCGTCGTTTGGCGGGTGCACGCGGCTGATGAAACGTATCGGCAGAGCCAAGGCGATGGAGGTTATTTTGACCGGACGGGCTTTGAGCGCTCAAGAGGCGGCAATGTGCGGGTTGGTCAGCCGTGTGGCGCCGCTGAAAGATTTGGCTGATGAATCAATGAGGACGGCGCTGAGAATCGCCTCGCTGCCTTATCAGGCCGTGCTGCAAGCCAAAGAGACTCTGAAACAGGTCGAAAATATGAATTTGCAAAATGGGTTGGAGCTGGAACTCAAAAGCTGTCGGTTGAGTATGAATACGCCGGATTTTTTGAGCGTTTTAGAGAATTTTAAGTAAAAATCTGCATAAAATCGCTCAGGAGAGCAAAAATGTTGTTGACTTATTGGTGAATTCAAGTCTATAAACAACCTACATAATTTTTTTTGGGATAACTTTAGAGAATTAATAAGGAAATAAAATGGCCAATCATAAATCTGCAAAAAGCAGAATCGTCAGAAACAATAAAAGAGCCGTAATCAATGGTGCTCGCAGAAGTCGCGTGCGCACTTTTGTAAAAAAGGTTGAGGCTGCTATTGCCGCCGGTGATAAAGAGTTGGCTTCGGCTTCTTTCAAAACAGCCGAATCCGAATTTATGCGTGCGGTAAGAAAGGGCGTGTTTAAGATGAACACCGCTTCGCGTAAAATTTCGCGTCTTTCGCAGAAGATTAAAGCTCTTTAATTTATCGTTTCGAAAGCATTTGAAAAACACAAACCTAGGTCGGTTTATGCCGATGTTTTGGTTTGTGTTTTTTTGCTTAAAATGTAGAGAATCCGCCGAATCCGACGAAAATAAGTTGTCAAGAAATTTAATTGCAATGTTCGGCAAAAGTTCTGTTGTAATTATGTTTTTTTTGTTCTAACGTCCAAACCATCAAAGGATGGTAACGTTCTTGTTATTGATTATTAAGGGCGATGATGTGCTTGCTATTAAGGGCGATGGTGTTCTTGTTAATGAGAGCGGAGATGTCCTGATTAATGGGAGCAGAGATGTTCGTATTAATAAGGATGGTGACGTTCTTGTTATTAATTATTAAGGGTGATGATGTGCTTGCTATTGAGGGCGATGATGTTCTTGTTATTAAAGGCGAAGATGTCCTGATTAATGGGAGCAGAGATGTTCGTATTACTTTTGGCCTTTGTGATGGTTTTTGAACTAAGGGTGCAGGATGGAGTGAACACAGAAAGTAGATATTGCTTTTGTTCTTCGAGCGGCTTGGTGAGAATTTTTGAGCCGAGGAGGAAAAGGTGATACGGGTGCCGTTGTCTTTAACCATCAAGCGGCTTGATGAGAATTTTTAGGCCGAGGGAAAAAAAGTGATAAGGATGCTATATGTTGTTTGGGGAATATTTCCTGAAATCATATATTGCTTGGATGACAGGTACATAACATTGCTTTTGGAGAGACTTTTTGAAAGGGGCAAGTTGCTTGAGTGATATGAGTGCAGGAGGCGCATATTGATTTCGGGCTTGATAAGGATTTTGAGCCGAAGTAGGAATTAAGACAGGAATATGAAGTCAGATAAATTAAACGGACGATTATTTTTAATTAGAGAATTCGAAAATTTTTGACAGGATGTTCTTTAAATAAAAAGAGTTACCGATGTTATTCTTTTAAGGCTTGAAGAGCTATGGGGAAAATGCTTGAGGGCAGAATACAAAAGGCGCGCGTCGGTGTGTGGTTAAATTTTTGAGAATAAATTGGGGAGTAAAAGATGACCGAAAATCTTGTAGTTAATGGTAGTTCTGTTGTTGATCAGTGGGGGCAGGTTTGCGAGCAGCTTAAGGGTGAGATTGGTGATACGGCCTTTGAGAGCTGGCTGAAGCCCTTGTCGGTCGGCGATTTTAGTGACGGAACTATGAATATATGCGTGCCGACGCGTTTTATGAGAAATTGGGTCATTACTAATTACAGCGACAGAATTCATAAAATTTGGGAAAAGAAGAATCCGCAGATAAAAAGTGTAAACTTTATTGTGCAAGCCGGTCAGGACGTGATGCAGTCACGCGGAATTTACAGCCCGACTTGTCCCTCACTGATTAAAAAAATCAGTTCTTCACCTATGCCGCAGCGGCTTTATCAGTCCGGAGTGGCGGCGGCCAATGCGAATGAGAGCGGCTTGAACGATTCATTGTCGGTACCGTTGAACCCGCAGTATACTTTTGAAAATTTTGTAGTCGGTAAAACTAATGAGTTTGCGTATGCGGCAGCTCGCAAGGTTGCCGAATCTCGGAATATTTCGTTTAATCCGCTGTTTTTGTATTCCGGTGTAGGCTTGGGCAAAACGCATCTGATGCATGCTATTGCTTGGCATATCAAACAGCAGGATCCCTCGCGCAACATTGTTTATTTGTCAGCAGAAAAGTTTATGTATAAGTTTGTGCGGGCGCTGCGTTACAAAGACACGGCGGCGTTTAAGGAGCAGTTTCGCTCGGTCGATGTTTTAATGGTTGATGATGTACAATTTATGGGGGGGAAGGATATTACGCAAGAAGAGTTTTTCTATACCTTTAATTCGTTGATTGAAGAGGGACGGCAGATTATTATTTCGGCGGATAAGTCGCCGTCTGATTTGGAGGGAATCGAGGCAAGACTGAAATCTCGTTTGGGTTGCGGACTGGTCGCGGATATTCATCCTACGGATTTTGATTTGCGTATAGGTATTCTCAACAGCAAGGCCAAGCAGATGGGGTTGGAATTGCCGCCTAAGGTGGCTGAGTTTTTGGCAACTAAGATTACTTCTAATATTCGCGAGTTGGAGGGCGCCTTGCGCAGAGTGATTGCCCACTCACAGTTGCTGAGTAACCATGAGATTACTTTGGACATGACGCAGGATATTTTGAAGGATATGTTGCGCTCGTTTGATAAGCGTACTACGATTGACGAAATTCAAAAGAAAGTGGCAGAGCATTTTAATATTTCGGTTCGTGAGATGCAGTCGTCACGGCGGGCTCGCACAGTGGCTCGTCCGCGGCAAATCGCGATGTATTTGGCCAAGCAGTTGACTTCACGTTCGCTGCCGGAAATCGGACGCAAATTTGATCGTGACCATACCACTGTAATGCACGCGGTGCGCAAGGTGGAGGAGTTGATTATGGAAGATGTATCATTGGCAGAGAATGTGGAGATGCTGCGTCGCTCTTTGGATGCCTGAAGGGCTTGAAATGAGCTGTCGTTATGAACGGAGCTGTTAAGGCTCCGTTTTTTATTCCGTTTTCACAGGGAACAGAATGTAGGTGGAAACCTTGATTTTTCTGCGGTGTACACTGCAGAAAAGGGCAGGAGAGAGGCTTGGTTATAAATTACGTTACTTTTGAATGATTAGGCAGCAGTGGTTTGGAGTAACTCTAAAATCATCGAGCTATTCGCCGCGGGGCGGTTTTTCTCACAACAACGATAATAAAATCAAATTTGCTACTACAAGTTGTCATTTAATCTTGATTCTTTTAATCTTTCATACTATGGTGTTTTTAGTGTGGATGAGTGAATATGAGGCAGTGATTATGGAAAATAAAACTTCATTTTTTACAACTTATGACCAAAAAGAAAATCGTGTAACGAACTATTGTTTACTTATGTTAAATCAGTTATATAACTATAGCCCATTGTTATTTAACCAAATTCTGTCAAATTTAACTGATGAACTCAATTTTGGGGTTAACTTTTATCAACAGCAAGGCATTAATACAAAAAAAGGAAAACAAATTGCCGATGGTATTATATCCCAAGAACCTATTACCATATATGTTGAAACCAAAAATTTTGATTGGTTTTATAATAATCAAATTGAAGGATATTTAGAAAATTTAAAAAATAAAAATGGCAAAAAATTTCTATTACTGCTCTCTAATTTTGATAATACTATGGAAAAAATTAATAATAGGAAAAATGAAATAGAGCAAAAATATGAAAATGATGAGATTCATATTTATCCAATAAATTTTATAGATTTATATCAAGAGATTCTGCACATATCTAATAATATTCAAAATGATATGTTTATCTATATGTTAAATGATTTTGAAACATTTTTATTACATGAAAATTTACTTCCTATATGGAAATATAGACTGGACGTTGTCAGAACTGGAACAACTATGTCCGAAAATCTTAAACACAATTGTTATTCTTGTCCGTTTGATAATGGCACATGGAAACATAAGCAAGCGAAATACATGGGATTACTGGCTCAAGGAAAAATACTAAAAACTATAGCAGAAATAGACGGAGTAGTTGATATCACAAAGGATAATGACTCTTCAAAACTTCACATAGATATAGAATACAGTAATATTGAAGACAAGATTTCGCTAATAAATAGAGCAAGAAATATTATGACTGATATGAATTATTATGGGCAAAAAGAGCTGGAAAAGAAGGGCTTACGCTTATTTTTGCTATCAAAGATAACTCCGTTATCTAAGGGATTTGAAAAAGATTCTTTAGGAGGACGTCTTCCTGGGAAAAAATATATAAACCTTGCTAAGAACTGGAATAATAAGCCTGAGAACATTTCTGATGTTGTTAACCTAATTGATGGGAGCCGCTGGAGCTATTTTGATTAGTGAAAAAGTAATTTTATAAAAAGTAAAAAAAACATCAGTATTGAAAACGGAGAAATAGTTTTTTCTTTTGATGCCAGATTTGCCCCGACACTATAAAAATTGTGTTTAGGAATCGTTTAGGACGAAAAATATCATTTATTCTAGACGATAAGGAATTTATTATTCCTTTTGCGTATGTGGAAATCGAAGAGTTGGGGCAATATTTAGTTGCAGCTGACATCCTTGATAACTACTATCAAGGAAGAGGTCAATCCGCTTATCAGCAGGCTGAACAGTCTGCCTATGGAATGGGTTGGATTGGAGAAATCCTCAGGTGATACATCAGTTATTGTGCACACCAATAAAGTAAAAATCTGTAAGACTTTCGAGTTATTCGAAAGTCTTATATTTTTTAATTATATCAATAATGCTTTTTATCCCCTCTTCTTTTTTTTTCATAATTTTATCGCTAAGCCGCTTTTTCCTCTGCTACGCCTAAACCGCTCCGCGGCGAATAAGGTGTCTCTTCGTCACAATGACACTACGGCAAACAGACCGCTTATTCGTGCCTTGCGGCACTCAGCGGTGACCGCATGGGAGGACATTCTTTATTTCCGGCGGGTGTGGAAGGATGAGGCGGAAGAGGGTGATTTAGGCTTTTTGTCCTTGTCTTTGCGCTTGTCCTTGTGCTCTTCGGCAAGAGTGAGCAGCAGACTGTGCAGCCGCCGTTTGATCTCCGCATCGCGGATGGCCCGCAAGGCGGCGATAA
>JAFUEX010000025.1 GCA_017470165.1 Alphaproteobacteria bacterium
CCCATGCGCTTTGTGCCATATCATCAAATCCGGCACCATCTTTATTATTAACCAATCCCTTAAATTGCTTATCAGCATCCATGGTCTTCAATTCACCGCCGGCATCTTTTAATCCGCCTTTGCTCTTGATATATTCAAGCAAGCTCATGCGGTTATCCTTCGGAGCCTTAACCTTATCGATGTTTTTCAGCCGCACATAATCTTCGCGGCTTATCTCCATACTTCTTTGTTCGGGATTGCGGTTCGCCATAAAATCGGCAAATTTCATTCGCGCTACTCGCAAACTGCGCTCTTTTAAAACATCTTCAACTTTTACCCCCTCAGCCTTGGCAATCGCGGTTATTCTTGCCGCATACAGCCGCGCTTCTCTATCAGCCAAAGCAGGATTGCGCCCTTGCAACTCCAATTCATCCCGAAAACTGTTATAGGCGGTTGCAAACGCATTTCTCGCATCTATGCTATTGGCGGCTATTTTGACTGTTTTTTCGATTTCTTCATCGCTCATATTAAACTTTTCTTTGAGCATTTTAGTTGTTGCCGTTGTAATATCGGTAAAATTCTCCGGCATTTTCATCAAGTTTGATTGTTTTTCAACCAACCGATTAAGCTCTTTCATATAAGCTCCTGCAGCATCTTGATAAAATACTTCCTGCAACCCGTCGGCAACCTTTTGGATTTCATCTTCGCTCACTTCCGGATTAGCCTTTTGCAAAGTCTCTTTAATTTTGTTATTGGTTTTGCGCACCATGCGGTTATACATAGCAGTACCACCGCCTGCCATCAATCCACCTACCGGCACTGCCATCAAAAATGATAAAAATGCTTCGCTCAACGAATCGCCAAACTCAATATCACTCAACCCGACAGTATTGGAAAACCAATCACCCATCAGCCCTTGCAACAGTTCTTCCGTGCCCTCGCTTAAAGCTCCTTTTGTTCCCTCTTTTAACGCCGAGGTTAAATGTTTAGAACTTTTTTTGCTAACCATATTGATAAGAGTTTTGCCAATCGGTTTTTCTGCCAAGTTTAGCACTGTTTTTTTAATCACTTGGTCGGTTATCTTGCGTATCGGTGCAATTTTGGCAAATCCTGCTGCCAAAACATCACCAAGCATTTCAATCCCTCCTTCAATCGTTCCTCCGACAAATCCGATTGCTTCAGCCTGTTCAACATCTCGTCCCTGCGCTATTGCTTCTTCCCACAAGCCCTGTCTTTTTAAGTCGCCATAAACAGTACCCATCAATACAGCTCCCGCCACAGGATTACCGGTTACAAACATAGTTGCCATGCTTTCCCCGCCTTGCAAAAAACTGTTTATCAGCTGTTGCACAGCCTTATCAGAGGTGTTCATATCTTCTGATTTCAAGGCTTTTTCTCGTTTTTGCTCCCACATACCATGAGTAATTTCTCTAAATTTGCGTAGCTCTTTTACCAATTCTTGCGCATCTTCTTTAGTGTCAAAATCTTCTAATAAAGTCATTTTATTAACGGTTCCGGCATCTTCACCGGCTGCTACCATCTTTTGTGTCATTCGCTCACCGGATAACTGAAACGATGCCATTTTGGTCCATAAATAATCGCTCCACATTTCCAAATTGTCATAAACACCGCGCTTTACCGCTCCGATTTTCTTGTCAAACATTTGTGATACCTGCGGCAGGGCTTTAATCGCTTTTTCAGCTAAATCCCAAGGTGAACTTAAGTCATCAAACATCTCAACTTTGCAAAAATAATCATCCTTATTCTTCCCCTTATGCTCTGTATCAATCGCATAAGTTGTATCCACACCATCAAAGGCGAGCGGCACATTATACATCTTATTATCCCGCACATCCAAAACCGACTGCGTGACCGGCTGTGTGTGTTCAATTTCCCACTGCGGCTCGTCATCCTTATTTTGATTACTTACCACACCCGTATTTTCAATTTCCCAAGCCATTATTTTAATCCTCCAAATTGTTTATATTTATCATAACTCACTTCTTCTATTGAGCCATCAGCACGCACCAAGCCATATTTACCGCTGGTCGCATCATACGCCGTGCCTTTATAACGCACATCAGCGATCGGCGTTCCTTGCTTTGAGTTATCTTGATTACCGGTATTCTTAACCAAACCGGAGTTATCCAACACGCTATTGGGCTGATTTTGCGGTTCCATACCCATCAACTGCCGGTATTGAGTTTTGTTATAATTTTGAATAACCATATCCTGAGCTATACCATATAGCTCGTCTTGCTTAGTGTCGCTTAAGTCCTTAATCGCCCCTATATCGCTTAATCCAGCCTGCTTGGCAACATTTTGCAAGGCTTCATTGTATTGCCGATAAATTTCCGCTTTTGTCCTTGCTCTTGCGGCGGTAAGTTTTTTATAAGTCGTCTCATTGTTTTTATAATCTTCTTTTTTTAAATCAGCGCCCAATACATCTTTTTTAATCCATTTATTTAAGGCCTCATAGCCAAAGTCTTTACCGATCCAATGGTTGTTACCGGCATCCTCTAGAGCGTTTTGCCATTTTTTCATAAATGGTGTTGCAAAATTATCAAGCAGACTTAAACCGTTTTGTTTCGTGATTGATTTGTTTGTCATCGCTGCATAAACTTTATTTTCAAAATCCTGCCAATCTTCAATCTTAGTGTTCGGGTTACCAAGCAATGCAGCAAAATCATCATAGAGCGCCTGTTCATTTAAGGCTTTTTCCTCCGCGCTCAATTTGCTAACATTACCACTTTTGGTATACCCGTTAATAGAATATAAAAAATCCCGCAATTCTTTAGAACTTGCGGGAACAGCTTTATTAATCTCATCAAGGCTCAGCCGTGCCTCTTGGCTTTTAGCAATTAGTTCGCTTGCCGCCTGCCGGTTCGAATTAATTTGCGCAATCAGCCTTTTTTCGTTTGCATCTGCCGCTGAAGCCAACGCCGCTTTTTTATATCTATCCTTATCAACGCCCAATTCACTCCAATTATAATTAGCATCATCCAACATATTAACCGCACCGCTCGGGTTGGCACTGATCATCTTTTGCAAGGTTGAGGCGGCAAAACTTTCTTTAGCCTTTTGCTTTTCCGTTGGAGATAACAAACCTGAGCTTTCAATATATTTATTGGCATCACCATACAGCACCCTTGCCTTGTCTTCTTTAGAGTTTGCAATATCATCTGCCCAAGTGTTAAGGGTTTTGCTCATTTCCAATTGATAAAGTTCATGTTGCTTGGCCAGTCCTGCCCGCATCACATCACGCGAGTTCGCCGCCAAAAACAGCCCAGAGCGTTCTTTCAGCCACTTTTTACCCCAACTGTCTTGGCTCATATAGTTTTTCAATGTGGATGCAAAGTTTTTTTCAATCTCCGGCACCCGCTCATTACTCTCAGCCAAGCGAATATCCTCTAATTCCTGCATTTGCATTTTACCGGCTTCCAAATCAAGCCGCTTAAAGGCAGCATCTTTTTGCGCCGCATTATATTCCATAAACACTTTATTGGCATCACTAATCACACCGCTTAAGTTCGGTGCCCGCCAACCGTTTTGCACATTCGCACTCATCATCTGACTTGATACCAAATTCCGGTTAACTTCCGTATTGGCTACCGGTATCGAAAGTTTATTTCCCATCTTTTCCCCCTTCAGCTTGTTCTATCTCCTCTGCCGTTTCTTGCCTCTCCCTCCACTCTGCAAAGGTTAACGGTGCTTTTTCATACCATGTCGCCTCACTTTCCGGATAGTCGAGCAAATATCGGCGGTAAGCCGCATACAACCTTTTTTCTTCATCACTTAAACCATCAAAGACCAGCACCAGTTGCTTAGGGTCAACAAACTCTTGCAAATACTCATCCCGCATTTTGCGCATCGCTGTTTCCTGCGGGTTATAATCGGCATCTTCCACCAACTTTTCGCCGTCCCACGACAACTGTTTTAAGTCTTTCTCATACACCGCACGGCTCACCGGAAAGTTAATGCCGTTGCCGTCAACCCGCTTGGCACGCCCTTTGCCGTTGATTTTGCCGTTGTCAATATAGATGTAATAATTTTCCATCGCTCAAACTCCTTTATTCGTAAATATCTGCCTCGTCATCTCGGTAAAAAGTCCTGCCCGACAATTGAGGCACTATATACTCCACCTTTTGTCCACCTTCGGTAGTGGCAGTTCCGACTTCTTTAACCTCGCCCCACACAACCAATTGCGATGCGTCTTGTCCGCCTGCAGGTCCTCGCCAAATTGTCGCTCCTGCCAACGGTTGTTTAACATAATAAATAACAGAACCATCGGTAAAATCTTGATAGGCTATATATGCCAGAGTTTTCTGTTGATTAACGCTCCGGTTAGTGCCCAATTTGCGATAGCCTATCAGATTAACGGACATCCCAAATGCTAATGCTCTTTGCGCAATTTCGGCATACAGCGTCCGCCCTCTCACCGGCATACACAAAGTGTTGCTTGCCTTGTCGGAATAAGTATCGGTCGTCAAAAACACCCACGCCCCAGTTTTGAGCGTACACGGCTGCGGCTCGCTGCCCACTCCGCTCCAACAATTGGTGCCCGAGCTGGTGTGGTCATCAGAAGTATATACTCTAAGCATTATCTCATAGTCTGCTCCGTCATCCGGCAAATATTCGCTCAAATCATAAGAATAATTGCCGATAGCGGTCACGCCTTCAAACAATATTTGGTGGTTAAACACCCATTGTCCGTCTATCACATCCGAATTAATGTTCACCTTATCATTCAGCGCGGAGAGGATGTTGCTCACCTCGGCATCAACATTATCGGCGTTTTTTATCCCCTCACCGACAAAAAAATACAGCCCTTCCACCAAATTAAACTCGGTCATTGTCGGTATGGCGGCGAATCCGGCGGTTTCCCATCCGGTCAAAAAAGACCCCCAATTTGAGCCGTTCCAACCGGTGACTATCCCGAATTGACTGTTGGTTTTGTCGATCCACATCGCCGTGTCAGTATAATGTGCATTGTTTTGCACTCCCAGCGTGATTGCATAATCAGCGTCGGCATAAGCTATTGGCAAGTGAACTATCCCAGGATTGGTGGCATTGGTTCCGCCTCTGCCGGTGCCCGACTGCTCGCACCATCCGTCCGAATATCGCACAGCATAATATACACCGTTAACCTCTTCAACCTTCAGCTTTTGCACCGCTACCCGTCCGACATACAGCGGCAAACGGAAGGTATTTTCATCCTCATTTATCACAAAATCAGCGTCAGTATACTCTTCACTGCTCAATTTCACTGCAATATTGCCGGAGCTTACCACATTATTATAAGCATTTACCAGCCATTGGTAAAAATCAGTATATATCTCTCCGCTTTTGAACTCGCCGTTTGATTTCAACCAAGCTGCGCTGTTGGTCGGCGGCGCGGCAAAATAATGGTTCTCCCCCAAAAAATTTGCCGTGTTTACCTTTATTCCGCGGCCAAATCCTGCTACCGGTTTCTCGCCCAAATATATCGCCATTTATATCACCCTTTGAAAAATATTAACCAAAAATGCCGGCGGCTGAATAGTCTCCGAGTTGCCATAAATGGCATTTGCTCGCGATGCATCAAATCCGGCCAAACTGTCTGAGCCAGAGCCGCCACCTTCACCAGCAACATTTGACCCCTCCAAATAAAAAGCGCCGGTCAGGTTTTTCGCCAAGGCGGCATCACTTCCTCCACAGTTGAAAGTGCCAACAATATTCGGAGCGCCGGCCTCGATTGTCTCCCCCGGAACTCCGAGGTTGCCGCCAGCGCCTTGCAAACAGCGGTCTTTAGCCACCAGCTCCCACTTGCCCACTCCCAAAGCCTCCAGCGGACATCCCGCGGTTGTAGCTAAATAAATTGCTCCCACCGGCCAAATCGCCTCAAGCATCGATATTGTGATATCTTCTTGTGTAACATACAATGTGGCCGGGTCTTTTTCTTCCAAAGCCTCATATTCCACATTTGAACCCGTCCATAACTCAACCGCCATCGAAGTGTCATTTTGGTCGATGACGCCGATTGCCTGAAGCTGGTTCATTGCGTTTACCATTATTGACTTATTATCTGGGTCTAATCCGTTAATATTGACATTTCCAGACCCCACAAGAGAAATACCGTTGACGCTTTTAATATTTGTTCCGCTGACTAAAATCGGCTGAAAAGTAGCATCAGCCGCCGCCAGCGCGTCAATTTGGCTTTGCAAGCCGTTGTCTGCCTCGTCAACATAAGCCTTGTCGGTCAGTTGGTTGCTTGCGCTTGCCTGTGCGGGTATTTTGCCCTCAATCGTTGCAACGAGCTGTCCCAATCCGCTCAAACTGGCTTCGGCCTGTTTTGCCCAATATTCGGCCGAATAACCGTCCGGCTCGGTTGGCTCGCCTTGCGCATATTGCTTGGCTAAAGCCGCCAAAGCGTCAACTTCCGCCTGTTTTTCTGCCGCGTTAGCGTCAAAAGCCGCCGTCTGGCTTTCGGCATTAGAATCAAAATCATTGGTTTTAGCAACCGCGTTCGCATTAAATGTATTTGTCTTTTCTATCGCATTAGTATTAAAATCAGCTGTGCCTTGAGCAACAGTCTCTTTAATTTCTTCCGCTTTCTCAATCGCCACAATAGCCAAATCGCTAACCTCTTTAGCTGATTGCCCCGCGTTTAAAGCCGCGGCTGTTGCTTCATATTGCGCGGTCAAAATCTCATTTCTTGCCTGCAAAGGATTAACTGTGCTGGTTGGTGGAAAAATCATTGCTCTTGATAATTGTTCTTCTATTTGTTGTTCGCGCATGGTTAGTTTGTCCAACCCATTGCCAAAATCCGCCGCCGGGAAATCTTCCCCTTCAACAAATACCACCCCTTGCGTTGCCGGCACATTACGCACAATCGCCACACTTACTCCGCTTTGGGGTGCTTGGTTAAATACAATCTCCCCGCTTGAATAACGTGTTTCATACGAAATAGCAATTTCTAAGGCCTCACCATTCTCACTATAGGTTTTGTCAACCTGTTTGCCAAATCCGATAATCGTATAATCTTGCCCCTCAACAAGCGGTATGCCATTTTCGCCCAAATACACCGCCAATTGCGCTGTACCATCATGATTGGTTAAGTAAGGAAAAGTCACCGCAAAGGTTGTTGTTACTCCGTTACCGGTATATAACATCTTAGCCGACGTTGTTAATACAGTCATTTTTTTCAAATCCTCCTATTTTTACTGAGCCTCATGCAGCACAATCGCACATTCTAATGCCTGTCCATAAGTAACAGCTGCCTTTAAGCATCCTTGATAATTCGTTCTATTTGAGTTGCTCGCGCACGCGCTCAAAACTATCAGGCAGCTTAACATTCCAACAATCAACTTGAGTACATTCTTTATTCTGTTCTTTTCTGAGTTGTAACAAAAGTTTATTAGCTTTCGTTTGTGCATCTTGCCATCCTTTCAAATTTTCTCTTAGCTGTTTATTAATCAGTTTTTGGTTGGTAACTTCAGCGGTCAAAATCTCATTTCGCCACCACAAAAAAGCCGCAATTAAGCTCAAACTCACACATAAAATCACCAAATATTTCATCTTATTTCAAATCTCCCTGCTTCAATACATTTGGCAATTCTGGCCGCCCGTGCCGGTGTCTGCTTGGCATATGCCGAATCAAGGCATTGTCTGGCTGCTTCCTTGTAATTGCCCACGCCCAAAGCAGCAATCATCCGGCGAAATATCAAAAGTCCGCGGATACCCAGTTGAAAGCACATATCAATTAAAGCGTATTGCCGCTCATCGTCTAACGCTTCAAAAAAAGGAATTCCGCTTTTAAGCTCTTTTACACAGCGTTTAATGTCGTTTCGGAGTAAATAAAAAGCCGCCTGCCTACTTATTCCGTGATGCCAATCACCGCAAACCCTGCGCTCTTGGACCGTTAACGGGTTGGTATCCAAGCACCTCCCTACACCGATGGTTTGTTTGCCACGGGTACAAAAATAGGGCTGCAATCGCAACCCCTCATGAAATTCCAATCTTTTTTCAATTTCTGCCATATCAAGCATTGTTTTTATCCTTTAAAATAAACTCTTCAACCCTTCTATATTCATACCGAAAGCACCGATAATCAATAATGCAACAGCCACCCAAAAACCCTTACAGTCTTTCAACTCTTTGATTATTTGCAATAAAGGTTTGTGCTCAGCTTGGGCAATCAACAAATCCAATTTACCATTCATACTTGACATATCCGCTTTCAGCTCCGATACATCTTCTTTCAGCTCTTTTATTTCTTGCTTCATTGCCATTAAATCCTCCGTCAATGCTTCCTCCAATTGCAACTGCAAAGGTGTCAAACCACCGCGCCCTTTGGTCTTTTTAATAGTAGACAAAACTAATGCCGCCTTACACATTTCATGCCCTCCTTTTACCCCATATAACTTGCATTTGTAAAAAAGACATTGCCACCGGACACCCCTTGGCCGGTAGCATCAACAGTAGCCTCCGAACTAAACCCACCGGCAGAAGCATAAGCGGCAAAAGCATTTATCGGTGCTTTAATCATACTCATTTTCCAAGCATTCTTGCCATTCGCTTTGGCACTTCGTCCATAATAATCCTGCAAAGCCGCTTGGTTCATATAATTAGCCGCCTCACTCTCACCGGCATAGCGCAGGTTAAAGGCATTTTGTTCCTGCTCCCCTGCCATTTGCCCCAAAACACCGGTTGTGGTTGCTGATGTTATCATCCCCGCCTCACCAAAAGCCGCTCTTGCCTTAGCCAGTTGTTTGCGGTTTTGGGAGCGTACAATGTCTTCGTTCAAACTGGTCTCAACCCTTTTGCGCGCCGCATTTTGGCGTAAAATATCCGCATTCATATCATAGGCTTTTTTTTCAGCCTTGCCTTGCTGATATTGCGAATATCCCTCAGCTAATGTCGCCGTTGCTGCCGCCACAGCTGCTGCAACTTCAACTCCACTCATTTTTCTCTTCTCCTGATTTTTGCAAATAGTTTATAATCTCTTCCCTTATAATAATTGCGCATGGTTCCCTCATACTCAAAACCCAGCATCTTGGCAAACCTCTCCCCGTGTTGAAATCCCGCCAACACACTCATCTCCAAACGGTCAAGTTTCAGCTCATACATTCCATCGGTAATCAACTCTTTGGCTATGCGTACCAATTGCAACATTGACCGCCCCGCATCAGCACTGATAAATGAGGTTACAATCCCTCTGCCATCATAAACTTTCACAACTGCAACCACACCCAACACCTCTCCGTCTTCTTCAAAAGTAAACGAAATATCTTTGGGAAATACGGCTGTTGCCAGTTCGTGACTTTGTTCTTGTTGGATAATCATTTTATCCAAATCCCCATCTTGATACGCTCTTATTTTCATAATCTTCCCTTAAGTTTTTTATTAAATTTATATATTAGTTGTCCATTATACACTGTTTTAACTCTCCGATTGTGTCATTTGCGGGGATATTGCCAACACCGTCATCGGATACGCCGAATCATTAACCAGCACAATATCTGCCCCTTTTTCCTCTAAGGTTGAGGTGCGCCCTGGCATGGTAATCACCTTGTTGCCTGTAAACAACGGCGCCGATTGTCCCATAACCTCATTGGTTTTACGATAAAGAATATCAACCATATCCTCAAACGAACTGCCAACCTTGCCACCACCTGCGCGATACAACATCAGGGTCAGATGATCAATGCGTTGTACTTCGCCAACCCCTGCTGTTGCGTTACCCTGCAAATAACGTTTTTTTGCCTTAAAGACAGATTGAAAAGACAATCCTGCCACCACATGATTGTCTGTTTTAGCAATCTCAATTGTTCCTTCATCTGAGACAATCTGACTGGCCTTTTGTGCTCCATCGGCAAAAATCACCACTTCTTCACCTTTCAGGTGATCTAATCCACCTATTATTGTGGCATTATCTCCAGCTGTACGTTCAAATTGTAATGCGCTGTCGAGATACCAAGCGTTTTGCTTGTCATATTCTTTTTCTTTTAGCTCTTTCTCGCCCCAATCATAAGACTGTGTTATACTATTAGGATAAATAAGCGGCGTACCGCTATCCATCCATTCAATATGCCGCTCATATGTATCATTGATTACTCTTTTAACACTCAACCATAAATCGTCCATATGACCATCTGATGACGGTATCACCGTTAAACTTTCCACCATACCACCAAATTGATGTTGGTGTAAGGCGGTAACTTCCTGCTCAGTATTAAAAGTAAACCCAACGACTTGTCCGGATGCCATAACACACCATAGAATCTTATCCGGATAATCCTGATAAGCCCACTCAACAATGCCTGATTTTAACAAATGTTTAGCTTTAATTGTGGCATCAAACGGATCATAGCCATCGCGCTCATAAGAATATATCAAATCGCGAATAGATGTCCCATATTTATCAACAAACAGCGTGTGTCCGTTAACTTTAATCGGAGTAAGACCTTTGGAACCAATATTTGAAATCGGCACTACCTTGCAGTTATCAGGGGCCAGTGCTTCAGCCGAGGTCATTGTGTCAAGGTAAAACTCACCGCCTGATGTCCCAATAAACAACACATCACCGGCCGACAGCCACCGCGCTTCATTATACCGATCTGAAAGCACCGGTGCAGTTATCGCACATTCGGCCGTTACCTCCGCTCCATCTTTATCAGAAAAATTATCAAAATTATTTGATTGACTTAAAACGCACTTCAATCCTTCATCCGTATTGACCAGTAAAGCCAACCTGTTTTTATAAAAAGTGCCGCAGCTTGGCATTTGCGCTGCACTTGAAAGCAGCCCTAATTCAAAACTTGGTGTTGAAATATTATCCGGCATCCGTGAAACAATCGCCGCTTTAGCCTCGTTTGCACTCGTCACTTCTGTAATCTTGGCAATCCCATATCCTGAATGCAAATATTGCCAGAAAACAGCCCCATCCGAACGCTCACCTTCAGTATGCACCGGCTTAACCGCGCCGGTTGTCCCTTGAGCTTTAGCTTTATAATAATTGCCATCTGAGGTCATAATTTGTCCTGCTGTCACTGACTTACTCGCCGCCCAAGGGGCTGTATTGTCATTATACAAATTAAGTCTGATCAGTCTGCCCACATCGGTTGGGCTAAAAACATTCCCGGTTGCATTTAGGGTTGCTATCCCCTCTGTAGCATCAGCACTGATTGTCAACGTATCGTCCGTATTAATGTTGCACCATGGACCGTTTTGCAGCTCAAAATCCTCTAATCTCCAATCATCGTTAGCATAACGCGTCAGGGTTTTCATATATTTTGGATGAAACAAATATAAAATATCATTATTCTGCACGATATTTAAGCGACATACCTTAGCTTTATCATCCCATAAGTCACTTAAGGTAAACGGCGTTTCAATTTCATAAGTCGCATTATTTTTTAAGACTTGCCCATGGTCGGCAAAAAAACGAATATATTGATGCCCGAACTCCAGCACAAAAGCCGTCCTGTCGCTAAATTCAAACTTTTTCAAAAACACTCTTGATGACGGCATCAATACACCTCCTCTAAAGTAATTTGAACATAACCAGAATACCCGTTCTGCCCCCCCGGTCTTCCGTCATAGCTAGTGTATCCTGTCCCACCGGCGCCAATTCCTGATGTTGTCCCATCATAAACCGAGGCACCACCATAGTTAGGACCATAACCGCCACCGCCGCCGGACGTTTTGCCTGAATTTCCACTATAAGCCTTAACTGTCTGCGAAACCGCAGCAATAATATTATAGCTGCCACCAACCCCCGGCGTTGGCGATCCAGCTGTTTTTTTGAGAGAACCGCTGCCACCTGTACCACCACCGGCCACAATATAATTTGTCAAGCTCGTGCCAAAAGTAGAACTTCCACCTGTGCTTCCTTTTGCGCCACCACCGGAGGCATTAGTGCCATGTTCGCCATATTTACCAACCACCGCTTTATAATTATCTCTGTTCAACACCATCAACACCTCAATACCGGCACCGGAGCCACCGCCGGCACCTGCGGTGTGGTGATCACTGCCCCATGAACCACCGCCGGAGCCACCACCGGCACCATAAAGTTTAATTCTGTACAACCCATGAGGCAATTCTGTTTCATAAATGCCGGCTGTTGTACTATCCAAAAACACAGTACCCGACAAAATATCTCCAAGGCTAACAACTCTGCTTGCCGATACGTTTATTGTTTCAGCTCCGCTTTTAGAAGCCAAATCTTTATAAGCCACCATCCATTCCACATTATCTCCAACATCAACCTCTATAGATGATCGCTCTTCGCCGTTAATTGTAACAAGCGCATCTGATGGAATCGGTATAATTTCAAAAATCATCTTCAAGGTTACATCGACCGTTTTATCGCTACTGGCAACCACTTGTCCCTGAACCGTCCGATACCCATCTTTTTTTACCCTATAAGTAACAGTTGCATTTTTACCCACAGTAATACTGTCTCTTATCTGTCCGTTAAGGTAAATATCTGCACCTTCTATATTGCAGACTACTTCGACTGTAACCATCTCAACCTGACTAACAAGGTTTATGGCTAAATCCGTATCTTCTTTTATAACAATGCTGCCCTCTTTTGTATTATAATATTCGGCACTTACCTTGTAACTGATCTCATCCCCGTATGCCGCCTGAAAACTATTGCGCAAACTCCCCTCTATTTCTATATCCGCATCTTCAGGTGAAGTAATAATATTTAAGGTCAACGGCTCAGTCGTCTTGGCGGAGCTCACAAAATGCGTCCCCCCTCTGCGCTTAAAACACCCCTCAGACAACGGAATAAAATTGGACATAATATCAGCAGAATACTGATAAACAGGCAAATCAAACCGCCCATCCATCAGCGGTGATATTTCCCCACCATTAAATTGATTTTGCACCGGTTTAATCGACATCAATAACCTCTCTTACACCAACCCAACTGCCATCTGGAATAGTCTGACTATCACACATCAATTCATTGTTTTTATCCGCTTGAGCCAAGCATTGGAAAAATTCATTTTCAAACCCTTGCGCCAACTGTGCGGATTGTTTAATTCGCATTGCATATTCCGCTGCCAGTTTAGCAGCCATTGCCTCACGAAACCACGGGCTAAATTTCTTCTCTTCCGTTACCAGTGCAACATAGCTGATATAAAGTTTATCCTCCACATCACACAAGATTTTGTCACCCTCAATCGAATACCTTTCATCCGATAGCGCAATATAATTCCTATAGTTCGGCAGCTTCCAACCAAGTCCGAATTGATAAAGTTTCAAAAAGTCAGCTGGCAAAGTATAGGCCTTGGCAAAACCTGAAATCGGATCCTGAATATCCGGTGCCAAGCAGACGCGTTTAATAGCAAAACGCCAATCATTATTGCATAACAACAGCTTTAAGATATCTTCATAAATCAAGCCATAAATTTTGCCGTTCGGCTCCTGTGCGGTTGAAGAAATCAGCGGTTCGCCAATCTTCAAAAGCGCCCGATTGATGATGTTAATACTCATAGCCTCTTTCCATCCCTTTTCTCTATCATTGCGAGGGCGTCAGCGCAGATCGCAATCCATTCCTCACAAATGGGGGCAAAGCCTTTGAGCTATGCCCCTTTCGTTTACCTATCTAGGCAAATAAGCCTGTTTGACTTTAACCGCACCGGTATTGCCGGTTACGCTTGCCTTTGCCCACATCTTAATATCCGAGGGCAAAGAAATCGTTGCGATAACATCGCCAGATTTATAGTCACCGGCCGTCAAGGCTGCCTCCAAAACGGTCGCAAACGTCCCATCTTCGGTGTCCGAATGTGTTACCGTTACTTTGGCGCTTGAGTCGATGGACACTTCATCAGCCTCAGCATAAACTTTAAGCTCCAAAGCACTCATCGTACCGCCGGTTAAAACCGCGCCGACATCCAGGTCTTCGCCATAAACTTGTATATCTGTCATTGTTCATTCTCCTTATTCAAAGCTGACGGCCTTATCATCGCCATCGTTGAAGTTATAGCTTGAAATCAACGGGATTTCATTCCAAGTCGAAACAAGGAAGTTCAAAGCCTTGTCGCCGTTAGTTGTGCGCAAGATTTCTTTCTTGTATTCGGTCTCAAGCCACCCTTTCAATCTCGGGTGCAAATAAATTGCCGTATTGCCAGGTCTCGCCTGCGCATCAACCAAAGCCTCGTTAATCTGGGTAATTGTTGGCAGTTTTGACTTCGAAATGTTAACAATACCGGCAACCGTCTTGGGGTTCTTCAAGCGCATACCAAAATATCCTTTAAGCCGCACACCAAAGCCCAATACGCCACGGTCATCATGATACAAGGCGCCGTTGTTAATCGGTTTAACATCAAGCATTGCCCCGTTCTTAAATCCGGTCGGCGAATACAAGCCGCCGTTTTCCCCTGGGACAGAACGCACAATTAGCATTGAATAAAGGCCTGTTTTGCCTGTAGAGGCTGCCCCGCCTCCGGCAGAAACAACCTTTTCATTGTCAATCATATATTGCAGATAGTTTTCATACAAAATATGCTTCTCAGTATCATTACCCGACAAGCGCAAAATCTTCGGCATTTTATCGGCAAAGTATTTTGCTTCGCCGCCCAAAGCCTGTGCTTTGTCTTCCGGAACAAAGATTTCCCCGCCCATAATATTAAGGTCTTCTTTTTCCAGTTTAGAATCAACGCTCACCTTCGGCAAAGGTGCGTTCATCTGGACAAATCCCGCCCCTTTAATGTCGGTTACAACTTCCGAGATGTCCCACAGCGGGTGTGAAGCCGCCTCAAATTTAATCCGCGCCAAAATCGGTGATTCTTCGGTCAAATACTCAATTTGGTGCGGTTGTTTTTTGGCATACTCAACAGACAATTCCTGCAGAGTTGCCGGATGATCAATATTAGCCATGTTTTATTCTCCTCTAGCTTTATTTAAAATGGATTGGATCCATTCTTGAGTTGATACTTCTTGTGTTTGCGTGGCTCCACCGCCCAAGCCTTTAACCGTATCTTCGCTTACCGCCTCGCCTAAGCGTTTAGCCATTTGCATAAACGCTTTGGTACCGATAGACACTTCAATATTGGTTAACATTTCTTCAGGCAATTCGAGGACGCGCACACCGCGTTTCATAAGTTCTTCATTTTTGGAATAATCATCGCCCCATTCGGCTTTGATTGCTTCCTTATCTTTTTCCACCAACGCATTAAAATCCTGCGTTAATTTGTCTTGACGCGCCTTGTACCAATTATAAATCTTTTCAACTTGCGCCGGTCTTAAGCCCGTCTCAAGCGCTGCCGATTTAAAATCGTCAATAAAGGGAATGTCGGCCTCTACAACATCTTTTAAGGCATAGCCTTCGATTGTCTCAGGACATCCCAATTTCGCGTCCAATTTCTTCCATCCGTCCGCATCATCGGCTTTAGGAATCGAAAACTTATTGCCTGTGGATTTTTCCAAAGATTGGTACGACTTCAAAACGTCTTGGGGAGATTTCCATCCCTTATCCGCAACCATTTTCAAAGTCTCCTGTGGCAAACCTTCCGTCCATTCGGCTTGTGATGATGTTTCAAGAGAAGTTTCGTTTGTGTCATTACTAGAGTTGTCGGCATCTGACACATCTGCCGGCTCTTTTAATTCTTCCATATCGATTTCCTTATAATTAAATGTTAATATTCTCTTCCAAATTTGCTCTTTCGCTTGACAAGCAAGCAATCAGGTTCAAGACCTCTTTTTCATCCAAGCTCAAATATTTAACCACTTGGTCAAATACGGCTCTTTTGCCTTGGATAAAAGCCACTGCACAAGCGTCAAACCGCCCTTGGGCATCATAAAAATAGGGTGAACCGTCTTTTCCCAGTTCACCCTTGCCTTGGGCTATATCACGCAAATATGCAACCACCGCCTGGCCGGACTTGCTCAAATGCCCTTGTTCGTCACAAAAGCAGTTCTTAAACGCTTTTATCAGTTCAAGCGTTAATTTTGCTTTCTCAATTGATACCATTTGCATTTACTGCCCCCGCTTCGCTCATATTCTTAACCGCTTGACTGACCGGCTGTGCTGCAGCTAACAAGGCGGCTGCCTGTTCTTGGCTTGCTCTTTGTTCTCCCAATGCTTTAACTTCTTCGGGCGTGCGGATAACTTGGCTTGCCACGCCTTTATAATCAGCAATCGCTCTTGCCGCTTCTTCAAAGTTCACAATATCCAACACCGCAGGATTAACCTGTGCCATCCCGATAACATTGCTCAGCCATTCCATCAGTCCATTGATAGATGCCGCCTGTTGCATATGCACCGCCGGACTTTCAAATTCAATATCGATTGCCCCGTCATAAAACAACGCATCCGGCACATCATCCAAATAGCCATAACTTGCTAAAATATCTATCTCGCGCTCAATATTGGGCACCAACCATTCAGCAGAAATAAGTTCAGAAGTCGGAGCCAAAATAAGAGCTTTTTCCTGCATCCGCTCTTGCACTTCATAAGCTGTTGCATTCTTCACATCGGTAAGGCTTTGGAACAACGGCACCAAAAAGGCTTTTTCAATAATTTCTCTGATAGCCTGCTGCATCTCCAAGGTTATCTGCAAATTAGACCCGTATTGCATTGGCGCCGCCAATGGTCTGCCGTTGGCATCCAAAGCACCTTTAACAATCGCGCCGGGTTGCCCAATCCTTGAGGCATCTCTGATGTCGCTTGAGGTAAAGATAGTTGGATTAGCCGACAGTTGTGCACTACGTAACGTGGTTTTGCCGATTTCATTTATCGTCAATATATCCTGCAGAGCCTTCAATGCCGGAGAATTACCATAAACAGCCCCCGGCATAACCTCATATCGCGGCACCATATACGGATTAACTCTATACCCGCTTTCATAAATCAGATTATTATCATCCAAGCAAATATGATAAGAGGCAAAGCGCATACCGGTATAATCTTTGGCTTTCGGATTGCGATCAAGACGCGGCTCAATCGCGTGTAAAAACTTGAATTTCCTATCGGGTGTCTTATCAGCCCTCTCAATCATTTGCGGCGTTGCTTTTGTACCAAACTCTTGCACTGCTTGTCTGGCGTTCAGCTCATAGGTGCGATAGACTACATCAATCACATTATCTTTGTTCACATCACAATAAACTTCATTCATCGGCACTGAACGGTATTTAATGCCCGAACCTGCGGCATCCTCAACCAACCAAGCTGCTTGGCCGTAAATTCCCATCTGCCTTAGTTGCGTGGTGCTTTCTGATGTAAAATTGCTTTTTGGAGCATAGCGCATCTTAAACAACAGGTTGTTGACATATTCCAAATAGCGCTTGATGTCATCGCTTGCCTCAACTCTGGGATTACTTGGTTTTAATCTGGCCCATTGCATATTGGTCGGTATCAAAATGGATTTTAAGGATGCCACAAACATGGTTAAGGCGTTTACCGCAGTTCCGTCAAAATTGCGTTGTATAATCCGCTTGTCATTGTCTTTAACATAGATTTTAGAATTCACCGCGCAAAGCTCAGCCGCTCTGTCCCAATATTTTTCATATGGCCGCCGTTTTTCTTTCAACGCGCTCAAGCGCTTGGTGACATATTCTACTCTTGTTTCCGTCATCTTACTCTCACTTTTTTTCAAAGCTTTAAGTTTTAAGCCCCTAAGGTCTTTTTATTCGTCTGCACGCCGCTCAGGTCATTTCCTGCTAGCACCTGAGATGCCACACCGCGACGTTTTCTACGGCCTCTTTCTTGTTCGCGCACTTTTTCAGAATTATCAACAACCTGCGGTGTCTCCTCAACTTGTTGCAGTTCCGGTGTTTTAGATTTTGAAAAAACGCCACTCATTTCTTTTTTCTCCTTTTTACAAATACACATTATCATCAACGCTCAATTCCTCTACTCGATCAGCCAACCCCATCGGGTAAAAGGCTTCAGCAAAAGTCAACGCGAGCGCATCGCCAATATCAGTTGATCGTCCGATACGCTTTTTAATATCGTCTTTTGCCTCCAACAATAACCGGCTCAAACGGTCATATTTCTTTTCCGGCGCGGTCAAATCGGTTAATAATAATTGCTCTTTGTCAATAATCGACACCGGCAATTCACCGTTCAGCCAATTGTTTATTCTTGCCCACATCTCGGCTCTACGATTGCCATAGCGTTCTTCATCCTGCGCTTTTGAGCCGAAGTTCACTGCGCGGACAATATCGCCATAACCTCTGTCCACCATCAGGTCATAAACACCGGCACCCAATCCACCGACATCGATATTAATCCGTACCGGTTTGTCATTAAGCACGATAGATGTTAAAATGTTTGCCACATCTACCACCGATTGTTTACGGTAAGTCTTCAAATGATAAGCCTGCCGCCCGCGGCGATAGCAAATAGCACAAGCATCATCACCAAACCTTGCAGGATCACACCCGACAATCAACGGTTGGGTTGAATTAGCATTATCAATCTTGGTTTCATAAGCTCTTTTAACCGCTTTGGCCGAAATCAACTTTTTGTCCCCTTGTTGTACCGGCTCACCTTCCCAGATATGCAAATACTCATCCCAATCTTTGTTCTTTGAGGATAGAGCCTGCAGTTTTAATTCTTCAGGACAAAACGGATTATCATAATAATTAACCTTCACCACCATTGTGCGGTCGTCCGGCTGGGCCGCCAAAGCCACCCATAAGGGATCGTTTTCCTCTTCACGGTTCATTGAAATCCAAATTTCTGAACCGTCTTTTCGAATAGTCGGCGAAAGAATATCCCAACTTTTTTTTGTAATCGTCTGCGCTTCCTCGATCCAGGCAATATCAACACCTTCCAGTGATTTGATTTTTTGCGGGTCTTGGTCGCGCAGACCTTTGAAGATAAACCGTGTCCCGTTCAGACGGTTAACAATCTCACTTTCTTTAATCTCGTATTCTTCCAAGTCATAGGCTGAAATCCTATCTGATAATAATTTATGTACCGAATCCTTAATGGTGTCTTGTATCTCGCGCAGGCAAGCAATAAATAACGGCTGTTGCAAGCCCTTCATCAACAAGGCATCAGCAAAAGCATAAGATTTACCACCACCGCGCCCGCCGTGGAAAAACTTTATTCTTTTCTTTTCCGTCAACAGCGGTAAAAAAGGTCGCGCAACACTAATCTCCACTGTTTTGCCCATCAATCACCTTAATGTTAATACCCTCAACCGCATTCAAAGTAACTTCTTTGTTATCTTTCCAATCTCCGGCAAAGGAATTTTTCAAAATAAAATCAGCTTTGTTACCGGCATTGCCCTCGGCGCATTGACGCACCCAATAAGCCTCCACCGCTTGGCGGAAGTTATCACACAAGTTTTTATATTCCGGCTTTTTGGCATATTCATAAAAGGTCGTTTTGGTAATACCGGCAAAGCAACAAAAGTCTTCCAAAGTTACCGGTGCCGGTGAGGCAACAACTTTTACCCCCCCGTTTTTATCAGGGATTTCTCTTACTCTTCCCTCGGTACTTGCCAAAAACTCAGCCATTTTTCCAAGCATCTCTTTCGGGCTCTTAAAACTTTTCGGTCTACCGCCCAAAAATCCGTATTTTGCCAATATTTGTTTATCAAATTTAGCCATTTTATACCTTTTATCCTGTTTCAGAAAACCCTACAAAGTCCTTTATTTTAAAAGGGTTTCGCCTTATAAGAGTTATATTTTTTCATATATTCGGGTAAGAAAACCCTTTATTTTCCTTAAATTTATGATATAAAACAGGCTCTTAAATATTTTAAGAGCCCAACAACTAACTTTAAGGAACTATTTTTATGAAAAAACTTATTTTTGAATGCACTACTTGCATCCTATCAAAATTTATAACATAAAAATAAAAAAATGTCGCGTAAAAAAGTGTCGCACGATGTCGCAAAAATTAACCATTGTTAATAAAAGGTTAATTTTTATGTTTCAATTCCCATCAATAGCTCCAATTTTCCTTGCCTTTGGGCGAATTTATAAATTTGGCGGGCAAGCCATTTTTTCTCTATCGAACAGCCTAATTTGTTTTTTATCATCCATTTTTCCACACCCTCACGCAAAAATTTATCCGCTTTGGCATAAGGACTTAAAACGGTATCGCTAAAATCAATCTTAAAATTTTTCGTAATCAGCACCTCATCGCTGGATGGTGTATGCGGTGCTGATTTCAGGCAATAGTGGGGGCTTTCCCTTGCACATTGCTTCTCATTATGACTTAAGGTGGGCGCACAATCTTTCCTTGCCGAGCTCGCCGCGGTGCCAATCCGCGGCGCACTGTAAACAATCCTGTCACCCCTCGCTGAATTGCATTCAGCGTCAAGGGGTCTCAGCTTCACCGGACAAGATTGTAAACTTCCTGCCTCAACTGCCGCTCTGCCCGACTGCCAACGTTCCGTAATGCCAAACTGCCTAAACTGCCTCATATTGCCCCTTAGCTCCTCACTGCCCTTTACTGCCTCCTTAACTGCAAACGGCGCAGGTTGTGCCGTTTGCTCTGCCTTACTGCAGGACAAACCGCTTGTCCGGTTATTGTTAAACCTGCCATCTTTGGGCTTGCCTCGAAGGGTATCAGAGCTGTTTTGCACATCCTCTTGTGGATAACTTGGTTTTCCCCCAATCCCCCTTTCCAATAATATACCGGAATGTAATGTAGGTATATTATTTAAACCATTACTGCCAATAAGAGCGTTCGCTGCATTCTTCGCTATCCCATACTCACCAACGCCTTGAGGGCAACCGCTAGACAAACCGCTAGACACTTTTTCACTTTCGCTAGACAAACAGCTAGACACATTTTTATTTAGACTATCGTGGCTTTTATTACTGCTTTTTCTTCTCTTTTGATTAACTTTTTCTTTATTAGCTTGATACCATTCTTTTTTCTTCTCTTTTCGGCTTTGTTTTTTTTGCCTTTTTTCCACACCCGCAAGCGCATTTTGCTGATTGACGGCACATTTAGCGGCGTAGCGTTCATTTGCCTCATGCAGCTCATCATACACCCGCCAAAACACACTTTGTGCTTTCGCACTCAAAGTGCTCACATCAAAACCATCATCTTGACAATTCTCGTCAAAATAGCGGTGGTAGGCTCTGATTGCTCGCACCACTTCAACCTCAACCTCTATCGTTTGAGTGTCCAAAATATCAAATACCCTGTCCGGTATAGTCCAACATTTCCTATACATTGCGGAAGCCTCTAAAAAAAATTATTTCAAACAAGTGGTTTTAATTTTTTTTAATCCGATTTTAAAATATCTTTGCAAAGTTGAGCGGTGGAGCTCTATCCTGCAATATCGCATTTCTCTTAGCATCCGCGCGATTGTTTTCCATCCCTTGCCTTGCGCCCGCCACCAAATCAAATGCCTGTCTGCCGATGATAATACCGGCATCCATTCCAAACATACCTTTTCCCAAATTGCAAAATCTTCTTTTGTAATATCTTCCCTTGGCGCATCATACAAGTTGCGATTGACAATTTCTTCTGCTTCCGGTCTCATCAAACACCCGATAGCGCAAAAATACCTCAACCGCCATACGGGAGGCATCCGATAATCAACAGCAGCGGCCGTTTTTATATCTGCAAAAATTTTTTGCTCGTCTTGGTCCATAATTATTCCCTCGTTATTTAAGCCAGTCTATTTATGCGCATAACAGATTACCCTCATTCCTTTTTCTGCCGCTCATTCTTTTTCCTTATCAGCGAATATTTACCGCCCAAACCGTCCACAAATACCGTCTTTGTTCCGGTAACCTTGCGCAAAATATAAATTCCCTTATACTGCAACAAGTAGATTATCTTTTTGCGAAGTCTTTTCATTTTCTTTCTCCTTCAAAAGTTAAAATTAAAAACCCAGTTCCGTTTCAATCTCGCGGTTGAAATTGTCTTCAAACGCTTTGCAAAACTCTTTTTTTATCTCAAATCCGTATGCCTTGCGCCCTAACTGTTCAGCCGCCAACAAAGTTGTGCCCGAACCGGCGCAAGGATCGACCACCACATCACCTTTATCCGTAAAAAGCAGAATCAGATATTTAAGCAACGATAACGGCTTTTGTGTTGGATGTATGCGCGGCGTATCAGTATCGCGCTCCATCGGCAATGAGTTAAAAATCATTCGTCCATTGTTGTTAAACTTCGGTAATTTGTCGCGATAGAACAAAAGCGCATATTCCGTATTGCCGACAATGCGCATATTTGCTTTTAGCACCTGCGGCGAATAGTTTTTATAAAAGCTCAGAGGAATATAGTTTTTAAATCCTGCTTTAGCTGCTTGCTCAATCAGCTCAAATTGTTGCTCATAAGCGCAAAAAACGATTAAACAAGGCGCGGCGTTAGTTTCCTTTGGCTCCGGTTTCAAAAACCGCCCGCAAAAAGCAAAAAATTCAGGAATTTTAAAATTTTTATCCGTATCAAAAAACTCTTTACCGGCAAGGTTGCTCTCCCCGTTCTTATTATCCCCGTCAACATACCACTTAGGGCTTGAGCCATAGGCATCTTTGCCGACATTATAAGGAATATCGGCAATAACCAACTGCGCCGGTGGGATGTTGTATTGCTTTTTGTTTTGAAAATGGTCGTTTATGAGTTGCATCTTTTCTACACCTGTAACGCTGATCTATAAGCTTCCAATAGAACATCCCTGTCATAGCGGTCTTTTATATACATCTTACGCAGTTTAAGAACCGCCCGCATAATTTTAACATCAAAACCGCTCCCTTTAGCCTCGCTAAAAACATCGCGAAATCGTTTTGCAATTTTTTTCTTTTCCTCTTCCAAGGCCTCAATGCGCAGGATAGCCGAGCTTAACCGCTCAACCGCAATACCGCCCAGTTCTTTGTCTTTCTCTTTAACGCACTCCATCACCGGTTCTGCCGCGTCATCTTTAATATTCAAAACCTTGCCAATCCGGCTATCGCTATAGTTCGTGTTGTTTTCCATATTCTCTACTCCTCTTCTATATTATCAGGGTATAGCCAGTCAGCCATCACGCCTAAAGTTAACAAAATAAAATTCTTCATTTCTCACATCTCCTATTCTTTCCCTTTTCTGTCATGCCTTAAAGCCTTTTCCCCTTTTCTGTCACCGCTGAGCCGTTTGTAAAACGGCGAATAAGCGGTCTCATTTTTTTGGTGGGCATCCACTCGGCTAAAGCAAATTTATTCTCAAATTATCCTTTTGCTTACCGCCTGCTTTATTTGCTTATTGTTGAATTTGCTTATTCGGCAGCACCCACCAAAAAAGGGATAAAGGGGTAAAAGCTGGAAGGCTCGGGCGTAACCGTAGTTGTACTTACCGTAGTCGTACCGGCCGCCATCAGACATACCCAGGCCCCAAGAATAGTGGGAGCCGCTCTCGGAAGACGACCAATACCAACCATTGTTTAGCTTATCTCCGCCGTTTGCTTCTAAAGCCGCGTTGATAGCACCTTTATTCAGATATACCCATGTCAGTGTATCAATATCCGGCAACTCACCGCCTTGCTTTTCGGCATAGTCCATGGCTTCTTGCCATTCCATTTCTTCAGGAGCATCTGATAAGCTAATCCACACTTCCTTATCGCGGAAAATCCCGCAATAAACGCCTTTGTCTTTATCAAATTTACCTATATTCTCATTTGTTATTTTCATATTTTTTCTCCTTTCATTAGTTAATTTGTTGCGCTGTGCAGGAATTGAACCTGCTTCTCGGATAACCACTCCTATGTTACCGCCAGCCAAACAGTTGGTTAGTCTGTCCTGCTCGTAACAGTCGCGAGATATTCGCCGTGATACCAACCACCCCCAGCGCATGAGATTATCTCCACAAAAACCAAGCAAACCCAAGCGAACCAAGCCACAAAAAAGCAACCCACATTCGTTCATGCCAATCATTCCTTAAATCCGAGTTCCTCAGCTCCATCAGTTTCTTATTCACCTCCATCAGGTTATTATTCTGCTCTTTCAGCTCGTCCAAACACTGTAGCAAATTGGCATTCTTCAATGTTTCATCTCGATATTTTTCCTCCATCTGCTTATACGATTCTGATAACGCCTTGTGCGCAGCCTTTAAGATGATCAGTTCATCATCTCGGTTTGATTTAACTACATTGGTCTTCATTTGTTTGTTTTGAGTGTTTTTCATTTTTGCTCCTTATATTTTGTTTCATCATACCAATCATTCGACTGCACTTCGCCATTACTCCAAGCTGTGATTTTTTTTATTTTGCCAATCCGCGGAATAGTAACACCTCTGCTCCACCGCGATATATTAGCCTGAGATGTTTCCAATTCTTTTGCCGCATCCTCTTGCTTTATGTTTTCTTCTTTCAAGTATTTTAAAAAATTCATTCGATGCTCCTTTCATTAAAAATGAATATACCTTTACCGTATAATTGTCAAGTTATTTTTATACTTTTACCGTATTTTTTTTAAAGTTGTTTTTTTTATACTTTTAATGTATAATTTATAACAGAGAGGTTAAAATGGAAAAGAATCGTTTGCGAGAATTACGAAAATTAAAAAAAGTTACCCAGAGCGAAATAGCTGAGAAACTTGGAGTAAGCCAAGCGCAGGTGGCGAGGATAGAAGCAGGCATCAACGATATAAATACTGAGCAAATGCGCAAACTTGCCGAGATATTGCAAGTAAAACCTTACGAACTTTTGCCATTAGAAGAACAGCCGGATGTCTTAAGCGACGAGGAAAAAGAAATTTTACAAATGATCCGAAAATCATCCCACTCAAACAGAGCAAATAATAACAATCCTCCACCGCAAACAGAAGCTAAAGCGGATATTACAAAACAAACTCAGTCACCGAAAGAAAGATAATTTATGACAACCACTTCTCTTAAATATCTGCCGCATTTAGCTGTTGTATTTTTGCTCGCCGCGCTGTTTCACTACACAGATTGCAGAAGTTACGATATTTTGTGCATCAACTATCCCTACGGCTTTTATATCTTGTTGCGCTTTGTGGTCTGCGCTTGTTTTGTTTTAATGGCTTATCGTTTTCATCAACATCCGGTCAAATTTATTATCTCAAACCTGTTTGCCTTAATCTACAACCCGATAATTAAAATTGCTTTTCCCCTTACGGTTTGGCTTGTTATCAATTTTATCTCAATATTAGTTATTATATTTTTTGAAAGGAAATCTCATGATTGAAGATAAAGAATTGTGGACAATTTGTTTGGGTTTGACAGCATTCATACTTACCATGATAAAAGCTCTTATTATTGCAAGTAATCCGCACCTTAACGGCTCACCGTCAAATTGGAATACCTATCAAGCTTCTGAAAAATTTATTATACGCTTTGCTTATGATTTTATCAGTAGTTTCTTTAATATCATGTATTTATTGTTTATTGTTACTCCCATATCGTTAATTGTATATTGGGTATGTCGTTTTTTTTAATTAACTCAAAGGACCGCGATAATGAAAAAATACTTGTTAATAACTTTGCTTTTTCTGTCAGCTTGTACTACGCACATGACAGATTTATCAATGATTTCCAACAAAAACATAAATTTGTCTCAAATTAATATTGATCGCGCACCTCAGCGCAAATTAGTTGAGGGAGAAGACAGCAAATTTGTATTACTGTTTATTCCGTTTGGATTACCCAAAATAAAAGAAGCTGTTAATGATGCTTTACACAAAGGTGACGGCGATCTGATTATTGATGCTTCGCTTTACCATAAATGGTGGTGGTTCATTATCGGCGTGGATACTATCCAAATAAAAGGTACTGTTGTAAACACCAGAGGAGATAGACAATGAAAAATATTTTAACCCTGTTTACTGTTTTCGCCTTATCTGCCTGCAGTGTCAGCCATGGCAATTTTACCGTCTTATCCAATCGATTGGTCGATGTTAAAAATTTTGATGTTGATACCGACAAAAAAATGAATAATGTTACCGGTAGAGATATTTCGCATATCATTGTCTTTGTTCCCACCAAAGCCAACCCCAACTTAAATGATGCCCTAAATGACGTCTTTCGCAATTCTGATGCAGACCTTATGACCGATGTCGAGGTCACAAGTTGGAGGTGGTATATTCCTTATATTTATGGTCAAGCCGGATGGACTGTTCAAGGTGATGCCTTAAAAACTCGTAAAAATTAAACATCCATAAGCGCCTAAAAAGCAAAGGGGCTTTTTTCAAGCCCCTTTGCCTTTAAGCCGCTAGTTTTTTAATATCTTTCAGCTTATCTTTTAACCGGTTATTCTCATCAATCAGTTGTTTGTATTTATCCTCCATCATATATTTAACTTTCGTTTTCATTAGCAAAGCCACCAGTTGCAAACAGTTGTCATATAGAAAACCGTCACGCTCTGCCGCTTGCGCAATCTCTTTATGTATCCAACCTCGCATACTTGCTTCTACCATCGTTCGAATATCAGGGGTAGAATTTCCGTTTTCTTCAAACTGTAACTTCCTGTTTTACGCAAACTCGGTAATACTTCCTCATAAACCCACGTCACAAACTCCGCAGCTTTAGGTTTGTTTGAGCGAAACACCAACCGATAAATTCGGTTCGTTGATAAATATAACTTCTTACTGACCGCCTTTTGTAAGGGTGTACGTTTTACGTACCCCCTTTTCATCTAGGCGCATTTTCGTTGTTTTTGCCTTTAATTCCAATCCGTTCATACAATCGGCTAAACAAAACCATGGCTCACCGTTGATAACTTGCGTTCTTACTTGATTTTGCTTAAAATTAAATATGGTAATATTATTCATTCTAATGCTCCTGTTTGAATAAATAGGCGTTGTGGATGTTCAAACAGCGGCATTAGACGCTTGCACTTATTCTTTTATATTCGTGCCATCCACAACATAATTTAAAACAAAAAATACCGAATCTTTCGGGCGGTAATCCGCTAATGCACAGGGGTTTGAATCCCTTACAGTGTAAACAATAATACAAATATATCAAAAGTCAATCAAATTATTGTCGATTGACCTCGCTTTTTAAGACAGTTTTTCTTTTTTTTGTGGATATTTTTTTCTTCTTTTATCCTTTGTTTTGTCTTGTTTTTATAAAAATTATACGAATTTCGCATTTTTTTATTTGACATTTATACTTTTTGCGTATATAGGTTATTTTCGTAACCACAAATTTTAAGGAGTTATGAAAAATGAAACCAACAACTATTATCACCGGTTACCATTCAATGTACCGCCGTCAATCTTACGCCGACAAAATCAAATCTTGGGGCTTGTCACCGGCAAACAAATTTGAGCAGTCTCTCGGCATTGCCGCCATCGCCTTTGGCGCGGTTATCGGCTTAGAATTGGCGATTGTCGAAATTATAATGGTGTCGCTATGACTGTTTTAAGTTTAACCAAATTATATCAGCGCGGCACCTTGCCATCCGGATGGTATGATTTCCGGCTTGGTGTCAAACAGCGCGGCTTTTTTATCAACAAAGCAGATGCCATGAAGAAAAGCGGTCTTACATCCTCTCCGCAATATATTCAAGCAGACACCGGCACCTTGTTTATGGGCAAATTATCAAAATTGACTGTTTTACGAGAGGTTACTTTTCATGAATAAAATTACTTTAGATGAACAAATCCGCTGTGTTCAGCGCGAAATAACTTACCGCGAATATGTTTATCCCAACCTTTGCGCCCGCGGCAAAATGACTGTCGGCACCAAAGAAAAAGAAATTGCCACCATGCAGGCGGTACTGGCAACCTTAAAAAATGTCAAGTATGACGAGGATGCCAAACCTTTTGACTTTTAACTCATCCACGCCGGCAAGCGTTTTTTAACACTAATTCTCAATTATAAGTTTCTAAAAATTATTATCCCCCTCCGCTGCCGGCACCTCTTTTCAATTTTAAGGATAAAAAATCATGAAAATAACTACTCTTTACGAATTAGAGCAATTTTACCGTCATGCCAAAGATATTTTAAGCAATCATAACTCTCTTTACCTTATCTCTTATGAGATAGAAGAAAACAACAACCGTTCAATTGAACAAAATGAGTGCTATTGGGCTTTTAATTCCAAATTAGCCGAGTTTTTCAATCTCTCAGGCATTACATTCGGCTATCACAAATTGCCCTACACCAAAGAGCGCGTGCACCGCATCAACAAATCTTTGTTTGATGTCGCCACCACTCGCGATATGTCCGCACAAGATTTCAGCGCCTATATGGACCAACTTAATATCTTTTGGTCTGAGCGCACCAAAGGTTTTTTCAACTTTTAATAAAGGATAAGCTAATATGGAAAATGAAAATAAATACGGTCTTATACCAGACATGGATTGGATTGCCATCGATAAGTTGGTGATTGACCTGTCATATCAACGTGATACATCATCCCGCCGTTCTCAAGCCAACATCGCTAAAATTGTTAAAAACTTTTCTTGGGCTAAGCTGACACCGCTCACGGTTGGGGTGTTAGACAATGGCACTTACGCGGTTATTGATGGTTCCCACCGCGTAAGTGCCGTCAAACAGCTCGGTGATATTGATAAGCTCCCTTGTTGGATTGTTCCCAACCTGACCACCGCCAGTCAAGCTGACAGCTTTCTTGGTATCAACAAAATGCGCAATCCGGTTAATACATGGTCAATATTCAAAGCCAAACTTGCCCGCGGCGACAAAAGAGCCGTTGACATAGAAGCCTTTTTAAATGCCTGTAATATCGAAGTTCCTTATAACGGCTATTGTTCCAAACCCAACCATACTTTAGCTATTGCCGCAATAGCCGATCATTTGGCACGACATAATGATATTTACTTAAAAGAGGCTTTTGCCCTTATCTTAAAAGCATGGCCCAACAAAACAGCACAATTAAAAAAAGATATTCTTAATACTTTAGTTACTTTCAAAATCAGAAACGGGGCTAAAGCTAAGGATGGCGAGATTGTCAAAACTCTTGCATCTTTCGATAACGCCAACCAAATCACCGCCAAGGCTAAGGAATTAAAAGCCCTCGACAGCTCACTTTCCGCATCTATGGCGCATTACAAGGTGTTTTTAAGCAGGCTAAAGGACGTCCACAATGGAAAATAAAGAAGTAAACGGTATTTTAGCGTTCCAATATGAACGGGCAGTCGGCTTAGTGATAAAACTAACCCATATTGTCGAGACTAATAATTTACCTTTTTGTGCGGATACCATCTCAGAAGCTAACAAATTCATTAAAGAGAGTGATGCTTTTTACCGTCAAGCTATTGAGGGTTTTAAGCAAGCGCCGCAGCAACATCGCCTTAATGCGGTCAATATCCCGCAAGATGACTATTTTGTATAAACTTTTTTCGGAACGATTAAGGAGACAATTAAAATGAACAACACACCAGATTATAACGATAACCTAGCCTTTGAACCAAAACTGACTTGGAGAGATTTGAAAGAATTTGCAAAACAATATACCTTCTATTATCCACACGTTACAAGAGATGATTTTTTTATAGGCTTACTGCTTTTTAGGAGTAACGGCGAAATAAGAGCAAACGGCGTTGTTATTGCCGAAAACCGCTCTTATGAACAAATGAAAAACATAATTGACACGCTATGGGGGGGGGTAGAGATGATAGAGAGCCAAGATGAACTTTTAACTAAAATTAACGAGGTGCTGAGAGATGAGTAACATAGAGCGAGTTTATGAGGGACAAAGCGAGTTTAGGAGGGCGAAAAAAGAACACAAATGCGACTGTTGCGGTTGTACAATAAGAAAAGGTGATTGGTATATAAAAGTTGTCCAATTTCACCCAAAGTTTCAGATATTAAAAAGTTGTCAATGTTGCCACAGAACAGCAATAAGAATTTGGGGAGACTAAATATGACAGATACACAAGAAATAAACGAGGTGCTGAAACGTTCTAGAGATATATTAGAAGATGAGGGAAATTACGCGATAGTGCAAGAAATCAACCAAGTATTAGGAGAAGACTGATGATTAAAGTAGGACAAATTTTTATGACTGGCGACGGCATTACTAAATATACTATAACATATGTTTTGCCAAGAAGAAACTCAACCGACGAAACAATATGTCAAGCAATTTGTAATGATGGATTTCTTTTTGAAAATTTAAAAGAAGAGGACATTTTAGGCGACTACCTCATCGCCGAATATCCAACTTGGCAAGAGGCAGTTAATTCAAAGGAGTTTAGAGATGAATATGCAACCAAATGAACTTGTAAAAATATTTAGCGTTATGCTTTTATTTTTATCGATATTCGTTGTTTTAAGCGGCAATGATTTAGGTGGAACAAACTGTCTGCTTTTGGCTATATATTTTTTGGAGGCAAGCAAAAATGATTAAGGCAGGACAGATATATCAAGAGAATAGTTGGCTTTATGCTGTCACACACATTGAAAGCAGTATGTTTCCTAACATGGATAGAGTTTTTTTAATATTGCGCAACGGCTCAATGATGACAGAAGGTGTTGATGTTTTCAAACATGAAGTTGTCCAAGGCGTTGTCAAACTTATTGCCGAATATCCCACTTGGCAAGAGGCGGTTAATAGCAAGGAGTTTAGAGAATGATTAAAAAAAGCGAATTAACATTTGAAGAAGTGCTTCCTTATGCAAAGCAAGGTTACAAGATACGCCGTAAGATTTGGGGAAAAGCATATATTGAGATGTACAAATACACAGATTTTACTGCCGAATTTAGAACAATGTTTGGTAATCCTGTTAGATTAAGCTCTGCTCTTTTTGAAAATGATTGGGAGATAATCGATGATTAAAATAGAACAGTTAATACCTTTGCTGAAAAAAGGCTGGGTTGCAATGGATAGCAATGGGGCTTGGTTATACTTTTTTTCTAAACCCGTAAAAGACAAAAAAACAAGACAATGGGGTTTTCACAAGCACGGCATTCACAAACTTGAAGTTTTATCAGTTGCTTTTGACATCGCCCCTGCTGATGATTGGACTAAATCTTTGATAAAGGTAAAAGGCAATGACTGAATTACCCTTAATAGGAATAGTATTGTTTTGATTGGATTGATGTTTTTGCTGTTTAGATTGTGAGGTTAGAGATGGAAGAAGTTAAAAGTATGGACGACCTAAACCACCAAGGCAGAGATAGTGAGGTATTATTAAAGGTTATTTCCAAATTGGAAACAACCACTAAACAACTGGCGATTGCGGTTGAGTGTTTAGGTTTGATTGATAAAAGAAAATGCCACATGGCAAACTGTCTTAAAAATTGTCCGTTGAAAAGATATTATAAAAATAATCAAGGTTGTGCGACCTGTCTTAATAATGCTTGCCACATTGCACTTCAACAAATTAAGGAGCTGGAAAAATGAAAGAAATATTAGACAGAGGTAAAATACCACCTCGAGCAATAGGTATAAGCGATGAAGTATACACTAGACTTCGTAATGAAGTTGCGAAAGGTGTCTTTAATGGATTGTTGTACTTTTTTTGGGTAATGATACTCGGAATGTATATGGTTGGATTTATGAGAGGGCTGTTAGAATGATAAGAATATCAGATAGAGCATATCAAAAGCTATTATCCGACCAACTAGCCAAAATAGAGGGCGAGGATATAATTGCCGAGTTAGAGCATGAGAATTTATTGCTTAAGGTCGCCAATGCTGAACTTAAGAGCCGTCTCGATACCATCGTCACCATGTTAGAACAAGCATTTTATGACGATAGCACCAGCTTTTGGGATATTTTAATAAAAATTAAAAAACAGTTTAAAAAGGACTCGACAAATGAATGATTATGTGCTTTTAAACACTAAACAGGCAAAAGCCGCGCTTAATGTTTCATATTATCGCTTTCAAAAGATTGTAGCCTCCGGTTTGCCGTTTAAGATGATTAACGGAACAAAGCTGTTTCCGAAATGGGGAATTGATCAATGGCTAAAAAACACTCAGACCCTTACCGACTGTATCAACGCGGCGAAATCTGGCACGTTTACCTCACCTATCAAGGAACACAGCTTAGACGCTCTACTGGAACAACAAGCCGAAGAGAAGCTGAAGAGTTCGCGCTACAAAAAATTGCCGAAATTAAGAGGCAGGCCGAAATTAGACATGGTGGTTTAATCGATGTTACCGTCAACGAAACCTTTGGGCGTTATTATAACGAAAAAGCTGTATATCAAACGCGCTCGACACAAACATTAAACCGCCTGTCGCGCCTCAAAGAATGGCTCAATGTAATCTATCTTCATGAAATCAACGAGCCTGTTGTCTCTCAAATGGTGGCAAATATCCGCCAAAAAATGAAAAACGCCACCGTCAACCGCTACCTTGCCTTATTATCCGTTATCCTAAATACTGCCGCCGATGAATGGCACTATAATTGTCAGCATATCAAAATATCCAAATTCAAACTCAAAGAACCGGCAGAGAATATCAAATTTCTACCCGACTGGCCAACCGCGCAAAAGATTATCGACCGTGCGCCAGCGCATTTCAAGCCGATTATCCAAACGGCGCTTTATACCGGCATGAGATTAGGCAACATTATCGGTTTAAAATGGCAACAAATTGATTTTACAAACAATTTTATTTTAATCAAAGTAAAATGCAAAAACACCGATGGCGGCAAAAACCACCATATACCCCTCCTGCCCCAGCTCAAACAAATCTTGCTTGAGCTTCCCAAAACAAGCGATTACGTCTTTTTATCATCCAAAGGCGCACCAATAAAATTTATTCAAACAACTTGGATTGATATCTTTTATCGCTGGCAGTTGGCCAAAGACCCCAAAGAACTAACTCCGCAAGACGTCATCTTGCACAAAACTTACACAAACAAATATGGCGAAACCAAAATCTCGATTTATAAGCGTGTATTAAAAGACCCGGAGCTTCCTTATGTTAATTTTCACACCCTGCGCCACACAACTGCAACATGGTTAGCACGTGCTGGTGTCAATGCCAAAACGATTAAAGAAATCTTAGGTCATCAGGATATTCGCACTACAAACAAATATATGCACGCCGCCGATTCCGATAAGCGCGCCGCCCTCGCCTCCATCTTTTAAAAACCCGTGCACAACTTTGTGCAACTTTTGTGCAACTTTATCAAAACGAATCGATAAAAATTGCACAAAATTTAAACTTTTATTTACCGTTTTTAATGCCAATATCAACATATTTAAAACAATAAAACCCTTGATAAATCAAGGGTTTCAACTGGCGGAGCGTAGAGGATTCGAACCTCTGCATCGGTATCCCGATGACAGATTAGCAATCTGCTGCATTACCACTCTGCCAACGCTCCACCTGATATGCGGCCAATGCCACAATAACAGGATAGCTTTTATACCATCTTTTTTATTCCGTCAACAGTTTTTTTAATCCTTAAACACCATTGTGATATAGGTCATAATTATAAAACCGATAAACACCGCCGCCGCTGATTTATTAGTGTCTTTGGCGCCATAAGTTTCCGGCAAAATCTCATTAATAACCACAAACAACAGCGTGCCTCCGGCCAAAGCCATCCCATAAGGAATAAAACCATAGCCGAAATTAGTCAGTCCCAATCCGACCAATGCTCCCAAAGGCTGCACCAAGCCGATAACCCCCGCCGATATCGCCGCCCGCAATTTGCTGTTACCAGCGGCTACCATCGATATGGCAATAGTCAGTCCTTCTGGAATATTGTGTGCGGCAATACCTATAGCCAATGACAGCGGGTTTACCAAATCTTCCGCACCATAAGCCACTCCGACCGCCAATCCCTCCGGCAGTTTGTGCAAAGTGATGGCTATTATAAACAGCCACGCTTTTTTAATATCAAAATGCGGTCCGTGATGCCCGATTTCGTTATGCTCGTGAGGTATCATCATATTCAACACCCAGACCAAAGCCACACCGGAAAATACCGTAAGCGCATATTTTAAGGCCGAAATATAAACATCACTACCCTTGCGCACAATCGCATCCATTGATGGCTCCAAAAGCGAAAAAAACGACGCTGCCAACATAACTCCGGCCGCAATGTTGAGCAATTGGTTAATCTCCGATTTAAGATAGCGTTTTTTCAAAAAAATACCCAACCCGCCGATTCCGGTAACCAAACCGGCAGCCAATGCTGTCAAAAACCCGTTGATAAAAGTCTGTTCCATTTCTAATTTCTTTCAAATAAATGAGCAATATCGCTTATCTTCATCTCCACATAAGCCGGCCGGCCGTGGTTGCACTGTCCCGAATGCGGCGTCCGCTCCATCTCGCGCAGCAAGTGGTTCATCTCTTCGATATTCAGGCGCCGCCCTGCCCTTACTGAGCCGTGACAGGCAATGGTTGCGCACACCAGATGCAATTTTTCTTTCAAATCAAAAGCATCTCCCCACTCCGATATCTGTTGCGCCAAATCTTTGACCATACCTTTGACATCACCATCCCCAAGCAGAGCCGGTACTGCCCGCACAATAACCTCCGAAGTGCCAAATTCCTCAATTTCCAACCCCAGCTCCATAAGGCTTTTCGCCGCCTCCAGCAACCTGTCTTTTTCGACACTGTCAAGTCCGACAATCTCCGGTATCAGCAAAATCTGCGAGGCGGCCTGATGCTGTTCCAATCCAGCCTTCAGCTTCTCCATCACAATCCGCTCGTGCGCGGCGTGTTGGTCAACGATTATCAAACTATCTTGTGTCTGGGCAATGATATAAGTATCATTTATCTGCGCTCGCGCCAACCCCAGCGCCCCCGCATCATCCGTTTCCATCTCCGAAGGTTCTTCCGTACGCACCGAATATTTATGCTCAAGCTCCGGTAAAATATCAGCACTATGTCGTCCTTGCGAACGCGTGGCAAAACTATAATTAAACCTTGGTGCTCCCGCCGCATAGACCGCCATCGGTTCGCGCAGCTCAAAAACTTCTGCCGAAACGCGCTCTCCTTCTTTATGAATAATATTTTGCAAATTCAATGTGCTGGATGTTTTATTTGAAGCTCTACTTAAAGCATTACGCACTCCACTCACCAACATTCCTCGCACCAATTGTGCATTAAAAAAGCGCACCTCGGTTTTGCTGGGATGCACATTAACATCCACCTCCGCTGCCGGCAGCTCAAAATATAATGCGCATACCGGATAGCGCCCTTGGGGTATCACATCCTGATAAGCGCCTTTGAGCGCTCCCAGCAACAGTTTATCGCGCACCGGCCGACCGTTTACAAACAAAAACTGTGACAGCGAATTAGCTTTATTATATGTCGGCAGCGAGATATAGCCGCTGATTTTTATCCCCTCGCGCTGCTCATTAATCATTATCGAATTATCACGAAAATCGCTTCCCGCCACATCAGCCAGTCGCTCCAGCCTTTGTTGCGACACATTTCCGATGGCTGCCGGATAGTAAACTTTTTTCTTCCCCTCTGCCGTCAAAGAAAAAGCGGTTTGCGGATTGGCCATAGCAATGCGTTGCAGCACCTCAACGCAGGCCGATGTCTCGCTCACGCTCGATTTAAGAAACTTCAACCGCGCTGGCTGTGCATAAAACAAATCGCGGACCTCAATACGAGTGCCGCACCCTCCGGCAGACGGCATCACTGCAGATTTCACCCCGCCGTTTACCTCAATCGACCAAGCGCTGTCATCCTCCTTTTGGCGACTGACGATGTTTAGTCTTGCCACCGAAGCAATTGACGGCAATGCCTCGCCGCGAAACCCCAAAAAACAAATATTAAACAAATCATCGTCCGGCAATTTTGATGTAGCGTGCCGCTCAACCGCAATTGCCAGCTCATCTTTGGACATTCCTTTGCCGTTATCAGCCACTCCAATCAGGGTTTTGCCGCCGTCTTGCAGATATACATCCACCACACCGGCACCGGCATCAATTGCATTTTCCACCAATTCTTTGACCACCGAAGCTGGTCTCTCAACCACTTCTCCAGCTGCTATTTGATTCACTAAATTTGACGGCAAAACCCTGATTGTCATAGCTATTTTCTTAACCGTTTAACCAATTGTATCAATCTGTTGGTCGAGGCATCATGGGCTTGTTCTGCCGCCTCACCCTGCAATTCCGGCAATATCTTCAAAGCCATCTGCTTTCCGAGTTCAACCCCCATTTGGTCAAACGAATTAATATTCCAAATAACGCCTTCGACAAATGTCTTGTGCTCGTAAAGCGCCACCAGCTGTCCCAAAGCATAAGCATCAATTTTCTTGAAAATTATGGTGTTAGACGGTCTGTTTCCTCTAAAACTTTTATATTTTTTCAAATCAGCGATTTCTTTTTCCGACTTGCCTTTGGCGCGAAGTTCTGCTGCAGCCTCTGCTATGGTTTTCCCTCGCATTAAGGCTTCGGATTGTGCCAAAACATTTGCCAGCAAAATTTCGTGATGTTCGCCTATTTCATTATGCGAAATCGCCGGAATAATAAAATCGCACGGAATAAACGACGTTCCCTGATGCAACATCTGGAAAAACGAGTGCTGCACATCCGTGCCGGCACCACCGAAAATAACCGGAGAAGTTTGATAATTAATAAAATTATTCTCCAAATCTACAAATTTGCCGTTGCTCTCCATAATCAGTTGCTGCAAATAAGCCGGCAGATAAGTCAGATATTGATCATAAGGCACAACCACATGATTGCGTATTCCAAAGAAATTATTATACCAAACGCTGAGCAAAGCCAAAATCACCGGCATATTCTCCCCCAGCGGTGCGCTCTTAAAGTGATTGTCCATTGAATAAGCGCCATCCAGCATTTTCTCAAAATTTTCAAATCCCGCGGCTATGGCAATAATCAATCCGATAGCCGACCACATTGAATATCTGCCGCCGACGAAATCCCAAAATTCAAACATATTATCCACATTGATACCAAATTTTGTCACCTCTTCAGCATTGGTCGATACCGCAACAAAATGCTTGGCAACTGCCGCCTCACCCAAGGCATCAATCAGCCACTTGCGGCAGGTTCTGGCATTGGTCAGAGTTTCAATAGTGGTAAAAGTCTTGGAACATACGATAAACAACGTATTCTCCGGCGACAATTTGTTCAGCACTTCCGCTGTTGCCGTTCCGTCGATATTGGAGATAAAATAAAAATTCATATCTTTGAGATGGTAGCGGCGCAACGCCTCAACTGCCATCTTCGGCCCCAAATCCGACCCTCCGATACCGATATTGACAATATTAGTCAGTTTTTTGCCGGTATGGCCGGTAAACTTACCCAACCGCACTGCCTCGGAAAAATCTTTAATTTTGCCCAGCACCCGATTTATCTCCGGCATCACATTCTCTCCTTCGACATACACCGGCTCATTGCTGCGGTTGCGCAAAGCAGTGTGCAGCACGGCTCGCTTTTCGGTTGAGTTTATCTTATCGCCGGTAAACATTCCCTTAATTTTCTCCTCAACTTTTGCCTTCTTGGCTAAGGCCAGCAAATAAAGCATTGCTTTGCTGTCAATGATGTTTTTCGAATAATCCAGCCACATATTGTCCAGTTGCAGCGCAAATCTTTCCGCTCGTTTGGCATCTTCGGCAAACATATCGCGCATTTGTTTTTTGCGCATTTTTTGTGCATATTTTCCAAGTTTACGCCAAGCTCTGGTCTTGCTTATATCTCCGTTCAACCCAAACATTTATCTCATCTCCCCTGATGTTGTATTAATTAATGTTACCGATTTCGCCACTCAACACATTGTCGCCGAAATATTTTCGCGCCGCTGCATTAAGCTCGTCCAAACTCACCTTTTCAACCAACTGATTGCGTTTTTGCAAAAAGTCAATTCCCAATCCGTACTTTTGGCAATAAGCCAGCATCTCGGCAATACCTGTGGTTGAGGCAAACCTCAAATTAAACGACGCCGTCATATAATTTTTAACGCGTTGCAACTCCTCAGCACTAAAACCTTCTGTTTGCACTTTGCGCCATTCTTCAGCAAAAAGCTGTTTGGCCTTTTCTGCCTTATCGCCGGCCGCCGCAAAATTCACCTCCAGCCAATTGGCCTTGTCATTCAACTCAAGCCATGATGACGCACCATAGGTAACTCCTTCCGCCTCGCGCATCCGTTGGTTGAGCCGCGAATTAAGCCCTGCCCCGCCGAACAAATAATTGGCCATATACAAAGGATAAAAATCAGCACATTGTCGACAAGCGGCCTCGGTTGCATAAACCAAGATGTTTTGCACCATATCGCGCGGCATTTTCACCCCCTCTTGCCGCCAGTTAATCTGCGCTGCGCCGATATCCTTGTATTCTCCCTCGCTTAACGGCATCAATATCTCATCCAGCCGCTCTGCCGCCTCTTCTTTGCTCAAACCGCCGACAATCCCGACAAACAACTTGTTACGGTTTAAGTTGTTGCGCACAAGAGCAACCAAATCCCGCCGCGAGATGCCCTTTATACTTTCCGCACTGCCCAACGGATTGCGCCCGTAAGCAAAATCGCCGAACATCATTTTACCAAATTGCAAACCTAATTGCACCGCTGGGTTTTCTGTCTCTGCCGCCAAAGTTTTCAACTGATTGTCTTTGGCATTCTCCAAGTATTTGGCTTCAAAATGCGGGTCCTTAAAAATTTCTCGCAGATATTTCACCGCCTCGGTTATTTTGTCTTGCGGAAAAGTCAGAGTTGCATTGAAATTATCCTTATCGGCCGCAAACCCCAGCCTAATGCCATCGCGCCGCAGCAAATTACGCAGCTCTTTGGCACTCCACCAACCGGCGCCTTCTTTCATCACCGCCGCCGTCAACAAGGCCACCCCTTCTTTACCGGCCGGCTCATAAGCACTTCCTGCCTGAGCAAAAATCAAGCTGTATGAAGTCAACCGCCCCTTCTGATACATATAATAGGCCTTAACTTTGGACTTTGGCGCCGTTATTTCTTCAACCTGCCCCTTAAAATCAGTTTGCTCAATCACAAAATCATATTTATTATCGAGAGGCTTCTTTTCATCCTTAACCGCCCAATGCAAAGCTACAATTCCGATTATAACCAAAACCGCCGCCAACATTTTGGAGCTGGCGCGGCGTTTCAAATACATTGGTTTTTTGCTCATAGCTCGTCATCTCCGTTCAGCAATCCGGTTACCACTGGCGCTTGAGTGCGCAAATATTCGCCGGCGGCCAGCACATCTTCCAAGCTCACTTTGCGAATATTTTGCTCATAATCTTGCAAAACGCGCAAATCAATTCCTTGCGCCGCCATCATTCCCGCCAACTCCGCCGCATTGGCCGGATTGTCTTCCGTATATACCAAATCAGCCAATATTTTGTCTTTGGTCATCGCCAAATTTTCCTCATCTAACTTGCGCAAAGCATAATCCCACGCTCTATCTGTCAAAGCAGCAAAATCATCCGTGGCCTTTTCTTTGGGCACCGCCACCACCTCCAGCGTGCCATAGCTGCGTGACATCGGATTATAACCGACATCAACATCCAGCGCCGCCTTGCTGAACATCACCATCCTCTGATAAAACGGTGAATTCTTATCTCCTCCCATATACTCACTCAAAACCTCCAACGCATAAACCATCTCCGGTTTATAATTAAACGACGGAGTTGCATAAACCCTAACCATCCTCGGCAATTTCACATCTTTGAGTTTCATCTCAATCTTGGCTCTGTAGCCGTCCGGCAGCTTGTCGCCTTCCTTGTGCTGCATCTCAACAGGAGTTGTTTTGCCGTAATATTTTTCAATTTTATCACTTAAACTTTGGGCATCGACATCACCGGAAAACACCAAAACCGCATTATTTGGCGCATAATAACGTTGATAAAACTCCTCAACATCGTCTCGCTTCAACGCGGCGATTTCTTCCAATTCTCCCGCCACTTGCCGACTGTAAGGATGGCTTTGCCACAAGGTTTTCTTCACCGCCTCATAAAATTTGGCCGCCGGATTATTATCCACCCGCTGCAAACGCTCCTCCGCCACAATCTGCTTTTCTGATGTCAATGCCTCATCGCTGAATTGCAAACCGCGCATTCTGTCCGCTTCGGCAAACATAACCATCTCCAGCCGGCTCAAATCGCAAAACTGATGATAGGCCGTAACATCTTGCGAGGTAAATGCATTGCTGACCACGCCGTTTTGTTCCATCAAATCATTAAACTTGCCGTCTTTCAGCCTCTCGGTGCCGCGAAACATCAAATGCTCCAACAGATGCGCCACCCCGCCCTTGCCGATGGCCTCATCCATCGAGCCGGCCTTATAAAACACCATCTGCTTGACAATCGGCGCTTTGTGATTTTCAATCACCACCACCTGCAGTCCGTTGTCCAGCTTAAACTCGTGCATATCATCAAACAAAGCCTCTGCCGGCGTCGCCAAAAACGCCAGCAGCCAAGCTGTTATCATTATCTTGAGTTTATTCACGCTAGTCCTCATTTTGTTGAACCGGGCTTACTATCGGCCGCACATCAAACTCCGGCGGCAGCGACAGCGGCTTTCTTACCTCGACCAAACTTTCGTCCGGCGAGTTATTTGCCAGCCCCAATTCCTGTTTGCCCCACGAACATCCGGCAGCCAGCAACACCAAGCCTATCAGCAAAAATTTTCGCATCTTATTTCTCCTTATTCTTAAACTGCGCCACAACTGCCTGCAGCACAATAATCGTTGCACCGATACAAATACAACTGTCCGCCACATTAAATGCCGGCCAGTGTGAATCGGCTATATGAAAATCCAAAAAATCAAACACTGCGCCATAAAACACTCGGTCAATCACATTGCCCAAAGCGCCGCCCATAATCAGCCCCAAAGCCGCTTGTATCAGCTTGTTTTTTTCCGATTTGAGCCAATACAGCAGCATAGCCACAATACCGATAGCCAAGACCGACAAAGCAATTGCCCCGCCCTTGCCGTAATTATTAAGCATCGAAAAACTAACCCCCGTATTCCAAGCCCGCACCACATTAAAATACTCGCCGAACCTAACACCGGCCTGGTCTGCCAAAAACACATTCAACACCCAGTATTTGCTGAGTTGATCTGCGGCAATCACCGCAACTAAGCATATCAAACCTATCAACACTTTAACTTCAATCCCTTTAGTCAAAAACCAACTAATTCCCGATTATTATAGAGAGATATTTATTATGGCTCAAGCACCCGCTGCAAGATACTAACAAAAAACCGCCGGCTCAAAACATTTTCTTTTTGCGGAAAAACAAAATAACCAACACGGTCAACACCGTAGATATGGCAATAACATACCAAAACCCGAACCGATTATCATTAAACGGCAAGCCCACATTCATTCCCCAAAAACTCGCCAACATCGTCGGTATCGACAAAATAATCGTAATCGCGGCCAAAAATTTCATCACTTGGTTCACGTTGTTGTTAATCACGCTGGCAAAACCATCCATCATACTCTCCAAAATGGTGCGGTGCATATCCACCATCTCTATCGCCTGCTTGTTCTCAATGATAATATCCTCCAAGAGGTCAATATCATCCTCGCTGAACGACACTGTTTTGCCCAAGGCCTGCGTTTTGACCATCCGCAACAATTTTTGCAGCACCAGCTGATTGTCGCGCAACGCGGTGGTAAAATAAACCAGAGACTTTTGAATCTCCATCAGCTGAAACAGCTCCTCGTTACTGGTAGTGTTGCGCAGATTATACTCTATTTGCTCGGTTCGGCGGTTAATAATCTTCAAATAGCGTTGATAAAACTGCGTCGATTTATACAAAATATTCAAGCAAAGCTGGGTAGGATTCTTGGTATTAAACGCCGAGGCATTGGTCTTAGTAAACGACCCGATAATACGATTCTCCCGCGAGCACAATGTCACAAACACTTTGGGTGAAAATACCATCGAACACGGCAGAGTATCAAATTGCCCCTCATCATCCAACAGCGGCAAGTTCACAATCACCATAAAATTGCCATCTTCGTGTTCAATACGTGACCGCTCATCAATATCCAGCGAGCTTTTCAGGGCTTCGACATCCCACTTTATCCACTTGGCGATTCGCTCCAACTCTTCACCCGAGGGAGCAATCACATTAATCCACGAACCGTTGTAAAGTCGATTTTTCTTCAATTTAACGAGTTTTTGATTATTATCAGTCTTGCAAACTTTAAACATCTAAATCAGCCTCCCCGTCTAACTATAAGAAAAATCATAAAAATAGAAAATCACAAACAAAAAAAGCCTTATTTGGTGCGGCCAAAAGGACTTGAACCTTCACGGGAGTTCTCCCACAACCACCTCAAGGTTGCGCGTCTACCAATTCCGCCATGGCCGCTTGAGTTGAATCGTCACCATCTAAAGCTGGATGGCACTAAAACACATTTTTTTGTATTTGGCAAGTGTTTTTTATACGTGTGGATTTTTTATTGCAATTTGGCTCGCACCCACAACAGCGCCACATTTCCCCAATTCTTCAACCCCGGAACATAAGCCGCCTGCAACGACATCATCCGGTTATAATTTATCTCGGCTATCGGCAGCGGCATCGGCACCGGAATATACGAATATTCGTGACGTTGGGTCATTCCCAAAGTATAACCGACACCGGCATACCAATTACCGCCGATTTTCCAATTATACATTTTGGCATAACCGGCCACTGTTTCGAAATGCGAGTTAGAATCCTTAAAACCGAAAGCATACAATCCGTGCCAATTACCCTCTTCGTCATAATAAGACTTGCCCAAACCAAAGCCCAAAGCCTGCTCATTATATTTGTGGATATGCTCATCATCATATGCCAGACGATTGTGCCAAGCATAAAATGGCACATACATATCATAATCCGGCGCCTCCCACACCTGTTTGACATCACTCCACAAATCTTGCACAATCTCCTCGGCAGAAATAGCCCTTGCCTCAGATGCCATCAAACTAAAAATCATCCCTAAGGTTGCAATCCACGTCAGTTGTCTCATTATAACTCTCACCTTAAATCAATAGTCACTGTTAATGCCATTTATACTGCAAACATCGGGGTAATCAATCAAATTATGTGCCCTTGTTAGTAACCTCAACCCAAAAAAATCCCCATAGCGATGTATGAGGATTTTGCACTTGATAAAAATTAATATATTCAGGTTTAGTAATAAACCCAATCAATAGAGTTAACCTCACCCGAGCAAGCAGTATTAACCTGACTCAAAGATGCCGGCAAATTGGCTACACACCACTTGCCATTTCCTGATGATACACTACCACTAGAGCAAGTCGCTTCTCC
>JAFUEX010000002.1 GCA_017470165.1 Alphaproteobacteria bacterium
AAAACAAAAGAAGCGCCAATCTTTTTCGACTGACGCTCCAGACAAGGTGCAATGATGATGCCCAAATTTACTTTACTTCGACAATAAAATAAAATCATCACACACCTTGCCCTTTCACACCGTTAAACCATAAACGACCTTTTCTGCCTTGTGACAAACAGAGCTGACGTTCATAGCTATTTCGGTGATTCATAATGAAAGCTGATTATTTCGAGTTTTCAACTTTCATTATGCATACATTATAATATATATCTTTTTAGTTGTCAACAGAACTTTTGAAAAATATTATGCTATTTCAGATGCTTAAATGCAAATTTTAATAATTTTGAATATATGAAAAACGACAATAAGGAGGTTTAAATGTCTAAAAATTCATTTACGGAAGCTCTGCAACGGCTTATTAGATTTCTGTCCGTGGAGAAATTTCGTTGTAAATACTGCGGAAAACTTGTTTTGACAATCCCAAAATCGCACCCAAAAGAATGCAAGCACTCACCTAACCATCGCCACGACTTCATCACGGTGCATAGGTAAACGCCACCTTAAATCGAAAAATGCAAAAAAATGCCAAAAATCTTACAAAATCACATCTTGACATCAGTATCTACACTATATATCATTGGTACGGAAAATCGGTATAGAGGTCATATTGATTAATTAACTTTTAGATATTGAAAGCGAGGTGATTACTTTGTATACAATGTTGAATGCTTTGACTTGGGCATCAAGGGCTAATACAGCACATAGTCTTACCCAAGCCCGCAACTGGAATGATGTTTTAAACATTACAGTCCAATGCTTCATTACAGAATGCTTGCTACAACAAGCCAAAAATATTGTTCGTAACCAATACTATTACTGGTAAGGTTGCTTGAAAGGATTTCGTTATGTTAAATCGACATAGCTGATACAGAGTGGAAGGATTAAACCAACCACTCTTTTTTATACTATATCCAAAGAAGTAGTTTATTAAGACTAAGAGAAAGCTAAACTGCTGTATTATCAACTTCTTTAATGTAAAAATACTTGATATTATCTTCAGAACACCCCATTCCTTTTAATAGAGATACTGCATCCAAAAATGTTATTTTAGAAAAAATCGGCAAATCTTCGGAATCTGATATAATACCAAAATAAATTTTTCTATTCATTGGAATATCAGATTGAGCTATCTCATTAAATTTCTTTTTATACTCTGTATCCTCTGATTTTGATATATTTGCTAATCTTTCAGAAACAACTCCTTGATTCCATAAATGGCTTAACGAGGACGAACTATTTTTCATTTTGATATGAAAGAATATGTTATTGCTTGGATCAAATATATCACAAATTTCTATACGACCTTTTTCATAATTTATCAATTTTTTATCAAACAACTTTCGGTTTCCTGTTGTATTTTTAATATTATATAAACCTTCGCATTTTTCAGATTTTCCATCTATAATTTCGCATTGATTGTAGCTTTTAAAATAATTACCCAGAAAATTATTTTCGCATTTAAACTTTTTTATCTTTTCATTTACATCTTGCAGAAAAGTATCTTCAATACGATACCAAATACCTTTAGATAAATAGAAGACGTGGTTATTTAATTCTGCTTCTGCAACTAGACATTTTTTTAATGACCAAGCAATATAACCTTCGTCTACATCATCATTTTCTTTATTTTTATCATTTGTATCATCATTTTGAGTTGGTGGTTCTTTCAAAATTTTAATTTTTCTATTTAAAATCGTTGGACTATTAAAGTCTTCGTCTTTCAATTCATATATATCTAAATTAAAAAAAGTTTTTCTACCAAATTTATAGGCGTAAAACTCTTCTGGATTTATTATTTCATAGTCAGCTAGATAAACATTATCAAAATTTTTATTTTGCAATTTGGATAATAGTTGTTTATCTAACAATATTTGCTCTGTTTTAGTCGCCTTTTTTATATTATTAATACTAGAAAGGAAAATATCTTTTTTATATTCTTCTGATTTATATTCTTTAATTAACTGTACTGATAAATTGGCAATTTCACTTTTCTCTATCTTTGTTTTCAGAGATAGACTACTTCTTCCTGTAGGTGCAAAGAAAATATCTTTATAATTGTCTTTAATTGGCCCTGATAATTTTTCGATTAAATCTTTTGTTGCGTTAAAATCATAATCTTGAACTGAGGATAAAATACTTGAAATTTCTTGTTTTTGTTTTGTGTGATCTGCTGGACTCGATAATATTATAGATTTTATTTTACTACCATCAAGAACATTTAAGGTTACTTGTAAACCAAAATCTTCTTCGCATACATCACTTTTTAGGATATTATGCCCATTTCCAAAAGTATAAACCAATATTCTATTTGAATTAGTGTCTGTGTAAAATAAAATACAAGATGGAGTTGATGTCACAGTAACTTCTGTATTTAAGTCCAAGTATTTTACCCACCAAGGTTGGCTTGTATAAACATCATCATCAAGGTACGCTGTTATGCCGTTCTCATCAATTATCTTTGTGAGGTTTATTTTTTGTTCAATATTATTTACTTTGCGTTTTTGTTTCATTGCATCGTCAATATTAATTCCTTCCTTTAACATTCTTACGCTTAACTTAACTGCTTTATCTTTTTTACTCATATTAACTCCTAGTTCAAGTTTTGTTAATCATAGCTATTACTTAGGAATTTTAATGCGAAAAAGCAAGACATTGCAGTTAAATCTGATAATCTTAAAATACCAATAGTTACCAGTGCAAGATTCGGATATATTAGTATCCTATTATCAATATCCCTTCCAAAGGTATCTGAACTCGATTACTCACATATAAGGTATGGAAAAAATTGCATACTTTTTCGAAATCTTTTGATTGCCGATAGATATTTCTAACAGCAATACAGCAATATTTGACGTTATGCATCATACACGCCTCGTAGAAGTCCTTCAAAAATTGATAATTGGTATAAGCTCTACCAGCTTCAACTTCTATGACGGTATGATATTCCGAAGAGTAAGCATCTGCTTCAAATGCCAAGTTGATAGTTCCATTATGACCAAATAAAACGGGAACTCGTATTTTTTCTTCTAGTTTTTTAGATTTTTCAACTAAATATCCTTCTTTTTCTAATCCTTTTGACACAATATGCAGAACCTCATCGCTCTCCAATTTGTTACTATTAGAGTCTATTGCCGGTACTACTTAGGGTGAACACATCAACTACTTTTTTTAAATGAGTTTCTATTTCTTTATTTTCGGGAAAGTACATCCAATTAATCATTGTTTAAATCCTTATTCTGCTGCCATTTTAAATGACTGTTCTTCCGTTAAATCACTATTTAGGCAATCCAACATTTCGACCAAACAACAACCTATATGATAACTTAAATTAACAGGAACAGCGTTGCCAATTTGTTTATATTGTGATGACATTGTGCCTTGAAATTTCCAATTATCGGGAAATGACTGGATTCTCGCATATTCTCTCACTGTCAATGGTCTTGTTTCACTTGGGTGACAACGCTCTGTTTGTTTTTGGGCTGGAGCACAAGTTAATGTTAAACTCGGCTCATCCCAAGATAAACGTCTCGCCATACCAGTCTTACCACCAGATAAGTGGAAACTGCCTTTCATATATTCTTTTTGAATATCAATCGGTAAATCTCTCCAATATCCACCTTCTGGAACTAGTGATAATATTTCAGCTTTACGTTTAGGATAGCTTTGACCTTCTGATTTTGGACAATCTTTTAGTGCAGCTCTTAATGAAACTGTATAATTCTTTTCTATAGGAAAGATAAAAGGAATATTCAAATCATTGCGAATCGCCATAATTATGAGCCTTTCTCTTTTTTGTGGCACATCTAAATATTGTGCTCTTAAGACCTTATATTGCACCTTATAGCCAATTTCTTTCAAAGCATTAACCATTGTCTTCAAAGTTCTACCATTGTCGTGTTTTAATAATCCTTTGACATTCTCACCAACGGCAATCTTGGGCATTGTTTCTTTAACGCAACGAGCAAATTCAAAGAACAACGTTCCTCTGGTATCCTCAAATCCCATACTTTTTCCAGCATAACTAAAGGCTTGACAAGGGAATCCTGCTTGAACTATATCAACTTTACCTTTCCATTTAGAAAAATCTACACTATGAACATCTGCATGAATAATGTTAGTTCCTTTGGGAAAATTATGTTTCAGTGTTGCAACGCAGTCTTTATCTATTTCATTTAATAAAATATGTTGAATACCTGCATTTTCAAAACCTAAAGCTGTTCCCCCAGCTCCAGCAAATAATTCTATTGCGGTATAAGGCGATTTAATTTCTGATTTTAATACCTTAAATTCTTCTTCTGATTTATTATTTAGTTTATTTAGCAGGGCAAAAACTTCATCATCATTAAACATACGGTGATTTTTATCAGAACGCTCAGCCTTGATTAACCCTTTCTTTTCCCAGCGTCTTATTGTATCAATGGATAAATTTAGTTTTTCACTTACTTCGTGAATAGATAGCCACATAATTAAATCTCCCTTGTTAACTGATTACAATATAAAATAACCCCTGCATATATGCAAGGGTTATTTTTTAATATAAGATGATTTTTATTAATTGTTTGATTTTTCTTCAATTTCTGTTGCCAAATTATTTACGACATCTTCAATTATGGTCGTACCATCAATCTCATTTGCAACTTCTGCGATATTATCAATTAGTGCTTCATAAAAATCTTCATCACCCGTCAATCTATACCAAAACTCTTTACCAGCATAAACAGGGTGTGATTTATTAATGGTTTTATACATTGTTGATAGATCATCGCTATTGCCATAAAACACACCAACAATACAGTCTATATCAGGATTAAAATCTTTTACCCCATTTGTCCTTGCTAAATTTCTAATTGCCTGAAAATGGTTTAATATGGTTGTAATATCGTCTTTATTTATGGTATTTGGGCCAGCTTTAATTTGACAATACTTGTGTCTGCCATCAACTTGATCCTTAAACTCAACATCAATACCAGACGTAGTCGAAGCAAAGCCATTTAATACATCTTTGCAAAAAGATTGCATCTGAGTGCCAAAAATTGTATTTATTGAAGTTCCTAAAACACGAGGATAAACAAGAGCCTTGGCAATACACTTACTATCACAATTACCAAAAGCAAAATTAGCTAAATATTTTTGTAAAAAAGGATTGGGATTAAATTCCTTTAAGTGTTTAGCTTTTTCTGTTTGCTTTTTATGATTAACAACAATCTTTTCTCTAAAAAATTGTTTTGCTTTTTCTAATATTACCTGTTTTTCTGCTGGTGTCATATTGATTCTCCATTTTTATTTAAGGCGATTCTACATTAAACATTACGAAAAGCAAGTGATAATTGACTTTATTTACCAATCTTTCTTATAACACAATAGGATTGCAGAAAAAATTACGACCAGTTACACATAAACCTTAAATGGGTAAAAACATTATAAAAAAATTGCTTCGTTTACATTATTAAGATATGAATCAAGGTAAATAACGTTTTTTTCGTCATACAATGCGATGGTGCTGTTTTACGCAAGTTTATCGCGAAAAATCAATTTCTGCATTGTCTGATGGGAAAATCAAAGGCAAATGATGTGTTTTAATTTAAAACTTGATTTTTATAAAAAATGTGATACTTTACCTTCTAATTGGTCGTATCGATTCTTCGGTATGGGAACGTTATTTAATGTTCGGGTGCGTACTTTGAGAGCCTAAACACGCCATAAATTCAGCCCTCACTTCATTTGAGAAGTGTGGCTTTTTTTATGTCTTAATTTCTCCGATGAAGTTTATGTTAACTAAATTTTTGGAGAATAACTATGAGAAAACATATTGAAGACGTAGAAATTGCACTGATGTATACAGCTGACCTCGAACTAGTCCTTTTTCTTAGAGAAAATGGCATTGGAATTGACCGTCTACTTTATTGTAGACAACTGAAATCTATCAAAAATAATATCAGGACAACTGTTACTTGAACTGTTTAAGAAACGTTGTCTTAATGCAAAGGATATTACAGATGTTCTAGGAAATTCACGAGTAGACACGATGGTTAAAAAAATATTTAACTTTTTACCTGATGAATCTTTTAAAGTTTTTTTTCCTGTTCTTACTAAAAGTAAAATTGTGTTTAACCCCATAATTAAACTAACAGACTTTATTGTTTCTGTTTCTGACTTATCCACTATACAGATATATCTTAGAAATGAAAATGAGAAGAAAAAGCAAAAGGATAAAGACAATGCTACAAACAAAATTAAAATTGTAAGTAGTGAAGCTAAAGAATTTGATGATTACACCATCTATTATTGTTTTAAGATTCATCAAGATGGTGCTTATGACTTAGAAATGGGGATAGATCACAAATTTACAATTACTTGGCGAGAAGATGCTGCATTATATCTTGATAATAGATTTTATGATAAAAACAGCTATTCAGATTGGAAACTCTTTAGTTTTCCTAAAAACATTAAGATTGAGCTTATGTTGTTTAAGCTGCCTGAGCCAGATGTTCCTGTATCAACTGATATTGCGAATACATCAGCATTATCTGGTTGTGATGCTGGTACAAGTTAGTAATAAACTCTGTTCGAAATGTGCTGTTATCGTACCGCCATCAAAACAAAAGCGCCTATTAGGGCGCTTTTTTATGGAATTATTGGGAAAAGATAACCTTATAACTAGTCAATCTTCATAATGTGAGAGGTGTTGGTCCAAAGGATATAAGTTTCAATTTGTTTGGTGGGGTAAAGCCTTGCGATAAGACTGCGGTAGGCTCGCATTTGTTTGAGATAGGCTGTGGGGACTTCGTTCAATGCCGAGGCGGCCGGCCGATTGGTTTTATAATCAATAATCATTACCTTGTCTTCGGTTATGACCAAACGGTCGATTTGTCCAGATATGATGCGGTCGTCAACCAATCCCATTACCGAGACCTCGGCAACGGACGATGGGGAGAAAAGCGGAGCAAACTGCGGTGATGATATCAATGCCGTTACTTCGGTAAAAATTTTGTCTTGCTCTGCGGCAGAAAATTCAGCGGCCTGAGTTTTGAGATAGGCTCGGATGGCATCTTCACGTTTGTCAGGAGAGTTGGCAGGAATAAATTGCAGCAGTTTGTGTATAATCAATCCGCGACTGTAGAGGCGGGTGGAATCAGTTTGGCTCAGAGGTGATGAAGCGCCTTGCTGGGCTTCGTCTTGGTGTGAGGGAGTAAGCGGTTTGGCCAGAGGGGATTCTTGCGGAGCCGGAGACTTAAGCCACACGGGGAGGGTGACAGGCGCTTCGATGGGAGCTTTTTTTTGTGAGGCAAGTGATGGTGTGAGAGAGTTTATATGATAGCGAATTACTCCTTGTTCGTCAGCGGAGGCAATTTGTGCCAAAGCAGAGCGGCATAAATTGTACCACGAATCGTCATTCGGGGCGTTGGAATTGGAATAGCCGCAAATATAAAGTTGCTCACCGGCACGGGTGAGGGCAACATACAGCAGTCGGTGGTATTCTTCCAGAGAGGCAGCCTGATCGGATGATTGGATGGTCTGACAAGCAGAATTGTAGTAATTTTTGTTAAGAGGATAAAAAATTTGACTATTGTCACGCAGCCATCTTGCATCTTGTTTGAGTTTTTTGAGCCGCAAGGTGTCGGGGAGGATAACAACCGGAGCTTGTAATCCCTTGGAGGCATGGACGGTCATTATCCGTACGGCATCAAAATCGGTTTGCTCTAAGTTGCGTTTAATTTCGGGGTCGCCGCTTTGCATCCAGTCGACAAACAATTGCAGTGACGGAGTATGGTCTTGCTCAAATGATAAGGTGAGATTGATAAACTCGTCAATGGCATCTTCGCATTCGATACTCAGACGGGAGACGAATTTGCCGCGACCGTTCATTGCGGTAAGAATGTGATTGAAAAACTCAAACGGACGGGATTGTTTGCCCAATTTGAGCAAAGAACGCAGTTGGTCGGCAGTTGCAATATAATTCGGGTTGGAACAGAGCCTTTCCCATAAGGTGAGGGGAGCGCGATTGTAACAAAGGGTGAATAAATCGTCGTCATCCAAGGAAAACAGCGGTGATTTTAAGAGGCAGGCTAAGTTGAGGTCGTTTTGGGGCAGAAGTACAAAATTGGCCGCGGCCAACAGGTCATTGATGGCGATTTGGTCGTTGAGGTTGATTTTATCAATACCGGTGACGGAAACCTGTGCATTTTTGAGGGCGCGCACCATTTCTTCCACAAAGGAATTGCGGCGTTGTACCAAAATGAGAAAATCGCGATAGTGCAGCGGTTCGCCGTTGGCTTTGCGCTCACCTGAGTCAACCTTGGAGCGGATGGTCTCGGCGATTTTTTGGGCCAGCAGTGATGAGGCTGACTGCGAGGGGTGGCGCTCAATAGGGGGATACCACACATCATCGTCGGTGGTATCGTTTAAGGGGTAGGTAACCGGCCAAATTTCGATGTGGCCGCCCTCGCCGATGCGGGAGGGTTCGTGGCGGATGTTATCACCTGTTGCCACCACCCCGCAAGCCGCAGGAAGTCGGGAAAAGGTGGTGTTTACCATATCAAGTATGGCAGAAGTAGAACGAAATGATACTTCCATATTGATGGTTTGAAATTGGGGAGCAGTTGCGGCAAAGTGGGCGTGCATCTTTTCAAACTCGGCAACATCCGCTCCCTGAAAGGAATAAATTGATTGTTTGCGGTCGCCGACGGCAAAAATGGTGGGAGCGGAATTTTTAGCACCCATACCGGCAAAAAATTCAGAGGCCAGTGAGCGGATAATTGACCATTGCTGCGGCGAAGTATCCTGAGCTTCGTCAATCAAGATGTGGTCAATGCCGCCATCAAGTTTGTAGAGCACCCAAGCCGCATCGGAAGAATTGGCCAGCAACCGGTCGGTTTTGACAATCAGGTCATTATAGTCCAGTTGTGAGTGGATGAATTTGTAATGGTCATAACGGCTGAGCAGTTCGGAGGCGAGATTGAGCACGGCGATGGTGGAATCGCGCAAATCGATATCGCGCAGACGAGAAAGACTGTCAATTAGTTGTGAACATATATTTTGATAAATTTCGGGGGCGGAGGGGAATTTGCCGATGGATTTTTTAACCAATAATTTTTGATTGAGGCTGTGGTCTTTGTTGAGCAAAACTTGGGTGACTGCCGCAAAGTCGCGCGAGCGAAGCGCTGAGGCTAATAAGGAGGCATTGGTTTGCGAGACAAGAGTGCCGGCTTGCAAGGCGGCAATGAGCGTTGTAAAATCATCAAGGCTGACATTTTGCCAAAAAGCTGCAATGACGGTTTCTGAAGAGGTGTCATCGGTAAGATGCAACTGATGATTGATGTTTTGCAAAGCCGCTTCGATATTGGGAAAGGCGGCAAAATAGTTGTTCAGCATACTGCAATTGGTAGTTATGGAGGCCAAAATTTTAGGAAAGGCGGTTTCGCTTGAATGTTCGGTAAGATAACTCAGCGCTTGTCGTATGGCGGGGGTGGTGATATGACCTGAAAGGATGTCCTGTTTAATTTTTTGCAACACCTCTTGGGTTTCACGGTCGTCAATAACCGAAAAATAGGGCGAAATTCCGGCTTCAATTGGAAAACGCTTGAGAATTTCCTGACAAAAACTGTGGATGGTTTGGATTTTGATGCCCTCGGGGGTGTCAAGCAAAACGGCAAATAAGCGTCTGGCCTGTTCTACCAATTCCACCGAGGGTGATGAGATATCAAGCAGAGATGATAATTGGGAGGATAGCTCGCGGTCATCAATTGAAGCCCATTTGGCCAAGCGGTCGATAATGCGGTTGTTCATTTCAGAGGCCGCGGCTTTGGTATAGGTAAGGCACAAAATGTGTGCAGGGGAGGCGCCGTTGAGCAGCAGCCGCAAAACGCGGTCGGATAGAACTTTGGTTTTGCCGGTACCGGCTGAGGCCTCCACCCAAACCGATTGTTGCGGGGAGGCTGCTTGATATTGGCGCTGCGAGGCCAGTCGGATACGGGTTTGACGTTGGGTGGAAATGTCGTTCAATTGTCTTCTCCTTGAGATGAAACAGACCATTCTTTTACTCTGGCTAAATGCTCATAATCGGAGTATTCCGGCAGATGTTTGGGGTTGGGACGGCTCAGATATCCAGTTTCGGGGAAAGAAAACAGATTGATAATGGTGAGAATTTGGTCACGGGTTTTTTGTAAAATCGTGTTGATTTCGCTATCGATAACGATGGTTTTGTCGTTTAACTTCCAGTACATCAGCGAGTTAATTTCACCGGAGGACAGGCTTTCAAAACCGCCGGCATCGGCAATCAGCGCTTCTATCGGCAGTTGCGGCGCGTAACCGCCTTTGACCTCTTTGATTTGACGGGCGCGGCCGGTTTTGTAGTCGATTATGTTATAACTGCCGAGCACCGTGCGGTCAATGCGGTCGGCTTTGGCATAAATTTCAAATCTTCCCATCGGGGTGTTATCAAAATACATATGCCCCCAAACTTCGCTGTATATGCGGCTGATTTGTGAGCGGTAGTCTTTTTCAATGGTTAGTATCCAGTCGATAATTTGCTGATAACGCGGCAGCCAAAACGCCAACTTGTCTTTGGTTATGTCGTCGCAAAGAAATGCCTTTTGCCCCATAGTGATGAGGATTTGACGAGCATCATCAGGCAAATGTTCGGGGTAAGTGCGGGCAAACTCATCAAGAATGTTGTGGACGATGTTGCCAAAGTCGGCCGCGGTTAATTCGGCGTTGAGTTCGCCTAACGGTTTGAGCTTGAGGATGTATTCGGCAAAGACACTATAGGGGTCGCGCAACAATTTTTCAAAAGCACTGGCCGAAAGTTTTACCGGTCGGGCGCTGACCGGCGGATGTGGCGCGGGAGGTGATATTTTGACATAAGTGTTCGGAGTGTCCAGCAGGTGCCCGAGTTTTAGAGGTAACGGCGCGTTGAGTTGTTGCGGACTGAGGCCGCCGGCCTGCAACACGGTGGTAAGACGCATAAGCCAGCGTGATTTGACGGTTTGGGCGCCGTCGGACATTTGACTGCGAGTGATGTACACTTCGGGAGCACCCAACAGACCGGCGAAATCTAATGCGGTAACGCCGATTTGCTGTTCGGGCAGATTGAGACCGAAATCGCGTTTCATCGGGCGCGACATCCAAGGGTCGGATGGAGCAGAGGCCGGCCATATCCCCTCGTTGCAGCTCCCGATAATGATGGTATCGTAGTGATTGAGGCGAGCTTCAAGCGGCCCCAATATTTTGATGCGAGGATGACTGAAAGCGGTGCTGCGAACCATAATGCCGCTCATCAATGCCTCAAACAGCTCAAGATATTCCGCAGGGTTGATGTTGCCGATGACGGACGCGTTGTCAAGCAGGGAAGAAACAAAATCGGCGGCAGCTGCTCCATCGTCACCTTCCCACAGCAAGGTGCTGCCATCAATTGTGTCGGTTGAGCTTAAATCTTCGGCAAGACGGAGATGAGTTTGGAACAAGTCGGCAAAATCGGCCTGAGGCTGCTGACACAATTCTACCAGAGGATTAAGCGCAGAGTTTATGGCATCAAGAAAATGCTGAGCTTCGGTATCAGCTTGTTTTTCCCGCATAAGGTTTTTGTCAACACGTTCGGCCATGGCAGCGGCCAATTCTTGCGATAGATGAGCGGAGAGGAGCGAGTGTTTTATCAGGCTCAGTATCTCAGGTTTTGAATCGCGGTTAAGGCAGGTTTCAGCGATGCTGCGCATAAAAATACCCCACGAAGTTTGTGCAAGCGGAACGCCGGCCGAATCGTCAATAGTGATGCCCCAGCGTTCAAGTTCGCCGGAGACGCGACGCGCCAGATTGCGATCGGGGGTTACCAGCGCGATGGTGCGGGCAGGAGTTTCCAAAGTTTGCCGCAACAAAACAGCAATTGCCACTGCTTCTTCGCGGATGGACGGACATTCAATCAGATGGATGTTGTCAAGGCATTCATTCGAGATACGGCCATCAAGTTGCCGCCAAATGTGCGAAGTGGAGGCCGGTCGCATAATCTCGCTGATAAGTTTTTCGCGCAAGGGAGCTGCAGGTGGGGTGAGGTCTGTGATTTGTTCGCGCTTGAGCTCCAAAAAATCCAGCAGTTGTTTAAGTTCAAACTGAGGATGGGTTTCGTCAATTTGCTGCCATGAGGCCTCATCAAGCAGTTTATCTAATCCGGCAAGGTAAACTTCGCCTAAAGGCAGAGACAAGATGGTTTTGAGAAGATTTTTCATTGCCGGAGAAACTGCGGTAGTGCCGGCGATGATAATTTTTTTATCCGGCGGTGAATTTTGCCAAAGCTCGCTTTGTTTGTTCATCATAATGTTGCGGCGAGTTTGGGCATCAATGCAAAAGCGTTCTTGTAGAATATTCGGCCAATAAGCGGTGATAATGCTGAGAAATTTGAGGGTTTCTTGCCAGTGAGATGCATATTCTAAAGGAACAAGCCGGTCAAGCGTGTCCCAATTGAGGCCTTGTAAAGACACCTCATCAAGCAGTGTGCCAAGCTCTTGCGCCAAATGACAGGATTGGGCCAGAGAAATCTGTTTGATGCCAAACTCCAAAGGGCGTCCGGCAATCAATTTCATCAACAAAAGTGTACGCTCCAAAGGAGAAATGACCGGTGGAATTTGTAAAAATTCTTCGGCGAGCTGCGGAGAAAAAAATAACATTTCGTCTTCGCGGATATCACCAATGGCGCGCATTTGCGGTAGCAGGGTCGGGTTCATACCGTTGAGGCGGACAAAAGCCTCAGAAAGTGAGCGGCAAGCACGGCGATTGGGAAGCAAAATCAGAGCTTCGGACAAAGCCAAAGGATTGGCGGCATAATCGTCCAGCAGTTTTTGCGCCAGAGTTTCAACAAAATTGTTGGATACGGAAATGTTATAGATTTCAGACATTAAATTCCTGCTCTAAGAACAAGCGTAAGGCGCATCCACGATGGGAGACGGCCGATTTTTCACTATCGGTCATTTCGGCAAAAGTTTTGGTCGAGCCTTCAGGAACGAACACCGGATCATAGCCGAATCCGCCATCGCCCCGCCGGTTCTTGATGATGCGCCCGTTGACGCGGCCTTCATAAAAACGAATGGGTTGTTGCGGAATTTTGAGTGCCAATACGCAAGAAAAATGGGCGCTCCAGTCAGTGTTTCCGGTTGATTCCAACTCCGAGAGCAATTTGCTTATGCCTAAATCAAAGTTGCGATTGGGGGCATAACGGGCAGAATATACTCCGGGGGCGCCGTTCAAGGCATCAACACACAAGCCGGAATCGTCAGCCATACAAGGGCGAGCGGAGAGGGCGGCCAAGGCCTCGGCTTTGAGCGCAGCATTTTCGGCAAAAGTGGTGCCGGTCTCTTCTACGTCGGGTAAATTGAGTTCGGCGGCAGAATAAATTGTTACACCAAAAGGCGACAGCAGTTGTTTAAATTCGTTTATTTTGCCTTGATTGTGCGAGGCGATAATCAGTTCTTTTATCATAATAACACCTCTTTTTGACGGGCGATGATTTGGCGGATGCCGAGTTGGCCGAGTTCGAACAAGTCATCAAATTGTTCGCGAGTGAAAGGCAGGCCTTCGGCGGTGCCCTGAATCTCGATAATTTTGGCACTTTCGGTCATTACAAAGTTCATATCAACCTGCGAAGTTGAGTCTTCTGTGTAGTCGACATCAAGAACCGCCTCATTGTTGCAAATGTCACAGGAGACTGCCGCGACAAATTCACGAATGGGATTTTGTTGCAATTTGCCTTCGGCGAGCAGCTTTTTTATCGCCAGATACAAAGCGATAAACCCGCCGGAAATTGAGGCCACACGGGTACCGCCGTCGGCTTGGATGACATCACAATCGATGGTGATGCATATCTCGGGCATCTTTTCCAAATCGAGTACGGCGCGCAGGCTGCGGCCGATAAGACGTTGGATTTCCTGAGTGCGGCCGGAGGACTTTTTGACCTCGCGGGTGATGCGGGTTTGGGTAGAGCGCGGCAACATTGCATATTCGGCCGTGAGCCAGCCCTTGTTTTCGCCCTTGAGCCAAGATGGAACTTTTTCGTCAACAGTGGCAGTGCATATAACGTGAGTGTTGCCGTATTTAACCAGACATGACCCTTCGGCATAAGGATTAAACGAAGGGATGAACTCAATATCGCGCAACTGATTATTAAGACGATTGGCTTTTCGCATAGTGTGTTATCCTTAAAATTAAGATGTCAAAAACTATAAATGACCGGTTTTGAGCAGCGAGTAATACTTTTCCAACGAGCCGTCGGCAACATCCCAGCTAAAATCTTTTTGCATGGCGTGCCGCTGCATTTCGGAAATGAGATTGGGCATTTCGTAAAAGGTAAGCAGAGCATTTTCCAAGGTCTCGTTGTAGGCATTAATATTGTTCTTGAGACGGCGAGCAGTGATGTTGTTGCCATAAACATGGCGACCTTCGCTGAAAAATACCTCGGTGCGAAAACCGTCAATATGGTCGTCAATAGTATCAACCAAGCCTCCGGTGGACATAGCAATCGGCAGGCTGCCCTTGGCCAAAGCCTCCATTTGGGTGAGGCCGCAAGGTTCAAACCGACAAGGCATAAGGTAGAAATCGGCTGCCAATTGCACCGCATAGGCAAATTGATCGCGATAGCCGTGAAAAACAAAGATACGCGCTCCTGCTTGCGGATTGATTTTGGTTACGGTGTCTTTGAGGCGCTGCAAATCTCGGAACAATTCAATGTTGCCGGCGCCGCCGAGTACAAAAATCGGCATTTCCAAATCATCGGCAGAATATTTTTGCACAAAGTTGAGAATGGATTGTGCGGCAATGTCATATCCCTTTTGCTCGACCAAACGCGAGGTGGCGCAAACTACAGGAATGGAAGCAGCCTTGGGCAGACAATCGGAAATATCGGCAAAACGATAGGTGTCAATCAAGGGAATGATTTTGTCTTTGTATGATTTGTCTTTGGCAATGTGCGACACCAGTTTGATAAACTCGATTTTGTTGTGCAGTTTGTCGTTAAGGTCGGTTTCGTTATAGGTTTTGAATTCGGTCTCGCCAAAATATTCATTGATGCAACGTATTTTGTCGGCGTTGGGCGAAATAAGCTGTTTGTTATAGCCGTTGACAATTCCCAAAAAGGTGCAATGGTCTTTGCGGATTTTCAAAATATCGCGGAAATCATAACCGAATCCGAGTTCTTTGGACACTTCTTCCATATAGTTTTTGGAAACGGTAACCACGCGGTCAGCCAAATGAAAATTGCAAGAGGCCTGATTGTAGCAATCGTGGACAATAAGCGTGTTAAAGGCGCGACGATTGGAGTTCTTGACCGCCTTAGCGTTTTTGAAAATATAAGCCGTGTGTTCGCCATACAGCGAGTTGAGAATGCGCGCGGTGTTATCATAGTCCCAACCCTGATACCCCAAATGATGAGCGATATGAACAACCGGTAACGAGCGCAGGGCGTCGGAGGTTTCTTCATCCATTTGCCCTTTTTCGGACATGGCCAGCGGTAAATATTTGGTGAGGCCGGAGATGGTTCCGCTGTGCCAATCGTTGGCGATAATAACATTGGGATAGTCAGATGTGCCCAAAAAATGCAACAGCAGAGTGTAAACCGCTTTGGAAAAGAAAGCAAAACGCTCAACCTCGTTGACGTTGTGCTCATTGAGGATGTAGCAACCGTCTTGAGCTGGAGGGTTCTTTTTGGAAGGGTTGATGCTGAAAAAGTGCTCGTTTTTAAGGAAAATATAGGGGGTGTTTTCGTGGAATCCGGTATAAACCTCGACAGGATAGTCGGTGAAGGTTTGGCAGTCGGCATCGCTGATAAAAGGGACGGTGAGCAGAGCGCGGCGCTTAAGAGTGATGTCGCAATGCTCGGCGCCATGATAGATGTGACCGTCAAATTCGGCTTTTTTCTTGCCGGTATTGCCGATGTACATCGGGGTGACTACCCGCAAAGTTTCACCTTGGGACGAATGGTGTAAGTTAAAAATATCCGGCAGTTCAGAGGCAATCATCCCCAATCCGCCGGCTTTCATAAAGGTTGCAGTTTCGGCGGAGAGCATCCATCCGTTGATGCGTTCTATCGGATGCCACGGGTTGCGGCCGAATACCTGACTGCGACCGGAATTCTGAATTTCTAAGGTGCGGGGAGTGGACGGCACCTGATAACTTAAGGAAAATTTCTTTTTGTTAAATGTAGAAGGAAGAAAAGTTGTACTTTGCAGAATATCGGAACTGATTTTGGGTTTAGACATATATTTTTATCTTTCATGGCGGAGCGGTTAAAACACTCTTGACTTGTCACATTTTAACCACTAAATATTTAGTATATGAACACAATATAAATGGTTTCTAAAATAATTTAAAGAGAAAAAATGATGAATAAAGGCAAAAAATTTAGCGATGAAACGCAAAAAGATGATTTTGAGGACTGCGATAACCATCTGGAGGTTTCGGCAGATGAGGAAAATATTGAACAAAGAGAAGAAAAAGAGCTGAATATAGAAGAAGTTATTGCTGAAAATCAAAAACTTAAGGATAGTTTTCTGCGGGCATATGCTGAGGCGGAAAATGTTAAGAAGCGTTGTCAGCAAGAGATGGAAAAAAGTGTGAAATTTGCAGTGGCGGATTTTGCCAAGAGCCTTTTGAGTGTGGCAGATAATTTGCAACGCGCATTGGATGCGGCACGGGATAGCTCAAAATCGGAGGAAGACGATGCTTTTCGCAAGGGAATCGAGCTGACCCAGACCGAACTAATGAAAGTGTTTGACAAATTTCATATTCATAGGATGGATATCATCGGCAAGGTTTTTGATCCGAATTTTCATCAAGTGGTGCAAGAGGTTGAAGATGTCGGCAAGCCGAGCGGTACTATTGTGGCCGAAGTGCAGCAAGGGTATATGATATATGACAGAATCTTGCGCGAGGCAATGGTGATAGTGGCCAAATAATGCGGAACGCTGTGGGGACAGATGCATAAGATAGCCGATAAATTTGTGGAACTGCTTAAGTGGCCGGTGGCGGTGGGATTGTTTTTGTCGCTGCCGGCTTTTATTAAGTCGGTGGATGCTTTTAATTTGGCAAATATTCGCTATATTGCACTGTTTGCCGGTTTTTTGTTTTTCTTCGTGGCACGCACAATGATGGATGCCTCGGCGCGCACAACGATGGAGGTTTTGGCCCACGAGATGACGCACGCTTTTTTTGCCGTGCTGACTTTTCACAAAGTTAAAGGGTTGCGGATTAATCCCGATGACTCGGGCGGGAGTATGTCGTTTGAGGGCGACGGCAATTGGCTGATTATTATTGCTCCGTATTTTTTTCCGTTGCTGGGAATGATTACAATGATAATCATCAGTTTTTATCAGATGTTTGCGCCGATGAATGTTCTGATTAACGGGGTTTACGGGTTTATGCTGGGATATCATATTGATACGGTGTGTTCGCAGATTCACGAAAAACAGACGGATTTGCCGAAAGTGGGCTATCCGTTTTGTGCGGTGTTTTTGCCGCCGGCCAATTTTTGGATGGTCGGGTGTATGATGGCGTTTAACTCACGCGGCTGGGAAGGGGTATGGATGTATACCGGCCTGATTTGGGATTTGGATAAAAAATATTTGGGTTATTTGTTCAATATGTTGGGATTTTAGGCAAGGGCCTGTAATATTTGGCGACTGAAGTCGGCCAAGGAGTTGTCGTGCGCTCCCATTATCACAATTTTGTCACCGGATACGGCTGCGGTCGAGATGTAGCTGAGGGTATCGGGCTTGGCCGGCAGGAACAAAGCGTTGTGGTGGCCGTTTTCTTTGATGCGGTTGATGATGTTGAGTGATGATATGTCGGTGTCTTGGGCGGTCAGCTCGTAGATTTCCTGCATAATGATGATATCTTCCGGTGACAGCACACGGGCAATCACTGCAGCGGTTTCATCACCGGTGTTGCGTGCGGAAAACGGAGTGTGCGGCTGATACATGGCAATAATGCGGCCGCCGCCGGATTTGAGCGCCAAAAGTGAGGCCTCAATTTTGCTCGGATTATGGGCAAAGTCGTGAAATACGGTGATGCCGTTGATGCTGCCGATTTTTTCCAATCGGGCTTTTACACCGGTGAAACCCTCAAGTGCTTGTGCCGCGTCAAAGGGATTGATGCCGACAACCGAACAGGCGGCAATGGCAGCCAAGGCATTAGCTACATTAAAACGTCCGATAAGCTGTAAGGTAAAAGTTCTGCCACGTAAAGTATACTCAATTGAGGCGTTGTTAAGAACTATGCGGTCAGCATAAAAATCGGCTTGCGGATTAACCAGCGAAAAGGTGGTTAAATTGGGATGAGTGATTTTGGCGTGGTAAGGGAAATCTAGGTTCATTACCAAATTTTGACAATGCGAGGCAAATGTGCTGAAATAGCCGAACAATTTTTCCAACGAGGTGTGGTCGTGAGAAATATTGGTGATAATGCCGACTTGCGGGTGATATTTTTGAATGGAGCCGTCACTTTCGTCGGCCTCAATAACGCAATAATCGCCGGTGTTGTAAATATAATTGGGGATGCCGATGCCACCCTCATAATTGCACAGAGCTCCGCCGTTGACCATACAAGGAGATTTGCCCAACGTGTCAAGAATATAGCCAATCATCGCAGTGGTGGTGGTTTTGCCGGCAGTCCCTCCCACTGCGATACCATAACGGTAAGAGGATAAAATTTCCAGCAACAAATCCGAACGATATTTGATGGGCACCCCCAAAGATTTGGCACGCAGTATGTCGGGATTGTTCGAATTTATGGCGGCAGAAACGCACAAGTACTGAGTGTCTTTGCTCAGCATGGAGCCGTCTTGCGGACAAATATGCAAACCGGCTGCAGACAACGCGGTGCGACGGTCGAGGTCTTTGCCGGCATCAAATCCGGCATCAGAGCCCCATACTTCATAACCGCGGCGAATCATAATTTGTTCTAGGGGGCTTATGCCATTGCCGGCAGCGCCGCTGAAAGCGATTTTGGTCATAATCGTGGTCGTCCTTTGTTGTCTTATAGCGCGTCCAAAGTAGTATTTTCCTGCTGTTGGATAATTTTTAAGTTGGAATAGTCTATGACTATATAGCTTTTTTTGTCACCGTCAACCTCAATGCTGAGGGTTGCGGATATATCGGAATTGTGATAGGTGGAGTACAAAACGGCGGTGCCGGCGGCAAGCTGGTTTAAGAAATCGGGATTTCCGAGAGGTGCTTCTTCGGTTATGGTCTGCTCTTTGCCTTGGGCGTCTTTGATGGTTTTAGTAATTTGCGCCGGAGTAAACATTTGGTCCATATTGCCGTATTTTTTATTCAGATATTCGGAATAGGTTTTGTAAATGTGCAGGGTTTTAGAGGCATCGGGTTCGTCTTCGATGGCTGAGGAATAAGCCAAAATACGCCAAAGTTCGTCAGTTTTGCCAAACGAAACATAGACCCTCTCAAAAAAGTCGAGTTTTTTGGGTAAGCGGTTGGCCAAAAAAGAATCGGGATAATCTTTCATCTCGACCTTGGTAAGTTCGACACCTTGGTTGCGGGTGGAAGATATGCCGGCGTTCCACAACAGTCCGAACGGGGCGGGAAAGGTGAGTTTGTCGGTGGATTTGGAGATAACGGGAGCCGAACTTTTGAATTGAGAAGTGCGCGGTGCAGTAAGTTTGCGCGGGGCTTGTTTCAGCAGAGCTTTGGCATCGGCAGCAGCGGCTGCATTGGCTGAAGAATCGATGCCGGCTGATTGTTCAACATCTTCTGCGGCGCGCACGATGATGTCGGAATCGTCAAACAACAGGTTTTGCGAATAGGCCAAATGCCAAGGCAAAATCAATAAGAGCAGGCCAAACAGCGGAATAAAAATTTTCATTAGCAAATATCCTTGTGTTATGTTGAAAAATTAAATTGCAACAAATTGACGATATGGTTTAATATAATCACAGGTTTATTGATTTTGCAATTTTTTTATTTGACGGGTTGGAATAAGCGGATGACGGAAGCAAAAGGCGACAGATTGAAAATTTTTGTACACAAAGAGATGAGAAAAAGTCTGCTGAAGTGCGCGCGTCGGATGGTAAAGAGAGACGGCATCGCAGCGCTGAGCGCTCGCAAATTGGCGGGTGAGGCCAATTCATCCGTGGGGATGATTTATAATATTTTCGGGACGATGGACAATTTGATTGCCGAGCAGAATGTGATGACGCTGGAAGAATTGTACGAGCAGATGTGCAAGGTGAGTTTGGGGGATAATGCGTTTAATAATCTGAACCGGTATGCCGATATTTTGTCAGCTTATATTGTGGCGAATCCGAATTTGTGGAACTTGCTATACAGTCGGCATTTGTCATCGGGTGCGGCCAAAAGCAGTATGGCGGAGGCGCGGGTGATTAAGAAGATTGACCTGTTGATTTGTTGGCAGGCGGCGGGAATGATAGGCGATATGAGCATAAGAGAAAAGCGGATGATGATTAAGGTACTGGAGATGAGTCTGTTTGCGCTGAGCGGCTATCTTTTGGGCAACAAGTTGCAGGAGACTTCCGGATTGAACCGGCATAACTTATGCAAACTGTTGATGAATACTTATGTTGCAGGGCTGAACAGTTTGCGATAGGATAAAGAAGTGACTGATGTGTTTTACACTAAATGGCTGAAATTTTGGGAATACTTAAATTCTGCGGAGTTTTTGGGAGAGTTTTTTAACAACCGGTTTTATCTGATATTGATGGTGATTGTGCTGATACATATCAAAAATTTCACCTATAAATCGATGTTTATGGCGGCGTTGATTAATATTCCGGGGACATTGCTGCACGAGCTGACGCATTTTATAACCGGACTGGTGTTGAATGCGCGGCCGTGCAATTTTACAGTGTTTCCCAAACGGGCGCCGGACGGATATGTTATGGGGAGTGTGGGTTTTCGCAACATTACTTTCTATAATGCGGTGCCGTCGGCTTTGGCGCCGCTGGCGTTGTTGCCCATAGGGTTTTATGTCAACCGCTATTTGTTGCCCGAGATGGAGCCGACATTGCTTAATTGTATTTTGTATATGCTGCTGCAGACGGTGCTGATTGAGAATGCGATACCTTCGCGAGCCGATTTCAGGGTGGCCGGATTGTATGTCAGCGGAGTTATCTTTTATTTGGGCTTAGGGGTGGCCACCTTGGTTTGGCTGTGAAGCAGCAACGGGGGGAAGAATCGGAACAATTTGCGGCGATTAACGATTGTCCGTTTGTTAAACTGGATGATTTGTATCGGGCCTATTATGAATGCCGCAAGCACAAAAGGCGCACGAGTAATGCCATAGCTTTTGAGCTGGATTTTGAGCGCAATCTTATAGATTTGTGGCGAGAGATAAATTCTGGAGAATATCAGATAAGCCGCTCAATTGCTTTTACGGTGGACTATCCAGTGAAAAGGGAGGTATTTGCGGCGGATTTTCGCGACAGGGTGGTGCATCATCTTATCATTGACAAAATAAATCATTTGTTGGAGGCGGAATTTATCCCCGACAGCTATAGTTGCCGTGAGGGAAAAGGAACATTGTTCGGGGCAAAAAGGGTGCAGCAGATGTTGGCTCGGTGCTCAAGTGAGGGGAAAGAAGACTGTTATATCCTAAAACTGGACATTCGTTCGTTTTTTATGAGTATTTATAAGCCGCTGTTGTATCAAAAGTTGGAAGATTTTTTGCAGGCCAAATATCAAGGTGATGATTTGGCGATAATTTTATCGCTGATACGGATGACAATTTTTAACAATCCGGATGAAAGTTGCCGTATAAAGGGAAGTTTGCGCGATTGGGACGGGCTGCCGCATCATAAAAGTTTGTTTTGGGCCGAGCGCGAGCGCGGACTGCCGATAGGCAATTTGACCTCGCAGATATTTGCCAATTTTTATCTCAATGGGCTAGATAAGTTTGTAACGCAAACTCTGGGTATCAGGTATTACGGGCGGTATGTGGATGATTTTGTGCTTATCCACAAAGACAAAAGTTTTTTGCAAGAGGCGCATCGCAAGATTGCCGAATTTTTGGATTCGGAACTCAAATTGTCATTGCATCCGCAAAAAGTTTATCTGCAACACTACAGCAAAGGAGTCAGGTTTATCGGTGCGGTTATCAAATATGACCATATTATAATCGGACGGCGAACCAAGGGCAATTTATACAACAAGATTTATGGTTTGCTGCCGATTATGGCGCAAAGTGCCGGAAAAACTTTGGAGATGTTGCCCTGCTTTAATTCCAGTATCAATTCATATTTGGGGTTGATGCGGCACTACAAAACTTATCATCTGCGCGGTCATATTCTGCGCTTGCTGAGCTCAACTTTTTTGGCGCCGGCTCTGGAAAAGGTTGCGGATAATTCGCGATTGAAGGTTGCCAAAATCTTTATGCCGAAGGAGCAAACCAAACATAAGCTGCGGCGGCAAAGACAATATCGTCGTCATTATCATCAACGAAAGGAGAAAAAATATGGCAGTGTGTAATCAACTTCCGATATATCGGGATTCGTACCAATTGTTGCTGGAGGTTTATCAGGTTACCAACAAGTTTGCGCGGGATTTTAAGTATAATCTGGGACAGGATATGAAGCGCGACTGTTTGGATATGGTGCGGCATTTGTATAATGCCAATCACGATGTAGCGGCGAGAGCGGAGCATATTGACAAATTTTTGAGCACATTCGAGGTGTTAAAAGTGGAAATCAGGCTGTGTGTGGATATGAATATGTTAAGTATCAACAAACTGGCGCAGTTGAGTTTGCTGATGGAGAGTATATCGCGGCAGGCGCGGGGGTGGCGAGCCAAGAGTCGGCGGAAGTAAAAAACACTTTTATTAAAGAAGCTGGAAGGCTCGGACGTAATTGTTGTTGTACTTATTGTTGTTGTTCCGGTTGCCATCAGACATATTCAGTTTCCAAGAATTGTTGGAGTTGTTCTCGGAAGACGACCGTCTTACAAATAAAATGTTATCACTAAAATTTTATGTGCGACGCCGCTACTGGACGTTGCGGATAACCCTTTTTTAATAAAAGAAAAAGCTCGCTTCCAACGACACGAAATCGACTGGAATTCCGGCAAGACCCATCCGCCGTTCTTGACTTGAGTGTGAATATAGCCGAAATAACCGGCATGGTCAAGTGTAATATTTCAGGTGATATTCTTTTAATGACGATGAGGCCCCTGATTTTTCAGGAACTATCGTTCCTGAAAAAGAGGTGACAGCAAGAGGAAAGGGGTGACATTTCTCTTGTGGTCGGGAGACCCTTTACTCGCTGTTTTACAAACGTCTCGGGGAGGGGAACAGAGGAAAGATGGAGGGCGGGGAAAAATACTGTTTATCCCAAGAAAAATTCTTGCAATCAAGTTTTAGTTGTTATACTGATGAAGTGTGTACTAGTAAGGAGTTTTTTATGATGTTTTTTACCAAATCGGAAAAGACAATAGTCTTTAATGTCGTAAGACAATTCGTGTATTTTTGTTTGGTTTTTGCTTTTGTGGGGTTGTTGAATTTTTTATCCTCAGTATATCATCAACAAACTTTTGCCGAGCACTGCATTGTCGAAAATATTCAGCTGGGTTTGCTGATTACCTCCGGAGTGATATTTTTAGCGCAACTGAAATTGCGTCCGGAATATGCCTGTGTTTTGTGGCTGTTGGCCTCGTGCTCGTTTTTGGGGGCTTGTCGAGAAATGGATATGTTCTTTGATAAAAATTTGCCGATTATAAGCTGGCGAATCGGTTTTATCTTTCCGCTGATTGCACTTTATAAGGCTTGGCAATACCGCTGGTGTTTGAAGAAAACGCTGCTGCGCTTTTTTACCTCGCCGGCGTTTTATATGATGTGCTGTGCGATGATGATTGTATTGCCGATAGCACAATATATCGGGCATCGTCCGCTGATGGTTAATGTTTTGGGCACCACAAAAATAGCCGCGGTTAAAGAGTTGTTTGAAGAGGCGCTGGAAGCTGTCGGATATCTGCTGATATTTTTGAGTTCAATCGAATGTTATTTCAGCCTGCCGAAAACCGTCAAAGTCAAGGTCAATCGCAAATAGTCGGCCACGGATAATCTTTAGGCTCAAACTCATCAAACAGCAAATCGGCGATATATTTGGCGATTAGGCGTTCATTGAATAATTGATGATATTTTGCCCAGCCTTTTTTGGCAACCGCCATGCGTTCTTGCGGGTTGGCGCGGTAGTGTTTGATTTTGGCATAAAGCTCATCTTCGCCTTCAAAAAAGGCAATTTCATCGTCTTTGAACAAATCGCCGAAGCCGGTTCTTCTATCCATTAGGGCCAAAGCTCCGTTGCCCATAAGGTGTGCCATTCTGTCAGATGAATAAAGATAATCGTGATTGGACCGGTTAATGTTGAGTCCCATTGCCGTGTTGGAAAATACCCGTTGATATTCGCCGCCGGTCAGGTTTATTCCGTCGACACGCGAGAATAATACCTTATTCATATCAATATTTTTTTCCACTCGGGTCAAAATATCTTTGGTTTTCATTATCACGCCGTCAAACTCGCGTTCGCTGTTGGGGGAAGACGGAAATACCAAATCCCACTCCGGCGTTTCAATCTCAAAAGCCCGTCCGGTTTCAATTGAAGCATCTACCGGATTGGGCATAAAGCCTATCTTGTGTTTTTGGGTGTCAAATTGGCGCAGCAGGTTCTTATCGGCCGTAGTGATAATGGTAGCATCAACCAAATCGATTTTAGAATTAATGTGCTTAATATTTTCCGGTACAATTTCGGGATTAATGCAGTCAACATTCCATTGCAAAACTTTGGTATTAGGAAGGGCTTTACGAATATCAGCCAAAGTGCTCGGTGTGATGGTGTCGGCATGGCCTAAGATAATGCCGTCAGGCCGGGTGTCAACGCAATATTCATAAAACAGTCGGTTAAAAGGTTTGCTGCCCAACTGTTTGAATTTGCCGAAACAAGAATAAGCCTTTAGGATGTCGCGATCGGAAAAGTCCAAAACATTATGACCGTTGCGGATAAGCCCGTGCGAGATTTTATACGGCGCGATATTCATATAACATCCGATACGCTTGATAAAATTAAAATTAGTGCAATGAATTATGCGTTTGGGGGTCATTTTTCTCGGCCTTGTGAAAATCGGTTAAACTAAATCTTAAAGAAAATCGTTGGTAAAAGCAAAAAATGTGTACATCATATCTGACGGCTTGCAATTACAACGATTCCGTAATATTATGACCAAGTAAATGTTAAAAAAACTTTAATTAAAGGGAATAATATTATGAAAAAATACATCGTTTTGGCCGCTATGTTGTTGGCCGGCTGCGATACTTTGAGTGCTTTGCAATCTTCGGAAATGAGCCAGCTTAATGCTTGTATGCTTTCCGAGGCGCAGACCAGACTGACCAGCGGTACTTTGTTTGCCTCGGGTATCAAGGCAGCAGCTACCGATTTGTCGCAGACCTGCATCAAAAAACTTGCTTTGCAGAAGGCAGGGTTGGACGACACGGCTTTGAGCTCGGCTACTTCAATCATCAATTCGCTCAAGGCAGCTCAATAATTTTGTAAGATGAGGTTATGGCAGGGAGGTGTGGGGTGTTTTGCCTCCCTGTTGTTTTGGGGGAGGAAAACTGAAAATGCATATTGGGAACTTTTTGACTGCTCCGCATTATGTTTTGTCGCCTTGGGCGATGTGGAGTATTTTCGGCGCGGTGGTATTGGCACTGCTGTTTTTTGATTTGTTTGTGTTCAACCGCAAAAACGAAGTTCCGAGTTTTGTGCACACGCTGGTGTTGTGTCTTTTGTATGTGGCGGCAGCCGGCATTTTCGGTGTGTTTGTTATTTATGAAGAGGGGCTGGATAAAGGGATGGATTTTTACACCGGATTTTTGGTGGAAAAAAGCCTGTCTTTGGATAATATTTTTATTATGTCGCTGGTGTTTCAGGCGGTGGGAGTGCCGCGGGAATATCAGCATCGGGTGTTGTTTTGGGGTATCTTAGGTGCTATCGTGATGCGGGCATTGCTCATCGGCGTCGGCGATGTGCTGATTGTCAATTTCCATTGGGTGCTGTATGTATTCTCGGGCATATTGGTTTATACCGGTGTTAAGATGGTGCTGGCTAAGGACGGAGAAGAAACAGATTTTAAGGATTCGAAAATTTATCAGATGGTGGGAAGGTTTTTTCATGTAACACCGGAGATAAGAGGGGCGCATTTTTTTGTTTGTGAAAACGGCCGGCACTATATTACTCCGCTGTTTTTCGCGCTGGTGATTATTGAGTTGATGGATGTGGTGTTTGCATTAGACAGCATACCGGCGATTTTCTTGATTACGCAGGATGTGTTTGTGGTTTATACCAGTAATATTTTTGCGATATTGGGGTTGCGGGCTTTGTACTTTTTGCTGGAGGCGATAGTGTATAAGTTCAAGTACTTGAAATATGCGCTAAGTCTTATTTTGATTTTTATTGGGTTGAAGATTTTTGTGCCGATGTTGTTAGAATTTGAAATAACACCGTTGCAGTCATTGGCGGTTACTTTCAGTTTGTTGAGCGGGGGGATTTTGCTGTCGATTTATAAAACACGGAATGAAAGTGTAAAATAATTTAAAAAAGTGCTTGCAAAAAAAATAAAGTGAGTCTATAGTCCGCTCATAAACACGTGTGAGATTATGCGTGCGTAGCTCAGTTGGCTAGAGCAACTGACTCTTAATCAGTGGGTCCAGGGTTCGAATCCCTGCGCGCGTACCAATAAAAATGGCCACCCTTATGGGTGGTCATTTTTATTGGTAAATGTGTGCAGTGGATTTGAACCCTGAAAAAGGGTTCGACAACAAGCGAAAGGCACACGGGAGTGTGCCGGTCAGCTTTAGCTGATGAGCGCAGTTGCGGCGAAGCCAATCCCGAAGCGCCACAACATTGAGCCACCCTTATGGGTGGTCATTTTTATTGGTAAATGTGTGCAGTGGATTTGAACCCTGAAAAAGGGTTCGACAACAAGCGAAAGGCACACGGGAGTGTGCCGGTGAGGAAACAGCCGAACGAGCACAGTCAACGAAGTAATTCCGCTGGGCTCACCATTTACTGAAAAGGTTGCTTTTTAGCAACCTTTCCGTGTTTGCTTAAAATACCACAACTTATCAAAAATCAATGATGCATTTTACAAATTTAATCTAATGCCGATAATTTTTGCCCTGTTTTTTCACACCAATCTTGTTGATGTCCGTTTTGCAGACATTCTTTTGGACGGGCATATTCTTGATAATGCGGATATAAGAAAAGCAACCCAATGCCTAAAATCATGGCAATTGCGATAGAATAAAGCACTCCCCTATAGATGAAGTTGGTTACTCTATCTAATATTTGCTTTACGCATATTTGATGTTCTTCGGTCATTCAACAAATCCTCGCAACGTTGATAGTAGCAGCAAACTACTTTTAATATATTTTGATTTTTGACTTTTTGTCACTTGTTTTACCTCTAAAAACCACTACCATTAACTAAATATAATAATAAGAGCCGATTGTAAATCAGCTCTCAACTTTGCCAATATATTTTATTTCTATTTAATATCAGACATTGGAATCGGTTTTAGTTAATCGGAGTTGTGCCCCCAAAAGTTGGTGGTATACTGCGGGTAGTTGACTGCGGACAGACCTTGCGCGGCGTAGGTTTGTTTTAGCTGATTTTCTTTATCGGTGCGGGCAATAAGAAGAGCAGAAATAATAGCAACAGCAGATACAAAACAAAAACGGCATCAAGGAAGGATGATGCCGTGGGAACTATTTTGCTGCGACTAATCTTTGTGACGGAAAGTAATGCGACCTTTGGTGAGGTCGTAGGGGGTCATCTCAATATCAACTTTGTCGCCAACCATTACACGAATACGAAATTTGCGCATTTTGCCGGCAGTGTGAGCCAAAATTTCAACCCCGTTTTCCAGTTTTACGCGGAACATCGCGTTGGGAAGTTTTTCGATAACTTCACCGGTTAATTCTAACAATTCTTCTTTGCTCATTTGTTTGTACCTTTGTTATTTTTTGTGTTCTTTATAATCGTTTGTTTGGGATTTTGCAAGTGTTTTTGAACAGGAAATATAAAAGTAAAGCAACTGCCCTTGCCAAGGGTCGATTTTACGTCGATAGTGCCGCCTTGTTTTTCAATGATGGATTTGGTGATGGATAGTCCCAAACCGGTGCCTTGAGATGACACATTTTGATTGCCATGCGAGAAAAACGGATTGAAAATGCGGCTTAAATTTTCTTTGGCGATGCCTGAGCCGTTATCGGTGAAACTGATTTTGATGCCACTTTTGGGTGAAGATGTGATTTTTATCTTGAGCAGGCCTTTGTGGGGCATGGCTTTGATGGCATTGAGGATGATATTTATGGTGGCGATTTTGAAGTCGGTTTCGTTGCCTTGGAGGATGATTTCTTTGGCGGGAATATCGAGTTCAATTTCCACGCCGTGAATTTTGGCTTCGTAGTCAAGCAGGCTGATGGTGTCGGATACCGATGCACAGCAGTCAAACGAAGTACTTATCATATCGTAGTTGCGGGTGAGTTTGAGCAGGCGCTCGGGGACTTGCGTGGCATTGACAATTTCATTATAAATCATAGTGATGAGTTTTTTGTCTTCGGCATCATCGGGTTTGTTGTTAAAATATTTGGACATCAGATGTTCGGTGATGATGCGCAGTGCTCCCAACTGATTCTTAATCTCGTGGGCAATGGACGAAGACAAAAAGCCTAAAGAAGATACTTTTTGCTGGTGAGAAAAGTCGATGTCTTGGCTAAGGTCGCGGATGGATTCGATGATGCAGCGATGATTGGCATCATAGATTAGAGGGGCGGCATTCACGGCCAAATAGCGGTTGGGCTGGTGAGCAAACTGTTGAATGGTGTTGGTTTTGGTGGCTTGTTTTTGCAATATTTCGCAAACCGGACATTTAAGTTGCGGAGAGTTGCAGGGATTGTTGATGCCGAAAGATGAGGCATAACATTTGCCGAGGCGTTGGGAGGTGTCTCCGGAGATGGCATAATAGCTCTTGTTGGCAATGATAATGTTATAATGGTCGTCGATTACGCGAATTCCGTCGGGAATGCTGTCAATAATAGATTGCAAAAAATTCTCTTCTTCTTTGATTTTTTGCATCATATGCTGCAGGTTGTCCAACATGGTGTTAAAGGTTTCACTGAGGCGGTCAAGCTCGTCAATCAGGCGGGCGTTTTGACGCAGAGGAATACGCAGTGAAAGGTCGCCCTTGGCAATACGCTCGGAAATGGCCGAGATTTTGTTGATGGGGATTAAAATCAAACGGTTAATCAACCAGCCCATAATCAACAGAAATATTATTTGTACCACGGTAGAAAATGCGATTACGATGACACCGCGATTGATGATTTGATATTGCTCATTAAACTGACGGGTGCGCTCAGCAATGTTTTTTTGCTCTTTGACCAAAAAATTGGCGTTGCTGTCGTCCAAAAAGGATGAAAGATATTGATAATCACCGGAGTTGATTTTCAGGTTGGGATTTTGGGAGATAAAGTATTTGAGGTCTTTAGATAGGTTGATGTTGTGCATCAAAAGTTCGTTATACTGCTGATTGCGTTGGATTGATGTTTGCTGGTCCTTTTCAATTTTGAGCGAATAAGTGGTGTAAAAAGTATAGATGAACAGAGCACAGGAGCTGATAAGCAAAGTGAAGATAAGGTAAATGATTTTGCGGTTGAGACTGATAAACACTTTATTTTCTCCAATTCATATCACAAACTTGAGGCCAGTTTAGCACAGATTGGTTGATAAAAGATAAACAAAGGCGGTGAATGAGGGTAATTTTTTAGACGTCTGTCTTTAAATGCGGGCGGAGGAGAATTATATCTGCGTTAGTTATGGAGGATTATGAGATGAAAATTTTAATCGCGGATAATCAAGCGCTCTATCGGGACGGGTTACGACATAATTTGAAAAGAATCAGGCCGGAAGCGGTGGTTGCGGATGCCGAATCGTTTGCTCAGATAAAGGAGGTGTTGCGTCAACATAATGATTTTGATTTGGTGTTGGCGGATATTGATATGTCGGGAGATTGGGAAACACACATTCGTGAATTGCTGAACCTTTCACCCAAGCTGCGTATCGGGGTGATGGCGTCGGATGGAGACAACGATAAGATGAAAAAAGCGCAAAATATCGGACTATGTTGCTATTTGCCGAAAAATATTGAAACAACGGAATTAACATCGGCGCTGAGCACTATACTTAAAGGCGGAACTTATTATCCGGCATTTGAGCTGCGGCCTAAAATTAATAATGGCGGTAAAAAACTGACTAATCGGCAGTTTGAGGTATTGCGTTATTTGGCGCAAGGGTTGTCCAATAAGCAAATAGCTTATTATATGAATGTGTCGGAGGCTACGGTTAAACTGCATATAAATGCATTGCTTCGGGCAATCGAGGCCAGCAATCGTACGCAGGCGGTGGTTAAATCGCAAAAGTTGGGCATAATTTAGGCCTGCCAGCTTAGAGTGCATACTTGCGGCGAGGTGCAAATTTCTGTCTTGATTCCCAAAGGAAGCAGGTGGCGCTCGGGAATGTGACCATAATTAAAATCGCGAATGACCGGAATGGACAGGTCTTGTGCGAAGTCATTTATGCAATCGGCAATGCTGCCGTCGGCAGGGTCCTGTATCGGGCAATCGGTAAAGGCGCCAAAGATAACGGCACGCAAGCGAGCAAAATACGGCTGAAGTTTAAGCTGCTGTAGCATAAGGTCAACTTTGTAAGTTTTTTCTCCGATGTCTTCCAATAATAATATTTTGTCAGTTAAATCTGGAAAATACGGAGTACCGCAAAGCTGACAAAGTACGCTGAGGCACCCCCCAACAATTTCGCCTTGAGTTTGGACGGAGACAGGGCAGGTGCCGGAGGTTATGGTGTGATTATCATCCAACAATGCAGACTGCAAGCGGGCTGCCATTTGCGGGTTGAGGCGATTATCTTGGGTGTCGTAAAGGGGGAGAAAACCGCTGAGCGAAGGGGCGGCGCAACGAGCCAAAGCGGCATTTTGTAAGGCGGTGGAATCGCTTAGGCCGATAATTAATTTGGGATTGCGGCGCAACAGGTCGAAGTTGAGGCTGGGAAGTGCTCTTAAAGCACCGGCTCCTCCGCGGATACACATAAGAGCTTTGACCTCGGGATTAAGCAACATCGTATTGATTGCGGCGGCTCTAGCGTTATCACAGCCTGCCATATAACGATAGGAAGAGGTGAGGTTGTTGGCACGCAGTGGGACAAAGCCCATATCGCGCAGGGCGTTTTCGGCCGGAGCTAAATCTTTTTGATCCAATCCGGCTGAAGGAGCTATCAGTCCGATGGTGTCACCATAATGCAACAAGCTCATCGGCAATTCTCCAAAATGCGGTATCCCATATCGGTGATGGTATTATCACGCGCTCCCATCAAAACAATACGGTCGCCTTTAGTTGCAAGCTGCAACAGTTTTCTTTCCAAGTCATCGCGATGGTTAAAAAACAGAGCTTGCTTGCCCAAAGATTGCAAATAGTTGGTCAGGTACTGCGAGGAGATGTCGCGGTTGACGGTGCCGCCGGAGAAATAAATTTCTGGCATCATAAGGATGTCGTCAGCATCCATATAACGGGCGAAACTCTCCATTATTTCGCGCCCCATTAAGCGCATCGGAGCAAAACCATGCGGCTGAAACATTATCAGCAGGCGGCCGTTATAAGATTTGAGGGCTGACATTGATGCGGCAACTTTGTCGGGATTGTGGGCAAAATCGTCAATGACGGTGATGCCGTTTTTTTGCCCTAAAACCTCCAAGCGACGCTTGGCTCCGGCAAAGGTTTGCAAAATTTCGCAAGCCGAGTCGGGGTCAACACCAAGCAAAGAGCAGACAGCCAGTGCTGCCATGGCATTGGCAACATTAAAGCGGCCGATGAGTGGAAGCCGGTAGGTATGTGAGTTGAATACGAAGGATGAGCCGCCATATTCGGCTTTGATGTCCGCGGCATAAAAATCGGCAGTGGCATCCTCAATGGAAAAGGTTTTGATGTTGGGGTGGCGGCCGGATAATTTGCGGCAATGCGGACAGTCTTGGTTGAGGACGGCTCCGAAAGAGGCACGAGCCACAAAGTTACCAAACAAAATTTCCAACTCATTCAAGGTTTTGTGGTCAAGCGAAATGTTGTTTACCACGGCTATATAGGGAGTATATTTTTCGATGGAGCCGTCGCTTTCGTCGGCCTCAATGATGCAGATGTCGCCTTCGTTGAGAATTACGTTGGGCAAGCCGGCTGATGAGGCATAGTTTTGCATACCCGCGCCGTTGATTACGGTGGGATGCAAGTTCGATTTGTCCAAAATATAGCCTATCATGGCGGTGAGGGTTGATTTGCCCGAGGTGCCGCCGACGGCCACACGTTTGGCATAAGAAGAAAATACTTCGGCCAAAAGGTCGGAACGGCGTTTGACGGGAATGCCGAGTTCCATGGCGCGTTTGACATCCGGAATGGTGTTTTCCACAGCGGTTGAGGTGTAAAGAACCTCGATGTTGTCATTAGCAAACATTGATCCGTCCTGAGGACATATTTTGATGCCGGCAGCGCTCAAAGCCTGACGGATGGCGACTTCTTTGCCCTGATCAAAACTACGATCTGAGCCATAAACCTCAAAGCCTTTGGCCTTTAACACCTGAGCTAAGGCACTCATACCGGAGCCGGCAACTGCACAAAAACCAACTGTTTTCATAGCGTTAATTATTCCTTCACACAAAAAATAACCATTGGATTGAGCCTAGCACTCCAATGGTTAAATTTTATCTAAAATTATGTGATTTTATTTGTATAAACGCGGAAGCAGATCAGCTGACGTTTTTTTTGCTGCGGGCTTGAGTTTAGAAATGCGAGCAAATACGCGCAAAAATGCTTGCGGATGCCAAGAAGGTTTCGCAGCGGAATATAAATATTCGCGGATGTTGGCCAATTCGCGGTCAAATTCCGTATCTTCTATGGCACGGCCGATGTCTTGCAAGCCGGTGATATCAAGGTGAGGATAACGGATTTTTCCCCATTGCAGCAAAGAATCGCGCAAGGCCGGAATATCACCGCGCCGCGCTGCGGAGATGACCGCGCGTTGCAAACGAGATGACGAATTGGGACTGAAGGAGAACAATTTTACCAGCAAAAAGGTTATGAATATGCCGCCGATAAAAGCCGCCAGCAGGGCTAAGATAATTTGAGCGTTGCTGAGATAAGGCTGAGGAGTTGACGGCTGCAGCTCAACTTGCGCCGATGTTTGGGGTTGCTCCATCTCGGGCTGTGGTGAGAGTGATATATCATCGGCAGGCAACGAGGAAATAAGCGAAGAGGATGATGCTTGCTCATTCGGTGCGGGGGCAACATTGATGCGAACTGACGGTAAGACGGCAACCGCGGCGGTATCGCGGAGTGTGTCATACCAGTTTAATCTTATCTCGGGCAAGTCAATCACACCGGCGGTGGTTGGAATATAAACGTTGCTGATTTTGGCCTGAGAGACAATTTTGCCGTTTTCGACAGCGGTTGAACGAATCGGTTTTTCGGGATATTGTTTAACCTTAGAGATGGCGGCAAATTTGATATCGGGAAGCTGCGAATCCAAAACTCCGTCAGCTTGCAAATAGACAGTGCGGCTGATGGGTTCACCGACAATGAACTGCGAGGGCGGAGTGTTAAACTCGGCAGACAGCTCAACTTTGGATGAGGGAAGCCACCAGCCGTTTGAAGTCGCCGCCGGCCGAACATTTATTTCAATCGGTTGAGCGGTCAACATAACCGGATTTTTCTGCGCAAAAATATCATTGATACCAAAATCGGATAATAAATTATCATCGCGGAAAAAATCGGCAAACGGGTCGCGGCGTGAGTTTTTGGTTAGGTAAAAGCCGGAAAAACGGACGGCCGGAATGGTCAATTTGCCGCTTTTTTGCGGGAATAGAGCATAATGATAGGTTATTTTGCGCATATTTTGCCCGTTGATGATTTGATTAGTTATTTGCGGGGTGCCGAATATTTTGATAACCCAGTCGTCATCGGCGGCGACAAAAGCAGGTTCATCACCTTGCAGACCGCCGGTATCATAGATAGTGAGATAATAGTTGATTTGTTGCTGCACAAACGGAGTATAATTGTCAACCTTGCCGCTCATTTTGAAACGAGGGGAGGAATTATCGGCCTTAGGGGACGAAGTAACATCGTTGCCGGATGATACTTTGAGGATTATCGGTTGGGTGGAATAGCCGGCCAAATCTATAGCGGGGATAGTTATATCACCCGAGTGATTGGGTATCATTACCAAATTCCACTGTCGTGAGCGACTGACATTACCATTGATGATATTGGTGTGATAACCATTGGTTACCGACATTACGGTGAAGTCTTGAGACAGGGATTTGAAATCGGGAGTTTGCGAAGTGTCAACATCTTTGAGCTCCAGCGTGAGTACAACGGCTTCGCCTTCCGGTGACGGGTTGCGGTTGACATAAGCCTCAAAACTTTGCCCTGATGCGGTGGCAATGAGAATGAGATTAATAAGCAGTCCGCATAAAATTTTTTTCATATTGTGCACCTATTGTTTTTCGTTATAACGATTTTTTTGATATTCCTGACGGATGAGCGCCCGCAGCAAACCGCCGGTATCTTCGGGAATTTCGCGGTATTGCTGCAATTTTGCTTGAGTTTTTTCATCGTATTCCTCCCCAAAGCCGTCGTTGTCACTGGACAGCGGCATCTCGGAAGGAGCCCCTTGAGGAGAAGAGGACTGCGGACTTAGAGCCGAACTTTCTTCGCCGGAGGAGGCAGAATCGGATGATGATTCTTGAGCCGAACCGGAGAAGGCAGATCTGCTGTCGGGTTGTGCATTGCCGGATGACTGATCGGTGTTGCCGGAAGTGTCGGTCGGTTCGGTGCCAGAGAAGGTATCAGATTGTTCTTCGGAAACATCGGCCGAGGAAGATGAACCGTTTGCGGCATCGGCATCTGAAGAGCTATCAGCATTATCAGCATTGTCCTCGGTATGGTTTTCAGAGCTGCCGGATGCGGAGTTTTTATCATTTGAGTTTTGATCGCTGTCTTGGGTATTGTTATCGGAAGAATTATCCGATGCGCCTTGGGATGAGTTTTGGTCGTTTTCGCTTTGGTCGTCAGACGATGATGAGGAGGAAGAAGAATAAGATGATGTTGATGATTGATTTTGCTGTTGTTTCAGGTATTCCAAATTGAATTTGGCATCTTCGTGATCGGGAACTTGCTCCAAAACCTCTTCGTATTTTGCGATGGCTTGAGAAATTTGGCCTGATTTGGCCAAAGCATTGCCTTGGTTATACAATCCCTCGGGAGAAGAATCCTTGAGATAGAGTTGATAAGATTTGGCGTAATCTCCCAAGCGATAGTAGCTGGCAGCCTGCCATTGGGGAGAACGGAAATCGGCAGCGGCGGCGGCAAAATCTCCGGCATTAAACGATTTTAGCCCATCTTGATCAGCATTGGTGAAAAATCCGGCATAGGCCGGCGAGGCACTAAGCAACACCACCCATATCAGCAGCCCGCGGCGAAACAGCAATAGGCAACATAGCAGGGGAAATATCAGCAGATAATAGCCGTTGTCCAACCATTGCAGGGTTTGGTTTTTGCTTTCGGATGAGGGGGCGTTTTTTTCATTGATGGCAGAGGCCAGTGAAGAGAGATAATCATCGCCGGACGACAAAGTCCGATAACTTCCGGCTCCGGCCTGAGCAATCATTTGCAACTTTTCGTTGTAATCAGATGAGGGAGAGAAAATATTTATTTGATAATTGCGGGCGGCAGCCTGTTTGGCTTGAGCCAGTGCCAAATCAAATTTTTGCCCGACATCAGAAGTGAAGATAACGATACTGCCTTGGGCGAATCCGGTGGTTTGCAAACGCTGCACGGCAAGCTCTATCGCTCGGTCGAGACGGTCGCCGTTGGCCGGCATAATATCAGAAGCAACCGCTTGGAGCAGGTTGGAGGCAAGAGCGGAATCTTCGGTGAACGGAAGAATAATAAACGGCTCAACGCTATAAACCCCTAAACTGATTTGTATAGTGGTGAGCATACGCAAAAAATCCTGCATTTGGTATTTAGCACGCGTTACATATCCGGAATCGGCGGTTGAGGTGTCAAGGCCTTGGGATAAATTGAGCATAAGCACTACGGGATTTTGTTTTTGCAGCAAAGGAAGCTCGACTTTTTGCCAAGAGGGGCCTGCGGCAGCAATAATTGCACTCAGCATACCGATAAGACCGGCTCGGAGGTAAAATTTGCGATTGGGCGCTGAGCCTTTAATCAGCAGAAATCTGAGCAACCGTTCGTCAATTACTTGCCGCCAAGATGACTGCAGAACGCTTTGACGAGCAAATATATGATAGGCAATAAGCGGCAGTAACGCCAGCAACAACAGCCACGGCCGCAAAAAGTGAAAATTGTGCCAAAACTCCATCATTGCAGCCTCCTTTGATTAGCCAGCAACAGAGCGCAACTTAAGAAAAATGCCGCCAGCAGGGGAATATAGTAAAATTCCTCGGCGTTTTGCACATATCGGTCGTCAGAGGTGGTGGTTTCCAGAGTGTCGATAAGTTGGTAAACCTGTTGGAGTTCTCCGGTTTGGGCAGCACGAAAATAGCGGGCTTTGGTGGCTTCAGCCAAAGCCTTAAGCTCGGTCTCATCAACACCGGACAAGCCGGCTAATGACAGCATTTGACTGAATAAATCAGGCGAGCCGACACCGATGGTATAAACTTTTATTCCTTCATCTTGCGCCAATTTTATGGCTTGCAGCATCGACAAAGACCCGTCGTTGTTCTCGCCGTCCGTAAGCAGGATGATGACTTTGTTTTGCGGGTTGCCGTTGGAACGCATATTTTTCAATGCCAAGGCCAAAGCATCGCCGATGCTGGTGGAATCACCGGCCATACCGGCTTGCATGGCATAAAGAATGTCTTTGACAGCAGCTTTGTCATAGGTGAGAGGAGATTGGAGATAGGCTCGTGTGCCGAACAAAATCAGCCCGATGCGGTCATCAGCGCGTTTTTGCACAAAGTCGGCAACGGTCATTTTAACAGCGCTAAGACGGTCAATGCGGCGGCCTTGATAGGCAAAGTCGCGCTCCAGCATAGAAGTTGAAATATCTAATACCAACATAATGTCGCGGCCTTGAGATGGCAAGCGCTGCTCTTCGCTCATAATTATCGGCCGCATAGCGCTAAGGCACAGTAATATCCAGATAAAATACAAGCCTAAAAAACGCCAGCTCAAACGCGAATTGGAAGATACTCCCGACCACCAGCCTTTGTTTTGGGTATTTATGCGTTGCAAGTCGTCGATAAAAGGAACGCGCAGAGCATCACCATGCAGTCCCTTGGCCGCCGGCAATAATATATAACAAATAATGGGGAGCGGCAATAGCAACAAGGCGGCAGGTTGAGCAAACTCAATCATAGGTTTTCTCCTATCCAGACAATGCCGAACTTCTGCAGCAGCTCAAGGTCGTGCGGTGAAAAATCGGCAGTATCCGGCGACATATAGGGTGCATTGAGCAGCAGCGAGCCGGTTTTATCCGACAAAGAGGCCGAAGTGTGCGAGTTGAGAAAAGCCAGCCATTTTTTTCCGCTCAAAGCCACTGCATCGGGATATTTATAAACACAGATGCGCTTTAATATCTCGGAAATCAGAGCGGCAGAAGGGATGACATCATTGGCAGAAATGCCGCGGATAAGCCGCAAGGCATAGAGTTTTTTGGATTTGCGCCGCAGCCATAATGCCAGACGCGCGGCGACAAAACCGATAATGATTGCCGCCAAAATAACCCACCAGCCATAGCCCAACGGCCAAAAAGAGACACCGTTGGCTAGGTGAATATCGCGTAAATCTGGCAGGTTGTCCGGCATTATTACCTCAAAGTTATATTGATGTTATCCTATATTTAGGAATTGGCGCGGCGATAATCAATATCATTGCAATTTGACGATGCCAAATTTTTTCTTACCGAGGGCAATTTTAAGACTGCCTTGAGTAAAATCTTCGGATTTTAAGCGATAGTTTTCATCACTTATGGCGGCGTCATTGATTTTGAGACCTCCCTGTTTTATCAAACGGCGAGCCTCTCCTTTAGACGAACAAAATCCGATGCCGACAAATACATCCAATATACCGCAACCGAGCTGAGCCGTGAAAGACGGCAGGTTATCGCCCATTCCACCTTGCTCAAAAGTTTGTGCAGCAGTGGAGATGGCGTCAGAGGCTGCAGTTTCGCCACGGCATATTTTGGTGGCCTCAAAGGCAAGGATTTTTTTTGCCTCGTTGATTTCTTTGTCTTGCAATTTTTCTAAGCGCATCACCTCAGACATAGGCAAGTCGGTATATATGCGCAGGCATTTACCCACTTCGGTGTCGCCGATGTTGCGGAAATATTGATAATAATCATAAGAAGAAAGTTTGTCTTCGTTAATCCATACGGCGTTGCCTTCGGATTTGCCCATTTTTTTGCCCGAGGCATCGGTGATAATCGGCGAGGTGTAGCCAAACAATTCAACATTGTATTTGCGACGGCCGAGTTCGGTGCCGGAGGTTATGTTACCCCATTGGTCGGAGCCGGCAATTTGGGCGCGGCAACCGTATCTTTGATTAAGAACGCAAAAATCATAGCCCTGAAGCAGCATATAATTAAACTCTAAAAAGCTCATCGGTTGTTCGCGCTCAAGTCGGGTTTTTACGCTGTCCATGGTGAGCATACGATTAACCGAATAGCAAGTGCCGATATCGCGCAAAAACTCCAGATAGTTTACATCCTTAAACCAATTCCAGTTATCTTCCATAATGGCGTCATTGCCTTGATCGCCGAATTGCAGAAATTTGGAAAAGGATTGGCGCAGCCCCTGAATATTGTGAGCCAAGGTTTCTTCGCTTAAGAAGGGGCGCAGCTTGTCTTTGCCGGAGGGATCGCCGATGCGGGCGGTGGCTCCGCCGACCAGAGCTATCGGCTTGTGGCCGCATTTTTGAAACCAGCGCAACATCATTAAAGGCACAATATGGCCGACGTGCAAGCTGTCGCCGGTGGGATCCGAACCCAGATAACCTACTGCCGGTGTGCCTGTCCTTTCACACTCGTAAAGGTAGGCATCAAAGCCTTCCAAATCGGTGCATTGATTGTAAAAACCACGTTCCAGCATAATGTTTAAGAATTCAGACTTTAATTGTGTCATCAATTTACCCTTTTGTTTATAACTAAATTTTAACCTCTGTCGGCGTACAATTTACGCGACGCAGAGCATAATAGCATATATTTTTGCTAATGCAAGAAAGGAGTTAAAATTTTATGTCATCGTTGCAGAGTTTTACGGCTTTGGGATTGGCCAGCGGTTCGGAATTGGATGGATTACGTGCGGCTATTATTACCACTGACGGGGTGGATGTGTTCGATTGCGGTGAAAATTTTGAGTTTCCCTATGACGGAGATTTGCGCGATGAATTGCGACAATTGCAAAAAAATCGGATGAAAACGACTGAAGAACAAAGGCAGTCGGCAAATGAAAAATTCAGTGATTTTTGTATCGCGGCAGCGAAGGAAATTGTGACGGATAATCCGCAAATCAATCTGATAGGCTGGGGCGGACATATTATTTGTCATCAGCCGAGCGAGCATAAACTTTATCAGCTCGGTGATTGCAAAAAAATGGCGCAAGAGTTGAAAATTGCCACTGTCGGTAGGTTTCGTAATGCCGATATTTTGGCCGGCGGATTGGGAGCGCCGATGTCGGCGATTTATTATGCGGCATTGGCGCAAAATATGCCGAAACCTTTGGCTTTTGTTTGTGTCGGTGGTGTGAGCACGGTGTTTTATATCGGGCAAAACGGCGAATTGCTGGCCTATGATGCAGGGCCGGGGAATGCGGTGATTAACGAGTGGGTTGATCGGCATGGGGGAATGCATCAGGATTATAATGGTCGTTTGGCTATCAGCGGCAAGGTGCAAGATGAGATTATGCAAAGTTTGATGAAGCATAAATTTTTGAGCCAAGTGCCGCCCAAAATTGCCGATAAGAGTACTTTTGCCGATAAGATGGAGCATTTGGAAGGACTGAGTTTGGAAGACGGCGCAGCGACGGCAACGGCTTGGGTGGCAGAAGGAATTGCCAAAGCTATCAAAGATTTTATGCCGGAGATGCCGGAAAAAATAGTGGTGTGCGGTAATGGAGTAGCCAATCCGACTTTGATGAGATTTATTCGGCAGAAAATGAGCGGGGCAACAGTTTGTGTGGCCGAAGATTGCGGTTGGTGCGCAAGAGGAATCGAACCGCAGGCTTTTGCTTTTTTGGCGGTGCGACGCTGCAATCGGATGCCGACCTCTTATCCTTTTACTACCGGTGCGGCCGGTGAGGTTATCGGCGGAGAGGTGTTTGCGGGGCAGGACTAATATTTGTAGCGGCGGTCAAAACGCGGGTTTTTGCCTAAGCGTGACATAATTTCATAAGAGATGGTGCCGGCATCGCGCGCCATATCGTCAAGAGTGTAAAAATCATCGGCCAAAACGGCATAGTTGCCGACTTTTATATCAGGAACGGCGGTAATGTCGCATATGATGTTGTCCATAGAAACACGGCCGATAATGCGAGCTTCAAACAGACCGGAAGCAGTGGGAAAGAATACTTTGCCGGTATTGGACAGGCTGCGGGGAATGCCATCGCCGTAGCCGATTGAAACAATGGCGATTGAGCGTTCGTCAGCGGCGCGATAGGTTGCGGAATAACCGACAAAATCGCCTTTGGGAAGGCGAGCTGTTTGCAAAACTGGAGCTTTGACGCTTACAACGTTTTGCATTTGGTTGGGGCGATAGGGAGCGGTATTGATGCCATACATTGCTGCACCCAAACGTACCATATTTTGTCGAAAGTCACCGCCCAAAAATACACCGTCGGAAGCGGCCAGAGAGGCGGGAGTTTCCGGAAAATACTCAGCCTTGAGACGTTGAAAATTATTAAGCTGATGCTCGTTCATAAAATGGTCTTTTTCGTCGCCGCAGGCAAGATGCGAAATAACCAAAGAAAACCGGCGCAAATCATTGGTCGAAAGGCGCGAAAGCTCATCTTCGCGGAAACCCAAACGGTTGAGACCGGTTTCGATTTGGATAGCAGCCGGAGATGACGCCAGCGGTGAAGAGCGCCAAAATTCCAGCATATCCGGTGAGCAGATTACGGGGCGCAACTGCGGTGTTTGCCGGAACAACTCAAGCGAATCGGAGCCGCAGCCTTGCAAGACATAAATGGTGACATCACCGAGCATTTGAGCAATGGGCTGTGCTTCCGAGGCATGGGCGGTGAAAAAATGGCGCACCGCAGCTTTGTCATAAAGCAGACGGGCAACAACCATAGCATCAAGGCCATAGGCATTATCCTTGATTACTGCTGCAGGGATGGCCGGATGGGCAATTTGCCGCAAGGTTTGGAAATTGGATAGAAGATTGTTAAGGTTTATTTCTAAAATCGGTCTTGTAAAAATCTGCATAATCGCCTACTATATTGAAAAGAGGTTTTAACTGCCATGCAATTTATAGATTCTCATATTCATTTGCAAGATTATAAAACAAGAAATACGCAGCAAATTATCGCCTCGTTAAGAAATACGGGGTGTGTCGGGGCGCTGGTTGTGGCGGCCAAAGCGGATGATTTTGCCAAAATAAGCGCTTTGGCTGATGAAAATGCCGATTGGATGATACCGGCTTTCGGGGTGCATCCGCAGTATGCCGCAGTGAGCGGAGAAGAAGATATGCTACAGCTGGAGTATTATTTGCAAAAACATCCTAAAGCGCATATCGGAGAGTGCGGGCTGGACCGTTTGCAAGAGGCTGATTTGGAGCGGCAAATTGGGTTGTTAAAACGGCAGATGAAATTGGCTACTTTGTACCAACGGCCGCTGAACATCCACATCGTTAGGGCAGAGGATGTCATAAGCTCCTTAAAAAAAGAACTGCCGGAGCGCTTTGTGCTGCATTCGTTTGCCGGTTCAAAGCCGTTTTTGGAAGATATGCTGAACAGAGGCGCTTATTTGTCGCTTAATCCCAAAGTGCTGCAACGCAAAGCAGCCTCTTTGATAGAGCTGATACCAAATGAGCGGTTGTTGACCGAGAGCGATGCGCCCTATCAGGCAAAGGCTGAAGATATTCCTGATTTTATCGAAAAACTGGCAGCAATAAGGGGCAATGCACCGGAAAAATTGGCGGCTGCAATAAGAGATAATTTTGACCGTTTGGCCAAATAATGACGGATAATTTATAAAAAAAATAATTTTTTTAATTTATTCTTAAAAATAGTGTGTTAAACTGCCAAGAAAATGATGATTTGTTGCGGTGAGGTTTCAAACGCTATGAAAATGATAAAACCGATTGTTAATTTTGCTAAAATTGCCGATGACTATGACACTTTTGTGTTTGGTTTTAATGGTGTGCTGTCAGACGGCAATGTGATTTTTCCGGCGGCGGCCGATTGTTTGAAAAAACTGGCGGCGATGAAAAAGAAAATCGTAATTGTCAGTAATATGGCTTTGCGGGTGGTCGAGGTGGTTGAACAGTTGCAAAAATGCGGTGTTCCCGCGGGGGTGTTTGCCAATATTGTCACGGCCGGAGAAATGCTGCACTATCGTTTGAAATATCCGCGCGGCGATTATGAAGCAGTGGGAGAAATTTATTATCAAATCGGCGATGCGGCCTATAGCAAGGTGATGAGTAATTTGCCGCATCAGCGCACCAATATGATAAGCAAGGCGCATTTTTTGTTTATGTCGAGTACGGCGTCGGCTAATGATACGATAGATGCTTATCGTCCGAGCTTGGAGCAGGCGGTGAGTTTCGGGTTGCCGTTTATTTGCGCCGGCAATGACACGTCGTGTTTTAAGGAAGGTAAGCTCTCTTTGGCGCCGGGGGCTTTTGCCGAGGCCTATGCCGTGTTGGGCGGCAGGGTTATCACTTTGGGCAAGCCGGATGTGCGGATGCTTAATTATGCGCTGGAGGGATTAGGCGATATCTCACGAGTTGTAGTGGTCGGCGATAATGCGGCTACGGATATTAAGATGGCGGCAATAGCAGGGTATCCTTCCGTATTGGTATCAAAGGGCCGGCATATTAATTATTTGGGCGAGGGATATATCCCTGATGTGGCCAAGACCAGAGAATTGTCAAACAGTTTTGATGTTTCACCTGATTGTGTTATTTCCGAGGTGCGTTGGTAGAATGAAATATTTGACCAAATATTTGGTGATGTTGTTGATGTTGCTGGGGCTGGCCGGTTGGCTGATGAGCGAGAGAATAATCAATTGGGGCAGGGAACGGCCTTATTTGAGAAACCCTCAGGCCGAGCATAGTTTGGATGCTGAGGAGTTCTATAGTTTTCTTAATGTGTGGGACAAGGCCGAACATGGTAGAATGCGCCCGTATTTGAGCACCAATCCGCTGGAGGAAAAAATGCGGACTTCGTGGGTAATGAAAAGTTGGCTGGAGCTATATGGCTGGAATGTTGAGAGATTTTTTTATGATGAGCTGCGGATAAGAGAGTTGTTGCGGTGCGTGATGTTGAAAAATAATCATGCAGATAATGTGGTGATGGCGCAAAAGAACGGTTTGGGACTGGAGAGTATTATACAGCAACAGGAGCAGCAGTTAAAACAGTGCAAATACAGCACCGATGAGCTGTCGTTGGTCGAAGAAAACATCTCGCTTATCAATAAGGTTATGCCAACGATGTTTTTGCAGGTTAACAATATGAATTTGATGAAGGAATAAATTAATGCCGACAATTAAAGACACGCGTTTTTCAGATATTTATATTACCGAAGAGGATAATAAAGCCTATATTCCGGACGCACGTACGCATAATGCGTTGATTGAGTTTAATCCCGATGATTTTGAGGAATTTTTTGCGGTGGTAAAAAAGGAATATGACGGCAGCGATCCGAGTTATCCGGTGTGTTATGAAGGGATTAATTTCCGTGCGGAGAGGTCGGTCACCTCGCAGGGGGCATTGTATTGTTTGCGCCGGATGCCGGAAGTGGTGCCGCCGATACGCGGGTTGGGTTATCCTTCCGAGCTGATTAATTATTTGGTGTCGCTGCGGCGGTGTTCGGGGCTGATATTGTGTGCCGGTGCCACAGGTTCGGGCAAGACGACATTTATTTCATCGTTGTTGAAAGAATATTTGATGGAGGAGGGTGGTTTTGCCTATACGATTGAGAATCCGGCCGAGCAGCCGCTGAGCGGTATTTATCATGCCAGAAACGGCGGTTTGGGTGTTTGCAGACAGACTATGCCGCTGAACAATAGCTGGGGCGATTCACTGAAATCGGCGCTGCGTTCGGCTCCGAGGTATATTATGGTGGGCGAGATACGAACGCCGGATGCGGCAGATGAATTGCTGCGCGCTTCGGTTTCAGGGCACTTGGTGTTTTCAACCATCCACGCCAATAATGTTATAGATGCGCTGAGTTCACTGGTTAAATATGCTTCGGCCAGCGATATGAGCGAAGAGTTGGCTTATGATATGCTTTCGCGCGGGTTGTTGGGGGTTATTCATCAAACCCTTATTGGCAAGGGAACCAAAAAGCCGTCAGTGCAGTTTTTGATGGCAAACCCCAATACTTCACGCGGTGATCAGGTGCGCGGTATCATCAAAACCGGTAATCTGAATTTGGCCACAACGATTGAGCAGCAAATGATAAGAATGGCGCGCAGTCAGGAATTGTTCCCTGAGATGGATTAAGCTCCGAGCTGTTCTTTGAGCAAAGCCAATTCCAGCCATTGTTCTTCTTTGGCAGAGACTTCTTGGTGTTTTTCTTCCAGAAGTTTGGAGGCTTCGTCGAATCTATCGGGAGCAGACTGATAGAGGTCGGGGTCAGACAGCTCTTGGGTGAGTTGGGCAATTTCCTGATTGAGGGCGGCGATTTCTTCGGGGAGAATTTTGAGCCGGCGCTCTTGATTGTAGCTTAGCTTTTGAGATGATTTGGTGCGCGGAAGTGCGGCGGGTACGGCAGGTTTTCCCGCAGGCGCGGGTGTGGTAAGCGGAGATGACGAAATTTTGGATAACAAATCGCTGTAACTGCCGGCATTTTCAAATATGGTGCCGTCGCCTTGCATATAAATTACCGAACCGGCTATACGGTCCAGAAAATCACGGTCGTGGCTGACAATCAAAATAGTGCCTGTGTATTCGTCAAGCACCTCTTGCAACAGGTCGAGGGTGTCCATATCCAAATCATTGGTGGGTTCGTCCAGTACCAAAAAATTGGAAGGCTGCGCCAGTGTTTTAGCCAACATCAAACGGTTTTTTTCCCCTCCAGAAAGTGCAGATACCGGACAGTGTGCCTGCGCCGGTTTAAAGAGAAAATCTTTCAGATAGGCGACAACGTGACGCCAATGACCCTGCACCATAAGATGATCGCCTTTGTCACATAGCGTCTGCCACAAAGTTTTCTTGGGGTCTAAAGTGATGCGGTTTTGGTCAAAATAGGCCTCTTCCAAATTTTTGCCGATGCGTACAAAACCGGAATCGGGCGCCAAACGCTTGGTTAACAATTTTATCAAGGTAGTTTTGCCGGCGCCGTTGGGGCCGACAATGCCTATTTTGTTGCCGCGAATGATGCGCGTGGAAAAGTCTTTGATGATAGTGCGTTCACCGAAACTTTTGGAAATATGTTTGGCTTCAATAACCAGTTTGGAGCGGAAATCTCCCTCTTCGATGCTGAGCTCAACACGGCCGATTTGTTTAATCTGTTCCTTTCGTTCACGCCTTAGCTCGAGCAAGCGGCGCAAGCGGCCCATATTGCGCCGGCGGCGGGCGGTTACCCCTTTGTGAAGCCATTCGGTTTCTTCGGCGATTTGCTTGCAGAGGCGAGTTTGCTCAATTATCTCTTGGTTGATGATGGCCTCCTGCCATTCTTCAAAGTGGGTAAATCCTTTGTCGGAGGTGTGCATTTTGCCGCGGTCAAGCCAAAAGGTTTTTTGGGAAACGTGCGATAAAAACATTCTATCATGCGAGATTATCACCACAGCTCCTTTGAAATCACGAATGATGCCTTCCAAAATTTCGATGGTGGTAATATCAAGGTGATTGGTCGGCTCGTCAAGCAGCAAAATATCGGGAGAGTTGATTAAGGCTGCAGCCAGTGAGGCCTTGCGGCATTCGCCGCCGGAAGCAGTGGCAGGACTGAGTGCCCCGTTAATGGAGAGCTTTTCCAACCATATATCGGCCAAATATTCGTTGTTTTCTTTAACCGGAAGAGCTGATAAAATGGCCTCTTTTAAGTTGGCAAAGCGGGAAAGATCAGGTTCTTGAGGCATATAGGCGATACGGGTGGAGGGCTGGATGAAGATTTCGCCTTCGTCAGGCTCAATCAGGCCGGCAATCACTTTTAACAAGGTGGATTTACCCGAGCCGTTGCGACCGATAAGACAGATTTTGTTGCCCTTGGAAATATTAATGTCAATGCCGCTGAACAGGCGATTGTCGCCAAAGGCCAGCGAAACGTTTTTTAAGGTAAAAATAGGGGCTTCCGCCATAGTTTTATCACCGGATAATCAAGGATTAAGTTCTAAACGGAGGAGGTTATATAACGTTTATGCACAATATGCAAATAAATATTTACAGGGATTGATAAAAAATATAGACTGTTTACCAGTTATTGGTTTAACTTTCGATAAAAGGAGTTTATCTCTATGCCATTAAAAATAGAGCTCAGACCGCACGAGAGCGTTATCATCGGCGGAGCAATCATAACTAACGAGAACAACCGTATTCGGTTTTACATTGACGGGGATGTGCCGATTTTGCGCGAAAAATTTATTTTGCGCGAGAAGGATGCCACTACTCCGGCCAAGCGCATTTATTTTGTGGTTCAACAGATGTATTTAACCAACGGTAATCAGGAATTTCAGAAACTGTTTATTCAATATGTCAGAGAGTTGCAGGAGGCCTCGCCGAGTCTGCGTCCTTATGTGACTTCGGTAGCCGAGGCGGTTATTGTCGGCAACTATTATGATGCGATTAAACAGGCCGGAAAACTGGTTGAGCAGGAGGATGCTTTGTTCGGGTCGGCGCTCAAAGGCGAGTTGCCGGAAGAAGAAAAATAAATTATTTTAATTTTTGCTTAAACATTTGTGTGTCATAATAGCATAGGCCTAAGAGTATACATAGGTCGGATTATGAGTAAAATTAAGGAGAATAAAAATGACTCAATCTATCACATTAACAGCGAGTATGCGTTCGAATTTGGCATCTTTGAAGTCAATTCAAGGCCAAATGGACACCACTCAAGGCAGATTGTCTACCGGTAAAAAGGTAAATTCTGCTATTGATAATGCTTCGTCATATTATCAGTCCCGCGCCTTGACCAATCGTGCGTCGGATTTGGATTCTTTGTTGGATTCGATGGGACAAGGTATTCAAACCATTCAAGCAGCCAATGAAGGTATTGAGGCAGTTACCTCTTACATTGAGCAGGCCAAGTCGGTTGCCAACTCGGCTTTCGCGTTGGATCCTTCGGCTTCGGATTACGCTACTCAGCTGAATAACTATCAAACTCAGTTCAACCAAATTGTCGGTGAAATTTCCACTTTGGCCAAAGATGCTTCTTATCAAGGTATCAACTTGTTGACCGGCGGTAAGTTGACGGTTATGTTTAACGAGACCCGTACTCACAAATTGGATGTTCAGGGTGATGATATTGTAAACAAAATGTCACAGAGCAATATCGGTTTTCAGGCTGCCACTTGGGCTGATACGGTTGTAACCGCTAAAACAGCAATGGATGCAGCCAAGACGGCTTTGGACGGCACAACAGCTCCGACACAGTCATCGGCAGGCGATCCGGTGGCCGGTAAGACATATTATACCAAGAATGCCGATGGCACTTTTGCCAAGATTGACCCGCAGCCGACAGGCACCGGTTCGATTACGACATCTATGTACGAGGATAGCGGCACCTACGCTACTGCTTTGTCGACCTATGAAACAGCGGTTACTACTTATGAGAGCGCTATTACCAATACTACCACCGGTTCGGTTGCTAAAATCAATGCCAGCTTGGACAGCATTGCTAAGGCCACCAATTACCTGCGTGATTATTCTTCGGTTTTGGGTAATAATTTCTCGATTATCGAAACCAGACAGAACTTCACCGAGGCGTTGATTGACGTGCTGGAGACTGGTTCGGATAACTTGGTACTGGCCGATATGAACGAAGAGAGTGCGAACTATCTGGCACTGCAAACTAGACAGCAGTTGGCGATTAACTCGCTGGCCTTGGCTTCGCAGTCGGCACAGTCAGTGCTTAACTTGTTCTAATAGTCAGGTATCAAAAGCTTATAATGGAGAAGAGCGGAGGGTTTATCCGCTCTTTTTTTGCAATCGTATTAAAAGAAGCAGTGACAACAGAACCGGCCCATCGCTTTCTTATAATGCCCTTTTTCTTGTCCTATCACCTGTTTTCTTCCCCTGTCACCCCCCCCCCCGAGCGGATATCAGTCCGCGAGTGAGGGGTCTCATCGTTATAGTACACTTTTAGTCATGAGACAGCTTATTCGCTCGTCCCTCGCGAAGCGGTGACAGGAGGGGATATAAGAGCCCCGCTTATTCGTGCCTTACGGCACTCAGCGTTGACAGGAAAATGAAAAAGGCGCTCAAGGTGGGACGATACAATATGGAGAATAAGAAGGAGCAGGGTTTAAAAATATAAAATAAGGCTTATTTAGCAAAACAAGATTAAATTATGCTTGCGAAATTTTATCAATTGATGTATGTTGGGGGCAGTTTTTAATAAAAGGGGTAAAAAACTATGACAGATAAAAATTCTAAATTAAACTATTGGATGATTGCCACAGTGGCTTTGGCGGTTGTTTTGTGCTTGGTTATGTGTTTCAGATGCTGCGGTATGAAGGTTGCGGTTATCAACACGCAGAACCTGTTTGCGCATTCGTCGGTTATTCGTAATTTGCAGATAGAACAGCAGATTAAGTATGCCGAAATTGAGAAATGGGTAGCCGAGTCGGACAAGCAAATCAGAAAGCAGCCTACCACAGCTAAACAAAAAGAGCTGATGGCTAAGTTGCAGGCTGAATTGGCACAAAAGCAATTGGCTTTTCAACAGGAGATTGCCGCTCGTTCCCAGCAAGCTGAGGATGAGATTGTGGCTTTGATTGAAAAAGTTGCTCATAAGAAAGGTTTTAAGGTAGTGCTGGTTAAGTCTTCGCTGGTTACCGGCGGGGTTGATATCACTGATGATGTGATTGCCGCGATGAATAATGTGGCCGCCGCGCAAGATGAGCAAAAGGATGAGGAAACTCCGGCAGAGGCTGATGCTGAGGCCAAAGTTGAGACAGAGGAAGCTCCGGTTGAAGAGAGCAGCAAATAGCCAACTATTTGTTTAGTGATTAGAGAAAATCCCGATAAGTTGATTATCGGGATTTTTTGGTTGTCGATTGTGCCAAGACGGCTAAAGTAAAATACAGTCCGCATAATCCCCATAATATTAAGCAATCATTTTTTACTTGAAAAAAAGAGGTATCCATTTGATTGAGGCGAACGAGTCCGCGCATCATCGAAGTGGAGGGGACAAGGCGTGCCAGCAATTTGAGAAGCTGGGGTATTACCTTGTAGAGCCAAACAAATCCTGACAAAAATATCAGGGGCACGGACGAGGGAATCAACAACATAAAGCAGCTTTCTTGTGTGGAATAAAGGCGAGACAGTGCTTGTCCGAGAAAGGCGGTGCTGAGCAAAAACGGCCAGTCCGGTGGCAGCAATAAAGACCGACAAAATAAGCAATTTGCAAAATCCCAACAACAAGCGTTTTAATTTCATAGCGGTTCTTTCGGTTATAAATGGTTGATATAACAACTGATTGACATAATAATTCTTTTCGGTTTATAATGTCAACCATAAAATTACGTTGAGGGTGCGAATATGAACAAAATAAGGGCTAATCATTACACGGAAACGCTGATTTATAAGTTGGACGGCGCGTTGAAAAATATCAAATTGGAGTTGAATCAATTTATTTTGACATTGGAGCCGCATATTACTTCGGAGCAGTTCGCGGTGCTGGATACGGTTTATGGCAATGAGGGTATATGTCAGCAAGATGTGGCTAATATTTTGATGAAAGATAAGTCAAACATCAAACGGCTGGTGGAGATTTTGGAAGAAAAACAGTATGTGGTGCGCAGCGTGGGGCGAAAAAACAACCGGCTGGTTAATTATCTGACAATCACGGTTAAGGGTAAAGAGGTGGTGGACGCTAATATGCCGAAAGTCAAGCAATATTTAGAAAAGCGCTTTGATAACGTTTCGCAAGATGAAATGCGGATATTGGAGAATATTATGGCCAAAATTAAGAAAAATGCTTGAAAGTGACAAAGAAGAGCAGTTTTTTGTTGTTTTAGAGAGTATTTTCTGATATAATGCCGATAAGAGGTGCTGATTGATAGGGGATTGGTCGATATGGAAACGCAACAAGATATAGATGAGATTTTTGGATGGGAATCGCAACCGCAGGATGAGAAGAGGAATGTGTCGGTTGAGATGAGACAAAAGGAAACGCTTGATAGCAAATTTCAGGAGCTTAACAAGCAAAATGAGGAGAAGCGCCGGATAATTGAACGACTTAAACGACGCAAGAAGGAGTATTATTTGAATACGGTAGAACGTCAAAAGCGGCTTGCGTTACGGAAAGAGCAGAAGAGACAACAGCAAACCATACTGAAAAAGAGCGGACGGAGTGCTCCGCCAGAGGCTGGAATGCGCACCAGCGGGCAAAAGGTCGAGCGGAAAGAGTTGCTTAAGGTACTTTTGCGAAAAAAAACAAGGTAAAGGTGTTAGCAAATAAGGCCGATAAATTTCTAGAATCCGAGTTCTTGCAGGCGGCGGATGGTTGCAGCCGCTGAGGTGTGAAGTATGCCGATGCCGCCGGCGGATTCCCAGCGTTCGATATTGGGCGGATAATCATCAATAAGAATGTCACCGGATTTGAGGAAGTTTTGTTTTTCTTTGCTGAGGCAACAATTGACTTTGATGTCGGCACCGAGATGTTTTTTTATCCAGCGGCGCTTTTCGATGTTGGCTTTGTCAAAACCATGATGCGGCAGGCCGGTCAAAATTTCAAAAGACAGGTTTGCCAGATAATCGGTTAATTCAAAAGCATCATCTTTGGGCGGCAGGTTCACCCAATAGTCAGAAGTGTTAACCACCCGCTCCCACATTTGTTGACGGGGCAAATCATCCGGCAGACAGTTGAATGCGGTCATAAACCCGCGGTCAAAATCAACCAAAACTCCATCCATATCACAATATATCATCAAAAACTCCAATTTATACCAAGGTTACTTCGTTTATATTAAGGTGAGTTTTGAGAAAGTCAATGTCCGCATCGCTCGCACCGCGTTCTTTGAGGGCAAGGATAGCCGAATCGATGAAGTCCAATTCTTTGATGCGTTTGAGAGTGGAGGCAAAACATATGTCGTTTATCCAAGCGAGTTTGCCCACCGCACCGTCGGAGGCCGTGCGTATTTCGGAGCTGATAATGTTGGTGCGGCGACGTAAGCAGTTTTTGACGCCGGCAGACAAAACACCTTGAGGCAATTGGCCGATGCGGTCAATATTGTGATAGGCAAAATAGCGCATATTTTCGAGCTTGTCTGCATCACGCAAAAGTCTGGCCATAAGGGAGGCAAATTTTTGCTGTGCGGGAGGAAGATTGGTATAATAAGGATTGGTATAGTCAATGGCGAAGTGATTGTGCTCAGCAATGGCAAAGAGGAGGGCCGGTTGATTAAAATACGGATGGCCGGTCAGCATTTTAGCGGCTTCAATACCGTGGTCATATTCGCGGTTGCTGAGATGCTGTCCGTTGCGATGCTGATAGAACCTTCCCAAATCATGCAGAATGGCCGATATTTCAACCAGTTGGCGCTCAGCGGGTGAAAAAGAGGCAAAAAGATCTCTTTCCGCATAAAAAATATCCATAATATCGTGGGCAACGCCAAAAGAGTGCTTGAGTTTGTGGAGCAACCAAACGGAAACCTGCGGCGAGGCATCTTTAATCTGCGAGGCATAGGCATCACCGATAAGCCGTGAGGCTTCATAGATATTTTCCATAAATTTGCTCTCCTCTTAAAACTATTTGTGGATTAACAAGCGAACAAAGTTCATTATAAACGCGATACCCATAAAAGTGACGATACGCGCCGCCCATACGATAAGCGAGGCGTTGTGGCCGACGATGGCAAATTGGATGATGAGCGCGGTGAGAGCGGCGCAACCCAGAATGACAAACCAATAGCCGCGATTTCCCAAAAAAATGAAGGTACAAGCCGCAGCCGTAACCGCCGTAGTATTTTCTTTGGCATAAGTCAGGCACAATGTGCAAAAAGATTTTATGGCTGCGATGTTGAGTATATAACCGCAAGCGATGATGACCAGTACAAGAGCTGAAATATAAAGATAAGTTTTAGTTTTGGACATAGTATTGAAGTTCCCCATAGGTTGAAAGTTTTGACGGTAAGTAATGCAAAAAAACAAACCGAGCTCAAGCATAATAGCTTGATTTATTTTCGCAAGAGTTTTTGTGCCAGAAGCGGATATTTTTATAAAAGGTGTGGATTTGTTAATAATTTTATCTTATATTAAGCGGCAAGAGTTTGACCAATGTTAAGGAGATGGAAAAATGAAAAGTTTTTTGGCAGCTTGCTTGTTTTTGATTTTGTTGGCCGGATGCGGGTATTTGGGATATAAGTATTATTTGGAAAAACCGCAGCAGGGGACAGTGAATTTGAGCACCTCGGCTGATGGAGAAGTGATGCCGGATGTGGTTGAGATTAGTGTTACGGTGAAAACCGATGATAAAAATTCTTTGGCCGCGGCTGCCAAAGAAAATAAAGAAAAATCGGACAAGGTTTATGGAATGTTGGCGGGAATGATTAATACCAAGGCGGGCGACTATATCAAGACAGCTAATTATAACGCACAGCCGGTATATGTTTATGATAATGAGCTGAAACGTCGGGTGATGGAAAAATATGAGGTTTCCAACAGTATTATCGTGCATACTAAAAATATTGCGCAACTGGGAGAGATGATTGACCGTGCGATAGGTTTGGGTGCAACAGATGTTAACGACCTCAAGTTCTCGGTTTCCGGCTATGAGGATAAGTGTCGCGAGTTGTTGCAAGAGGCCGGTGATGCGGCCTTGGCGCGGGCAAAAGTGGTAGCGAAGGCGGCCGGTACCAAAGTGGTGGGTGTGCGTTCGATTAATGCCGGATGCTCGGAGAATAACCAACAGCACGTGCCTTATCGGATGATGGCTAAGATGGCTATGGCAACTGCGGATGGGGTGATGAATGAGGCTATGCCCGCCACTCCGATACAAAGCGGCACAGTGAAAATTTTTGCTAATTTTAATGCCGACTATTTTATTGAATAAGGCAGTTGTGTGAAACAAGCAAAAGACCGTCGTTGATGCCAAGCGGCGGTTTTTTTGTAAAAAATATGGGCTGGTTATTCGCGGTGGTAAGGATGGCCGGAAAGGATGGTTTGCACGCGGTAAATTTGCTCGGCCAAAACCGCCCGCATCAAAATATGCGGCAGGGTGAGACGTCCGAAAGATAAAACCAAGTCGGCGCGTTGAAGCGTGGCGGGCAGATGTCCATTTGCCCCGCCGATAAGAAAACAAATTTCCGAAGTGCCGTGTTGGAGCCAGTTATCAATGGTTGATGCTAGTTCGAGCGAAGAGATGTTGACACCGTGTTCGTCGAGCACGACAACTTTTGCTCCGTGGGGAATCGAAGAACATAGAAATTCAGCTTCGGAGGCCTGATCGGAATTGTCTTTCTCTTTAACCGTAAGCTGCCAATGCGAGCGTTTGATATACTCGCTGATAATGGCGGCTTCGGGAGAATTTTTTTTACATTTGCCGATGGCTATAATGGTTGCTTTCATGGACTTAGTAGACCACCTGTTGAAAAACGTTTTGCAAGAAGAACAGCGAAATATAGCAGATAAGCGCTGAGGTAATCGGAGTAATGACAAAGCTGACGGCTATTTTGCCGATAATGCCCCAGTTGAGATCGCGACCGCCTTTGGCCAATCCTAAGCCGATAACCGCACCGATAACGGCCTGAGTGGCCGAAACCGGCACTAACGGAAGCGCCGGCAAATGCAAAGAGATAAGCAGATTTTGCAACCCTTGCGAGGAAAAAATAAACAGCACCAGACCTTGAGCCATAACTACTACCCAAGCCATCAGCGGAGACAATTTCATAATGGTGTTGCCGATGGTTTCAATAACTTTGTGCGAGTAGGTGCAGATGCCGACCGAGATGGCAATACCTCCCAAGAGAAACAAAACCTGAGCCTGATTGAGGTTAAATCCCAAGGGAAGTGTTAAAGCCGGCAGAGGACTCGATTTGATGAATACCCCCATAACATTGGCGATATTGTTGGCGCCAAGCGAATAAGTGCCGAAAGCGCCGGCCAAAATAAGAGCAATGCGGGTGAGGCTGTCTTTGCGCAAAATGTGTAACTGCCAATGCTTAAAGATATATTTGAGCAAAATATAAAGCAAAACAGAAAAAATGCCGCCGAATATAGGACCCAATGCCCAAGCGGATATAATTTTGGTGAGCACGACCAAATCAGTGGAACGACCGGCAAAAAAGTTCCACCCGATGATGGCGCCGACAATGGCTTGCGAGGTGGAAACGGGAATCGACAACTTGACCATCCACGAGGCGGTGAGGGCGGCAGACAAGGCCACCATAAACGAGCCGGCCAGCGTGGTGATGTTTCCCAAAGAGCCAAGAGTTTGTGAAGTGCCGGAGCCGGCAATTACCGCGCCTAAAATAATGCAAATCGAAGAAATGACGGCAGCGGTGCGGAATTTTATCATTTTGGTGGCAACCGCAGTGCCGAAATTAGAGGCCTCGCTGGCGCCCAGTGACCAGCCTAAAAATAAACCGGAACTAAGGTAAAGCAGAAAGGTTAAGTCCATTACAAATCTCGCTTAATTGTGAAAATCAACAAGCGGTCGATAAAATCTTCCGACTGGTCGGCAATGTCGGCAATGCTGTCCACAAATTGTCGCAGTTGTAATTTTTCGGCCAAAGAGCGGTCGGAGGCAAAAATTTGCTCCAAAAGTTTGCGAGAGCAGAGGTCGGATTCATGCTCGATAAAATACACTTTTTGCGAATAATCACGTACGGCACTCAAATCGCGGAAAAAGGCACGTGAGGCTTTGCACATATTTTCGGCAGCATCGGCGCTGAGGTGGCAAAGCTCGATAAACATTTTGCGATATTCCTCAGGGATAAGCGGCATTTCGGCAAAAAACATATAAGTTACTTCATCGAATTTGTTGATGACCTTGTCAAAATTTTCAATCAGCTCCAGCACATCGGCGCGTAAATCGGGAATAAGATTGTAGCCATAGAGATTGTTTTCGATGCTGCGACGCAGATCGTCGGCAGAGTGCTCAATCAACTTGATTTGCTTGGAGTGCTTTTTGAAATCGGCGTTGCGACCATTTTCCAAATAAATTTTGACGGCCTGAATGAAGGTCATACCGGCATCAATCAGTTTATCGTGAAAGCGGTCGATTTCGTTTTCCAACGCTTTGGTTTTGGAGAATAATGACAAATGAATATGGAACATTAAGACACCTTAAAATTTTATGCGTAAAGATTATATTTGTTACAATAATATTTATTTTTGACTTGTAAATAATATTTTACTTGTTAATATACCATTCTGTTAGAAAAATATATCACAAATTAGGGGATGTAATAAAATGAAAAATTCAAATGCTGTTTATATTTCAATAGTGGCACTGATTTTGTCGATTGTTTCGTTGGCACTGTGCCTGACCTGCAAGAAGGGTGATGTTGCCGGTGCATTGAAGGCGAATCCGGAGTTGGTGGTTCAAGCAATGCAGGATTATGAGACCCAACAAAGAGAAAATGCCATGAAGTTGGTTGAGGAGAACTTGAAAAAGTATTCCGATGAGCTGTATGCCAGAGCGGATGACGGAATTATCGGCAACCCGAACGGCAAGATGGTTTTGGTTGAGTTCTTTGACTTTTCTTGCGGGTTCTGCCGCAGAGTTCATCCGGCAATCAAAGAGATTGTTGCCAACAATCCGGATGTAAAGGTTATAGCCAAGCCGATGACTTTCCTCTCGCCGGCGTCTAAGTATGCGGCCAAAGTTGCTTTGGCGGCTGCCGAACAGGGTAAGTTTGCCGATATGTACAATGCATTCTTTGAATTTGAAGGGCGTCTGAGCGAATCCAAGATTGACGAATTGGCAACTAATGCCGGTTTGGATATGGAGAAACTGAAGGCCGATATGGAATCGGACAAAGTTAACAAGACTTTGAGCGCTACTGCCGAATTGGCCGGCAAGGTTAATGTAAGCGGTGTTCCGACTATGGTATTCAATAACAAGATTTTGCAGACTTTGGATGCTTCGGTTATCCAAGAGGCGATTGACGCTGCAAAATAGTCGGTGGTTCGTATAGTGAAAAAAGCTGCTTTGAAATGAGCAGCTTTTTTTATGGGATAAAATTCTCAGCACTTGAGTTTTGAGATTTAAAAAGCTATATATAAGACAAATAATTTTTTAGGATGTGAGGCAATGGGAAAAAACTTTTTGATTTGGCTGGGAGTTTTCTTGGCGGTGTCGATTGTCGCCAGTTTGTGGAGCGGCGATGTTTCGAGAGTCGGTGCTGAGAGGATGGCTTTTTCCGAGTTTATGGATAAGGTGGAGCATAAACAAGTGTCGGAGGTGGTGATTTCGGGGGCCAGCATCAACGGAGTTGGAACCGATGGAACCAAGTTTTATACCTATGCGCCTTATGACCCTACAATGGTTGAAAACCTGCGTAACAACAATGTGAAAGTGACGGCAATACCGGAAGATAATACCGGCGACAATTTGTGGGGAGTGTTTGTCTCGTGGTTCCCGATGTTGTTGTTAATCGGAGTGTGGGTGTTTTTTATGCGTCAGGCCAATATGGGCAATAATAAGGCGATGAGTTTCGGTAAGTCGCGGGCTCGATTGATTGAGAACACCAAGAAGGTGACTTTTGATGATGTGGCCGGTGCTGATGAGGCCAAGCAGGAATTGGAGGAGATTATTGATTTTCTGCGCGATCCGGCCAAATTTCAGCGCTTGGGCGGTAAAATTCCCCGCGGTGTGTTGATGGTGGGGCCTCCGGGTACCGGTAAAACTTTGCTGGCGCGGGCAGTAGCCGGTGAGGCTGATGTGCCGTTTTTCTCAATCTCCGGTTCGGATTTTGTGGAGATGTTTGTGGGTGTGGGAGCTTCTCGCGTGCGGGATATGTTCGTGCAGGCCAAGAAGAATGCGCCGTGTTTGTTGTTTATTGATGAGATTGATGCGGTGGGGCGGCATCGCGGCGCCGGTTTGGGCGGCGGTAATGATGAGCGCGAGCAAACCTTGAATCAACTATTGGTAGAAATGGATGGTTTTGAGGATAAGGAGAACGTGATTGTGATTGCGGCCACCAATCGTCCGGATGTGTTGGATCCGGCGCTGTTGCGTCCGGGGCGGTTTGATCGTCAGGTTACAGTGACGAATCCAGATAAAAAAGGACGTGAAGAGATATTGAAAGTCCATGTTAAAAAAGTGCCGTTGGCTAAGGATGTCAATTTGTCGGTAATTGCTCGAGGGACGCCGGGGTTTTCGGGGGCGGATTTAGCCAATTTGGTGAATGAAGCGGCGCTGTTGGCGGCACGCAAGAACAAAACCAAGGTAACCTCCAAAGACTTTGACGAGGCTAAAGACAAGGTATTGATGGGGGCTGAGCGCAAATCAATGGCAATGGATGACGATGAGAAAAAACTCACCGCTTATCACGAGGCCGGACACGCAATATGCTCGTTGTTTGTCGAGGAGACCGACCCTATTCACAAGGCTACGATTATCCCCAGAGGACGGGCTTTGGGAATGGTGCAGCAATTGCCGGAAAAAGACCATTATTCTTATTCCAAGACCAAGATGTTGTCGCGTCTGATTATTATGATGGGCGGACGCGTGGCCGAGGAGATGAAATTCGGAGAGCAGCGTATTACTTCGGGAGCATCGTCGGATATTGCCGCAGCTACGAATCTGGCTCGCTCGATGGTTACCGAGTGGGGAATGAGCGAAAAATTGGGGCCGATTTTGTATGCCGAGAATACCGGCGAGGTGTTTTTGGGCAAGTCGGTTACACAAAGCCGTAATATGAGCGAAGAAACCGCCAAACTGGTGGATGCCGAAATCAAACGTTTGGTGACGGAGGCTTATGACGACGCCAAAAAATTGCTCGGCGAACATCAGGAAGACTGGGAAAAATTGGCTAAGGCGTTGATAGAATATGAGACCCTGAGCGGCGAAGAAATTAAAGATTTGCTGGACGGCAAGGAGCCGGAGCGAGGCAGTGACGCGCCGGTTGCCGAGGAAAAAAGAGTGCAGTCGTCAATTCCTGAGATTTGATGAATTTTTGAGCGATTGAGTAAGAACAGAGCCTTTTTCGTGCTGAGCGGGAAGGGCTTTTTGTTTTTCTTTCATAGATAATAGCTTTTTTTTAAGGAGACTGAGCGGGAAGAAAATATAATTTAAATTTTAATCAATTATTATAGATATTGCAGCTAAAGTGACGGCAATACCAATGCGAATCAGAGGTGAGAAATGCGCAAACTTATAAGGGATTGGCTTAAGTCGTTGATGATTTATTGTGACCGGCGGATGATGGTAATGCTGATGCTGGGATTTGTGTCGGGTTTGCCCTTTTTGCTGGTGGGGTCGACATTGTCGTGGTGGCTGAAAGATGCCGGAGTATCGCTGGCAGCCATCGGGATGTTTGCCGCGGTTAAGGCGCCTTATAGTTTTAAGTGGTTGTTTTCGCCGATTATTGACCAGTATAGGTTACCATTGTTTTGCAAATTGGGAAGACGCCGCGGTTGGGCGGTGTTTATTCAGCTTTGGCTGATGGGAGCTTTGGTGCTGATGTCGGTGACGAATCCGGCGGCTTGTGCGGGAATGTTTGTGGGGGTAGCATTTTTGACAGCATTGTTTTCGGCCTCACAAGATATTGTGTTGGATGCTTATCGTATTGAACGATTTAAGGAAAACGAGCAAGCGGCTGGAGTGGCAGTGTTTGTTTTCGGCTATCGGCTGGGAACGTTATTTGCCGGAGCCGGAGCGCTGATTATGGCTGATATTTGGGAGTGGAGCAGGGTTTATCAAGTGATGGCACTGGCAGTGATGATTGGCACAATCACGATTTTGCTGTCGGATGAGCCAAAGGACAATAAGCCTTCACGGCCGCGAAATATGCGGGCGGTAGTGGTTAATGCGGTAATAAAACCATTTACTGATTTTATGAAACGCGAAAAATGGGGCTGGATTTTGCTGTTTATCTTTTTTTATCGGATGAGCGATGCCTATATTGCTCCGATGGCTTATCCGTTTTTTGATGATGTGGGGTTTACCAAATTGGAGATAGCTTATATTATCAAGATTTATGGAGTGTTGGCCACGATATTCGGAACTTTTGTTGGCGGAGTGGTGGTGAACCGCTTAGGTTTGGCCAAATCGCTGCTGTTTTGCGGGGTGTTGCACGGATTGTCTAATGTATTGTATATCTGGCAAGTGTATGCCGGCAACGATACCGGAGTGTTGACCATTACCATATTTATCGAAAATATATCGGGAGGTATGGGAACGGCGGCATTGGTGGCCTATTTGTCATCCTTGTGTAATCGTAAATATACTGCTACGCAATATGCGTTGTTATCATCATTTATGGGAATGGCGCGGGATATTTTTGCGATGACTTCGGGAATTGTGGCACATTGGGTCTCGTGGTTGGGTTTCTTTGGAATTGCTGCGGCGATGTCGTTACCAGGGATTGGAGTTTTGCTGTATTTGATGCGCCAAAAGGCAATTAAATGACAGTTAATAATTTTTTAATTAATTGTATGTTATAACCAAAGTCATATTACTAAAGAGAGAATTGTATGAGGGGTGTTTTTGAGCTATAGTAGAGCTATAAAGATAACCCGAATTTTTAAGGAGAGGAACGATGACAATGTTTAAGCACACAGATGAGGCCGGCCGTTCAA
>JAFUEX010000003.1 GCA_017470165.1 Alphaproteobacteria bacterium
AGGTCGCAAAAGGATAATCATCGCCAGCTTTGAGAAAAAGCCGCTGTTTCCCGCTTTGCTCATCAAGCCCGAAGCTAAAGGTTTTTTGGTGTTGGGTGCATAATGGTCATGAGACCCCTTATTCGCCGCGATGCGGCGAAGGGGTGACAGGAGAGGGAAAAAAGGGGTGACAGCATAATGAAAAGCCCCCACAGGAATGTCACCCCCGAGCCGTTTGTAAAACGGCGAATAAGGGGTCTCATCGCTTTTCGTATACTGCCATTGCTTTATAATGTTTAGCCTCGGGTGCGGTGCAGGCGGCTGTTGATGAATTTGCGCAATTTCTCGCGGCCGAGCGAAGCTAAAGCGATCGAAGCCTCTGCACCTTCCGGAAAGTTGGTGGGAAAATTATGTGTATCCTTGAGCTTTTTAACCGGTTTAGTTTTATTATTTTTATTATTTTGCGCGATATCTTTGCTCTCAGAAGACGGAGCAGCTTTCTCCTTATTTTTCATCTGCGTAGAGGCGGTGTCATCAATGGGTGTAGCTATAGAACGGTTGTATTTGGCCATTTCTATTTGCATAGCCATTTCTTGTGAGATTTCAGGCATAACAATTATAGTCTTGTTATTTTTGTCGTAAACAAGGGCAAAATGCTTTTGCAACACCGGCATAATGTCGGCATTGGGCATATATAACCCTAACGTGCCATAGCTTCTGGGAGATATTCTGTAATTATATTCATTCCAAGCATTAATTTTATCTTCTTCATTAATCATTTTTCGACGTTTGGGGTGATAACCGGTATGCCCCCCCCCATTTTTGGGACCTATCTTTTTTCTAAACCAAGTGGTGCCGGTGGCAAAGTCAATTTCTTGCTTGACAATATCTTGATTCGGCTGAAAGGCAACAAAACCTTTCAATTTGCCGGCTTTGACGTAGTTGTAAAATTGGTCACTATAAACAACTTGTCCCCATGCTTCATTATCAAGAATTCGTTTTCTGAACTGCTGCTGAAACATTCCCTTGATGTCACCCGTGCATAATCCTTTGTGTCCATTAGTTCTGGCAGCATATTTGCTCATCTTTTCGGTTATGGGTGAGGAAACGACCTCATTTAATTGCTCAGCGGTTAACAGACCATCGGGAATGCTTAACTGTATATCCTCAACATCAATCCCCGTGGCGTTAAAAAAGGCGTCCAAATCTTGGATATAAACGAGGTCATCATCTAAGAGAAGGTTGGCATTTGACAAGTCAAAATCAGTTTCCTGCATATTAGAGATATAAAGCGTATTTGCATTGGTGACAGAGGATGCATTGGGACGGGCGGTATTTTCAGTCGGGGTGGGGGGTTTGTCTCTCAGCGGGGTGTTAGCTTCAGCTTTAGAGGGAGATCCGAACATTGTTGCAGCAGTAGTGCCAAGGCCTAACGCGAGCGTTCTTATCTTGTTGCCTGATACCAGTTTTCTTTGTTCTTTTGTCCTGTATATTTTGACTCTAAGAGATTTTGTTTTCTTTTCTTGCTCTGTAATTGACTCATCTTGCTCTGGCATTGGCTTATTCTTCATTGGTTCACCCCTTTTTATCAGAAAATGATTTTATTTTGTCTAAATTGTAACACCTTATAAAATATTTTGCAATAGCTTTGTGCAAATTTTTTTTGTTTTTTTAGACCTTTAAATATCCATTTTTCCTCATATATAGCACAATAAATTTTATAAATTGTTAAAATAAGGATGAGAAAGATGAATAATGCGATAAAAATTTGCGGCGGCGGAGTGATGATGGCAGTAGCTTGGCTGGGTGCGGCACAGGCAGCAGACCATCCGGTCAAAAAAGGCAAACGGGTTAGCGAATTCGGGCAATTGTGGCAAGATTACAGCGATTTTAAGAATATGCTGCAGAATGATTATGGTTTTGATTATGGTATAACCTATTCAATGACCGCGCAATATGGCGCTCCATCGGGCAAAAAGACGGCATTTCAGTCGATAGCTTATCCGGATTTTACGTGGACGTGGTTTAATGATGACCGCGGCAATCTGGAGCTGAATGCGGCGTATAACATTGTGCAATATTCCGGTGCCAACGGTGAGGGAATTGGCGAGCGTATCGGGGTTGCCACGCCGATTAATGATTATACCGCGCAGGCCAATGAGTTTCCCGAGTTATATTTTACCTATCAGCTGCCCAATGAATATAAGTGGCTGAGTTTGGCAGCCGGACAATTCCCGATTTATAATTTTGACGGAACGACTTATGATGCCAATCAGCAAGAGAATTTTATTAACTGGACTTTTGCGCAAAATGCGTCGTCTACTTATTCGACAGCCGGATTGGGCGGCTATGTGCAGGCCAGCCCTAATGACTGGGTGTTTACTCTTGGTGCGCAAGATGCCACCAATATCGACGGCGAAAGCATTTCAGCCTCGCATTTGGATGAAAAACATTATACAACATTTGGCTCGATAGCTTATAATCCGATGATATCCGGTTGGGGACAAGGGCAATATTCGGTGTTGGTTTATAATCAGCCTTGGGTGAAAAAGCAGCCGCAGACTACCAACGGCTGGTCGATAAATGCAATGCAAAATTTGGGCGAAAAATGGGCAGTATTCGGCCGAGCAAACGGAGTGTCGGGAGATATGGCAATTGTAGATGCTTCGTATATGTTGGGGGTGGTGTGCAACAACCCTTGGGAGCGAAATGCGCTTGACCAACTGGGGTTGGCGGTCGGTCTAAACCATATTAATGAAGAAGCGGCAGGCGAAAGTTTGGCGCACAAATATGAGACGGTGGCAGAAGGATATGCAGCGTTTGGCATATCGCAGTTTATGACCATAACGCCGGATGTGGAGGTTTATTTTAATCCGGCGGAAAATTCCAAGTCGGATCAGGCCTTTGTTTTCTCTTTGCGGGCGACGGTATTTTTCTAAAAATTATGGTGGAAAAAGACGATATTTTTTAACAAATTAGGAATTAACATACTAAATTAGCGGTAGTTTGTCAGGTAAACGAAAGTTGTAAATATGAGGAAAACCACTGCTTGGATTATGGGTGTTAGTATGATGTTGACGGCTTGCGCAAGTGTGGAGCCGCCGCAGGTGAACGAGGTTAAAGAGGATAAAAAAACGGTAAAAGTGCAGACCCACGCGCCGATTATCGGCGGGGTGGAAACGATGTATGTCGATGGAATGAAAATGCCGTTTAAGGCCAGAGTTGACACCGGTGCCGAGACTTCGTCGATTGATGCGCAGAATATCGTGCCCTTTGAGCGCGATGGCGAAAAATGGGTGGCATTTGAATTGGTTAACCGCCGTAACGGTGAGAAACAAAAGTTTGAGAAACCTGTAAAACGCCGGACAATGATTGTGCGCACCGGTAAAGAAGAGCGCCGCTATGTGGTGAAGCTGAAAGTACGGATGGGCAAAAGCCTGATTACGGCCGATTTTTCGCTGAATGACCGCACCAAGTTCGAGTATCAGGTTTTGGTGGGACGCAATATTATCAACGGCAGATATATTGTTGATCCGGCGATTGAAAATACTTTGCACTAATTTTATCAGGGATAGGGACGATGAAGATGCGTAAATTCTGCTCAGTGAGAAATGTGTTGGGCGTGCTGCTGGGGCTTGCGCTGTTGTATGCGGGGTTTAGCGCTTATTATAAGGTTAAGTACTGGGGGTTTAGCGTATCGCCCAAGCAAAGTGCCAAGGTGTGGGCGATTGAGGCTCACGTGTCGTTTCAGGCCGACGGGTCGCCGATTGAGGTGAGTTTGGGGATTCCTTCCAAAAACCGCGGGTTTAAGATATTGGAGGAGAATATTATTGCCAACGGGTATAAAACCCGCAAGTTTGCCGACCGGATAGTGTTTAATGCTCGCAATATGATTGGTGAGCAGGATTTGTACTACAAAATTATGGTGTTTGACAATACCGGCGGCAAAGACAAGCTGAAAGACGATGCACCGGTTGCGCCGAAAATGCCGCGCTGGGATGAAAATACCATGGCGCAGGCCAAGCAAATTTTGGCGTTGGCAAAGGATGCCGAGGGTAAAGACGATATCGAAAAACTGGTTAAACTGTTTAATCAAGAGCCGCTGTCTCCGGCGCTTAAGTCGTATCTGCCGGTGCAATATACACCCAAGCAAAAGCTGGAAATTATGCAACAATTGCTCAGTGTGAAGGGGATTGCTACGCGGATTTCCCGCGGACTGAAACTGGAAGAGGGGCAAAAAATTTTGCCGGATTTGATGCTGGAGGCGTATGTTGACAGGGCGTGGAGGTTGTATGATCCCGACACCGGAGTGCGAGGCCTGCCGGATAATTTTTTGTTGTTTCAGCGCGGGGGAAAGTCGTTGCTGGATGTGGTGGGCGGCGAGGATTCCAACGTAAAATTCTCGTTGCAAAAATCGATTACCTCAACAATGAATTTGGCCAGTCGGCGAGCTAAATTGTTGCGCAAATCGGGATTGTATAATTTTAGTATTTATAACTTGCCTTTGGCGCAACAAAACAGCCTGAAGTGGCTGTCGGTTTTCCCGATTGCCATTTTGTTCGTGGTGTTGTTGCGCAATGTGGTGGGGGTGCGTACAATGGGCACGTTTACACCGATGTTGATTGCAATGTCGTTTGTGCAGACCGGAATTGGTGCGGGGTTGGTTTGCTTTAGCATGATTGTGGCGCTGGGATTGCTGATAAGGTTTGTGATGTCAAAATTGAATTTGTTGTTGGTGCCCAGAATCTCGGCGGTGGTGATATTTGTGATTTTGATTATTACCGGAATGACGTTTTTGGGGTATAATCTGAATATTAAAATTGCACAGGCTTCGGTTTATTTTCCTATCATCATTACAGCGTGGGTGATTGAGCGGGCTTCGATTACCTGGGAGGAGGACGGTGCAGCCAATGCATTGAGAGAGTTGTTTAACAGTCTGATTGTGGGGATTATTGTTTATTTTGTGATTGCTAATGACTATGTGCGGCACATTATGTTTGTGTTTAATGAGTTGAATTTGGTGATCTTGTTTGCGGTGATGCTGTTGGGAACTTATACCGGTTATCGGTTGACGGAGCTGAAACGTTTTGCACCGCTGGTAGAAAAGCCGGAGAACAAATAGATGTTTAATTGGTTGCGAGCGGTGTGCGTGTTGCCGGCAAAACTTAGGGAAAAGGGTATTTTAGGAATGAATGCCCGCAATTATTCGGTGATTGCTCAATATAATTCACGCCGTCTTTATCCTTTGGTGGATGACAAGGTGCAAACCAAAAGTTTGGCGTTGAAGGCTGGAGTTCAGACACCGAACCTTATCGGGGTTATTGCGCATCAATACGAGGTAGAAAATATTTTGGCGATGGTGAAAAATCACCGCGAATTTGTGATTAAACCGGCACACGGCTCGGGCGGCAAGGGGGTTATGGTGGTGCGCGGATATGAAGGTGGTAAGTTTACATTGGCCTCGGGAAAGGTGATTGACTACAACGAGGTTTATCAGCACGTTTCGAACATCTTGAGCGGTTTGTATTCGCTGGGCGGGCAGTATGACAGCGCGCTGTTGGAGGAGATGGTGCATTTTTCGGATGCGTTCAAAGATTACAGCTACTGCGGGGTGCCGGATGTGCGGGTGATTGTTTATAAAGGTTATCCGATTATGGCGATGACGCGGTTGGCTACGGCAGAATCGGGCGGAAGAGCCAATTTGCATCAGGGAGCAGTCGGAGTGGGGCTGGATATTAAAACCGGCCGTACCAAGTGCGCGGTGCAACATAATATGCCGATTACACAGCATCCAGATACCAAAGCCGATTTGCGCAAGATTGAGGTTCCGCTGTGGCGCGAGCATTTGCTGATTGCCGCCAAGGCTTATGAGATGACGGGATTGGGGTATTTCGGAGCTGATATTGTTTTGGATGCTCAAAAGGGACCGATGATGCTGGAGTTAAATGCGCGACCGGGGCTGGCAATCCAAATTGCCAACGGCGAGGGGTTGAAGAAGGTGATTAAAAAAGTGGATAAATATTATCCAAAATCTTTGCCGCCGGAGAAAAGAATCGACTATATTTTGCGCTGAGGTTTTGCATTAGGGCAAATCAGTTCCTATATAAAAAGCAGAGAAGTTTTTTTGATAAAGAGGAGATTGAAAAATGACTGAGAAAAAACAAATCAAGAGTGCTGATACCAAACAGCTGGGTGGAGCTAAGACCAAAAGCCTGCAAAAAGAAGATGTAAAAAAGCTCAATATGAGCGAGACGCGGGCTAAAAAAATCAAACATTCTTATAAGGTGAAAGATGCGGAAAATGCGTTGGTGTTGAAGCTGAAGGATGGTGATGTGGTAATTGAGATGTTTGCCGATGATGCGCCTAATCATGTGGCAAGGATTAAAGAGCTGGTGCGCGAAGGTTTTTATAACGGGTTGAAATTTCATCGGGTGATTGACGGATTTATGGCGCAGACCGGATGTCCCTATGGTACCGGAACCGGCGGCTCGGGTAAAAAACTTAAAGCGGAGTTCAACCGCAATCCGCATAAGCGCGGCACTGTATCGATGGCGCGTGCCGCTTGGCCGGATTCGGCGGATAGTCAGTTTTTTATTTGTTTTGCCGATTGCCCGTGGTTGGATGGACAATATACGGTATGGGGCGAGGTTACCGCGGGGATGGAATATGTCGATATGATTAAAAAAGGCATCGGCGGCAACGGCGAAGTAATCGCTCCGGCTGATGAAATTATATCTTTAGCGGTGGTGGCTGATTTGTAAAAACAAGGTAAAGCATAAATAAGGTAAAAAAATAAAACCTCACTTTAGGAGGTTTTATTTTTTTGAGTTATACTTTGTAGGGCATCAGTTTGTAGATAAGGTCGCTTAGGCAGTTGGGAAGTATGGAAATGAGCCATGCACAGAAGCGCATAGGCCAAGGAAAGGCAATCATTCCGATATTTTTTTCCACACGATGAGCAATGAGAGATGCTGCGCGGTCGGCCTCCATAAAAAACGGCATAGGACAAGTGTTTTGGTCGGTAATTCGTGAGCGGACGAATCCGGGGGCGATAACTGATACTTTGATGCCGTATTTTTTGCCCAATTCAATGCGCAGAGCCTCGCCCCATGCCTTAACGCAGGCTTTGGATGCCGAATAAGACGGGCAAGCGGGCAGACCATGATAACCGGCAATTGATGAGGTGATAACGATGTGGCGGAACGGGTTGTGTGGGTTTTGCTGCATAAGGGTGAGTGCGGGTAAAACGGTGTTGACGACCCCGCCGACATTTATGGCAAAAGTGTTGCGGATATTGTCGGAGGTTTCTTGAGCGGTGGCAACGCCGGCATTGGCAAACACCAATTGCAGCTTGGCAATGCCGTTGCAGTGATTAATCCATTTTTCAACGGCCAGCGAATCGGAAACATCAACAACAGAGAGGTGAACATTCGGTGAGTATGCGCGGCATTTTTTAGCAACCTCCTCAAGCCTTGCTGAGTTGCGAGCGCACAAAAACAAGTGTTCGGCGCCGTTCGCGGCATAATAAAGTGCCAATGCTTCACCGATGCCGGATGAAGCTCCGGTAATCAGGATGTTTTTATATTTACTCAAAACAGTTTCTCCTTAATAACTTTTTTAATATTTGTCGTATATCATAGACAAGAATTTTTTTTGATGAAAGGGTTGGGTATGAGTATAACAAGTATGACGGGTTTTGCAAGAGTTAACGGACAGGTTGCGCTCAACGGACAAGATGTCGGCTGGGTGTGGGAAATTAAAAGCGTTAACGGTAAGGGATTGGATATAAAGTCGCGGCTTCCTTGGGGATATGAGGAGCTGGGAATGGAGCTGAAAAATTTGGCCCAGCCTTATCTTGCCCGCGGCAGTGTTAATGCAAGTTTGGAAATTAATTTTGCAACAGCTAACAAAAAAGCACTGATAGATGAAAAATTGTTGGAAGATTTGACGCAGCGTGCGGTCTTGTTGGTTGAGAGCAACAAGGGAAAGGTTAGTGCGCCCTCGGCTGCCGAGCTATTGGGACTAAAAGGCGTAGTCGAATTGCAAGATGACGGTTTGAGCGAAGAAGCCCGAAATATTTTGTGTCAGAAAATACTTGCGGATTTTGTGGTTTTGTGTCAGAATTTGCACAGCGAAAGGATGCGGGAAGGTGAGAAGATTAAATCGGCACTAATTCAAATTTTGGATAAGATTGCCGGTAATGTCGGAAAGATTGAGGCTTGTGCGGAAGGGCTGCCGCAAATGTTGCAGGCAAAGCTGAAAGAGCAGCTGCGGCAATTGAACAGTGAAATAGAATTTAGTGAGGAGCGAGTGGCTCAGGAGGTGGTTTTGCTGGTGACACGCGCGGATATCAGAGAGGAAATCGATCGGCTGAAAGCGCATATTAAATCGGCTTTTGAGATGCTGGATGAAAAAGGAGCAATGGGACGCCGGTTGGATTTTTTATGTCAGGAGCTTAATCGCGAGGCTAACACCACCTGCTCAAAATCGACAACAATAGAAATCACTAACCTAGGGATGGAACTTAAGGCTTTGATTGAACAATTCAGAGAACAAGTGCAAAATATAGAGTAGGAGAAAAAAATGGACGAGATTATTGACCGCTTGCGCAAAGTAAGAAAAGGTGCAATGTTTGTGATTGAGGCACCATCGGGAACCGGTAAGGGCACAGTTATAAAAGAAATCTTGAAAAATGACAGCAACATAAAATTTTCGGTGTCGGTTACTACCCGCGCGCCGCGGGTCGGCGAGGTCGAGGGAGTTGATTATTACTTCGTCAGCGATGAACAGTATGAAGAATTTTTGCGGCAAGATGCTTTTTATGAATATGTAAATTCGCAGTATGGTTCACGTTACGGCACTTTGCGTTCGGAGGTTGATAGTTTTATTAATATCGGACAAGATGTGCTGTTTGATATGGATTGGGCCGGAGCGCGACAAATGAAAGAAAAGGCCGGTGATGATGTGGTGACAATTTATTTGCTGCCGCCGTCAATTCGGGAGTTGCGTCGGCGGTTGGAGGGGCGCGGCACCGACAGTCAGGAGGTGATAGACAAGCGTATGGGCATTATTTTGGACAAGGTCAGCCACTGGGATGAGTTTGATTATGTCATTGTGAATGTCAGTTTGCAAGAAACCGTAATGAAAATCCAAAAGATAATTTCCGGCGAGCGGATGCGTCGCGTGCGCCAAGTCGGACTGAAAGGTTTTGTGAAAGAGCTGGTAAGAGAGGCTCAGGAAAATTAGAAGATTTAAAATCAGAGGTTATTTTTAACCTGACGGCGCTGAGTTTCGTTCATGGCTTTATAGACTGTCAGAGCGTTGCGCTCGGCGTTGTTGACATTGAGCAGGGCGGCGCGTTTGTAAAGGTTGAAAGCCTCAACGTAATCGGTGGAAACTCCGACACCTTTGGTGTACATCCAAGCCAGAATTTCGGTGGCTTTGGGGTCGTTTTCTTTGACGCGGGTGTAAATATCGTCAAGCTCAATCGGGGTGACTTGATTGGATTTGACGGCGGCAATGGTTTTGAGCCACTGATTGTAGCGAGCTTTGGCCAAGGCGCTAAGCTCCTGAAATTCGGAAGATAGTTTAATCGTTTCGTCCGGGGTGGATAGTTTGGGCATCTCCGGTTTGGGAGAATTTTTGATTTCCTCATCGTCCAATATGATATCGGGAGTTTGGCGGTTTTTGACAAACATCGGCAGATAGCCCGAATTGTTGGAGCGGATGATGTCGCGATAGAGCTCATCAAGGCTGGCGGCTTGCGCAACCGGCAATCCGAGTGGCAGACAAAAAGCAACAACCAGCAAAGTTATAATAAATCTCATTTTGCGTAAAACGACCCGATGTAATTAAACGTTGCAATTATAGATGATTTTGGTTATACAGGTCTATAGGTTTTTGTGCTTTATAAACAAGTTAAGGTTTAGAACAGATGAAGAAAGTTTATAATGCGGTTGAGGAGATGTCCAAACATACGCCGATGTATCATTTTGCCGAATTGGGCAGAAAATTGGGATTGGAAGGAGATATTTTCGGTAAATGTGAGTTTTTGAATCCTTTAGGTGCGGGAAGGTTGCGGGTGATGGCAGCAATGCTGGATGCGACCGCGCCAAAGGCAAAAGAAAATGATGCGGTGATAATTGAGGCCGGTGATGGCAATTCAGGGTTAGCTTTGGCAGCAATGTGTGCTTCCCACGGTCTGAAAGGATTGGCAATAATGCCAGAGGGAGAAAATGCAGCCAAAGCCGAGTTGATAAAATATTTGGGTTGCGATGTAATTTTGACCCCGCAAGGTGAGGGAATGCACGGAGCATTGGCCAAGGCGGAAATGTTGGCGCAAAAATCATCGCGAGCAATTTGGCTGAAAAGGTTTGCCAATCCGGCTAATGTTGAGACGCATTTGTTGGAAACCAGTGTGGAGATTATGGATGATATGGGCGGAGATGTTGATGTGGTGGCGGCAATTGCCGAAACCGGCGGCACATTGTGCGGAATTGCTCAGGCCTTAAAAACAGCCAATGCCGAGCTCAAGGTAGTGGCGGTAAGACCGGAAACTGCTGGCAGCGGTGATGATAAAATGCCACAGCCGTTATTGGAGGCAAAATTGATTGATGAGTGGGTGGATATAACGGATGATGATGCTTGGGCAATGGCCAAGCTGACGGCTCAGACCGAAGGAGTTTTGTTGGGCAAAAGGTCGGGCGCGGTGATGGCTGCCGCGGTGGCCATAGCTAAAGACAAAAAAGTCAATATCGTGACAGTGCTGGACGATATTAATCCATTGGTTTAAGCGAGGCTGGAGTTAGTCAAGCGAGAAGTTTTTACCATCAGGTGAAACGGCAACTTCGGCATTGAGAGCGGCAAAATATTTTTGAATATATGCGGTGATTTGAGGGTTGGGTTCATCCAGTGAAAAATAAGTGCCGCTGCCGCAAACGTCGTGAAAATGCAGACGAACGCCGAATTTTTCCTGAACTTGGCGTTTTAGTTCTATCGTTATGCTGAGAGGAAAACTCATTTTAATAAACCTTTCTTTTGAAGTTTGGCAATAATTTCAGGTTCGGCCTTGATGGTAAGATGAAGCATATTTTGCCAAGGCCTGATGTTGAGCACTTGGGCGTTGGCGTAGAGCCAAGCATAGGTTTGCCCGTCGGATGGGGAAAGGTCAAGCTCAATAATTTGCGCGCTTGCGGCAATGTGGCTCTCAATTAAGGCAAGCAGCTCACCAATTCCCTCGCCGGTAAGAGAGGAGACGGCTACCTGATTGGACTTTAGGTGTTGTTTGAGTAGAGCTGCTTGTTTGGGCGGTAATAAATCGGTTTTGTTGAGCACTTCAATATAACAAGGAGAATTGATGGTTTGTTCAAGCTCCAATGTTTTGAGAACAGCGAGAACATCTTGTTTTTGCTGGTGAAAGTTGGGAGAGGCTGCATCGCGAATATGTACAATCAGGTCAGCAGCTACTACCTCTTCCAAAGTAGCGCGGAATGACATTATTAATTCGTGGGGCAAATCAGAGATAAAGCCCACCGTGTCCGAGAGGATAATTGCGTGTCCCATCGGCAGTTCAATCTTGCGTAAATGCGCATCAAGTGTAGCAAAAAGCATATCTTTGGCTAGAACATTGCTGCCGGAGAGAAGATTGAATAAGGTTGATTTGCCGGCGTTGGTATAGCCGACGAAAACCACCTGCGGATAAGATACGCGCCGACGAGAATTGCGTTGAATGGCGCGAGTTTTTTTGACTTGTTCCAAGTCTTTTTTGAGTCGCAAGATTTTGCGGTCGATAATGCGGCGGTCAAGCTCTATCTGTGTTTCGCCGGGGCCGCCCAAAAATCCGCTGCCGCCGCGTTGGCGCTCCAAGTGTGTCCAACTGCGCACTAAACGACTGCGTTGATAAGTAAGATGAGCTAGTTCGACTTGCAATTTGCCTTCTTTGGTTTGAGCGCGATGACCGAAAATCTCCAAAATAAGAGCAGTGCGATCAATTACTTTGACATTGAGCGCATTTTCCAAATTGCGTTGCTGAACGGGAGAAAGCGATGTATCAAAAATAACCAACTCAATGCCGGAGGCGGCAATGATGTTCTTTAGCTTATCAATCGAGCCTTGCGAGATGAGGGTTGCCGCTTTGGGGTGCTTCAGAGTGATAATTTCGCGATGCTCAATTGCTAAGTTAATGGCGGCAGCCAATCCGCACGCTTCCTCAAGCCGCGCATCGGGCAACAACGACAATTTATCGCCGTTGATATCGGGAAATATGACTGCGGCTTTGAGCGCTGATGGTTGATAAGCGGTAAAATCACACAAGGCTAAATTTCGACCGCATCGCCGGGCATAATGGTCGAAACAGCGTGCTTGTAAACCAACTGAGTGTGTCCGTCACGCCGTAAGAGCATCGTATGTTCATCAAACCAAGTGATAATACCTTGTAATTTTACACCGTTGACCAAAAAAACGGTGACAGAAACTTCATCGTTTTTCAGTTTGCCCAAAAAATCATTTTCAACCGTTTTGGTGTCCATGGGATTTGCTCCTTTTTATTGTTATTATGGTTTGATGGTTATTCTAACAATATTTTTTTATCTGTCAAAGATTTTTAGCAAAAAATCTCTTCGGCTTTTTTGATGGCGGCCGAATCTACATAAATCAACAATCGGTCTCCGGCCTCGAGTTTGGTGTTCATATCCGGATATATAATCTCACCGCCGCGCAAAACAGCAATAATGCGGCTGTTTTTAGACAGCCCGAGTTCGCCGTTTTTTTTGCCGACGCAACAGTTGTTTTCATTCAACGCAATGTCCCAAATTTCGCCTTGGGATCGCGCTATCGAATAGGCATTTTCGATATTGGAGCGGCGAATTTCTTTCAAAAGCCGTGAGATGGTTATGGCGCTGCGTTCTACCAATGTGTTGTCGCTAATGTTGAACATTAAGTTGTTGTAAGAGGGAGTGTTGATGACGGCAATGGTGCTGCCTACTCCATCGTGCGAGGCCAAAAGCGAGGCCAAAAGATTGTCTTTGTCGTTGTCGGTGACGGCAATGGCGGTATCGGCTTTGGCAATTTCGGCTTCGGATAGAATAACATCGCTCATCATTTCTCCATTAATAACCACTGTACGGTTGAGCCGGCGGGCCAAAACTTTGGCCTTGTCGATATCTGCCTCTATCAGGCGAGTTGAGGTGATGCTGTCGTCGGCTTCCAGACGTTGGCAGAGATACTGAGCAATCGGTGTGCCGCCAAAAAGAACAATACGCTCATTGGTAGGCTTTTCCAATCCAAAGGCACTGATAACGCTGTAAATTTCTTCGGTTTTGACTAAGAGATTTATTTGGTCTGCGGGGTGTAGTGTCTCGTACATATCCGGCAGAAAACTGACATTATCACGCACAATATTTACTACCCCTAAGGAGGATGCACCGGGCTGTTTGATAATCTGTCCGAGCGGCATATCCGAAAAGGGAATTTCGGCTCCGAGGTTGAGAGTTATGATGCTGTATTTACCCTGCCAAATCGGCAATACTCCGGTAGCTCCGGGATATTGCAAAATTTTTAAGATGTGCTCGGCAATGTCAATATCCGGCGAGATAAGCAAGTCAATCGGCAGGTGGTTGTCATTATACAGCATTCCCCAGAGCGGGTCGAGAAAGGTCTCACTGTTGACAGCAGCGATTTTTTTGCGGATATCAAACAACGAATAAGCCAATTGGCAGATTATCATATTCATCTCATCGCTGGAAGTCAGGGCCAAAATGATGTCGGTATCTTTGGCGCCGGCATGTTCTAAGACATCAGGATGCGACGGGGTTCCGGTTATGGGAAGAATGTCAAATTCTTTGGACAGTTCGTCCAGACGGCGCTGATTGTCGTCAACTACAATAATGTCATTGGCGCCTTTGACCAAATAACTTATCACACTTTTGGCAACGGCCCCTGAGCCGCAAACAATTATTTTCATGACAATGCTTCCTCTCGGTTGTAATCAAAAAAACGGTCTATCTCAACAAGTGCCTGTGACATATCTGCGATGCGCACAAATTTTTCGCGGAAACGACAGGCGTCGCGCATTCCTTTGCAATACCAGCAAACATATTTGCGGGCTAATTGCAGAGCGGTTTTTTCGCCATAATAGTCGCTTAAGGCGCGGATATGGCGCAACATGGTGGTTTTTATCAACTCTATGCTCATCGGCTGGGACAGTATGCCGTGCTCCAAAAATTTGTGAGTTTGGGCAATCAGCCAAGGCCTGCCCAATGCAGCGCGGCCTATCATTACACCATCGGCTTGAGTGTAATCCAGCATCTGCCGAGCGGTTTGGGGGGAGGTGATATCGCCGTTGCCGATAAGCGGAATTTTTATCGCCGCTTTAACCTCACCGATGATATCCCAATCGGCAGTGCCTGAATACATTTCCGTTTTGGTTCGGCCGTGCAGGGTGAGGTAATCCGCACCACAGTCTTCGCACATTTTGGCAAATTCGACAGCGTTGATGTGGTTGCAATCCCAGCCCTTGCGAAATTTGATGCTGAGCGGCAGGCGAGTGGTGTTGCGAACTTGGGTGATGATGGAGGCTGCGCGGGCGATATCGGTCATCAGATAAGAACCGGAACGGTTGTTGACAATTTTTTTGACCGGACATCCCATATTAATATCAATACCGGCAGCTCCCAATTCTTCTATCAGCGGGACAACTTGGACAAAAAGCTCCGGTTCGTTGCCGACCAATTGCACTGTGACGGGATAATTTTCGGCGCGCACATCGGCAATGCGATAGGTCTTGGGGTTGCGGCGGCTGACTGCATTGACGGCCACCATTTCCGAGACAATGTTGCAAGAACCGAAAGAACGGGTTAACTGCCGCAAAGGTTGGTCGGTGATGCCGGCCATCGGAGCTAAAAAAACTTTGCTGGAAAGGTGGGGCGGCAGCATCATTTTTGTCCTAGTTGAGTTTGTTGAGAGCTTTGCTCAGGATATAGTACAAGCGACCGATATCCGAGCCGAAAATTACTGCCATTAAAGTTCCGGCGTGCTCGTGGTCTTTGGATTTTTCCACCAAACTTTCAAACTCGCTCATATAGTTGATAACCAGCTTGCGCAACTCGTCGTTTTTCTCAAAGGCTTTGCGCAGTTCGGAGCTTTGCGCCGAGGTCATATTTTTAGCCAAAGTGCGGATAAAAATTTGATTGTCTCCATTGTAGTAACGCTTCCACAAATCATCTTCGCCTTTGGGATTGAGTAGGCGGTTGATATCAACCGAAGTATTGGCCAATGCATTGATAATCTTGGTAGAATCTTTGATGAAAGTATCAACCTTGACATCGCGGTAGACGATAGCCAAATTTTTGGCGGCCTTTTCGGCGCGGGCGGAAGTATCGGAGAGAGTTTTCATTTGCTCGGATACATTCTCGCCGAATTTGAGGTTGGCCACTAACAGGCTTTGTCCTTGTTCCTCAAAGTTGCGTCCGGCTTCAACCAAATCGGTGAGGCTTTGGTTGACCTTGGCCGCAGCGGAATCCGCCAAAGCTGATAAGGCTTGCGACTGCTTAACAAATACTTCGCCCGAGGAGAGAATATTGTTGGAAATGCGTTCGGCATTGGCGGCGATTTCGCTGACCGAAACCCGCAGTTTGTCACCGGATTTTTCCAGATGAGTGGCGGTGAGCTGTGCGGCATCATCCATCTCGTTGCTGAGCTGCTTGAGCTTTTGGCCTAAGTCTTTGACTTTGTCAAAGGCGTCGTCGGCGCGCTTAGTCAGCTGTGCGGAAGTATCATTCAAAATGTTATTGAAGCAATCGACCAGTTTTTTGGAGTCATCGGAGATTTTTACCATTTTATCGCTTTGAGCGGAAATGAGGCGGTTAATTTCCACTACACCGGTAGAAGTTTCGGCGGTGATGGTGTTGAAACCGGCCTGATATTTTTCATATTCGCTGAAGACGCCGCCGATATTCTCAACCGAATGGAAAATTGCGGCATCCAAATCTTCGTTGCATTGATTGAGGCGCAGAGAAACCTGATCAATGTTTTTGACAGAATCTTTGGCGGATTTTTGTAGCGCATCGCAGGCTTTGAGCAAGCGATCGCCTAATACATCAAATTCGTATGACATTTTGTTGGCAGCATCAAAAATTTCACCGGTGTTGTTTTTGAAAGCGGTATTGATGCCTTGCATTTTAGCGGCAACCTCGACCGTGGCATCGGTAAGATATTTGTATTGCTGCGCCATGGAGGCCTCGCCCAAGCGGGTTTGGGTGATAACCGAGTTTACCACCTCAGAGATGTTGTTCTTTTGGTTTTCAAACAAATCGGCAATGTGACTGCCTTGGGACTGGAGCTTAGCAAAAGTGCCTTCCATATACTTGGTCTGTTCGTTGAGCTTTTGCCAAACGCGGCCGGTTTCTTTGACCATATCTTGTTGCATTGACTTGAGTTTGGCCGAGCTTACGTTCATCTTATCAACCGAAGAGGAAAGCTCATTGCCGATATCTTTAACTTTGGCATCAAAGCGGTCCATCTTTTCGGAGAGGGCGTCGTTGATGCTGCCAAACTTGGCGATGGTGTCGTCAATACTTTTGGCGTTATGCTGGTTTTGCTCTTCAAAAACGCGGGCAATTTCGGAGAACTTTTGCAGGGATTTCTGCAAATTGGCCACTACGGCATCGGCTTTGTCGGCGGTGCCTTCTTCCAGTACGGTCATTTTGGCATAGATTTTGTCGGTGTCACTACTGATTTCATTCATCTGTTTTTTGATAACATCAACCATCTTAGCGGTACTGTCCGACATTTTGTTGCTGTAGGCGTAAAAATCGGCTTCCTGCTGGCGGAATGTTACATTGAGACCGACAACTTTGGTGTCGATGGTGGAGGCAACATTGTCAATATATTCGGCGGCATTTTTCGACACGGTTTGGATGTTGTCGGCCTTGAGAGCAAAGTCGGATACCGCATCGGAAATGGTTTGTACGGAGGCGGCGCCGGTTTCTTCAAGTTTTTGTGAACAAGTATCAATGCGCTTGGTAATATTGTCGGTTTGTGTGTCAATTTTTTTGCCGACCCCTTCGATGTTTTGCAATTGCTTGGAGAGCATATTTTCAAACTGAGTGACTTTGGTAAGAGTTTTATTGATTGAGGTGTCAAAGTCAGTGGCCTGATCGGCAATGTTGTCATTGATAATTTTGCCTTTGTCAAGGGCATCGGAACAATATCTCAGCATTTTGTCGATGTTGTTTTTGAGGTTATCGGAAGTGCGCAGAGCATTGGCTTCCAGCTCGTCCGAGGCCGCCGAAAGTTCGTCAATCTGGCGTTTTAACTCGTCTTTAATCAGTTCGACGTGCGAGGCGGTGTCGGTGATGTATTTTTGCTGCTGCAACAAGGAGGCTTCACTGATTTGGCTTTGTGTGGTTACTACAGCTGCGGCATCGGTGAGGCCGGAGGTGTGCTTTTGCATAATTGAAGCGACCTGATTGAGGCTCTCGGAGGATTGTGCCGTTTGTACCAAAAGGTTCTCGGTGGAAGCGTTAATATCTTTGTCTGCCTCGTGCAATTGGTTCAAACTGGTGCTCATAACCTTTTGCAGCTCCTGATAACGCGAGTTAAGGTTAGCGGTAAGCTCGGTGATGCTGCCGCTCATGGAAATAAATTCATCGGTTTTGTCATTAAGGGTATCAATATAAGAAGTTACGTCATCATTGGCCACGGCAATTTTGTCGGAGAGCAGAGCAACGTGCGAATTAAGCGCACTTTCAACATTTTGAATGGTGGCGATGGTTTTGTCGGCCACACCGTTGAGGTTAGCAACGCGCATTGCCACACCATCTTCCAAATTGGAGCTTCTGACCATCAATTTGTCAAGTTCTTGATTGATAAGTTCGCTATGGGAGGCAAATTTTTGCGTGACCAAGGCGGCGCGGTCGTCAATGGTTTTGTTCAATGAAGAAATGTCGCGGTTTTGCTGAGCCAATGCCTCGTTCATCTTGTGAATTTGCTCGTCAAAAATGCTGCCGACATTGCCCATTTGGTTTTTGATGGTGTTGTTGATAATCGAAATATGGTGTTCGGCATATTTGCTCAAATCATCACTCTTGGTTTTGACTTCTTGAGCGATGTTGCCCATCAGGTTTTCCAGTTTGCTAATGTGTTTTTTGAAAATCTCTTCAATATCGGCAATTTCTGAGGCGGCTTTAGAACGAACACCCTCGCAGCTTTCAAAAGCCTTTTCAGATACTTGCTCCAGCAAATCAATCTGATTGTTTAAGATTGTTTGCACCCCGTTAAAGTTTTTCTCGGCAATCAGGCTAAAGTCTTTCAACTCAGTATTTGATTTGTTCATCTCGGCAATAGAGCCGGAAGCAATGGACTTGAGCTCGGCGGCAGTGGTTTTGATTTCGTCCAATGCAGGAATAATATGTTGAAACAACTCCGAAAGCGAGCCGGATATCATTTCGCTGTCGGCAATGAATTTTTGATTGATGGTCGACAAATTGCTGCTGGAGGACTGAGCCTGATTGACGATGTTTTCAAAATTGGACATCAGGAATTTTACCCCTTCGCTGAGCTCGACAATGGTATGCGAGGAATAACCGTCGAGTTTGCTGACCAATTTGGCAAAGTCATCGACATTTTCTTTGATAGCGTCTTTGATAGCGTGAGTTTGTTCGTGTGCCAGTTTGGAGACCTCGCGCAGTTCAACCACCTGCGAGCGGATGGCATCGGCAAAGGCCTTGGCAGTCTTAGGGGCTTCTTCTTCGGGGTAGACTAATTGGTTCATATAAGCACGCAAAAATTTGGCTTCTTTTTTGAACGAGGTGCCGCGGTCAATATAAGCCATTGCCACCCAGATAACGACCAGCGGCAAGGTGATGCCGGCCATAAATCCGCCAAACTCGTCAGGCATCATCAAAAACAGATTGGACCAGCCGAAAAATTGGGTGATATAAATCAGCACCAGCGAAAACCATACGGCACTGACGCCGAGCATCAGCTTGTGAAGATTGTTGTTGAGCCAAGATGCGTCGTCATCTTGCATCTCAATATAGTTTTTTTCCTCTTTCATAAACTGCGGAAGGGCAGATGATTGTTCTGCCGAGCGTGTTTCGTCTTGCGACATTGACTGTTTCCCCATAAAAAATATTCCCCGTAATCTTCGTAAGAGACGAAGTTTTGCGCCAGTATAAACGCTAATTTTCAATTTGGGAATATCTTATAATCAAAGAACCGCACTTATCCACAATCTTTAATGCGATTGTTTTTGTAACAGATAACGCAGCTTGTCCAAGGCCAGTTTATTGAGTTCGGCCTCGCTTAAATCGGCCGGAGCCACAACTACTGCCTCAAGGCGGCTGACAGGGTCAATGGCGGTAACCTTCACCATATTGCCCTGACGGATGTATTCAAACAAAATTTCACTCATAACTATTTGAAAAACTTGCCGGATTTGGGAAAACCAAAAGGTGCCAGTTTGCCCACTTGCGCCCGATGGCCAAGCCAGCTGAGCAGGTCGGTCTCAGTGGCAGTTCCCCCCGAGCGGTTGAATGAAAAACCATCTTTTTCGTTAAAAATCTGGATGTCACACAGTCCGCCGTCTTTGTATTTTTGCAGACAAACGCCACGGCCGCGAGCAATTACCGGTACTTCTTCGATTTTGCACACCAAAATTTTGCGATTATCACCGATGAATGCCACCATATCGCCGCAAACTTTTTTACAAAGTATGGCTCTGTCACCATCAGCTACGTTCATAATCTTGCGTCCTTGGCGGGTTTGGGCAATAAAATGATGCTCGTCGACAATAAATCCGTAACCGGATTTGGAGGCAATAAGATAACTGTCTTGGCTGGAGGGGACAAACATATCCACTACATCATCGTTAACTCCGACATCCACCATCAGACGCAGCGGTTGGCCAAAGCCGCGGCCGGTCGGAATATCGCAGGCATTAACGTTGAAAAACTTGCCGGATGAATCAAAAATCACGATTTTGTCGGTAGTTTGAGCGTGAACGGCCATCAATAATCCGTCATCATCCTTAAATTTGAACTCGTCACTGAGCGGCAGATGGCCTTTCATCGCGCGAATCCAGCCCTTTTGCGAAAGGATTACGGTAATCGGCTCTTTTTCAACCCGAGCCTCAATTGAGATGTCGATATTGTCGATATCTACCTCGGCAAATTCGGTGCGGCGGGCACCCAAGGAGGTTTTTTTGCCGAATTTGTCTTTGACAAGGCGTATTTCTTCGGCAATTTTGCGCCATCTGAGTTCGTCTGAACCCAGCAGTTCTTCCAAAGATTTTTTATCTTCGCTGAGGTCGGCAAACTCTTGTTTAATCTCGGCCTCATCAAGTTTGCGCAAGTTGCGCAGTTTCATATTGAGGATGGATTCGGCCTGCACATCGCTGAGAGCAAAACGCGCTATCAACTGGTCTTTGGGCTCGTCTTCCTCGCGGATGATGCGGATAATCTCGTCCAAATTGAGATAGGCAATGAGATAGCCGGAGAGGATTTCCAACCGCGCGATGATTTTTTGCAAACGGTGGAGTGAGCGACGCTCCAAAACCTTAACACGATGGTTGAGGTATTCGCGACAAACTTCGGCAATGCTCATAACCCGCGGCACGCCATCCGAATCCAGCACGTTCATATTCATATTGAATTTGGTTTCGAGCTCGGTTTCCTTAAACAAAATCTCCATCAAAACCTGAGCGTCGACATTGCGGTTTTTGGGCTCCAAAATGATGCGGATATCTTGAGCGGATTCGTCGCGGATATCGGCCAACAGGGGGATTTTTTTGTCAATCACCAGCTGAGCAATACGCTCGATAAGTTTGGACTTGATGACCTGATAAGGAATTTCGGTGATGACGATTTGATATTGTCCGAGGCCCAAATCTTCTTTTTGCCATTTGGAGCGCACACGAAAACTCCCTTTGCCGGAAGTATAGGCATCGACAATGGCAGAAAACTTGTCAACAATGATGCCGCCGGTTGGAAAATCGGGACCTTTGAGCTTGCGCACCAGTGATTCGATAGAAGATTCCGGCTTGTCAATCATCAAAAGCAAGGCATCGCAGACCTCTGCCAAATTGTGTGGCGGGATGTTGGTGGCCATTCCCACGGCGATGCCGTTGGAGCCGTTGCACAGCAGATTGGGAACGGAGGAGGGCATAACCACCGGTTCTTGCTCTTCGCCGTCATAGGTGTCGATAAAATCGACCGCATTTTCGTTCAAGCCATCCATTAAGGCAACGGCAAATTCGGTCATACGAGCTTCGGTATAACGCATGGCGGCCGGAGAGTCGCCGTCGATATTGCCGAAATTGCCCTGACCGTCGACCAAGGGATAGCGCACCGAAAAATCCTGCGCCAAGCGACACATTGCGCCATAAACCGAGGAATCACCGTGAGGGTGATATTTACCGATGACATCGCCGACCACGCGGGCGCATTTCTTGAAACCGGATTTGGGGTCAAGATGCAGCTGACGCATGGCATACAAAAGGCGGCGGTGCACCGGTTTGAGACCGTCACGGACATCGGGAAGCGAGCGTGAGACAATGGTGGACATCGCATAGGACAAATAGCGCGAGCTCAGCTCCTCTTTAAGATAAACTTCCGTAATTTTTTCTTCCGCCGACGACATCGTAATTCCCTTAAGGTTTTGCAATCAAATCTGCGCCCAAACTAACACGGCAAATCGGAAATTTCAAGTTGTGAATCGCAAAAAAGTTTTTGTTGAGGAAAAATTCGGTCATCCTTAATAATTCGGCCATTTCAGCGACGGCGGGAAAACGGTTTTGCTCAATGATAAAACGGGGATAGGTAAACAAGCGTTCGGCATAGGGCAGGCCGGCAGAATAGCTGACGGCGCAGCCGCTTTTGGGGGAGACAAAGGCCAAGTTATTGCGGCTTCCGGTTGCGACGCATTTGTTCAAATCCAGCCCTACGCCCAAAAAATCCAGCAAACCGTATTCCCAAAAACAATAAGCAGCCAGCCAATTTTCATCAGCGGCGGCCGAGATAAAAGCGGCAGCCAAGGCATAAAGCTCGTCAGCGGGTTGCAGCTCGGGCAGGCAGATATTGCATAGCGCACAGAAACACGACAAGCAGCGCAGTTTGTCACCGGAGGCCAGAAAATCGACCGCTTGGGGCGCAATAAGCTCCACGCGAAGGCTGAGCATATTTTCATCAAGGCGCGACCACGCATCAATTTTGACCAAATTGCCGGCCTGAAAGGTGGCGGAGCTTTTTTTGCCGGCGCCGGACTTGACATAACCGCATACCTTGCCGTGAGTTTGGCTGAACACTGTCAATATGAGGGATGATTCGCCATGGCGGCGGCAGTTGATGATATATCCCTCGTCGACAAAACGCATGGCGCTAGAAATAATCGGTAATGCGAGTTTTGGTCAAGGTGTCATATTCTTTGAGATAGCTCAAAATTGACTTCATATTGGCCAAAGCGATGGTGTTGGGGCCGTCGGAAAGGGCTTTGTCGGGGTTTTCGTGGGTTTCCATAAATATACCGCCGACACCGGCAGACAAAGCGGCACGCGCCAATATCGGAGCCATCTCGCGGTTGCCGCCGGTCGAGGCGCCGAGCTGTCCGGGTTTTTGCACCGAGTGAGTGGCATCAAAAATCACCGGATGGCCGGTAGTTTTGGCCATGGTGGCAAAACCGGTCATATCCACCACCAAGGTATGATACCCAAACGAGGTGCCGCGTTCGGTCAGGCAGACTTGGTCATTGCCACTATCGGTGCATTTTTGCACGGCATTTTTCATATCTTCGGGGGCTAAGAACTGTCCTTTTTTGATGTTGATAGCCTTACCGGTTTGGGCAGCTGCGACCAAAAGGTCGGTTTGGCGGCACAAAAAAGCCGGAATTTGCAGCATATCGACGTGAGGCGCTACCAACGCGCATTGGGCGGGCTCGTGAACATCGGTAACAATCGGCAGATTAGGAAACAACGACTTGATGGCATCAAAGGTTTCCATCCCTTTGGTTAAGCCGACACCGCGGGCGCCGTTAATCGACGAACGGTTGGCTTTGTCAAAAGAGGCTTTGAAGATATAAGGGATATCAAGGTCAGTGGTTATTTCGACCATGGCCGAGCAAATATCGATGGCGTGTTGTTTGCTCTCGATTTGGCAAGGACCGCACAGCAGCGCAAAAGGCAGGCGATTGCTGATTTTGACCGAGCCGAGCGAAATTGTTTTTTGTTCCATAGCAGTAAATCCTTTCGGGTTGATAAATATGAGGGCAGTCTAGCACAATGACGGCACAAGGCAAGGATAAAAACAATTTGGTTGACAAGAAAAAAATATTTGGCGACAATCAGCGAGTTGATATTTTTTTTTAAAAGGAGTAAATTGATGCAATTAAAAGGGTCTAAAACCGAGAAAAATCTGATGGAGGCTTTTGCCGGCGAGTCGCAGGCACGCAACAAATACACCTATTATGCTTCCAAGGCCAAAAAGGAAGGCTATAACATTATTGCTGCCAAGTTTGAAGAAACCGCCAATAATGAGAAAGAGCACGCCAAAATTTGGTTCAAACTGCTGCATGACGGGGCAGTTCCTTCTACTATTGATAATCTGAAAGATGCCGCGGGCGGAGAGAATTTTGAGTGGACGGATATGTATGCCCGTATGGCCAAAGAGGCAAGAGAAGAGGGGTTTGATAAAATTGCCGCGCTGTTTGAGATGGTGGGCAAAATCGAAAAAGGTCACGAGGAGAGATATCAGGCCTTGCTAAAGTCGCTGGTTGAGGGCAATATTTTTAAGCGGCCGACCAAAGTGGTGTGGGAATGCGCCAATTGCGGCTGTCGGGTAGAATCGCCTTTGGCTCCGGAAAAATGTCCGGTGTGCGACCATCCGCAGGCTTATTTCTTCGAGCTGCAAGAGCAGTTTTGAGTATAAAACTTGAGGCCATCTCAGCCTTTGTGAAAAAAAACAAAGTAAAATGCGGCAGAGTGAACAACTTTGCCGCATTTTGCGTGGAGAGGATTATTAAGGGGGATTATCGCCCTTTATTTCTATTACGCGCCCGTTCAAGTGCCTCATCACGGATCTTATCGGCATTCTTAAGTGCATTATTTGCATCTTCTTTATAGTCGCTTCTAGCCTCTTGACGAACTTCTCTGCGGCTACGGCGTTCTCCATTTCCCTTCCAATCGTTAATTCTCCCCTGTAAGTAAAGGAATCTCCGGATTTTTCTTTTTGATAATGAGCCCTTACCGGCAAGTTTTTCTTGCTTCTTTTCGAGTCTCTCTATCGCTCGTTGTTTCTTTGTCTCTAGAGCTTTCTGTTTTTTTGCTTCCTTTTTTTTCCTCTTCTGCTCTCTTTCAGCCTCTTTTTCAGCCTTTTTCTTTCTCTTTTTCCATTCATTGTATTTGTCGCGTTTAGACGAGTCTTCCTTCCACTTAGCCTTACAACGATCCCACATACGTTTTAAAAAGTTTTTAGATTCGTGTCGATGATCCAAATGATCTTCTACCCCCTTTCGCATAGTGGATTCTATGAGCTGTTTGTAGGTGTCTGGATCATTTTTTCTCAAATGGTCGATAAAATTTTTCTGTATATTATCAAGTGATAAAGGCCCAGCTGTTTTTTGAAATTCTTCATATTTTCTGATGATTGCAAGAGCTGCTACGACTGCACCTGCTTTGCTTTTTTGTTCTAGGTTCAGTTTACCAGAATAAAAAGAAAGACTATTCCTGTCTATCTCAAGGGCCTTCTTCTTTTCTGGATCAGTAATTGTTTTCAAAAAAGCCATTTGAGCTTTGGTATCTGCCTCGTATAATTTATAGTACTTGTTATATGTATTTTTTGTCTTTTCGCCATTTTTCAAATCATCAAGTAGCGTAAGTTGCTTGTCTCGAGGACACCAGCCAGCTACGCCAGGTTCATGATTATACCAAGCACGTGTTGTAGTATTACCTACAGTTTTTAAGCAAGCCTTCCACAGGCCTTTGGTCATTTTGTCTTCGGTGCGGAGTTCGCGATAACTTTCTTTCAAAATTTGAAACACACTTCTTGGTTTTTCCGGCTCGGGACCAATATACGCTGCAAATTCTTCAGGAAATACTTCGGGATTTCTTTCAACTGTAGAGTTTAAAGGTTCGCTAACAGCACGCCATAAACCAGCCCCATGGCTACTCCATTCTGAAATAATAGCAATTTCCTCCGGATTATTTAAAACCGCTATTATTTTATCAGGGTGTTTTTCAATTATATCCTTACAATTAAACAACACACTATCAATATTTAAAGCATCAAATAAAGGTTTTCCCTCTTTATCTTTAGCATCTATCAAAGTTTTAACCATATCGGGGTGTTTATCTATCATATCTAATACAACGGACTTGTCATATTCAACACCATCAAGGGCTTTGATTAAATCGTCTTTTGTGATTTGTGCATCTTCGGTTTGTTTCTGTTGGCTATCTGTCGATTGTCGTTTGTCATTAGACTGTTTTTTTGGGTCTCCACCACCTCCAGTACTATCATATTGCTGTTGAGGTTGCTGTTGCTGTTGCTGTTGCTGTTGAGGGTTGTCATTTTGTGATTGTGTGGTTTCTCTATCAATTTTTTCCTTAACAGCTTCAATGTTTGAGATGGTTTTTCCTGCTTTTTCAAGTTCTTGTACCAAAATTTTTAAGGCATCCCCTTTATAGGCATCTGGGTTGATCCTGATGAATTGAATACCTACAGTGTTAGTAACGATGACGCTGCAATAGTCCTTTATCTCTTCAGCAGTAGGATCACGACGCTTGCCTTGCCCATCTTTGGCAACAATGCGAAATGCGTTTCCTTTCTTCTCGAAACTGACAGTTTTTGTTTCGCCATTATTGTCTTTGTGGGAGTAAATTTTTGTTTTCTCGTCAAATGTATATCCTTTTGTCGTTATTTGAGGCAAAGTATTAGCAGTCGTTGACATAATAACAGGTACCTTAAGTCGTTCCCATCCTTCTTCATTGGAACTTTGGGTATCTTGACCAAAAGGACCACCAACATCTACTACTTCTTCATTGTTTTGTGGTGTATCACCAGTGTTTGGTTGTTCGTTTTCTTGGTCATTCTTGTTTTTTTGTTCTTGTTCTTTTTCTTGTGCTTCTTTTTTTAATTCTTCAATCTTATTCTTAAATGCGTCTACTATGTTCTTAAAATCGCTATCAAGCTCTGACATATCTTTAAAAAAATCGTCAGATACCATTGTTTCTAAACTTTTCAGAGCTTCAGGGGCTACACTATATGTGCCATTCGTAATGTTTTGCATAAAAGTGCCAAATAATTGTTGAGGATTAGGGTTATTGAAAGGTTTTTTAGCAGCGTATTCCCATTGTTTGGCCTTTTCTGGTGTTATAATTTTTTCCTCATTTTCTGCCATGATGATGCCCTCCCGATAGTGGTTTTGTCTCTCCACAAACCTACCTTTTTGGAGAGGCAAAAACCCTACACAATTTTGTGAAAATCAAAATTATTATTCGTTAATAAAAAATTAGCAAAATCAATCTATAATGCCTTAAATTTAATTAGTTGCATTTAGACAGAAAATATGCTATTATATGTCTAAATGATATATCCATAAACCTAGGTTTGTGGAGAGGCAGAATGATGATAACTGCTTGTTTTTACACAAAGACCGCGGAAAAATAAAATTAGCTTGCCAAAAGGCGCTTTTTTGCTTAGTCTGGCATATCAATGAAGCAACCGAGGGACAGGCCGGATGAAACCTAATTCAATTTTAGGACGTTATGTTAATAAACAGTTGGTGTTCAATTTTTTGGCTGTGCTGTTTATTATTTTGGGTATCATTTTTTTGTTTGAGATGGTTGAGCGGTTGCGGCGGATATCCGGCTCGGCTGATTTCGGCGTATGGTTTGCCGTGCAGCTTGCGGTGTCGCGGCTGCCCAAAACTGTAGAGCAGGTGTTCCCCTTTGTGATGATGATTGCAGCGATGGTGACATTTTGGCGACTCGGCAAAACTAACGAATTTGTAGTGATGCGGGCAGCCGGTGTATCGGTATGGAATTTTTTGACGCCGGTGTGTGCAGCAACCTTAATTATCGGGGTGATTAATGTGACAATGATAAACCCGATTGCCGCCGGTTTGTACGGGATGTATGAGACATTGGAGCGCCGAGTCGATACCCAAAACCCCAAGGCGATGATGTATTCAGAACAGGGATTGTGGATTCGCGAGGCGACGGATGAGGGCAATACTATGGTGCTGAATGCCAAAAAACTGCAGCACGAAAAAGACGAATTGCTGCTCAGAGGGGTGACAATTATCGAGCTGGACGAGAAGACGCAGCCGTTGCGGCGAATCGAGGCTTTTGCCGGCGTGCTGCGCGATGGTTTTTTCAGCCTGAAAGATGTGCGGATTTATCAGGCGGGCAAGCCAGTCGAGCTGGTGAACGATATGGAATACAAAACCGTGCTGGATATGGGACGAATCGAGGATAGTTTTGCCGAGCCGGAGGCTATATCTTTTTGGGCGCTGCCGGATGTTATCCGCTTCTATGACAAATCGGGGTTTGCGGTACAGCGGCATCAGATGCGGTTTTGGTCGCTGGTGATATCACCGTTGTTTTTGGTGACGATGGTGCTGATGGCGGCGGTGTTTGCGCTGAGGCCGTCGCATAGAGCCGGCGGGGTGATATTTTTGATTGTGGGGGGAATTATTGCCGGATTCTCTACCTATTTTATGTCGCAGCTGGTTTATGCAATGGGAATTAGCGGCGGACTGCCGGTGGGATTGGCGGTGATTGCCCCGACGATGATTGCCGGTTCGGTGGCCGCGTCGGCGCTGCTGCAGCTTGAGGGCGAATAAAAAAGTGCTTGAAAAATAAAAAAAACGTAGTATAAATCAAGGCAATGTCCGGCACCCCTGGAGGTCGGGCAGGAATGGTGATTTTTTTTGATAAAAAAGGAAAAAACAGATGATTACATTTAATGCTGAAAAAAGAGAAAAAGCAGGTAAGGGGGCAGCTCGGGAGTGTCGTCGCGAGGGTCGTGTTCCTGCCGTTATTTATGGCGGAAAACAGGAGCCGATGATGATTTCTTTGCATCCGGTAGAGCTGGAAAAAGCACTGGATGAGAGAGATTTCTTTACTGCCGATGTGGAAATTACGGTTGACGGCAAAAAGATGAAGGTAAGCGCAAAAGATGTGCAATTTCATCCGGTTTCGGACAAGCCGATTCATGTTGACTTTGTAAGAAAATAGTCGATTCAGTTGTGGTTTTGACCAAAAAGGGCAGAGAATGGCTCAATGCGGGTTCTCTGCCCTTGATTTTTTTGAGGAATGACGGGAAAATGTTTTTGATAGTCGGGTTGGGTAATCCGGGAGCAGAATATGCCAATACACGGCATAATGCAGGGTTTATGGCGGCAGAGGCAATCGCTGAAGAATATGGATTCGGCGGGTTTCGCGCCAAGTTTGACGGGCTGATTGCCGAAGGCGAAATTGCCGGTGAGAAGGGGTATATTCTCAAGCCGCAGACTTTTATGAACCTGTCGGGCAACTCGGTGGTGAAGGCGGCTAATTTTTATAAGATATTGCCGCAAAATGTGGTAGTGATACACGATGATATGGATTTGCCGCTGGGTAAGCTGAAGGCCAAAATCGGCGGCGGCAGCGGCGGACATAATGGTCTGAAATCGATTGATGCAGCCATAACCCCCAATTATAATCGGATACGAATCGGTATCGGGCGGCCGCAAGGCGCGAAAGGCGAAGTGGTGGATTTTGTGCTGTCGCGGTTTGGTAAGGCAGAGGCTTTGGTTTTGGCGCGCAGTGTGACAACGGTTAGTCAGACGATAGGACTGCTGCTGCAAAAAGGAATGGGCGAATATGCCTCGATGCTGGGGCAATTGCCGATGGAAAAAGAAGTTTAGTCATCGGTGATGGCGTCATCTTCGTCGTTGAGCGAATCGGCGCGGGAAAACACGGTATGCCACAGCGGGCGGCGATAAATCCACAAATTGAGCAGGCCGAGGGCAATTGATATCATCCCGAAGAGATAAACAAAATAGTACCAATTGAACTCGTTGGTGGTGAGCATCACGTTTTGGGTGTTGCCGCGTATCATAAAAATGGCGCCGGCGGTCAATGCAAATGACAAAATAAAGGCCAAAGTCCAAATTTTTTTGACGTGGGTGCCGGATAAGGTGAACGCGGTGATAAGATAGATAATAAAAAAAGCGATAATCAAATATAATTCGACTGCCATAATACCTCCTTGTGTTTGCTTCAAAAAGCAGGTGAGATATAATCATCCATCAGGTAAAGGACAACGGTTAGTCGAACAAAATTTGGTGATATTCCTCCAAGACCGGCCATTTGTCGGCTGCAACCTGCTCCAAGGTCAGGTTGCGCTGTTTCAGCCGCAAGTTGTAAATCCAATAGTTGGACATAACCCGCTCGATATAAATGCGAGTTTCGGCCGAGGGAATAACCTCAATAAACAACAGCGGGTCGTCTTGAAAACGAGCGCTTTTTTGCCACTTGGCCAAATTGCCGGGTCCGGCGTTGTAGGCGGTGAGCATAAAGAATAAATTGCCCTCAATAAAAGGCTTAGTCAACAGATAGGTGACATATTTTTGCCCCAGCCGGAGGTTGAATTCGGTATCGTAGAGCTTGTCACGGTGGTTTTTTAAGGTTTTGTCGCCGCTGATGTAGACAGCAGTGTTGGGCATAAGCTGCATCAATCCCAAAGCGCCGGAATGAGATTTGGCGGTGTTGTTAAAGGCGGATTCTTGCCGGATGAGTGCCAAAAGAAGCGATTGGTCAATTTGCAATTTTTGTTTTTTTGACCAAGCGGGGAGGGGATAAAGCTCTTTTTCGTAGCGGCCGGCCAAATTGTCAAAGTCGGACAAACGGTTGATATGAATAACTACCGAGTGCAGGCCTTTTTGGTGGGCAATTAAAATCACAGCCTCTTTTTGCAGGTCGCTGAAATCGCGATATGAATGATAAATTTCTTGCGCTGCTAATTGAGGTTGCTTGATTTCCATCAGTGCAATCGCGCGGCAAAAGGCTTGGGAGGCGACCAAATTGTCGATATAATCCGGTGCGGAAAAATCACTGATATAAAGGTTGCGGTCAAAAGCAAAATCCGGCTCCTGCCCCAATTGATAGGCACTCAAGATGCCATAAAAAGTGTATTTGTATTTGGCGCCGAGTTTTAGCATTTCTTGCGCCTTGAGCGTGTTGCCGATTTTTTCATAAGCGCGCGCCGACCAATAGGCACCGGCGGCAATCAGCCATATGTCAGAGTTGTGCGAACTGCCCAAACGGGCAAAGTAGCTGGCGGCAGTTTTAAACTGCTTGAGCCGCCAAGAGGCGAGGCCGGCAATCCAAGTTGCCATACCGGAATTGTGGCGTGCCGAGGCCTTTTTGCCCCATTCGAGAGCTTTGGTATCGTGATTATCCAGCAGGTATTTTAAGGCCAGAGAGGCAGCCAATTGGTCCCAATAGGGTTTGGGGGCGAGCTTTTGGAATTTGGCACCCTCCAAAATTTGCCGCGCGGCCAGTGTTTTGCCTTGACGCAGATGAGTGCGGAATTTTTGCGTGTTGCGGGTGAGAAAAGTTTTGTCCTGCCTACTCAGCCGCTCCAAATATTTGGGCGATATCTTGGCAACCGAAGTCAACCAAGTATCATCCGCGGCAGAAGTTGTAAGTGCAGATTTACGCTCCAGCAGGCGTTTGATGCGCGGAGCCTGATAGTGGTCGGAATAGCGGTGCAGCCAGTCGGTCAGCTCATCGGTAGAAGAGGGATATTTGGTGTTGAGATATTTGGCTGCCAAAACGTGCCCCAACAAAAGATGGTTGTCTAGTTTGGCAATCAACGGGTCGGCCGCGGTATAATCTTTCTTGTCAAGTAATTGAAAAATGCGCTTGTAGAGCTTGAGGTCGCTTTTGTCAATGCCGCTTTGTCTGACAATTTTTTGCGGTATCTGCACTGCAAAATCGGCGGCTGATGCCGACTGCGGCAACATAGTCAATGTTACCAAAAAGAGAGAAAAAATTTTGATAAGGTGTGACATTATCTTTTATTTAGCCAACCACAAAATCTTCTTGGCACATTCCGAAGAGGTCATTCCTTTGGCTCGGCAGCGATTTACTACAATATTAGGAGCCTTGTCCATTGAATAACAACCCTTGCCCAACAAAGTGTAGTTATAATAAAGCAGCGTGTTGGGCGGAACACTGTCAAACGACAAGGTGGTGGTCATCTCCGGCCATACCAGTTTAACGTCAAGTTGGGCTAACTCACGGTTAAGGTTGGAGACAATATTGAACCGTACATCACAGGTGATAAAGTTGCCGTAAGCGTGATTGATTTTGAACTGGTCATAAAATAAAAAAATGTTGGTAACTTTTTTGAAGCGTCCTTTTTTGTCCCGCATAACAAACATTTCGCCGCCGCGCTTCGAGCCGTCAACTGTCGGGGCATCATAGGTAAAATGCCCGTTAACCGGCATAAAAAAGTCATCATCGTTTTCTTCTTCATCTTCGGAGGTGGAAGTTTTGCCGGAGGAGGTGAGTGCATCTGACTGCGAAGAACGGGTGGTCGACGAGGAAAGCATCAGGGTGAACGGGTCAACCGACTTAGCGGCCTCATCAGAGGATGATGCATCGGGCAAAGATGATGTCGCTTTGTCTGATAAGGTTGAAGAATCGCCAAAAGTTTGAGCCTGAACAGTGCCTACCGCTAACAGAAACAATATGAAGACGATTAATTTGTACACCCTGATAATCCTTTGTTGAAATGATGAGCGATAGGTTTAGTCGCCGATTTTGCGCAATGTGGACACTACATCGTCATAAATTGCATTAGTCTCGTTTTGGAGTTGATCAGCTTGAACCTGCTCGATATTTACGGCTTCTTCATAGCTTATTTCCTTAAACTCGCTGAAGTACTGCGGGTCCTTGGGTGAAACATATTGGAAATTGGCCGTGCAACCGCGCGAAGATGCCTTCTCATCGGCAAAGGCGCAGGACATAACTTTGACTTCCATATCATTAATCAACAGAAAACAACGGTCGGTCATAACTTTGTTTTTGAGCGAGATTTGCTGATGAGCATTAATCAACGGCAGTTTGATAGTGGTGGACAAAGTGGGGTGAGTGGTTTTGGCGGTGGTGTAGCGCATTTGCACAGCCTTGGGGTTGCGCCGCAAGGCCTCGCGGGCATTCATATCCTCTTGGTCGATAATGTCATCAATCACCTCGTCATCCCAAGTTAGGTTGATTTGAGAGTTGGAGAGTGCTTTGGAATAGCGGTTGAAAAAGGTGATGGAGATATTGCAGTGGGTTACGTTGCCGTTAACGTCTTTTTCGGGAGCAATATCGTGAATTTTGAACAGGACGCTTTCGTTGGTTTTGACCTCTTTGTTTTGGGCGACAGCGCTGTTTCGGGCCGGCACAAACACTGCAAGAGCGAGCGCGGTCATAAGCAAAGTGATATTTTTGTTCATCGTTTTGATACCTTTCCTATTCGTTTTCCGAGAGACTTAATGCCTCTTTTATTCGTTTCCAACGGTTTTAACGTTTTTCTCATTCGTTTTCAATCGCTGATACGGGACAAAAGAAACACCATCCGCCTCTTATTAATAACCGAAGTATACTAAAATACCACAAAATAGCAAAAGTTTTATGCAGCTTGTTAATTATTTTGGGATATTTCTTTTTTGAAACGCAAAAAGTCGGCCCAAGCCTTAGACTTTTGAGCCGGAGTGCGTAGCAAATAGGCCGGATGATAGGTGGCCAGAACTTTGGCTGTTTGTCCGTCGGCAAACTGATAGTCCAGCCAGTGTCCGCGCAGATGCGACATAGTCTCGCCCAAGCCGAGCAGTGAATTGGCGGCAACTGCTCCCAGCGCAAAGATATACTCGGGACGGATAATTTCAATCTGGCGTTTGAGAAAAGGCAGACATACGGCAATTTCGGCATCCGAGGGTGAACGATTGCCGGGAGGACGCCACGGCAGAATATTACAAATATAAACCAAATCACGGTTGAGGCCGATGGCGTGCATCATTTTGTCGAGCAATTTGCCGGAGCGGCCGACAAAAGCACGACCGGCCAAATCTTCTTCGGCACCGGGTGCCTCGCCGACGAAAACAATTTTGGCTTGCGGGTTGCCGTCACCGATGACCGTGTTGGCTGCGGTGTTTTTGAGACTGCAACCGTCAAAATTTTCGAGAAGCTGTTTTAATTCGGCAAGGGTGGTGGCAGATGCGGAGATATCGCCGGCATTTTGCAAGGCCGAGGCTGCCGAAATCGAGGCTTCCGAGGCTGCAGGTCGCGCCGTTGTTGTCGGTTTTTCCACCGCGGATACGGCAAAAGGAGACGAACCGCAAGTCTCGCTGACGCCCGAAAGTAGGTAAAATTTTAAAATCTCTTCAATAGGTTGCTTGTCACTCATAGTTGGCAAGTTTATAGTGAATTTGCCGGTTTGGCAATACCAATTGTCGGATAATCAGCAGTTATTTGCACAAATCGGGAGAACATTTTGCAGAATTGAGTTGTATATTTAAAAGAATCATGTATTACATAATAGAATAAAGTGAATTTTGTTAGTCGGGGAAAAGGTTTGATTATGGGCAAGACAATATGGAGCGCAATATGCGCTGTGGTTGTGGTGGTGTTTGCATCTTGTTCGCCGCTTAAGGGGCGCAGTACTGATATGGATGCAAAAGAATCGCAATCAGCAGAGATAAAGCCCAACGTATACGGGGCTTATTTGTCGGGCAGGGTGGCGCATATCAGACGCGATTTTTCCCGCGCGGCCGATTATTACGAAATTGCTTTGGAAGGAAATAAAGACAATATGGTGATGCTCAGCCAGCTTTATCTGCTGCTGGCTTTGCAGGGGAGAATCGATGAGGCGGCGGATTATGCCAAACAGGCTCTGCAAAAAGGCGCCAATAATGCGGTGGCGAATATGGTGCTGGCCACCAAAAGTATGCATGACGGTGAATATAAATCGGTGATAAAATACATTAATAAAATTGATGATCCTTTGTATAAAGGACTGATTGCTCCGCTGTTTGATGCGTGGGGATATGCCGGTCTTAAAAATGAGAAGAAGATGCTGGCCGAGCTCAATAAACTCAAAGGTGATGACAGCCTGAAGCTGATATATAATATGCAAAAGGCGATGCTGTTTGATTATTTGGGTAAAAATCAGGAAGCCAAAAAGTATTATGAGCGGATTTTGAAAGATCCGGATGCCGAATTGTCGCTCAGGATGTTGGATATTGTGACAAACTTTTATATTCGCAGCGGCGAAAAGCAGCGGGCGGTGACAATGATGGAATCGACAGTGAACAACAAGGCGTTGGATTCATTTTTGGCGGTGTTGCGCAAGAAGGTGGAGCTGGCGGATGCCGAGCATACTAAGCCGTTGATAGACCATCCGCGGGTAGGGGCGGCCGAGGCACTGTTTACCATAGTTTCCAGTTTGCGACAGGCGGATGCGCTGGATGTTGCGCATTTGTACACGGCGATAACTATTTATTTGAATCCAAATTACAGCACGGCCAAGATTTTGCTGGCGGATATTTTTGAATCGCGGGAGATGTTTGAGGATGCCAACAAAATTTATGACAGTATTGATAAAAACGATGTGGCTTATTATCCCTCGCAGATTAAAAAAGCCCGCAACTTGGTTAAGAACGGCGACTATGAAGATGCCGAGATATTGTTAACTTCGTTGAGCGATGAATACAGCGATGCTCAGGTTTATATGGAGCTTGGTGATATTTTGCGCCTGAGTGACAGATATGACGAGGCGATAAAATTTTATGATTTGGCAATCAAACGGAGTGACAATCCGATGACGCTATGGGTGCTGTATTATGCCAAAGGTGTGGCTTTGGAGCGCTCGGGTAAATGGGAGGCGGCGCAAGATGTTTTGATGAAGGCCTATGAGATTAAGCCGCATTATTTGGTGCTGAACTATATCGGTTATACTTGGATAGTGCACAAAAGCTATCCAGAAAGGGCTCTGGAGTTTATTATTGAAGCTTATAATCAGGCGCCGGACGACCCGAATATAAATGATAGTTTAGGGTTTGCTTTGTATAATTTGGGGTATTACAGTATGGCCTTGCCTTATTTGGAGATGGCCGCGGAGATGTATCCTTCGTCAGCAATTATCAGCTCGCATTTGGGCGATACGTATTGGTTTGTCAAGCGCAAAGATGAGGCGGTTTTTCAGTGGACGCACGCTTTGTCGCTTAAAGATGACAGCGGCGAGCTTGATGTTGAAGCTACGCGGGCTAAAATTGAGGATGGTGTGATTGCCGAACCAATGATGGAATATGATCAGAGCAAGGTTGATGAGCTGCTCAAAAAATTGAAGAAAAGACGCAATTTGGTCGTTAAAAAATAAAGAGCTTAAAATTAAAGCCGTCAATCAGACGGCTTTTTTAGCAGAAGATTTTGTTTTAACAAACTGAGGTTTTTTACCATCATTGATAACGTGTTCGTTGATGACAATTTCACTCACATCAGTCATATCCGGAATTTCGTACATTAATTCGAGCAGACATTCTTCCATTATGGCACGCAGGCCGCGAGCGCCGGTTTTGCGTTCGATGGCTTTTTTGGCGATGGCGGTGAGTGCCGATGGGGTAAAGGTGAGTTTGACGTGCTCCATATTAAACATAACCGAATACTGTTTTATCAACGCATTTTTCGGCTCGGTCAGGATTTTTATCAGAGCTTCTTCGTCCAAGTCGTCCAAGGTGGCAATAATCGGCAGACGGCCGACAAACTCGGGTATCATTCCATATTTGAGCAAATCTTCCGGTTGAACTTCTTTAAGGAGGTCGCCGACAGAACGGTCTTCTTTGGCGGCTACTTTGGCGCCGAAACCGATGGAGGTGTCTTTGCCGCGGCGCCCGACGATTTTTTCCAATCCGGCAAAAGCTCCGCCGCAGATAAACAAAATATTGGTGGTGTCAACGTGCAAAAACTCCTGTTGCGGGTGTTTGCGTCCGCCTTGGGGCGGAACATTGGCAACAGTGCCTTCAATGATTTTCAGTAAGGCTTGCTGTACCCCTTCGCCCGAAACATCACGAGTGATGGAGGCACTGTCGGATTTGCGAGTGATTTTATCAATTTCATCAATATAAACAATGCCGCGTTGCGCTTTTTCAATGTCATAATTAGCATTCTGCACCAGTTTTAAGATGATATTTTCGACATCTTCACCAACATATCCGGCCTCGGTCAGAGTTGTGGCATCCGCAATAGCAAAAGGTACATCCAAAATTTTGGCCATGGTTTGCGCCAAGAGCGTTTTGCCCGAACCGGTTGAGCCGATAAGGATAACATTGGATTTGGCTATATCAACGTCAGGGTTGTCAATTTTGGAATTGAGACGCTTATAGTGATTGTACACAGCAACGGACAAAACTTTTTTAGCCTTCTCTTGTCCGATGACATATTGGTCCAAAAAATCTTTGATTTTGGAGGGGGTAGGTAGCCCCTCAAAATTAATACCTTTTTCTTTTTTCTCGATTTCTTTGATTTCATCGGAAACGATATTGATGCATACCTCAATGCATTCATCGCAAATATATACACCGCGGCCGGCCACCAATTTTTTTACTTCATCTTGACTTTTGCCGCAAAACGAACAATGCAATTTTTCATCTGCCATAATTTTAATCCTTTACTTGATATCGCTGCGCGAGGTTACAATATGGTCAATGAGACCGAATTTTAAAGCCTCCTGTGGCGACATAAAATTATCGCGCTCCATCGCCGCCTCAATGGTGGGAAGTTTTTTGCCGGTGTGGTGCGCATAAATCTGATTGAGGCGTTTTTTCATATCCAAAATTTCTTTGGCGTGAATTTCGATATCGGTAGCTTGTCCGCGGAAACCTCCCGAGGGTTGATGAATCATAATGCGGGCATTGGGCAGTGCAAAACGCTTTCCTTTGGCACCACCGGTCAAAAGTAATGACCCCATAGAACAAGCCTGTCCGATACACAGAGTGTTAACATCACAGGAAATATATTGCATAGTGTCATACATGGCCATACCGGAAGTTACAACGCCTCCGGGGGAGTTGATATAAAGGAAGATGTCCTTTTTAGGGTCTTCGGCTTCCAAAAACAGAAGCTGAGCGCAAACCAACGCAGATACTTCATCATTAACTTCTCCGGTCAGGAAGATGATGCGTTCTTTTAATAAGCGCGAAAAAATATCAAACGAGCGCTCACCGCGTGAAGTTTGCTCAATTACCATCGGTACAAGATTGTCTCTGATTTCCATATTCATAACATCATCCTTACAACAAATAACACTTACATATTATCATATATAAGATACATATATTCAATAAAGGGTTAATTTTTTATAAAAATGCAAAAATATTCCATTGTTCGGCCGATAAAAGCGTAAAAATGATGGCAGATTATTCGGGTTTGAGCCCCCAAATGGCGTAACGCGCGTTATCGTCTTGCCAATTTTCGCGAACCTTGACAAACAAAAACAAGTGCACGCGTTCTTCCAATAAGTTCTCAATTTCACGCCGTGCGGAGGTGCCGATTTTTTTTATCATTTGCCCGCCTTTGCCCAAAATGATTATTTTTTGATTGGGTTTGCGGACATAGATGGTGATTTCGGCGCGCACCGAATTATCGGTACGGCGCTCCCACAACTCGGGCTCAACCGTAAGTTCATAGGGGATTTCTTGTTGCAGATATAAAAACAATTTTTCGCGGACAATTTCGGCGGCTAAAAGTTTTAACGGCATATCCGACATTTGCTCTTCGTCATAATACCAATGGCTTGGAGGTAGATGCGAGGCCAAGTAATCATAAAATTCGGACATATTTTTGCCGGTTAGTGCCGAGATGAAGAAGGTTTCCTGAAAGGCAAATTCGGCATTAAGTTTGGCACTTAAGGCCAACAAATTTTCTTTTTTTACCAAATCAACTTTATTAATCAGCAATATGGCAGATTGTTTTTTTTGCTTCAGTGAGGCCAAAATAGCGTTCACCTCGCCGTCAAAGCCGGAGCGGGCATCAACCACCACTGCAATAATGTCGGCATCAGAGGCGGTGTCCCAAGCATTGGATACCATTGCTTTGTCCAGTTTGCGTTTGGGTTTGAAAATCCCCGGAGTGTCCATAAAAATAATCTGAGTGTTGTGCCAGATGCCGATGCCTTTGACAGTGGTGCGGGTAGTTTGCACTTTGGGAGAGACTATTGTGACTTTGGAGCCGACAAAGTGATTGGTTATGGTCGATTTTCCGGCGTTGGGAGCGCCAAGCAATGTGACAAAGCCGCAACGGGTGGAAACGGAGGCATCCGGTAAGATTTCACTCATGACATAAGACGCTCCAATAATGCCTGAGCCGCTGCAAATTCGGCCAGTTTTTTGCTTTTGCCGGAGCCGGAGGCCTGAAGGTTGCTGCCAATATTGACCTTGACGGTAAATATCGGTTCGTGCTCGCTGCCGTTGCGTGAGATAACCTCATAATCCGGCGGAGGTAATTTGTGATGATGGGCAAACTCTTGCAAGGTGGTTTTGGCATCTTTGGGCGGGGTAATATCGCGATTAATTAAGTCGCGCCAATGTGCACTGACAAATTCGAGAGCTTTTTCTTGTCCGCCGTCGATATAAATTGCACCGATAACCGCTTCCATAACATCGCATAGTACATTTTCACTATGGCGCAAGTCATCCGAAATAACCTTCATAAACTTGTCTAATTGCACATCCAAAGCAACTTTTGCCACTGTCTCTTTGCATACCAAGTGTACAAATCTTTGTGAGAGGCCGCCTTCCGGTTCGTTGGTGAAAATATTATAGAGCATAAAAGCTACCGCCATTCCCAATACGCGGTCGCCCAAAAACTCCAATCGTTCGTAGTTGGCATCCACTTTTTGCTTCATACTGCTGTGAGTGATGGCTCTTTGCAGCAGCTCCGGAGTGTTAAATTGGTAGTTTAATAAATCTTGCAGTTTTTTTGTCATAATGTATCAATCAATTTTGTTAAACAGACGTGACCAACGGATTTTTTTAACCCAAGTCCAAGGCTTGTACCAAGCATCTTCATCGTTGTGAGAAAAGAACAAGACGCGGGCTTTGCCGACCAAACAATCCAAGGGGACAAAACCGACACTGACTCTGCTGTCGTCGGAGTGATCACGATTGTCGCCCATCATAAAATAATGTCCTTCGGGGACCTCAACCTCCATAAAATTGTCATTAGGTTCGTGGTCGGAAACCTCTAAGATATAATGCTCTTTGCCCTCGGGTAACACCTCAATATAGCGGTTATAATACTCGGCAGCGCCATAGCGGTTGCGGATAACAAATTCTTCCTCGTTTTTGCGCTCGAGCATTTTGCCGTTGATATAAAGACGGCCGTCTTTCAGCTTGATTTTGTCTTTAGGCAGTCCGATGACACGTTTGATAAAATCAGTAGAATTATCTTTGGGGTTTTTGAAGACAATCACATCGCCGCGCTGCGGCTCATCCACCCAAATGCGCCCCTTAAACAAGGGTAGGCTGAAAGGAAAAGAATGACGCGAATAGCCGTAAGTGTATTTGGAAACAAACAAATAATCTCCGACATACAAAGTGGGATACATTGAGCCTGAGGGTATCTTAAAAGGCTCAAACCACAGGCTTCTGATTACCACGGCAATCAAAATGGCATAAAAAACCGTTTTCACTGTATCAACAAAACTTTCTTCTTTTTCCATAATCTCTACAACTTTCAGTTTATTGTTTGGGTTGCATCATATATGATTTTTTTTATTTCACAACTATATTTTTTCAATAATAACCACCGCGTGAGCCCAAGGCCGGTCATCGCTCAAAGATACTTGGATATTGGACTGAGTGTCTCGGGTAAGCGAAAGAAGTCTTGCTTGAGCCTGACCGGAAAAAGTAAGATGCGGACGGCCGGAGGCATCGTGAGAAAGCTCAATATCCCGCAAGGTTATGCCGCCGGAAAATCCGGTACCCAAGGCTTTGGCGGCAGCTTCTTTAACCGCCCAAAGTTTGGCGAGTTTTACGGCGGTTTCGGTGCCGGATTGCAAGTACTGTTTTTCGGCTTTGGTGCATACTCTTTCAATAAAAGCGCCGCCGTTTTTTTCTAAAACCGCTTTGATTCTTTCGATGCTTACAATATCTGTTCCTAATCCGATAATCATTGGTGTTCCTTTTAGTTGGCTCGGGCGGCATAAGACACCACTTTGGATGACTTGACCGCAGCGATAATATCGTTGAGTTGTTTGAGGTCGTGCACCTCAACGTCGACAATCAGTTCAAAATAGCTCATGGTGCGGTTGGTAATGTTGAGGTTGGCAATATTTCCTTCGGCACGGGCGATAATATTGGACAAGTCGCCCAAGGCTCCGGGTTCGTTAGCCAAAATAATTTTTAGTCGGCCTACGTGCAAGTCGCTTTCGGCGGCATCGCCCCAAGATATATCCAACCACCTTTCCGGCTCTGAGGCATATTTTTCCAAGGCTTTGCAATCAATAGAGTGGACGGCAACCCCTTTGCCGGTGGTTACGATGCCGACAATTCTGTCCCCCGGCAAGGGGTGGCAACAGCCGGCAAAATGCACGGCCATTCCGGGGATAAGGCCTTTAATCGGCAAAGGTTCGGCCTTGTTCTTTTTGTCGCGACCAAGGCTTTTGGCTTTGAATGACTTAACCACTTTGCCCAATTTAGATTGTTTGTAGCTGGGATAAACCGCCTTAAGCACATCCCAAGCTGAGACTATACCCTCGCCGACCTTAGCATAAATATCTTCGACGGATTCGGCTTCAAAATTCGGCAAAACACTAATTAGCACCTTTTCGCCGAATTCTAAATTTTCACCTTTGAAAGTGCGCTCCAAAATTTGCTCGCCCAAAGTGATAAATTGCTCACGCTTGTTGGCACGGATATAGCGACGAATGGCAGCTTTGGCTTTGCCGGTGACTACAAATCTATCCCATTCGGGGGAGGGGTGCTGGGCTTTGGAAGTTAGCACCTCGACTTGGTCGCCGTTTTTCAAAATGGTGCGCAAAGGTTTAATCTCGCCGTTGATTTTGGCGCCGACACAGGTGTTGCCGACCTTGGAGTGCACGGCATAAGCAAAATCAACCGGAGTAGAGTTGACCGGCAAACCTATCAGGTCACCTTTGGGAGTAAAACAAAATACCTGATCGTTGTACATTTCGAGTTTGGTGTTATCCAAAAACTCCTCCGGCGATGAGGATTCTTCCAAAATCTCCAACAATTCCTGAATCCAGCGGAAGTTTTTGCCGGCGGTTTTCTCGCCTTGTTTATAAGCCCAGTGCGCGGCCACACCTTTTTCGTTGACCTCGTGCATTTCCTGAGTGCGGATTTGAATTTCGATGCGGGTGTTTTCCGGCCCGATAACTCCGGTGTGCAATGATTTGTAGCCGTTGGGTTTGGGAGTTGAGATATAGTCCTTAAAACGACGCGGCACCATATGATATTTGCTGTGAACTATTCCCAAGGCCTGATAACAGGCGGCCACATCGTCAACAATAATACGAAAAGCCATAATATCCGAAAGCTGCTCAAAAGAGGCATTTTTCTTCTGCATTTTGCACCAGATTGAATAAGGTGATTTTTCGCGGCCTGATACTTCGCAGCGGATGCCGCCTTCGGCCATATCCTTTTCCAGCTGGCGGATAATTGCCGGCACCAAATCACTACCTTTTTCCCGCAAGAAATTCAAACGGGCTGTGATAGACTCGTAGGCCTCTTTGTGCAGTTCGCGAAAGGCAATTTGCTCTAATTCGGTTTTGATTTCCTGCATACCGATTCTTTCGGCCAGCGGAGCATAGATGTCTAAGGTTTCGCGTGAAATACGTAGTCTTTTTTCTTCGGCGCAATATTGAATGGTGCGCATATTATGCAGGCGGTCGGCCAATTTAATCAGCAAAACGCGGATATCCTCCGACATCGCCAACAGCAGCTTGCGAAAATTCTCTGCCTGTTTGGTGTCTTTGGACTTGAGTTCAATCATAGCCAGTTTGGTCAGCCCGTCGACAATTTGCGCCACTTGCTCGCCAAAAAGTTCTTTGATTTCTTCAATGGTGGCGTCGGTGTCTTCTACGGTATCGTGCAAAAGTCCGGCAATAATTGAGGTGGAATCCAGCTTGAATTTGGTGAGGATGCCGGCAACTTCAATCGGGTGCGAATAATAAGGGTCGCCTGAAGTTCGCAACTGGGCACCGTGTTTTTTCATCGCATAAACATAAGCACGGTTAAGGGCATCTTCATTAGCATCGGGGTCATAGGATTTAACCAAATCGACCAATTCGTATTGTCTAAGCATTGTAACACTCTGTATCAAATAAAATTAATACCAAGCATACAATGCTATTGGTTTAATTTCGGTTAAAAAAACAAGATTGAATTTGTTTTTTTTTGCTTTGATGGGATGAAAACAGTGGGCAACCTATTTAGAGTAGTTGCGATAATATCCGATTAATGTCGCCGGAGAGAGTTTATTATCAGCGGACTTGCCGGTTTTGGTGTTGCCGGTGCCGTTATTATCATGATTATTGTTACGATATAGTTGCTTGTTTTGCTCAATTTTATCTCTGACCTTTGCGATTTTTCTTTCAGTCTCCTCGCCTTCTGTTGATTGATGAGCTGTTTGTTCGTCTTGGGAGGCGGGGGTTATTTCCTGTGTCATTTTTTCCATTTTTTGATGAAAATCATCAATTCGTTCTTTGTTGTTTTCTACTTTGCGTTGTGTTTCATATGAGAGAATACCTTGTTTGGTCTCAGGGGAGAGAGAGTTCAAAAATTCCTCAGATATTTGGGGGTAATTGGTCATTTTTACATTGGCTTTGAGACAAGCAAGATATAAGCGGGCTTTGTATTCCGGAGAGGTGATGTTGCCAAAATTGATACTTTGGTTTTGTTGCTTTGCCAATTGGGCAATATCATCAAAGCGTTGCTGCTCCGGAACTTTGGGGTGTCCGGCATTATCTGATGAGTTCATTATCAGATTGTTGTCACTGCGGATGGAAATATGCGTGGTTTCGCCGGTAGAAGTTTTGAGCGAGGCAGAGTAATCGATCGCATTTTCGTCTTCGCCATAAGTCAAATTGTCACGCCGAGCAACCTCTTGGAAATAACGGCGATAAAATTGGCGCTTGTCATCGTCAAGCGGGGTGTGCGATGTGTCGGGCTCTTGTGTTTGGGAGGTTTGTTGCTCGTTTGATTGGTTGGGGATGGGTGAATTTTCGTTTAAGGCAAGGCCTTCGGCATCACTATGTCCGCCGCGCAGTTTGGAAATAATCTCAGGAGTAAAACCGGCCTGTCTGGCATAATCGTATCGATTTTGGGAGCGGGCTTTGATTTGCGGCAGCCATTGGTTAATTTCGCTTGCGTGCGCTTTCATCGGATCGGGAAAATCCAGACCGTTAAGGTCGAAATTTATTTTCTCTCCTTTTTGGAAAGGGTTGTCAAATTGGTTCAGCATAGCGCCAAGCACAGCTTGATAATCCGGTGAGTTGTCGGCTACATTTTGTCCGTTGTAAGGATTGTTGAGAATATAGTGATTGAGATGACGCTTGAACTGATTGTTATCTGTATCATTGCCAACATATAGTTTGGCGGATTTTTCATCCCAGTAATTTGTCACAGCTCTGAGCAGCTTATTCCAATCGGGTGTACCATTTTTTATGCTTGCATCCAAATCCTTATCTTTGCGTATTTCTTGAAAGATAGCCTGATGCTCACTTGCCTGATGATTTATCCATTCATTCGGGTTGGACGCGTTTTTATATTCTGCGAGCTTGTCGAGCAGGGGTTTCATAGTAGCGGTAACCTCGTCAAAATAGCAAACGCGGACGTAGTCGTTGAGGCTGACATTGGGAGAACCAGAGAGCGCAGCGACATTTTTGCGGTTGATGATGTGCTGTAATTCGTGAGATACAGTTATCATCTTGTCATTTTTGTCGGTTAACTCTTTGACAGCCGGATTTTCTTGTAAATCATCGTGAGTAACGGGGGTGTTGTACATAAAGACGACTTCGTGCATTGTAATGGTGCATTTGCCGCCGTTGTTGCTGCCGCGTCCGGCGTATTCGTTCACTAAGTCGGTGATTTTGTTTTTGTACTCTTTGTCAGAGTAGAATTGGAGCTGGCCCGCATCATTCTTTTTAACATAAACTTTGTGAATCTCACGCTCGGCGGAGACATCTTCGGGCAACTCGGTAAAAGTAAAGCCGGAGTTATAACATTTAAAACCAGCTTCTGGCTCATTCGGCGGGGTGGCTAAGTCATTCTTAATAGGATTTTCAGGGGTTATTTGCGGGCGCACCAAAGTTTCACTGGAGGAAAATTGGGTGGTTTGTGCAAAGACCGAGGCTTTTATATCAAAAATACCCTTAGGATCATACTTTTGTTTTTCAAAATCTTCGCCTGACACCGTTTCGAACAACTCTAAAATTTGTTCATCATCATCGTTTTGGAGTTTTTTTTCAGCCTGTTCTGACCAAGCTGATATTTCCTCTCCCCTCGGTTCGGCGTCGTCTTTGAGAACGTGATACAAGCCATTGATGATTTTGATTTTCATTGTCGGTCTTTCGTTGTGAGTGTTTGATTTGAGAACAGAATAGCATTTTTGGCGTATTTTGTCAATAAATATCGCGGGAATCTTAAATATTTTTTTTATAAATTTCAGGGTATAATCACGTTTAAGTTTACAGATAAGACAAAAGGAGGGGAAATGTTGTCGGAAAAATTGGCTAACTTTATGTAGGATAACGGATTTGCGGCAGGACAAATAAAAGAGTTTTTATGCGGAATGCCCAAAATGAGAAAAAGCAAAAGACAAGAGTTTGTTGGTATCTTGCTGGAGGATAGGGCTAAGCTCAATGAGATATGACGAGATTTGCGCCAAAGCAAAAAATCCGACGGATATTTGCTATGCCGAAGTCAGCCGTGATTATAACCGCGCATTGTATGAGGCTTGGTAGAATTTTCAGCGTAATCAAGCAAAATCCGGCGGGGCGATTGCCGATTTGCGACATGAGATGAATGAGTTGTCTTGTGATGAAATTATCAGCGCCGATGCGGATTTTTATACGCCGTTTGCCCGCCAACGCTATTTGTTTGAAGAGGCTTTGGATGCGATGATGAATAAGAACAATCAGCTGAAATGCATTGCTGATTTGGAGATAAAATTGCCGGATGCTTTGGTGGTGAACAAACCGGAATGGTTTTTGCCGGATTTTACACTCGGTTCGCCGGCCGATGGGTTGTTGAACAATGCACGGAATTGGAATTTTAAGGTTTTGAATCCGGATTATATATTTACAGCGGATGGTAAATTAGGGGAAGTCGGAAAGTTTTTATTTGCGGTGTTTGACAATTTGTTTGCCTCGTTTAAGGGCGGAGTAAGAATAGACCACTTTATCGGACTGATTAATCCGTTTGTGTTTGCTAATGTTAAAGGCGATAAGAGTGGCAGACTTTACTCATCTTATGATAACCCTAAGTTGAAAAAAATATGCCAAGCACGGAGTGGAAGAGTTTGCCAATATCGTAGAAAAGATTGTGTTGGCGGCGATGCACAAAAACGGAAAAACACTAAGTGATATTTACCCCGAGGATTTGGGTGCGCGTCCGGAGCAATTAGACGAAGTGATGGCATATTCAGGCTTGGGGCGGATGTATTTTGCCACAATTTGCTAAAAGGACGAGCTTATAATCCTTATGACGCGATTGCCTTGGCGATTTATGCCCGCGGCGATGATTTTTATCATAAGCACGAAAAATTGTTGCACGCACTGCGAGCGGCCGAAGCCGAGCTGAAACAGGCAGCGTGGGAATATATCAACGCTATGGCTTAAGCTGACAGTCCGGCTGATTGCAAGAACTTGACCAGTTCTTTGAGGGCGGCAGCGGCGAATTTCTCTTTCATGCGGATGCGCGGAGTATCTGCCGGAAGGTTGACCGCAAAACTTTTTTGGCAATTAAGACCGCATATGGTGGAATACATCACTCCGGCCGGATGTCCGTCAGCTCCCGAGGGGCCGGCAGTGCCGGTGGTTGAGATGCAAATGTCCGAACCGGTGATATTGCCAAGTCCTTGAGCCATTTCGATTGAGCATTCCTGACTGACAGCGCCAAAGCGGTTTAAGGTGGTATTTGATACCCCCAAAATGTTGTGTTTGGCCTCGTTGCAATAAGTGACAAAATTGAGGCGGACGTAGCTTGAGGAGCCGGCCACATCAGTCAGTTTGGAGCTGAGCAACCCTCCGGTGCAAGATTCAACAGTGGAAATGGTGAGACGGTTGGCCGACAAGATACGGCCGATTGTTTCTTCATCAGACATAAAAGGTTCTCCTATTTGGTTCCGGAAGAGCCAAAGCCCTTGGCGCCGCGGGAGGTTTCGCTGAGTTCAGAGCAAGAAATGACCTCGGGCTTGAAAATGGGACAGACCACCATTTGAGCAATGCGGTCGAGCGGGGCAATGGTTACTTCGTGAGAGTTAAAATTATAAACGTTAACTTTAATTTCGCCGCGGTAAGAGGCGTCAACCGTGCCGAATTGGGCGACTATTCCCTTGGAGGTGAGGCCGGAACGCGGGCGAATCTGCACCTCGACCGAAGCAAACGGAATAGCATCATAATCGCTCAACTCAAGACATATTCCGGCAGGAATACAAGCAATGCCGAAGGGCGGAATCTCAAGCGGAGCGTCAAGGCAAGCGCGTAAATCATAACCGGAATCGCCGGCTTGAGACGAGAGCGACGGCAGGGCGGAATTGAGGTATTTTACCTTAAGTTTCATAATATTTTCCTTATAACAGGGGTTATAGTCATATTCAATTTGCCGACAGGATAACAAATTCGACGAGATTAGCAAGGACAATTAAGCAATTTTGCTTGCTTTTATGCGGCAAGGTTATATCATAACGCTGATTGCGGGGTATAAAGATGAAAATAAACAAAAAATTAGGTTGGTTTTTGGCGGCGCATATTTTGCTATGGTCATTGTTGCCGATATTGCTGCGAGCCAATCTGCCGATGGATACGGCAGAGGCTTGGGTGTGGGGAAGTCTTGGTGAATGGGGTACCAACAAACACCCGCCGTTGTCAGGATGGCTGGCTTACGGCGCTTGGTTTTTGGCAGGGAAAAACCCTTGTGGAATCTATTGCTTGAGTGCTTTGCTCACCGCGGGAGGAATGCTGTATGTTTATCGTTTGGGAAAATGTTTTTTGAGCGAAGGACAAGCCTTGGCTGCTGCGGTTTTGTTGGAAGGAGTGGCGTATTATAACTATGTTATACCCGAGTATAATTGCAATATAGTGGCACTTTTTTTGTGGCCGGCTTGCAGTTTTTATTTTTACCGCGGTATAAAAGATAACTTGTGGGGCGATTGGCTGTTGTTTGGTGGGTTGGCCGGCGCTAATATTTTGAACAAATATGTTTCGGGGGCCTTGTTGGTCGGTTTGGGCGGATATATGTTGTTTACTAAGGCCGGACGGGCCAGATTGAGTTCGGGGAGGGTTTATGTTGCGGCGGCGCTCGGGTTAGCGCTGACATTACCGCATTGGGTGTGGCTGTATAACCGTGATTTTTTTGTGTTGGAGTATTTTGCACGGCGCAGTTCAGCCGGTGGGGTTATGCCTTATGGAATGGGGCATATCGTCTACACGGCCAAGTTTATCGGTGCGCAGGTTTTGGCCGGTTTGGCGATGCTGGCGGCGTTGGTTTGGTTGCGTAAAAGGGCATCAAAAGAGCCGATGATGGCCAAACCGGAGAGGCAGTTTGCATTTTGGGCGGGAATTTGTCCGATGTTGATTATGGCGTTGGTGCCGCTTGTCAGTGGAGTTAAGCTAAAGAGTATGTGGGGATCGCCGGCCGAATATATGCTGGGGATATGCTATATGGTATGGCTGCCGTTTAAGGTGAACGAGGGCAAAGTTATGCGGACGGCATATGGTCTGCTGGGGGCATTTTCTTTGGTTTTTGCCGCGCAGACAGAGCTTACTTTGAGTGCTAAATTTAATTTGGATGCTAAAGATTTTGTCCGCAATGTCGGGGGCGACGAAGCAAAATATGTCGGCGGCAGTGTGTGGCTGGCTTCAATTCTCGGGGTTTACGGTTCGGCAGCACCGGAGGTGATTTTTGAGATGGATGCCGATATCAATCCGTGGATTGATATAAATAAGGCAAAGCGGGAGGGAATTTTGGCGGTAGAAGAGTGCAGGGCAGCTTATGCGGCGCATCGCCGTGATTTTGCCGATTTGCCGGAGCCGATGGAATATGTGTGGCAGGCGAAAAATATTTGGGGACAGACCAAAGAATATCGATTTTTTTATGGTAAAACGGAGAAAAAATAAATGAGAGACAGTTTGAGTGTAGTGATTTCGGCCTATAACGAAGGGGAGAGTGTGGAGGCTTTGCACAAAGAGTTGGTTAAAGTATGCAAGGATTTGCCGTTGAAAAATTATGAGCTGATTTTTGTGGATGACGGCTCAAAGGATGATACTTACGCCAAATGCCGCAAGCTGCAGCAAAAAGATGCGCATATAAAAATAGTGAGGTTGCGGCGTAATTTCGGGCACGAGATTGCTATGACCGCGGGAATGGATTATGCCAAAGGTGAGGCAGTGGTGTTTATGGATGCAGATTTGCAGCATCCGCCAGTTTATATTAAAGAGATGGTTAAATACTGGCAAGAAGGAATGGATATCGTGCTGACCAAAAGGGTAGAAAATAAGGCAACTTCTAAGGTTTATGATTTCTGCGCTTGGGCGTTTTATAAGGTGCTGAACTTTTTGTCCGACACGAATATTCCAGCCAAAACACCGGATTTTCGGCTGATAGACCGCAAGTTTATCGATTTTCTGAAACAGTTTAACGAGCACGACAGGTTGTTTCGCGGGTTGTTGAGCTGGGCGATGCCCAATGACAAGGTGAAGGTGATTGATTTTGTGGCACCGGAGCGGTTTGCCGGCTGTTCCAAATATAATTTCCGTAAGTCACTGACGCTGGCGCTCAACAGCATTGTGCAGTTTTCAACTAAGCCGCTCAGATTGTCGATATATTTGGGGTTGTTGACGGCTTTGCTGTCGGGTATTTTAGGACTGTGGGTGATTGTGGAGCATTTTGTGATGAAACAGCCGACCCCCGGTTATGCCACGATTATGACTACGGTTATTTTTATCGGTTCGGTGCAGCTCATTGTGTTGGGAATTATCGGCGAATATATCGGCAAGATCCATATGGAGGTGAAGGGGCGCCCGTTGTACATAGCCGAATATAACGAAAAGGCAGAGAAAAATGATAAATAAGATTTTTAATGCGGATGACTTCGGAATTTCTCCGGGGGTGAATATGGCGATACAAAAGGCTTATAATGAGGGGGTATTGAACGCGGCTTCGCTGATGGTAAATTGCAAATGGGCCGGACAAGCTGTGGTAATGGCCAAAGATATGCCGGAGTTGGAGCTGGGTTTGCACGCCAATTTGACTAACCAAAAGGCAATTTTGAGCTATAAAGAAATTCCGTTGTTGGTTGACCGAGAGGGAAATTTTAAGCACGGGTTTGTCGGGCTTTTGGGTGTGTCGCTGTTGCATCCGATGGAGTTGCAACGTCAGGCCAAGGCAGAGATAAAAGCGCAGTTGAAACGGATGGCGGCTTGCGGTTTGAAGATAAAACATTTGGATGCGCATCGTCATGTGCAGATGATACCGGTGATTTTTAAGGCTTGTATGGAATTGGCCAAAGAGGAGGAAATTGAGCGCATCAGGTTTATTAATGAGAACCCGCTTTCAACCATTAGACAGACCAAAGGATATGAATGGCTGAAAGACGGCGGGTTGATAAAAAGTATGGTGCTTAGCGGGTGTGCTGTGGTTAATAAACTTTTGTGGCGCTATAAAACCGATACTTACTTCTATTCGATTATCAATACTTGCAAAATATCAAAAGAAAAATTACAAGGACTTAAGGTGCCGCGCGGGTTTTCACAAATAGAGATTATGTTGCATCCGGGGATGCCGGAGATGGACAAAGAGTTTTTGAGCGATGTGTTTGATGATAATATATTGAACGATTGGCGCCGGCGGGAGCTGGAAACTTTGTTGGATAAAGAGGTTGCTTAAGGAAAAATAATTTTTTTATAAAAGGATGATAGGTTAAGATGAAAATTGTGTTTATGGGGACGCCGGAATTTGCGGTGCCGACTTTGGAGACTTTGAGCCAAAATCACGAAATTGTTTGTGTTTATACGCGTGCGCCCTCAGTGTCGGGACGCGGAAACGAGTTGCAAAAATCGCCGGCGCATTTATGGGCTTTGGAACACGGAGTTGAGGTGTGCACTCCCAAAACCTTGCGTAATGAAGTTGAGCAGCAGAAATTTCGCGAGTGGAAGGCTGATGTCGCGATTGTGGCGGCCTATGGTTTGATTTTGCCCAAAGAGATTATTGAGGCTTGTCCCAAAGGATGTTTGAATGTGCACGGGTCGCTGTTGCCGAGATGGCGGGGGGCGGCGCCGATGCAGCGAGCAATTGAGGCCGGTGATAAAACTACCGGCATAACCATTATGCAGGTGGTGGAAAAATTGGATGCCGGAGCGATGTATAAAAAGGGTGAGATAGTGATTGATGAGGATATGACAGTCGGTGTTTTGCACGATAAAATGGCAGCGCTGGGGGCAAAGCTGATGAGCGAGGTGCTTGATAAGCTGGATGAGATTACGCCGGTGGAGCAAGACGAAAGTTTGGCAACCTATGCCGCTAAGATAGACAAGGCGGAAAGCCGGCTTAATTTTACGGAAGATGCGATTGTGCTTGAGCGAAAGATAAGGGCGTTTAATCCTTATCCGGCGGCTTATTTCGAGCATAAAGGAGAGAGGTTTAAGCTGCTGAAGTGCAAAGTAAGATGTGATATAACCGGCCCGAAAGCAGGAGAGATACGTCAGGAGAACAACAAGCTGTTTATTATTTGCGGTAAGGGTGCTTTGCAGGCAGAGATTGTTCAGCGTCAGGGCAAAAAGGCAATGACGGCTGAAGAGTTGTTGCGAGGCTACAGTTTTTTGTAAAATCAGGCAGACAGAAGCAAAAGAAAACCCGTTGCCTGAAGATTTGCTTCAAGCAACGGGAGGGCACTAAGACCTTGAAGGGTTATCCTTTAAGGTTTAATGTTTCGATAGGCGCTAGACTCACTGTCTTTTACCAACTTTACTTTGTTGGGACTTTGCAATACACCTAAGTATTTTTCCTTGTTCGGTCCTTTAACCCAGCTGGTATACAGCGGCTCGGACTTAGGCGCTGATTTTAATACTGCGTATTTGTTGGTTGCAACAAAGCCTTGAGGAAGATTGGCTTTGATTTGGTCTAAGGCTTTAAGCCCATCGATTTTCTGTTCAGTACTCATAAAGTATAAAAATTTTTTTAGGTCTAACTATGCTCGGTTATAAACATATCACGAAAGGCAACAGAGCTTAGTTCGACAATTTAAAATAATTAATTAAATAATGATATGTCTGGGTATATTATACAGTGGAATATTTTTTATGCAAGTTGAAATTTGAACTTTTTTTGATTAGTATCGTTTGTAATAGTATGAGGTGTTTTTTTTCAAGGGGATACCAATGAACAAACAATATGTGATATCAACGGCATTGGCGGCGGTTTTGCTGCTCGGAGGTTGCGAGAATAAAAAACCGGATTATGTTACGGCAAAGGTTGCAGTGGGCGATATAAGCCAAAAAATTACCGCGTCAGGTACTATCAATCCGATTTCGACAGTGGTTATCGGTACGCAGGTTTCGGGGATTATTTCCGAGATTTATGTGGACTTTAACTCGCAGGTAAAAAAGGGAGAGCTGTTGGCGGTGATTGACCCGCAAACCTTTGAGGCGGCAGTTGACCAAAAACAAGCGGCGCTGGATATTGCCAAAGCAGAGCTGAAAGTGACCGAGAATGATATCGTGTATTATAAAAAGCATCTCGACAGAATAAAAAAACTTAATACTTCCAAATATTCCACCGACAAAGAGCTCGAGTCGGCAGAAAGAGATTATAATAATGCCGTGGCCGAAAAAGCCCTGCGTGAGGCACAAGTGAAGCAGGCTGAGGCTTCGTTGAAGCAAGCTAAGATTGATTTGGATTATACCAAAATCACTTCATCGGTGGATGGGGTAGTAATCTCGCGCGAGGTTGAAGTAGGACAGACGGTGGCAGCCAGTTTTGAGACACCGACATTATTTAATGTGGCCGAAGATTTGACCAAGATGCAGATTGAGGCTTCGGTGGTGGAGGCAGATATTGCCAAGGTTAGCGAAGGACAAAAGGTTTATTTCTCGGTTGATAGTTTTCCCGATGAAATCTTCGAGGGAGTGGTAACACAAGTGCGTAATAATCCAGTGACCACATCTAATGTTGTTACTTATGAAGTGATTATCAGCGTGGATAACAAAGATATGAAGATTAAGCCGGGAATGACCGCAAATGTGGAGATTGTTACTGCAGAAAAGAAAGATGCTCTGCTGGTGCCGAACAAGGCATTGCGTTTTTATGTTACCGGTGAAGACGGTCAGGTAAAGCGTTATAATGACAAAGGAATATGGTTGCTGCGCGGCGGTAAGTTGGTCAGAGAGAGCATCAGTGTCGGGGTTAGCGATGATGAGGCAACCGAGATTATCTCAGATAAGATTAAATCCGGCGATGCGGTGGTGTTGGAAGATAAAAATGCCGCGGTTGACAAGTCGCAGATGAGAATGAGGATGCCGCACTGATGAGTTTGATTGAGCTTAATAATATTACCAAAAGTTATCCTTTGGGCGATGGTTTTCTGCAGATTTTGAAAGGCATTAACCTAAAGATTGAGAAAGGTGATTTTGTGGCGATTATGGGGCCTTCGGGGTCGGGCAAATCAACTTGTATGAATATTTTGGGCTGTTTGGACAAGCCGACCTCTGGGAGTTATGTTTTAGACGGGCAGCGGGTGGATAGTTTGTCATCGGATGAGCTGGCGCAGGTGCGCAACCAAAAAATCGGGTTTGTGTTTCAGGGGTTTAATCTGCTGAGCCGAACTTCGGCTTTGGAAAATGTGGAGCTGCCGATGGTTTATGCCAATATTCCGGCTGCGGAGCGCGAGAGGAGAGCGCAGGAGGCTTTGCAAAAAGTGGGTTTGGGCGAGCGGATGGACCATCAGCCCAATCAGCTTTCGGGAGGTCAACAGCAGCGGGTGGCGATTGCTCGGGCGATTGTTAATGAGGCGCCGATTATTTTTGCTGATGAGCCGACCGGTAATTTGGACACCAAAATGAGTGTGGAAATTATGAAATTATTTACGGAATTGAACGAGGAGCTGGGGCGTACGATTATTTTGGTGACCCATGAGGAGGATATTGCCAGCTACGCCAAAAGAATTATTAAGATAGTTGATGGCGAAATTAATTCGGATAAAAGAAATGATTGATTTAAAAACGATTTTTTCAATTGCAGTGCGGGCGATTAAAGCCAACAAGATGCGCTCGATTTTAACCTCGCTAGGAATTATTATTGGGGTGGCTGCGGTGATTGTGATGCTGTCGGTGGGGAATGGTGCGCAAATTTCCATCCAAAATGAGATGAAAACCATGGGCTCGAACCTGATTATTATCCGCTCCGGTGTGGCGACATCTTCGGGGGCGCGCGGAGGCGGCGGCTCGCAACCGACAATGAAAAAATCGGACGGCGATGCCATACAGGACAAAATTGATGCAATAAAATTAGCGGCGCCGCAGTTGGATGAGACGGCACAGTTGGTGTATGGTAATGCCAACTGGTCGACGGTGGTTTCGGGAACCGATAATCGTTATTTTCAAATCAAAGAGTGGGATTTGGCTTATGGCAAATTCTTCTCGGACAGTGACGTAAAAACCGCGGCCAAGGTAGCTATTCTGGGACAGACGGTGGTTAATGAATTGTTTGGCGATGTTGACCCGCTGGGCAAAAATATTCGGGTTAAGGGTATACCGTTTAAGATTATCGGCGTACTGCAAAGCCGCGGCCAATCGGGGATGGGGCAAGATCAGGATGATGCGGTGTATATTCCGATTACCACCGCGCAAAAAAAAGTGATGGGTATATCTTTTCCCGATCAGGTTAAGATGATTATTTTGCAGGCAGTGGATGCGCGCAGCACCTATACCTCGCAAGACGAGATTAAGCAGCTTTTGCGGCAGCGGCATAATCTCGGAGCCAATAAAGATGATGATTTTATTATTATGAATCTGACCCAGATGATGGAGATGATGGAGAGCTCAACACAGGTAATGACTATTTTGCTGGGGGCGATTGCCTCAATCTCGCTGTTGGTGGGAGGTATCGGTATTATGAATATTATGCTGGTTTCGGTCACCGAGCGCACAAGGGAAATCGGTATACGTATGGCAATAGGAGCAAAGGCGTGGGATATTCGTTGGCAATTTTTGATGGAGGCGTTGGTGCTGTCGCTTATCGGCGGGCTGGTTGGCGTGGTGTTCGGTTTGATTGGCTCGTATTTGGTGGGAGTGTTCAGCTCATTGCCGGCATCGGTGTCGGTGGTATATGTGCTGCTGCCGTTTTCGTTTGCCGGTATTGTCGGGTTGTTCTTCGGGTTTTATCCGGCATATAAGGCATCATTGTTGAACCCCATCAGTGCGTTGCGCTATGAATAAAACTCAGTGTTGGAGGAAACGGCCGGCCTCAATGGCGGCTTGAGCGCCGGAGCCGGCGGCGATGATGGCCTGACGGAAAATGGGGTCTTTTACATCTCCGGCAGCAAATACGCCTTCAATAGAGGTAGCGCAACTGTCGGGAGCAGTGGTGATATAGCCTTTGGCATCAAGCTGCAATTGACCTTCGAACAGACGGGTGTTGGGCTGGTGGCCGACGGCAACAAAAGCTCCGGCGGCGGAGATGGTTTCGGTTTTGTCGTTTTTGATGTTTCTGATTTTGAGGGCTTGCAGCAACAAAGGATCATCTTCCCCGATAAATTCTTCGACTACCGAATTGTATTTGATGGTTATTTTGGGATTTTTTCGCAGTTTGTCCTGCAAAATTTTGTCTGCACGCAAGGTGTCGCGGCGATGGATGAGGGTGACCGAGTGAGCAAAATTGGTCAAATAAACCGCTTCTTCCGCGGCGGAATTGCCACCGCCGATAACGGCTACATCCTGATTGCGATAGAAAAATCCGTCACAGGTGGCGCAGGCGGAGATGCCATGACCGCGGAATTTGGTTTCGCTGGAAATATCAAGCCATTTGGCTGAAGAGCCGGTGGCTATAATTACCGAGTGTGCCAAAAAAATATTGTGGTTGGCGGAAACACACTCAAAAGGCCGGTGCTGAAAGTCGGTTTCGACAATGGTGTCATTGATAATTTTAACCCCGAAATGCATGGCTTGTTTTTGCATAATATCCATCAATTCCAAAGTGGAAGATGATTGGTTGAAACCGGGGTAATTCTCAATTTCCGGCGAGGAGGTCAGCTGTCCGCCAACCTCACTGCCGGAGATAAGAAGCGGAGCAAGGCCGGCGCGCGCGGCGTAAATGCCGGCAGTGTATCCGGCCGGACCCGAGCCTATAATAAGCACTTTGCTGCGATATTCTGCCATAAGATAAGGCCGTTAGTTGTTGTGACACTCGCAACCACCCTTCTCAGAGCAATTGCATATATCATAGTGGAGAGAGTGCGGGTCAAGATAAACATCGGATGCACATTCAATGTTGTGAAGATTGGCATATTGACAGGAATAGATGCCGGTGTTGTTGGGATAAGAACAGCCGCATTTGTTGTCCTCATCACAGTCACAAAAATTGTTGTTATCAATGGTGTCATCGGTATCCATAATGGTTGTCTCCTTAATGCTATGAAAAAAAACAGCGCCGTTGAACATAACGACGCTGTTAAATATAATCAGAACAGGAGATAATTAAACGTATTTTATCTCGATTATTTCAAAAGATTTTTGTCCCGAAGGGGCGCGGAATTCCGCAACATCGCCCACTTCTTTACCTATAAGCGCTTTGGCCAAAGGAGAAGACAAAGAAATTTTGTTTTTTTCGATATCCGCCTCATAGTCGCCGACAATCTGATAAGCGCGTTCGGTATCGTCATCTTCATCGGCCACCAAAACCGTGGCGCCAAAACGAATAATATCGCTTTTGATATTGGCAACGTCAATAACCTGAGCACGGCTCAAAACCGCTTCCAAATCCTGAATGCGGCCTTCGATAAAACTTTGTTTTTCTTTGGCGGCAGAATATTCGGCGTTTTCGGAGAGGTCACCTTGAGCTCTTGCTTCGGAAATCGCAGCAATAATGTTAGGACGCTCAACCCCTTTAAGGTTCTTAAGTTCTGCTTCCAAGGCGGTAAAACCAACCTTGGTCAAAGGTATTTTTTCCATTTCCATTCACCTCATAATTACAAAAAACATCGGAAAAAAAGAACTGCGAGGGAGGCCTATCTCCTTCACAGAACGGTTTTTTAATCTCGTAATAGCCAAGTACATAGCACCGATTTTGCAATAAATCAAGTATAATTTTGCGGTTTGCCACCGTTGAGGAGTAAATTTTGGTTGCTTTAAGTGAAAAATATGCTATAATGACAAAAAATTGACAAAATGGAGGTGGCTATGGCAGTTGAGGATGCACAATATCAGTCTTTTTTGGGGAGATTATATGATGCTCGTATACAAATAGCTTGGTGGTATAAGCAAAAAGGCGAGGCAATGTATCGCAGAGGTCCCAGACCGTTCGGGTGGGAAGAAGCTAATCGTTATCGGGATAATCTGAGCAGTTATTTTCGCTCGTTGGGGAAAGACGAGGCAGCGCGTGTGGCGGGAAATTTTGCTTTTGCTATAGTCAAGACAATGTATAAGTACAATTATTTTCGCAAAGATGTTGAAACAATTGTAACACTCTGCTGCAAGGATTTTATGACCGAAGAGGATAAAAGCAAGCTGGGAAAACTGATGGCCGCTATTAAGAGCCCTAAGTCAAAAAGCAACAGCAAAACCGAGGCATCCGAGGGGAAAAATACATCCGAGGCAAAGAATACAGCAGCCGCAACATCTAAACAAAACAACAAGCCTCAAGAGCCGCAAAAGATCGCGGCGCCAAAGTTGGCACCGAAAAAGCCTTTGGTGTATAAACAAGCTGCAATCAGCTTTACTTATTAGAGTTTGTCTTTTAAAAAACGGCCGGTGTAGCTTGCTTCGACCTTGGCTACATCTTCGGGCGTGCCTTGTGCGACTATGGTGCCGCCGCCAACTCCTCCTTCGGGGCCGATATCAATGATATGGTCGGCAACCTTGATAACATCCAAGTTGTGTTCAATAACGATAAGCGAATTACCGGCATCAACCAATGATTGCAAAATGGAGAGCAGTTTGTTGATGTCTTCAAAGTGTAATCCAGTGGTGGGCTCGTCCAAAATATAGAGGGTTTTGCCGGTGGCCTTTTTAGAGAGTTCTTTAGATAATTTGATGCGCTGAGCCTCGCCGCCGGAGAGAGTGGTGGCGGATTGTCCGAGTTTGATATAGCCCAATCCGACGCGGCGCAATAATTCCAACCGGTTGCGAATCGAAGGAATATTCTCAAAGAACACATAGGCATCATCCACTGTCATATCCAAAACATCGGCAATTGATTTGCCTTTGTATTTTACCTCCAGTGTTTCGCGGTTGTAGCGTGTGCCGTGGCAGACATCGCACTCAACATAAACATCGGGCAGAAAATGCATTTCGATTTTGGTAACCCCATCGCCTTGGCAGGCCTCGCAGCGTCCGCCGGCTACATTGAATGAAAAACGTCCGGCGGCATAACCGCGAGCTTTTGCTTCCGGCAGATTGGCAAACCAATCGCGGATATAGGTAAATAATCCGGTATAGGTGGCGGGGTTGGAACGCGGAGTGCGTCCGATGGGTGATTGGTCGATGTTGATGATTTTGTCAACGTTTTCAACCCCCTCAAGTTTGAGGTATTTACCTTGCAAGACGCGCGAGCCATTGAGCTCTTTTTCCAAAGCGGCACAAAGAGTTTCCAGCACCAGTGATGATTTGCCCGAACCGGATACGCCGGTTACACAGATAAATTTGCCCAGAGGAAACTTAATGTCAATATTTTTCAGATTGTTGGTAGAAGCTCCTTTAAGGGTGAGAAATTTGCCGTTGCCTTTGCGGCGTTTGGCCGGCACGGCGATGGATTTGGTGCCGTTCAAATAAGCTGCGGTCAGGCTTGAAGAGCTTTTGAGAATGTCTTTGAGACTGCCGGATGCCACTACTTCTCCGCCTCTGGTGCCGGCATACGGACCGATGTCGACAATATAATCGGCAGCGCGGATGGCGTCTTCGTCGTGCTCAACCACAATTACGGTATTGCCGATATCGCGCAGGCGGTTTAAGGTTTCTATCAAGCGGTAGTTGTCGCGCTGGTGCAGACCGATTGAGGGTTCGTCAAGGACATACATAACGCCGGTCAGGCCGGTGCCGATTTGGGAGGCCAAACGAATGCGCTGGGCCTCGCCGCCGGACAAAGAGCCGGATTGCCGCGATAAGGTGAGATAATCCAAGCCGACATTGTTTAAGAATTGCAATCTTTCGCAGATTTCTTTAATGATTTTGGCAGAAATTTCTTGCTTTTGCGGGCTTAAGGTCGGTTTGATGCCGGAAAACCACACAAGAGCATCTTTAATCGATTTTTCGCTGACATCCCAGATATCCAATCCGCCGATTTTAACCGCTAAGGCTTCGGGGCGCAAACGTTTGCCGTGGCAAAATTCGCAAGGGGCCGCCGATTGATAATGTGACAATTCCTCACGCGTGGCCGGCGAATCGGTATCAAGAAAACGGCGCTCCATATTGGGAATCACCCCTTCAAAAGGTTTTTCGGTGACAAATTTTTTGAAGTAAAGCGGCACAATTTCGTCGCCCGAACCATAAAGGATAATGTCGCGGGCGCGTTGCGGAAGGTCTTGCCACGGAGTTTTGGTTGAAATACCCAGCCAATTGGCCAGCGAGACAAGCGCCATTTCGTAAAACGAGGAATGAAAGCCGTGCCAAGGGGCAATTGCACCTTGGGAAATGGATAGTGTCGGGTTGGGAACAATGAGCGCGGGGTCCATATAAAGTTTGGCGCCGATACCATCGCAGTGCGGGCACGCGCCGTAAGGATTGTTGAACGAAAACATCCGCGGCTCGATTTCCTCAATGGTAAAGCCCGAAACCGGACAAGCAAATTTTGAGGAGAAGGTGGTGCGTTTACCATCACTCATATTTTCGATATAAACCAAACCATCGCTAAGGTGCAGCGCGGTTTCAAATGATTGGGCAAGACGCTCTTGCAAGCCGTCTTTGACAATGATGCGGTCAATAACAATTTCGATATCGTGTTTTTGATTTTTGTTCAGGGCGGGAGTTTCTTCCAAATCATAAATCTGCCCGTCGATTTTGACCCGCTGGAAACCTTGAGCGCGGTAGTCGGCTAATTCTTTTTTGTATTCGCCTTTTTTGCCGCGGACTACCGGTGAGAGCATCATCAACTTGGTACCGGCGGGCATTTCCAAAGTGCGGTCGACCATCTGAGAGACTGTTTGACTTTCAATCGGCAGGCCGGTAGCCGGCGAATAGGGAACGCCGACCCTTGCCCACAGCAAGCGCATATAATCATAAATTTCGGTAATGGTGCCTACGGTGGAACGCGGGTTGTGCGAGGTGGATTTTTGCTCAATGGAGATGGCGGGAGACAGACCTTCGATGGAATCAACATCGGGTTTTTGCATCAGGTCGAGGAATTGGCGGGCATAAGCCGACAAACTTTCAACATAGCGGCGCTGTCCTTCGGCATATATGGTATCAAAGGCTAAAGATGATTTGCCCGAACCTGACAAACCGGTAATGACGGTTAGTTTGTTTTTGGGAATTTGCAAGCTGATGTTTTTCAGGTTGTGGGAGCGGGCGCCTTTAATGTCGATAAAATCAGTGGTCATTTTTTAATCTCCTTGAGGTGAGGGACAATATATAACATTCCAAATAAATAGCAAGTACTTAATAAAAATGTTGACAAAAATGATATTTTTGTGCATTATGGAACAAAATTGATAGAAAGGTTTGATTATAATGAAGATGACAAATCGCAGATTGCTCGTTGTTCGTTCTCGCCGAGGTGTGCCGCGACGATGATTTTTTACACAAAGTAATTAATTATCGTGGCGAGATTTGAAGTTGGGTAATTTCAAATCTTTTTTTTGACTTAAAAACTATGGGAAAAGAAAAACAAATGGCGAAAAAATTAGAGGTTAAAGAGCTTAATATCGAACATCTGGCGGCGGTTATGGAGCTGCAAAATAAGGTTGTCGGCAATTTGCAGGAGGATGAAAAACATTTTGTTTTGACCCGAAGCGCGCAAGATTTTATTAAGGCGTTGGAACACGAGCATACTTATATGCTTGGGGTGTTTGATGGTGAAAAATTGGTGGCGCAGAGTATTTTTTCTTATCCGCAAAACGGGCAGGTTAGAGATATGCCGGAGTTTGATTGTGATACCGCTAATGACAAACTGGTGGTGTATAAGGCGATTTTGGTGGATGTGGAACACAGAGGTTCGGGTTTGATGAAAAGTATGCTGGATTATATTGAAAAGAAATCCAAAGCTATGGGTAAAACTACCTCAATTATTCAAATTGCGATTGACAATCCGGCCAGCTGGATAAGCGCTTTGGCCAACGGGATGTCCATCCGCAAGGTGGATTATGACCCGACGGACGGAGCCAAGGTTTTGTATTTGGCTAAAAATTTGCAAGTACCGACAAGATCAGAAGCTCAAGGACGGATGGCAATGTTTGTGGGAAAAAATATTCATCGCGAGATACCGGCACTGTTTAATAAGATGCAATATCGGGTGGCTCAAGGTTATTACGGGGTAGGGATTGATAAAAACACCCATAGTCTGATTTGGGAAAAGCCGAGAGATAATGCAGCTAAAAACAGAATTATGACACAACCTTTGGTTCAAGCAAGTGGCCAAGGTAGAACCACTCGGTATTAACGGCGGCTTTGGCATTGGGTAATAATATGAACCCGTCCTGAGGACATATAATATTGGTGTTGTTGTCATAGACGGCCAATATTTCGCCTCGGGATATTTTGTCCAAATGATGATAGGGATGCGTAAGGTTGCCGGATGATGATTTGACAATAATCTCGTCCATCATAATACGTTGTTGTTTTAAGGGGGCTGAGGGAAAACCATCCAGCATATTCAAGCATAACAGGGTGTTGAGCACAACATAATAAGCAGTTTGTTCGGATTGGAGAGATTGGTGGTAGCCGCACTCAACGGTGAGACAGGTTTTGCCGTAAGTTTGGGCGCAACTGCCGGTCGAAAAATCGGCAATCGGAGCATTTCGATAAATCTGCGGCCATCCTTCGATAATATAGATAATGTTTTGCGCTTGGGACAAACGACGGGATGCAGCGGTGGGATAGTCATCGAAAATAAATGGTTTATCTTGTGGACAATGCGATGAGTGCAGGTCAATGACGATATCGCAGCAGCGAATGTGCGTGGACAATTCTTTGCCCAAATGTTGTTCGTAGGTGGTCGGGGTGTCCCAATTTTTGACTACACGGTTGAGGTTTTCTTCAACTTGTCTGAGGCCCAAAGTATGGGCTTGAGGATTGCAAACCGGAATGAACTCGACACTGCCGCGGTTGAGAGTAAGCGCGCGGGAAGCAAATTTTTCAATCACTTTGAATAATGCCTTAACTCCGCAAGTTTCATTACCGTGCACTCCGCCCAAAAATAGTACTTTGGGGCCGGCCGGCGGAGAAGTAAAAACATATTTTTTCAACAGCATCGATTAAGTTCCCTTATGTGACAAATTCAGCGGCGATTGTAAGGAGAGGAGAAAAAAGAGTCAAATATTTTTTATATGCAAATATTGTGAAAATCGGTTGCCAAGCGCTGCATTTGGTGTTACAAGCGGCAGTTATGATGAAAGATAAGATAAAAATAATAATTTTTGCCATATGGGCAGTTTTTTTGAGTGAGACAGCGACAGTGCAGGCGGCTGTAATTGCGGTGTCGGCACCCAAAAGCGGCGATGGAGCGATGTTTGGAGAGCAGTTGGCGGATGGTGCGCGGATTGCGGTTGAAGAGATTAATGACAACGGCGGGTTGCTGGGTGAAAAAATAGAGTTTATTGCCGTGGATGATGCCAGTTCGGATTTGGCGGTAAAGTCAGAAGAGCAATTGCTGACCTCAAGCGGAGCTATGGGGCGGTTGGATTTGATCGTCGGTCCTTGGGGAAGCGATTATTTCGAGCTTATCAGCGATGTATATGCCAAAAACGGCATTACTCATATGGTGGTGCAGCCTTTGGATGAGCAAAGGTTCGGCTATAAGGCGACAGGAATGTTTAAAATCGGCGGTTTGGTTGCGGCACAGGCGGAGAGTGTGTTGGCCGTTTATAAAGAACGCTGGAGTGACAAAAACATTGCTGTGGCTTATGATAAAAATAATGTCGCAACTTATGAAACGGCAGCGGCGCTACAAGGTCTGATGCAGGCAAACGGCATCGGCAAGCGCATAAGTTTGTATGATTTTGCGGATTATGCAAAAATCAAGAAAATGGCCAAAGAAATTGCCGCTAAAAGCAAGGTTGTTTATATCTTGGGCAATAAGAATCAGGTGGCAGAGCTGGCGCAGAAACTGCAGGACCGCAATGAAGAAATTGTGCTGATAGTGGATGAATATATGGCAACCTCTTATTTTTTCAAAGAGATGGGAAATTTTGCCGAAGGGGTTTATGTGCTCAAATTTAATGACCAAAAGGCTAATTCTGCTTTTACTAAAGAGCTGGTGGAGCTGCGGATTAAAGGGCGTGAGCCGCGCGGGTTGGGAATTATGAGTTATACTGCAGTGATGTTGTGGCGGGATATGGCTGAGGCAGCCAAGAGTTTTGATGTCGGTAAAATTGCCAAAATTGCCAATGAAAGAAATTGGAACACGCCTTGGGGGATGGTCGGTTTTAAGGATGGCGCCGTAGTAAAAGGCGGAGGATGGAATATGTATTTGCTGGAAAACGGCGAATATACACAGGTTAACTGATTTTGCGATTGCAAAAAACATAAGCCGTGTTTATACTAAGCGAAGTTTTTTTAATTTATTGGATAGAGGTTGAGTAAAAATGGTTGGAAGTATAAATAAAGTGATTTTGGTGGGCAATTTAGGCGCTGATCCTAAGGTCAGCAATACAAACAGCGGAGCCAAAATTGTTAACTTGAATGTGGCAACTTCGGATTCGTGGAAGGATAAAGCTACCGGCGAACGCAAGGAACGCACCGAATGGCATCGCGTAGTGATTTTTAATACCGCTTTGGCGGATGTGGCTGAGCGCTATTTGCACAAGGGCTCGAAAGTGTATTTGGAAGGCCAGTTGCAGACCAGAAGTTGGAAAGACAATACCGGTGCTGATCGTTATACTACCGAGATTGTGCTGCAAAATTTCAGCGGCAATTTGGTTTTGCTTGATGCCAGAGGCGGGGAGAGCGTGCCGGCCGGCGGTAATGATGTGTTTGCAGCCAGCGATTCGGGGTGGGATTCGACAACGTCGACATCAAATTCCGCACCGATAGACGATGATATTCCGTTTTAGAAAAAAATGCTAAAAGGATAAAAAAGACAAAGCCGACGAAGTTGATGCGTCGGCTTTTTTTCAAGGTTTCAGTTTTGCAGATGGTTGCGGAACAAATAATTGGCTAAGTTGATGCAGCGTTTTTTCTGCACCGGCACCAATTTAGCTCGGTTGACCGCCGAAGTAAACTCTTCGAGCTCACTTTCGGTGCGGCAGAGCGGAGCCAAAGTGTGCACCCAGCCGTCAAAACTGATAATTACTACTTCAAAGTTCTCGGTAAACGGAACGGGCACTTCTTTCGGAGCAGCACCGCTCAGTTTTTCCAACCGCAATTTCAGATTATTGCCCAAAGTAATATGGTCACCGGAATAAGCAAATTCTTCCTTAGACTTGAGCGCAACTAATTTGGTGCCGCCGACTTTGGGTGTGTCTTTTAATCGGAAACCTGACGGAGCAATGCTCGGCGGGTTAGTAATTGTTACCACGCGTCCGGCACTGCGGGAGAAGAACTTAGCAAACTCTTCATTGAATTGAAATGTCTCTTTCATAACACTAATTTTTTTAATTTGTATAATAATTGAACTACAATTGAGAAAGTATAACAAAATGAGATGAAAAGCAATAATTTTTTTTGAATATGCGGTAATTGATAGACAATCGGCAAATAAATTATAGGGGTTTTAAAAAAATGGCACGAGTTTTGCATAAGGTAAGACAAAACAAAATTGTTCGGTGAGGTCGGCTTAAAAGGGAGAGCTTTAATCACCGAAAAAAGATAGGGGAAAATTTATGGATAATACCAATTATGTGGCTTTGTCGCGGCAGATGGCACTGTGGAAACAGATGAATATTGTGTCCAATAATATGGCTAATATGAATACGGCAGGATATAAGCAGGATGATGTGGTGTTTGCTTCTTATTTGCAACAGACGCCGCAAGCACAAGGAATTGGGGCTGAGCCGATTTATTTTACGTGGGATTTCGGGGATTATGCCGATTTTACCGAGGGTAGTTTTAAGGAGACCGGCAATCCGCTGGATGCTGCTATCAGAGGGAAGGGTTTTTTCTGTGTGGAAACGGCATCAGGTGAGATGTATACCCGCAAGGGACAATTTACTCTTAATGAAGACGGGGCTCTGACCACTACTGAGGGAAATATTATTTTGAGCGAAGGAAATACGCCGATATTTTTAGCTCCGGATGAAAGAGAAGTGGTAATATCCGAGAGCGGTGATGTCATTACCGAGAATGGTGTTATCGGCCGCTTGAAAATCGCGCAGTTTGCCGATGAGGGTAAGTTGTTAAAGATGGCAGGAGTGCTGTTTGAAAATCCGGCCGGTAATGCGGTGAGGTTTAGCAGCGATAATGTGCGGATTGAGCAAGGGATGGTTGAAAGCTCCAATGTTAATGCGATTGCCGAAATGACCAATCTGATAAAAATTCAACGCAGTTATGATTATGTGCAACAGATGATTGATGAGGAGCACACTCGTTTATCAAACACAATTTCAACTTTTGCCGATTTGGCATAAAAAATAGAGGGGAACAATTATGAGATCGTTACAAATAGGCGCAACCGGAATGCTGGCTCAGCAGACCAATGTTGATACTATCGCCAACAATATCGCAAATATGAATACAACGGCCTATACCAAGCGGCGTGCCGAGTTCAGTGATTTGATTTATCAAAATGTAGTGCGTCCGGGGTCGGCATCAACGGCTGACAATACGATTGTTCCGGCCGGTGTACAAATGGGGTTGGGAGTTAGAACTTCGGCGATTTACCGTATTACGGACGGTGGGTCGTTGACTTCAACCGGTAATGATTTGGATTTGGCAATTCGCGGTCGCGGTTATTTTACCATTGAGCTGCCGGAAGGAAAAGGTACGGGATATACTCGCGATGGAGCTTTTCAGCGCAATGGTGAGGGCGTAATTGTGACGCACGAGGGATATGTAGTGCAGCCGGAAATTACCATCCCCGATGATGCGGTTGAGGTTTATGTCAACTCTTCGGGCGAGGTATGGGTAAAGCAAGACGGAGAGATTGACGAGATTAATGTCGGACAGCTTGAGTTGGCCACCTTTGTTAATGAGGCGGGTTTGGAGGCTATCGGCGATAATTTGTTCATTGAGACCGAGGCTTCGGGAGACCCGATTGTAGATAATCCCGATACCGAGGGTTTCGGGTCGATTTTGCAGGGGTATCTTAATACTTCGAATGTTAATCCGGTAACCGAGATAACCGAGCTGATTTCGGCACAGCGCGCCTATGAGATGAACTCGAAAGTTATTACAACTTCGGATTCAATGCTTAATACCATTAATCAGATGAAGTAGAGGTAAGCAGAAAATGCGATTGGCAGGCTGGTTGATATTGATTGGTTGGCAGATGCTGGCATTGGGGGCAGCGGCGGCTGAGTTGAGTGAAGACCGTTTGCTGCAGGCAATAAAGGATGAGTTTGCCGAGCAAGGGGAAAGCGAAAATATTGAGCTGGAAATTTTTGGCGGCAAAACCCACTATGAATTTGCTGATGCCAAAGATGTCAAAGTCCTGTTAAGCGATTTGAAGATTGATGCGGGGCAGGGGCGTTTTACGGTTAATGCGGAAATTTTTGCCGATGGTGATTTGCAAGATAAAAACAAGATTATCGGCCGCTATTTTGTAATGAAAGAAGTATGGGTGCCGGCCAAAGACATTGCCAAAGACGCGGTGATTATGGAAAATGACTTGCAGAAGTCAGCGCTGAGAGGAAATCGTTTGCGTAAGGAGGCTTTGATAAATCAGGAGGATATTATCGGCAGAGAGGCAACACGTTTGCTCAAAGCAGGTAAACCATTGGAAAACGGTGATGTGCGGGCCGTACGGGTAATTAAAAAAGGCCAAATGGTGACAGCGGTATATACCAAGAAGGGACTGCAAATAACCTCGAAAATGCAGGCTTTGAGCGATGCTGCGCAAGGCGAGGCCGTGAAGTTGCTTAACTTGAGCAGCAAAAAAGAGATTGCCGGTGTGGCCAAAAAATCAGGTGAAGTGGAAATTGTCAGCGAATAGCAGGGGAACTATGAAAATGATGTTTGAAAACAAAAAGATAACCAAAGGAGCCGCCGTGTTGTTGATGGCAACATCGTTGTCGGGTTGCGGTATGTGGTCGCGTCTTGCCGAGGTCGGACAAGAGCCGGCATTATCCCCCATAACCAATCCGTTGGATGCCAACGATTATGCGCCGGTGTCGATGCCGATGCCGCAAAAACAAGAGGAAGTTTATGCCGCTAATTCGCTGTGGAGGCAAGGTTCTGAGGGATTTTTTAAGGACCAAAGAGCCTCAAAAGTAGGCGATATTATTACGGTAAAAATTTCCACCAAAGATACGGCAAAGCTGGAAAATGAAATGGAGCAAAATCGCGATGGCAATAAGGATTCATTGAGTATCGGTTCGTTTTTTGGGTTCGAAAAATATATGGAAGATGCTCTGCCGAGCGGATATAATTCGCAAAATGCCATAAGTTTGAACTCCAACCGCGAGATTAAAGGCGACGGCAAAATCGATCGTAAAGAAAATATCAATGTGACTTTTGCCGCGGTTGTGACGCAGGTTTTGCCCAATGGTAATTTGGTGATTGAGGGTACGCAGGAGATAAGGGTCAGTTATGAGGTGCGACAGCTTTCGATGCGGGGGATTGTCAGAAGGGCGGATATTTCTTCCAACAACACCATTGATTCAAGTAAAATCGCCGAGCTCAGAGTGTCGTATGGCGGACGCGGTGTGATATCGGATGTACAGCAACCGCGCTATGGCCGACAGGTGCTGGACATTGTAGCGCCGTTCTGATGAGGCGGATGAGTTTCCCTATATTATTATGTGGCAAATATTTTTTAAGCAAAAAATCTCCCCAATTTTTTCTTAAAAAATAAATGATGTAATCTTGGTATAAAGATTATATCGGACTTGATGAGGAGAAGGATTGAGTTTATATTCCCTACTATAAGCATATATTCCCCAATCGCTTGGATGTAGGCTCGCCTTCTCCGATATTGAGTAGCAAAAACAGGGGTAAAGATTGGCAATAACTATATGATAAGGAACCAAAGATATGTTGAGTGAAATTCAAGATCAAATTGACGGAGCTGCCGAAGAGGCTGATTTGTTGCAACAGTACGCCAATTATTTGGATGATGCTGCCAAGACCCAAGATGATAACTATAAACTCTTGGTGCTGGACGATAATTTGCAAATGTGGGTGTCGATTGAGGCTTCGGCTAAGAGCCAGCATAATGATATGCCGCAGAATATTAAAGACAATTTGTGCAAGCTCTCGAAGTATGTTGAGCAGGTCACTTTGTCGAAAGGCGTAAATATGACCGAAAATTATTTCCATTCGCTGGCCGAAATTAATCGCCAGATTTCACAGGGTCTGATGGAATCGGTGAATGCCAATTTGGCGCAGCAGGAGGCTTATTATTTGGCTAAGACCGGCTTGGATATGATTCAGGCTCGCAGTAAAAAAGATAACACGGCCTTGGTAGAGGCAATGGACTGCAATCAACAGTTGTGGGTGATGATTAAAACTTTGATGAAATCCGGCAAAACCAAATTGCCGCAAGAAACGCGCGATAATTTGATTAAATTGGCGGATTATGTGGCCGGCAACACCATTAAACTGGGGCAGAATTTGGATAATTTGGATGACAAACTGCTCAATAGTCTGGTGTCGATTAACCGTAATATTGCCGAGGGGCTTATCGGTCACAGATAAGCGTGATTTGGCGCTGAAAAAGGCTCAAATCGATTTTTGAGCCTTTTTTCTTTGGCATAAGTCGCGGAATAAAGTTGTCAAGCCGGTGTCTTAAGAATATAAGTGATTATAAATTAATAAAGTTTTGTTGAAAATAGGAAGATGATTTTTGGTAAATTTGAAAGGCTGATGGCTGGCAGATATCTCAGAGCCAAACGCAAAGAGGGGTTTATTTCGGTGATTACCGGATTTGCGTTTACCGGAATCGCTTTGGGGGTGGCGACGCTGATTATTGTAATGAGCGTTATGAACGGGTTTAGAAGCGAGCTTTTGGGGCGTATTTTGGGAATCAACGGGCATATAGGTATTATGGCGCCGACCAGCTATCCGTTTAATAACTATCGCAAGGCGGTTGAGGAAATCAGTGAAATTGAGCATATCACAACGGTTATTCCGATGATTGAAAATCAACTTTTGGTGACGGCCGGTCGTTCGGCCGAGGGAGCAATGGTGCGCGGTATTGCCAAAGATGATATGCTGAAAAAAGAGGCTTATGCCAAGGCAATAGACGGAGTTGATATGAATTATTATCAAGACGGCGGCGTGATTATGGGGATGAGATTGGCACGCAAAATGGGGTTGACCGAAGGCGATAATATCACCCTGTTGTCACCCAACGGCAAGATTACGGCGTTCGGCACGGTGCCGCGGATGAAATCATATCAGATTATCGGACTGTTTGATTCGGGAATGTTTGAATATGATTCCAATTTTATTTTTATGCCGTTGGAAAGTGCGCAGGTTTATTTCGGCTTGAAGGGCGCGGTAACCAACATAGACGTAACCTTGGATGACGATAAATATTTGACGGCGGTGCGCGGTGCTTTGGAAAAGAGCTTGGGTGGTAGCGCCTATGTCTATGATTGGAAGCAGAGTAATGCGGCTTTTTTTAATGCCATAGATGTTGAGCGCAATGTGATGTTTGTAATTTTGACGCTGATTATTTTGGTGGCGGCCTTTAATATTATCACCGGATTGATTATGCTGGTGAAAGACAAGGGGCGTGATATTGCCGTGTTGCGCACAATGGGGGCTACCAAAGGGATGGTTATGCGGATATTTTTCATTGACGGCGCCGGTATCGGGATAATCGGCACTGCACTGGGTGTGGTGCTGGGATTGGCGGTGTGCGACAATATTGAGGCGATAAGGCAAGGTCTGCAATATTTGTTCGGACGTGATTTGTTTTCGGCCGAGATTTATTTCTTGTCCAAACTTCCGGCAAAAGTTGACCCGATAGAGGTGGTAAGTGTGGTGGCGATTTCGCTGTTGTTGTCATTTGCGGCGACATTGTACCCGTCGTGGCGGGCGGCGCGGATGGATCCGGTGGAGGCGCTGCGTTATGAGTGAGTTGAAGACACCGGTTTTGGAAATGCGCGGAGTGTATCGCTCGTTTAAGCAGGGCGGACAAACTTTGCAGGTCTTGCGCGGTATTGATTTGGAGATCCCCAAAGGTGAGATAGTTGCGCTTATCGGCCCATCGGGAGCCGGCAAGTCGACATTGCTGCAATTGGCCGGTCTTTTGGAAAAGCCGACGAGAGGCGATGTATATCTGGAAGGGCAGCGATGCTCGACCTTGAATGACAGGTTGCGCACGGAGTTGCGGCGGGATTATTTGGGTTTTGTGTACCAATATCACAATCTGCTGGCGGATTTTAATGCGTTGGAAAATGTGATGATACCGCAGTTGATAGACGGAGTTAAACCCAAAGCAGCGCAAGATAAGGCTAAGTGGCTGCTGCAAAAGATGGGGTTGGAAAAACGGTTTCATCATCGTCCGGCAGAGATGTCGGGAGGTGAACAACAGAGAGTGGCGATAGCACGGGCTTTGGCAAATACCCCGAAATTGCTGTTGGCGGATGAGCCGACCGGCAATTTGGACCCCAAGACGGCAGAAGATGTTTTTGCCGAGTTGTTGGGTATTGTCAGGGAGACAGGATTGAGCGCCTTGATTGCCACACATAATTTTGAACTGGCTGACCGGATGGACCGCAAAGTGCGGCTGGATGGCGGAAAACTGGTTGATTTACGGGCGGATAAATTGTCCGGCGCCAGAAGTTTTTATTAAAATGGAGAAAGGAGAAGAACAATGAGTAATTATTGGAAGCAAGCCTTGGTTATCGGCGGAATCTATTGGGTGTTTTCGCTGTTTTTGTATTGGGGCGGAATTTTCGGTGCGACCTATAGTATGTGGGCGGTGATTGCCTTGTTGGCAGATGCTTTGCTGGCAGTAGTATTATTGGTGTTTTTGCTGCCGTTGAAATGGCTGGCACCGATTAAACGGGTGGATAATTTTATGCATAAATATCCGCGGTTGGCCACTTTGCTGGCTTCGGTCGGTTGGGTTCCCTATATGGTAGCGGTTACCTTTTTGATGGCCTTGGTGGCAACTTTGGCGACTTATACTCAAGGCAATCCGGCGGTAAGAGACAGCATTTTTTCGGTGGTTGACGGACTGACAACTTTGAGAAGGTTTGCAATGTTGTTGATGATCGTTACTACTTTGGTGGCAGTGTTTGCAATGCATAAGACCATTGTCGGAGTATTGCCGGTGCAAACCAAATCTTCTCCGGAGAAGGCAAAAGCGCTCAAAGAAGAGCAAGCGACAGCCAAAGCTGCCAAAGCTGCTTTGCGGACGGTCAAGAAACCGGCAGCCAAAAAGGCGACAGCTTTGATAGAAAAAGCCGACACCAAAGCGGTATCCGGCCCAAAAACGGTGAAGAAAACTGCGGTTAAAACCAAGAAGACAGCGGCTAAAACTGCAGCCGGCGTCAGAGCTCCGGTTAAAAAGGCGACAGCCAAAAAGCCGGCAGCTAAGAAGAAGGAACCTAAAAAAACAGCGGTCAAAAAGAAATAACGGCCTGTAGGGTAAGCTCTTACACAAAAGGCTTCGCTAAGTTCAAAGCGAAGCCTTTTGTGTTATTGAAACACCAACGAGCGGTATATTAGCAGGGGAAAAAAGGTGTTTTGCGGTATACAGCGGCAAAAAAAAGTATTAGTTTCCAAGAGGTATAACGAAATTTTTGGAGACTTTTGTAATGAAAAAATTTTATTTTTTGTCGGCGGTTGCTGCCGGTGTTTTGGCTTTGAGTGCAAATGCGAATGCTTATGATTCAACCGGATGCGGTTTGGGCTCGATGGCTTGGCGCGGACAGTCCGGCATTATTCCGCAGGTTTTGGCAGTTACTACCAACAGCACCTTCGGTTCGCAGACTTTCGGCATTACCACCGGAACTTCAGGATGCGACCCCAACGGACGGGTTACCGGCGGCACCGGACGTATGTTGCTGGCCTTTTTAGAGAATAATATGGAACAGTTTGCTTATGATGCTGCTCAAGGCAACGGCGAGACTATCCGTACGGTGGCCGGCATTTTGAATGTTGATGAAAATACTTTGGCAGTCAAGATTCAGGATAATTTCGGTGTTTTGTTTGCCAGCAATGATGTTGATGCGGTTGATTTGACCTTGTCACTGATGCAAATGGCATAGAAAACTCGGATGATGGTTTTCTAGAGCAATTTTGACGGGGGTGATAAAAATTCATGTGGTTTTATCTACATTAAAATTTTTATCACCCCTTAAAATTATTCTATAAATTCCACCATCCGAGATTTTTTAATATGGGCTGTTCTCCGAATTATTTTAATGATAAAAGTGAATATGCACTATCTTCTTTTTTTTATGGCTTTATTTTTTTCTTCTTTGGCTTCGGCACAAGAGTCGGATAAGGCTTGGGCTGCGCTGGGGCATTATCAGAATGGCAAAAGCTCGGTTGATTCGGATAATTTCTTTTTGAGTGCGGAGGGCAAGGCCAATCCGCAGGCGGAACTTGCGGCGACGATAGAACTTTTTGCCGGAGATGATGCGACAAAGCAGTGCTTGTTTCCGGCGCGTTTTTTGTATTTGCAAAAACGCGGACTGACGCATCGCAAATTTCCCAAGTGCGAGGAATATGAGCAATTTAAGGCTGACTTGCAGCCCAAAGATGTGACTTTGCTTTTTACTGATGCTTATATGAACAATCCATCGTCGATGTTCGGGCATACTTTGTTAAGGATTGATACCAAACGCAAAGGAACGCAAATGTTGGCGCATGGGGCTAATTACGGAGCGTTTACCGGTGATGAGGGCGGGGCGGCTTATGCCCTGAAAGGGTTGTTCGGACTTTATTTCGGCGGGTTTACGGTCAAGCCTTATTATGATATTATCAATACTTATAACAATATTGAAAACCGTGATATTTGGGAGTTGACGCTCAATTTATCGCCGCAAGAATTGGAGTTGATGGTGGCGCATCTCTGGGAGATCGGGCACACGCAGTCACGGTATTATTTTTTCAGTCGCAATTGTTCGTATATGCTGTTGGAAATGCTGGATGCGTTGCGACCGGAATTAGAGCTGGCCAAGCAATTTGACAAATGGGTGATACCGCTGGATAGCTTTAAGGCGGTGGCAGCCAAAGACGGATTGGTAAAAGCGCTGAACTATCGCCCGTCGCGGCAAAACAAAATCAAACACCGCTACAAGATGATGAGCAGTATGCAGGTTGCAGAATATCAAAAGGCGATGGAAAGCGGTGATTATCGCCTGAGTGATGGTTTGAGCGATGCGCAAAAGGCGGATGTGTGGGAGACGGCTTATCAGACACTGCAATACAAATGGGTGGCCAAGGAGCTGGATTTGGCAGATTATCGCCGGCAGAGTTTTGATGTTTTGCGAGCACGCAGCGGCTACAAAAATCAGGGCAGTATTGCCGAGCTTGACCAAGGAAAATCGCCGCTTGAGGCACATGGAGCAAAAAGATTGGCTGTTGGTGCCGGCGAGCGCAACGGAGAGTTTTTTGAAAAAATAGAGTTGCGGCCGGCTTATCAATCACTGACCGATAATGATTACGGCTTGATTAGAGGAGCGCAAATCAATTTTCTCAACACCGAGTTGCGGCATTATGCACAACAAAACAAACTGGTGATGCAGGAGTTGGATGTGTTGAATATTCGTTCAATGGCACCGATAGATTTCAATTTTAAGCCGACGTCATTCCAGCTTGATTTGACTATGCGCCGCTGGTTTAATCCGATTAGCGAGAATGAGCATTATGTCGGCTCGTTTATGGCCGGTGTCGGCGGAGCGGTTGATGCGAAAGAGGGGGCGCGCTTTTTTGCATATTTTAACAATCGGGTCGGCTATGGCGGCGGTATCAGTCACAATTCTTATGTTGCAGCGAGTGTTGATGCCGGAGTTTTGTGGAGCTTGGGTAAATGGCGGGCTTTGCTGGAGGTTGAGCCGCAGGTTGCCAGCCAAAAATTGTTTACGCAAATCGGGTATCGCGGTGAGTTGAATTATATCATTGCTACCGACTGGTCGGTGGCAGCAAGTGGTGAATTTACGGATGTTATGGGCAAAAACACCCAAGAATACGCCCTAACGTTGCGGTATTATTTTTGAGTTTAAAGAAAACTCCTCAAGCCAAAGCGGCAGAGGAGTTTTTTAGTGTAAATCAGCGTTTTTTCAGACGCCAATATGATAGTTTTCCGAGCAATTTAAAATCAAATTGCCGAGGTGGGGTGCTGACAACTGCGCGGTCGGTCGGCAAAAATTGCAGCTTGGCTAGAGGTACGCGGATTTTGAATACGCCCCAATACCCTTCGCGGTGCACGAAAAAGCACAAGTTGCCTTGCTCTTCAAAACCGCGGGCAAGCATAATTTCACCAAAGGCATTATCATCACTGATGCGGGTGCAAAAGTCAAAATAGTCGACTTTGACATCAATCTCTTCTACCAACTCGACACGGCTGTCATCAACCAAACTTAATCTATAATCGGATTCCGAAATTGAAATTTCAGCCCTTTCGATGGTGTTAATTTCAAGATTTGGACCCTCATTATTGATATCGATGGGATGCCGCGCGGCTGCATTTGCCGGACATCCGGCACAAGCCGATTGGGAAAATTCCACAGATTTGCTGCAAAAATCATAGCACAATTTTTGCAGCGGCAAAGGTGATAATTTCTCCACTACCAGACGTTGATAGTTGAAAGGAAAGACCATAACTTGTCTTTTATCGGCATTAGCTTAACCGATACTTAAATCACACAAATATATCTGATACATAATACAACGGGATTTTTTAAGAGGCTTATTTTATTTCCTAACCTACAAAGTTGATAATATGTTAAAAATTCACAATACTCTTTAAGTTTAAGGAATATCTGATTAATTTGTCAAGATAAATTTTGCGCAAATAATAAGGTTGATTTTTTTTTCGCTTGGCATTATGCTGAGCAGAAACCAGTTAAAAACAATAAGGAGAAAATTAATGTTACGCGAAGATTTGCAAAATGCTTTGAAGACTGCCATGCTGAACAAAGACACTTTGACCACCGGTGCGGTAAGAATGATTATTGCCGGTCAAAAAGAGAAGGATGTCGAAGCCAGAGGCAAAGGTTTGGAGAGAGCCAGTGATGCCGATTTGTTGGCGATGATGCAGGGAATGATTAAGCAGCGCAATGATTCGATAAAGATGTTTTTGGAGGGTAATCGTCCCGAGTTGGCCGAGAAGGAAAAGGCCGAAATTGCCATTATCGAACGCTTTTTGCCCAAGCAGATGAATGAGGCGGAAATGGCACAGGTGATTCAGGAATTGATTAAAGAAACCCAAGCTGCCTCAATGAAAGATATGGGCAAAATTATGGGAGCATTAAAGGCTAAATATGCCGGTCAGATGGATATGGGCAAAGCTAACGGTATTATCAAAAATTATTTGAGTTAGGCAAACTTTCGCAAAAGATTTGGATTATGACAAGTTGTCAAAATCAAAGCAAGGGAGAGTTTAGTCGAATTACGAAATTGACGGCAGGGTGGAATTATGAACACGGATATGCAGCGTTTTTGTGATGAGCTGAGGGCCAAGATATCCATTGTTGATGTGGTTGGCGCTAAGGTTAAGCTCGTGCGCAAGGGGCGTGAATATCAGGCCTGCTGTCCGTTTCATAACGAAAAAACACCCTCGTTTACCGTAAATGAAGCCAAGGGGTTTTATCATTGTTTTGGCTGCGGCGCACACGGGGATATTATCCGCTTTGAGATGGAAGGCAACGGGCTGACTTTTATTGAGGCGGTCGAAAAATTGGCGCACAAGGTGGGGATGCAGGTTCCGCGCCTGAGTGCAGAAAGTCGCGAAGAACAGGAGAAGCGCGCTACGGCTTATGATATTATGGAGCTGGCTGCCAAGTATTTTGAGCGGATTTTGCGGCTGCCGGAAGGGCGTGAAGGGTTGGATTATTTGTATGCCCGCGGATTTGGTAATGATATTATAAGCAAGTTTCGTTTGGGGTTTGCCCCGACCAACAACGGGTTGAAGGCGCTGCTTTCTTCTAAGGGAATAGAAGAAAAGGAAATGGCGCAATTGGGATTGTTGACCATCCCTGAAGACGGAAGGCGCAGTCACGATTTTTTCCGCGGGCGGGTGATGATACCGATTATGGACAAGCGGGGTAAAGTTATCGCTTTCGGCGGCAGGGTAATGGATAAAAGCCAGCCGAAATATCTCAACTCGCCGGAAACTCCGATTTTTAATAAGCGTCGGGTATTGTACAACCTTAATTATGCCCGCGACTTGGCATATGATGCCAAACGGCTGATTATTTGCGAGGGGTATATGGATGTGATTGCCATGAGCAAATATGGCGTGGGCTATGCCGTGGCACCTTTGGGTACGGCGTTGACTGAAGATCAAATTCAAGAAGCGTGGAAAGCCGTGCCGGAGCCGATTTGCTGTTTTGACGGCGATGCGGCAGGCATCAGGGCTGCGGTGCGTTCGGTGGACAGGGTTTTGCCGTTATTAAAACCGGGGTATTCGCTGCAATATGCGTTTTTGCCCGATAAGATGGACCCTGATGAGTTTTTGAAGGCCAAGGGACGAGATGAATTTATCAAGACAGTAAGTGAGACCGTGCCGCTCAAAGATTTGCTGTGGCGCAAAACATTGGAGGGAAAATCGGTTGATACGCCGGAGCAAAAGGCTTTGGTGGAACAGGAATTGAAAACGGAGATTGCTAAAATCCAAGACGAGGTGGTGCGCGGATATTATGCTCGCGAGATGAAGGGAAAAATTTATGCCGAGTTTAGAGAAAGACCTTGGATGAAGGAAACAAGAGAGCTTGCCGGACGCAACGGCGGTAATTACAACAAGGACAAACTCAAGACAAAATCGCTGATATCGTCCGTTAAAACCGATTTGGATGATTTGGTGGTCAAATATATGATTTCGGCGTTTATATGTTATCCGCGGCTGGCCGAGGAATGGGAGGAAAAAATACCGGATTTGCTAATCAAAGATGAGCGACTGCGGCATCTTTATGCAACGGTGATGACCATAGTGCGGGACAGAGAAGATATCAGCGATGAAGCACAGATGATTGCCGCGCTGGAAGAGGCCGGAGTTAAGGATTGGAGTGAGCTGGCGGATTTGCGGATTTTGAAAAAACAATGTCCGGATATGATAAAAATGCGCTCAAGCCTGCTCAAACGGATGACGGAGGTACAGTTGATGAAACTGGAATCAGATATTCGAGAGGCGCGCGCCAAACTTGAGACAGAAGATTTCAGTGCGGAAGATTATGAGCGCTATCAGGCGTTGCGCAAAGAAAAAGATGCTCTGTTGCAAGCCGAAGGTGAAGACTAGGAAAAAACTTGCACAAAAATGCAACGCAGACCCCTGTAATAAAATGATACGAATCGACAATTTAATCCTTGACAATTAAGGATGATTTCATTAAAAGAATAGCAGTTTAAACTATTGCAAAAATCGATTTTTTTTTAGGAAATCTAATGTCGGATACAGATAATTCGGATGTGTATGAAGGCGCAGGCTCGGGCGATGCGCCGTTGATTGATTCTTTGGGCAGTGCGGTAAAAAGACTGATAGACAAAGGTCGGTCACGAGGTTTTATCACGGTTGAGGAGCTGAACAAGGCGTTGCCTTCAGAACGCGAATCTTCGGAGTATATCGAGGATATTATGACCGAGATTTCGGATATGGGCATCAGTATTGTTTCCGAGTCGGACGCCGAGATGGGCGAGGGCGAGGCGTATAGTGACGGTGACGATCAGGAGCAGGAAGAAGAATCCGGCAATTTTGATGAAAAAGAGCTGGGGCGCAGTGATGATCCGGTGCGGATGTATCTGCGTGAGATGGGCTCGGTAGAGTTGTTGTCGCGGGACGGCGAGATTGCCATTGCCAAGCGGATTGAGGCCGGTAAGACGGTGATGATTGATGGTTTGTGCGAGAGCCCGATGACCATTAACGCAATTGCCAAGTGGCGCGATGAGTTGCTGGAAGGTGTGATGCAGCTGCGCGATATCGTCGATTTGGAGATGATGTACGGTGATGATGTCGGCGCGATGGATTTGGTCGACGAGGATACCGAGGCAGAAGAGGATTTGGACAAGGTAGCCCAAGAACTGGCCGAGAAAGAGAACCTTGATGATTTGGACGATGATTTGGGCACGGATATCGATTTGGACGGTGCTGTTGATGACGAAGAGGATGACGCGGCAGATGATTTGAGCGACGGCGAAAGCGAAGACGGCGGTGAGGGCGACGGTGATGACGGCGACGGAGCGGCCAATCGTGCGGCAGCGTCCATCACGGCGATGGAGGAGGCGTTAAAAGAGCCGGTTTTGGATATATTGAACAAAATCTCCAGTTATTACGATGACTTGAAAAAAATTCAGAATCAGCGGTTGACGGCGCTTATCAATGGCGAGAGTGTCACGCCGGTGGTCGAGAAAAAATATTTGGAAGTAAAGAAAGACTTGGTTGAGTTGATGAGCTCGATTCATCTTAATGCCGCACGGGTGCAGCAACTGGTTGAGCAGCTCAATAACTTGAACAAGCGGCTGATGGGTTTTGAGGGTAAACTTTTGCGCTATGCTTTGAGCTGCAAAATCAAGCGTGATGATTTCTTAAAAGTTTATCAAACTGCAGAGCTTGACCCCAACTGGCTGGAGATGGTCTCCAAGATAAAAGACAAACATTGGCAAGAGTTTACCAATCGTTATGGCAGTGAGGTGGCGGATTTGCGCGACAATGTGGCAGAGATGGCCAAAGAATGCGGCCTGCCTATCAATGAATATCGCCGGATGGTTGACACAATTAAAAAAGGCGAGCGCGAGGCTGAACGCGCCAAAAAAGAGATGATTGAGGCTAATTTGCGCTTGGTTATTTCAATTGCCAAAAAGTATACCAATCGCGGGTTGCAGTTCTTGGATTTGATTCAGGAAGGAAATATCGGCTTGATGAAGGCGGTTGATAAGTTTGAATATCGCCGCGGTTATAAGTTTTCGACTTATGCGACATGGTGGATACGTCAGGCGATAACTCGTTCAATTGCCGATCAGGCGCGCACAATACGTATACCGGTGCATATGATTGAGACGATTAATAAGCTGGTGCGCACATCAAGGCAGATGCTTTCGGAAATGGGACGCGAGCCGGTGCCTGAGGAGCTGGCCAAGCGCTTGTCGATGCCGCTGGATAAGGTGCGCAAGGTGATGAAGATTGCTAAAGAACCGGTATCGCTGGAGTCGCCGGTGGGAGATGAAGATGATTCGTCGCTGGGCGATTTTATTGCGGATGAGAGTGCTTTGCAGCCTTTGGATTCGGCAATACATTCCAATTTGAAGAAGACTTGCACGCGGATTTTGTCGAGTTTGACCCCGCGCGAAGAAAGAGTGTTGCGGATGCGGTTTGGTATCGGGATGAACACCGATCACACACTGGAAGAGGTGGGGCAGCAGTTTAATGTTACCCGCGAGCGCATCCGGCAGATTGAGGCCAAAGCGTTGCGCAAGCTCAAACATCCCTCACGTTCGCGCAAGCTCCGCAGCTTCCTCGACCAATAGGGCAGGGATAGAAGAAAATTAATGAGAGAAAAAGTTTGACCTCCTAATTGTGTATTAGTAGGCCAAACTTTATGAATCATACAAAGTTGTTAATTTGTTGTGGAGAATTTTTGCACTTGAGATGCTTCCGCGCCTTGATTTATATCTAAATTTAAATTAAGGTCTATAGGGTCAGTTAAATCGTCAACACCTCCGGAGGAAGATGTCGAACCATCGTTGGATAGAAGAATAGACTTGCACCAAATATAGCTGGTGTCAAACGGACAACGTACAATATTATTACCGCCACAGGATGAATCGGCCTTTTGTTCATATCCTTGGCAGACGGTATTTTTTAAGGTCGTGATATTGCAATCTTCAGCAAATGCTGGGTGCGTAAACAACAATATTGATAACATAGCAATATATTTTGTCATGGTTGAGCCTCCTTAATTTTCAGACCAATCGTTACCGTAATAATAAGCGCAGCGAACGTTTAATTCGTTGGTTCTATCTATGCTAGCCAAAGCTGATCCTATTACCCATTTCTTGAGTGATGCTTTGGCTTCGTCACATTGTCCGGGGTAACTACATTTGTACGACCATCTCTCCTCTTCATAGCTTTCACCTAATTTAGGAAGATATACGGCATTTTGGTAAATAGCTTCCAAACCATTATTCGCCCAATAGGAATCTGTGGTATGTGATTGAGTTGAACTCCATAATTTATTACCCGTATAACCGGTTTTTTCTGTCATAAATGGAGTTCCGGATATGGCTTGTTTTAAGCCGTTATTAACAGTCTGGTAAACTTTCTGTAAGGCCAATAAATCTCCATCAGAGGGTAGAAACCAAAACTTTTTTCCTTCCGGCATATTGTCGTTTTTGTCCCAGCAATATTTGGCTGCCGGTGTATAGAATGTAGCTTTTAGTTGATGCGGTTGATTGGAGGTTGGTATTGTTGCTTTATAGCGCAATGTTTTACCATTAACATTGTTCACTAAATAGCTTGTATCATGATAGCCTCCGACTTGTGCGCTGGTGGAGCGATATTTTTCGGCATCTGATGTATTCGTTAGATGGTAGTATAAACCACCAGCATTAAGACAATCATACTGATCGGTTGTACCGTCGTTTTTAAAGGTACATAGATCTTTTTGGTTGAGTACGTTGTCTACAAAAGCATTCCAACGTCTTTTTAGAAAATAGCTATGGGAAGTTCCGGGAATTACCAGTCCTTGTGTATAATTAGGGGGAAAATTTGGGGGTGTTGTATCGTTATCGGATTTGTCACCAAATTTTGTGAGAGTCCAAGTATCTCCCGTGTCTTTTTTATACTCGTTTCCATTTCCATCCGTCCAAGTCTCAATTGTAGTGGTAGCAAATGACGGTCTAATTATATCAGATTTAAATAGTTTAGCTAAGGCATCACTAAACCAATCTTGCATAGAATAAGGAAAATAATCCTCCTCGGTATTTGTTTCTGTAAGCCATTTAATGTTGGAACCTTGATGGATGTCTATAGCCAAATGGTTCTCGGTGTCGAAAACTACGGCCAATTGTTGCAAGCCCGCCGGAACATCGGCAAGAGATGCATAGCAATTATTGTCAGAATAAACTATATCACCAACTTCACAATCTTTTGGGGTGTTGTTTGAAGTGCCGGCACAGAAGAATAAGTTGTCGTCAAACGGACAAGTTATACATTTACCATTGTTGTTGGTGGTGTCATTATACCCCAACTCGGAGCAGGTGGCTTTGGCGCAGTCGATGCTCTCTTGGGCGGCATTATAGTTGCCTTGCAAACTGTGGGTGGTGGCATCGCAGAACAGCGCGTTGGTGTTAAACGGACATTTGATGGCTTTATAGCCGCTACAATCGGTGGCAGTTTGGTCAAAACCAAGCTGAATACAAGTCGGGTGAGCATCATTGCAGCCAAACTGGGTGGCATTGGCCGCTTGCGCCAGCCCCAGCGCCAGTGCGCTTACCGAACAAATTTGCATAAACTTCATCATAATACCTCTCCTCCAAATAATACATCAGGTCTATTATAGAATTTTTATGCCAATATAGCAATATATTTTTGGTTAAAGTTTCGTTAAATTTTGTGAGGAGAATGCAAAAAAAACACCGATCATAAAGACCGGTGTCCTATCAAATTTAACTTCAAATAATCCTTAAATTATACTAGAAGCCTTCGGTATCTAAGCGCTTGCGTAGCTGCTTGCGGGCACGACGCACGGCCTCCGCCTGACGGCGGGCTTTCTTCTCAGAGTTTTTTTCGTGACAGCGACGCAATTTCATCTCGCGAAAGATGCCCTCACGTTGCATTTTCTTTTTCAAAACTTTGAGCGACTGTCCTACATCGTTGCCGATAACAGTAACTTGAACCACTTAAATCACCTCACTTCATAATATAATCTAAAGGTTTACCCGACGAAGAGTATAGTTAGCATAGGAAATTTTAAAAATCAAGTACTTTTTTTAAATTTTATGATACGAGGTAGAATCCGGCACTCGGTAGGTGAATAAAAAACAGGGGAGGAGGGTGATTTTGCCAATTATAACTCAGCCGCGGCAATCCGGCTATAGCTCTTGGTTACAAGGATGTGAGCAAAAAAAAGGATCGTTTTTTTTGAGCTTAAAAATATTATAAATTAAAACTTTTTGTTTAGCAAGAACTTTTTATATCTTGTTGATTTTTCATCATATTTCAAGTTATCATTTTCGGAAAATTTGCGATAAAAAATTGACTTTTAAACGATCCTTTTTTTGAGGAGTGTGTATCGGAAAAGCCGGTTGTATTGATGATTGTGTGGTCGAAGATATAATCGCGAAGGATAATAAAAGGAGAGATTAAGATGAAAAAACGGGGGAAGTTTATCGGCGCTTTGTTGGCAGCGTCAGCTTTGCCGATGGTTGCTTGGGGCGCGTGTCAATCTAATCGTCCATCGTGTGTGTCATTGGGGTATATTTCCACACAAACGGAATGCACAGGGCTGAATGCGCTGAAATGTCCGTTTGGTGATGCTTATTATTGCGGCAAGCGCACCGGCAGTTATCCGGAGAATTCTGCCGAAAGCGTTACTTGTGACAACCGTGATTGTGCCGGTTTGGGCTATACCATGAGCAGCGACCAATGCACCGGCCGGCCGATGATTAAATGTCCGTTCGGCGATGCTTATTATTGCGGCGGGGCGGCGGTGCGCAGCAGCAATAGTGAGTGCTCGGTGGGAGATATTATCGGCTCGGATAATAATTGCTATGTCAATTCGGGCGGGGCGTTGCCGGTCGGGGTGACGCCGGTGGCGGTTGTTTTTGACACTACCAACAAGTTGGCTATTACTTTGGAGCAGAGCAGTTTGGCGTGGATGACCGGTGTTAAATTGTATCCCGACGATACAACGGGGAATCCGATAAACAATTATATGAATACTGCAAATTGCGATTTTACAATGCACGCTGAATTTAATGAGCATTGTGCCAAAACGGCTCCCGGGGCTTATTTTTATGTGATGAATGATTTACGCAAGGTTTTGCAGCGTTTGGCGGATGCTGATTTAATCAGCAGAACATGGGCAATTGCAGATCTGCTGCCGACACCGGCCGAATCAAAGAGTGGTTGTGAGACAGATGAAATATGGATAAAATTTTATACCAGAGGATGCAATATAAAAAATGTGGCGGAATATGCTGGTTGGGGGCAAGCAACACAAGAACTGGAATTGGATTCTCCCATCGGTAGCGGAAGTTTGGAATATTACCGCACAACAAAAATGAAGACAGGAGGTTATGCTAATACGCAGGCTATTTTAGCAGTTAGCGGAAAGAATATTTATGGTGAAGGCGCTAGCGAGACCGGCACCTATACAACTCCGGCAGCTAAATATTGCGATGACAAAAATCCTAAACCTAAAATTGGCATGAACCCATGCTCTTCCACAAATACGACTTTCTGTTATACCGAAGTTAGCACGCATTATTTTCTGCCCACTCCGGGGGATTTGATTGAGCTGAACAAAAATTTTAACATGGTTAACAATACCATTAAGGCTGTTCATGGCACGGAAATGACATCGGGAAATTATTGGTGGACGTCAACTCAGTCGCATACTAAAGGAAGTTATAAGCTGTCACCTCTTAACGGTAGCGTTACGGAGTATAAGACATACGACTATTTATATGCCTATCAGGTGAGGATGGGGCAGGGAAATGCCAATTTGGCAAAGGAAAAACGCAGCGATAAAGCGCCGGTGCGTTGCGCTTACTACTATGGAGATAATTGGAAGGTAAACGGCGGTCCCGACAATAATGATAATTTGCTTGCTGAAATTTCTTACGGCTCGCAAGAGGTCACGGTTGGCGATGAGACTGTTATTATACCGACAAAACCATAGGGCAGAGATGAAACAGAGGAGATGAAACAATGAAGAAATATATGTTGACTTATATGCTGTTGGCCGGAGTGGCGCCTGTGATTTTGGGTAATGCTTGGGCTTATGACGGTGATTGTATTTCCGAAGATGCGGCAAACTTGGTAGCTAAGGCTTGCTCAGGTTATACGAAGAGTGCTTTTGAATGCGATTATAAAGGACTGGAATGCCCATTTGACAGCAGCAAGTATTATTGCAGCGGCACTAAGGAGTGCGAGGTGGGGGATATTGTCTATTCGGATGATAATTGCTATGCCGATGCATCGGCGCTGCCGGATGGGGCAACCCCGATAGCGGTTGTTTTTGACACCACCAACAAGTTGGCTATTGAGTTGGATGTGAAATTATCACTTGCTTTTATGAGCGGATATACCACGGGCTTGACCAGTGATAGTTTTTGCGGCGGCAGCATCAACAATTGTAAACAAAAGGGAGTTCTGAATTGTTCACAAGATGCTGATTATTACGAGTGTGTATATGGTTGTAAGACAAAAGGAATTAACTTTGATGCGATTGATTATGATAATCCGAAAAATTATCGCACAACTTCGCCAAGTTTCGTCGGATTTAATGATACCGGAAAGTTGGTTGATAATGTTGACGGACGTAGCGGATACACAACTCCGGCGGCTGGTTACTGTATGGGGAAAAATGTGGAGTGGCAAGGAGACGTTGTTCATAATCACGCAAGGTGGTTTTTGCCGGCCATCGGTGACTTGCAAGTTCTTTATGACAACAAAGCAGCGGTAATTCAGGGAATAAAGAATGCCGGAAAAACCGTCAATGAAGCCACTTTGGCGGCGGATGGTGGTGTATTGTGGTCGTCAACTCAGTATATGGATGCCACTCACACCATTCGCAAACCGGTTGGCGGAGTTAAAATTTCCGATGTTTGTACTTGTGGATATGAGCTGGCGAACCTTTGTGGAGAGAATAATTGTGGTAAGAGTATAGATGATTGTCGAAACACTATTAATTGTAAAATTTGTACGTTTCATGATTTTCCGCAGTATATCTATACCTCAGCCTATGTTTTTAATATGTATAATGGCGTTGTTGGTTCAGGATATATGAATGCAAAATCATCATTTTACGGCGTGAGATGCGCGTATCATTATGGAAGTGAGTTGGAGTGACAGTACAGGGATGTTATCACTGAACCGCCTTTATTTTTATATCATCGCTGTGATGCCTTTCCTTTCAGTATCATCGCTGAGCCGTTTGCAAAACGGCGAATAAGCGATCGCATGACTGAAAGTGCCTTGTGACAAAGAGACCCCTGATTTTTCTGCGACGGGTGTCGCAGAAAAAGGGGTGACAGGAAGGGGCGGCCCCACAGGAATGTCATGCCTGAGCGGACTTTAGTCCGCGAATAAGGCATCTTATCGTCATAAGTGCCTAATGGTTGTGAGACCCCTTACTCGCGCCTTACAGCGCTCGGGGGTGACAGTACTGGGATGTCATCGCTCGCGCCTTACAGCGCTCGGGGGTGACAGTACTGGGATGTCATCGCTCGCGGCTTATGCCGCTCATGGGTGACAGTGCTGGGTTGGTGACAGAAAAAGAAAAAACAAGCAATATCCGTGCGTAACGGATGCAATTCTCCTTTATTATTATGTTTTCTGTACAAAAAAAGACCTCCGATCGCAAGACCGGAGGTCTTTTTTTAATATCGCACCCAAAATAAGAGGCTATTCCTCCAAACCCATCAACTTATATTTGATGCGGACATCCATATCGCGGGCATAAGAGTTAATCAGCTCCTCGGCCATATTCTGCTCCATCTCACGGTTCATATCCGCGCCGATTTTTTGCAATTGCGCCTCAGATACACTGCCGGAAGAATTGATAACTTTGGTCGGAGTAACAATGGTGGTAACCCCGCCGGAGGAGAGATTTTGAAAACTGCCGACGGCGGTTTGATAAGCCTCGGCGGCTTGGGCCGAATTGAGGTTGCCAAAGGTCTCGCCGCGCTTTAACGGCGGAGTGGTTTTGAGCTTGAGGTTAAAGCGTGCAGCTATATCTTCAAGCGAGTCGCCGCCTTCCATATCAGTCATAATATTGCCGACCAACTCTTGGGCAATGGCCGATTTTTCGTTTTCGGTCCAGATTTTGATAATCTCCGGTTTGACCTTGGCCAAATCTTTGATGTGCGCATTGTGAATCTTTTTAACCTCGGCAAAGACAAAACCTTCGTCAGTTTCGATGGTCTGGCTGACCTCGTTTTCGTTGTAAGAAAAGGCAGTCTCAATGAAATCGGGCAGAGCAACAACCCCCGACAGCGAGCGACGGGAAAGCGAATCGAACGCGCCATTCTCGCGCAGCCCCTGTACCGTAACCAGCGGCGAGTTATATTTCTTGGCGATATCTTCCAGCAAGGTACCGGTGCCGATTTCGTCTTCAATGGAGTTAATTATCTCGGCGGCCTGATCATAAGCCTGCTCGTTTTTAATGGCTTGAGTGATTTTGGCGCGGACGCTCTCCAACGGGGTCTCCACCTTGGGGATAATGTTGGTTACCTTCAGGACGTGCCAGCCGAACTCGGTTTTGATGGGCGAGGTGGTTTGTCCGGATTTGAGGTCAAATGCAGCCTCGGCCAACTCCGGTAGAAGCGAATCCTCAGTCAAATCGCCCAAAAAGGTGGTTTCTTTGTCCTGATGAGCGTGGGATGAGGCAACTTTGTAAAAATCCTGCCCCTTGTCCAAATCGTTAATCGCGTCAATTGCCGCCTGCTCATCGTCAAACACCATTTGCAGAATCCGGCGCTTTTCTGGTGTTACATAATCGGTCAGATTGTCTTGGTAATAGGCACGGATGTCCTCATCCGATACCGCCAAAGAAGCCGCCAGTTGCGCGGTTTTGAGCTCGATAAAGGCTACATCGCGTGCCTCGGGCTCCTCAAACTGCGGGGCAAAATCTTGATAATACTGCTCGATTTCTTCGTCGGTGATGTCACGGTCAATTTGCATAACCGACGGGTCAATCGTTACATACTGAAAAACTTTTTGCTGGTTTTGAATCTTGGCAATGTAGCGGTTCATAAACTGAGGAAATGTAACTTTTTCCACCGGCGAATTGACAATGTGACGGGTCATTACATCCTGTCGCAGGCCGGCGATATATTCGCTTTCGGTGGTGTCAAAATAGGCCAGCTGCCGATGCAATATCGTCGGGCTGAAATGACCGGAGGCATCCATAAACTCCGGCTGGTCGGCGATAATGCGCTCAATCAGTTCGTCAGAAATCTCGACACCGGATTTTTGCGCCTGACGAGCGATAATCATATCATTGGCGTTTTGCCGCACCAAGCTGCTGAGAATGTTTTTGCGGATTTCGTCGTTGATTTCCACATCGGAGCCGAACAAGTGAGTGGACTTGCGGATGCTGTTTTGCAATTTGTTGTTCATCTCATCTTGCAGGATTTCCAAATTGTCAACCTTGATGACAGCGCGGTTTTTGCCGGCGCGGCTGACATAGCCCGAAATTCCGAACAAGGACATAAAACTCAGGGCGGTTAAGGCCAATATTGCTTTGGTGAGCCACGAGTCTTGGTATTTTCTGATTTTGGTTATCATTTTGCTTTCCTCAAAAATTTAATAGCAAACACTCTTATAATTGAAACGGATTATAATACAATTATTATTTTGTACAACAGTTCAAATATTGATGTTGAAAAGTTTTTTTGAGTGTGTTAGAAAAGGTGAGGTTTTGTTTTTAATTATAAGAGAGTGCAATAATAATGAGCAGAAAAATGATGATTGCCGGCAACTGGAAGATGAACGGTTTGCAGCAAGACGGAGTTGAGCTGGCGGCTGCGGTCAAGCAGGCAGTGAAAGCTAAGAAGTGGAATTGCGAATTTGTGGTGTGCCCGCCGTTTACGTTGCTTTATGCTGTAAAAAAGGCTTTGCGCGGGGCCAAGGTGGCTTTGGGGGCGCAGGATTGCCATACGGCAGAAAAGGGTGCGCATACTGGCGATATCAGCCCGTTGATGCTGAAAGATTTGGGTTGCAGCTATGTGATTTTGGGACATTCGGAGCGTCGCGCCGACCATAAAGAGAGCAGTGCGATGGTCAAAGAAAAGGCAATTGCCGCCAAAAAGGCCGGATTGAAAGCCATTATTTGCATCGGTGAGACTTTGGCTGAAAGAGAATCGGGCAAAACATTGGATATTTGCGCCAAACAGGTACGCGAATCGGTGCCGGACGGAGCTAAGGCGGCGGATGTGGTGATTGCTTATGAGCCGGTTTGGGCCATCGGCAGCGGTAAAACTCCTACGGCCGAGCAGGTTGAAGAAGTGCATTCTCAGGTGCGCAAGGTGTTGGCTCAAAAACTCGGCAAGGCTGAAGCCGGCAAGATGCGTATTTTGTACGGCGGCTCGGTAAAACCGGCCAATGCGGCACAGATGCTTGCACTGGAAGATGTTGACGGAGCTCTTATCGGCGGCGCCAGTCTGAAAGCGGATGATTTTATAAATATTGCCGCCAACGCGGGATGTTAGGTTTAAGTTAAACGGAAAGGGTTAGAAAAATGGGTTCAATTTTATTGGTTGTTCATTTGATGGTGTGTATTTTTTTGGTGGCCTGTATTTTGATGCAGCGCTCGACCGGCGGAGCTTTGGACGGTTTGGGCGGCGGCTCGGGTGCATCGAGCTTTTTGTCGGTGCGGGGAACCGGTAATTTGCTGACCAGAACTACGGCGGTGTTGGCCACATTGTTGTTTGTGACCAGTATTGCTTTGGCGCTTTATTATCGCGGGCAGGCCAAACCGCAGGTTTCACTGGTGGAAAAGGCCGCGCAGCAAAGCCAAGCGGCAGAGGAGGCGCCGGTGGTACCCACAGCGGAATAACAGGCGGCATAAAAAATGACAATAATAAAAGGCATTATCTCAAAATCATCGAGACAATGCCTTTTTCACTTTAATATATTGAAGTATCAGGAAATAGAAGGAAGGTTAAATGTCTGATAAAACCAAGTTTATATTTATAACCGGCGGGGTGGTTTCGTCTTTGGGCAAAGGTTTGGCGTCGGCGTCTTTGGCCAGTATTTTGCAAGCCAAAGGTTTTAAGGTGCGAAACCGCAAGCTCGACCCTTATCTTAATGTTGACCCCGGTACAATGAGCCCTTATCAACACGGCGAGGTTTTTGTTACTGACGATGGGGCGGAGACCGACTTGGATTTGGGGCATTACGAGCGTTTTTCAGGGGTGCCTTGTCACAAAACCGACAGTATTACCACCGGCAAGATTTATCAAAGAGTGATTGACAAAGAACGGCGCGGCGATTATTTGGGCGCAACCATACAGGTTATTCCCCATGTGACAAATGAAATTAAAGATTTTATTTTGTCGGATATCAGTGATGAGGATTTTGTGCTGTGCGAAATCGGCGGCACGGTCGGCGATATCGAAGGTCAGCCTTATTTGGAGGCGATACGTCAGGTGGCCTACGAGCTGGGCAGAGAAAGAGTGATGTTTATTCATGTGACATTGCTGCCTTATATTCCCACAGCCGGTGAGTTGAAAACCAAACCGACACAGCACTCGGTGAAAAAATTGCAAGAATATGGTATTCAGCCGGATATGTTATTGTGCCGCTCGCAGATGGCAATTCCGCAGAATGAAAAACGCAAAATCGCACTGTTTTGTAATATCCGCGAGGAAAATGTATTGGCGGCGCTGGATGTGGCGAGCATCTATCAGGTGCCGATTGCTTATGCCAACGAGGGAATGGGGCGGCAAGTGTGCCGGCATTTTAATTTGAACTGCGGCGATGATTTTGATTTGAGCAAATGGGAAAATATTTTGGAGAATATTAAACATCCCGAAGGTGAGGTGCGGATTGCCGTGGTTGGCAAATACACGCAGTTGCTGGAGGCTTATAAATCGCTGAGCGAGGCTCTGACTCACGGGGGAATCGCCAATCGCTATAAGGTGAAGATTAAATGGGTGAATGCCGAAGAACTGGAGCAAAAATCGGTTGACGAAGAGTTGAACGATGTCAGCGCGATTTTGGTCCCCGGCGGGTTTGGTCAGCGCGGCACCGAAGGCAAGATTAAGGCGATACAATATGCCAGAGAGCACAAAATTCCTTTCCTTGGCATTTGTTTGGGAATGCAGATGGCGGTGATTGAGACAATGCGCAATGTGGCAGGGATTAAAAACGCCGGTACCACCGAGTTTGACCCCAATTGCGAGCCGGTGGTCGGATTGATGACCGAATGGGACAAAGAGGGTGCCAAAGAGGTGCGGCACAAGGATGGTGATTTGGGCGGCACAATGCGGCTGGGCGCTTATGAGTGTGTATTGGAGGTAGGGTCGCTGCCGGCCGAAATTTATGGAACAACCAAGATATCGGAGCGGCATCGGCATCGTTATGAGGTTAATATGCGTTATGAGGATGTGCTCAAACGTTCGGGTATGGAAATTGTCGGTAAATCGCCGGACGGCAGACTGCCGGAGGTGGTGGAAATAAAGGAGCATCCTTGGTTTGTGGCGGTGCAATTCCATCCTGAGTTGAAGTCCAAGCCGTTTGCTCCGGCACCATTATTTGTGTCTTTTGTAAAAGCAGCTATTGACAAAAGCCGACTTATATAGTTTTATAGAGTGTAATATATATTCAAAGAGAGGAACAATGACAATATTTAAGCACACAGATGAGGCCGGCCGTTCAATGGTGGAGATGTTGGGCGTGTTGGCAATTATCGGCGTTTTGTCCGTCGGCGGTATTTCCGGATATTCTAAAGCAATGGCAAAATACAAACTCACCAAAGCACAAGATCAAATTGTAATGCTGCTGATGA
>JAFUEX010000004.1 GCA_017470165.1 Alphaproteobacteria bacterium
AAAACAAAAGAAGCGCCAATCTTTTTCGACTGACGCTCCAGACAAGGTGCAATGATGATGCCCAAATTTACTTTACTTCGACAATAAAATAAAATCATCACACACCTTGCCCTTTCACACCGTTAAACCATAAACGACCTTATCTGCATTGCTGCGTGCAGAACCGAAGTTCATAGCTTTTTCGGTGATTTATAATGAAAGATGATTATTTCGAGTTTTCAACTTTCATTATGCGTTTATTTTATCACATATCTTTATAAATGTCAACAGATGTTTTGAAAAATATTGTGCTATTTCAGATGTTTAAATACGAATTTTAATAATTTTGAGTATATAAAAAACGACAATAAGGAGTCAAAAAAATGTTCGAAGCTATAACCCGATTAAAAAAAGATATTACAAACCGTGAAAATCGCCACGAATTTAACGAGGTCATCGCACGCTTAAAAGACAATACACCAAGCGCTACCTCATACATCTGCCAATTTTGCGGAAAGAAAACCACCACTCCCCACGGCGGAATCTGTCGCTTTTCCCCATACCAAAACAAAACCCATAAGTTTATTAAGGCAAATGCGGAAATGTAACGAATTATTTAGAATATACTTCATACAGATACTCATCATAAGAAATCGGTTTATCTAAATTAGATAACAAGTCCCATGCTTTACTGATATACGTATCTTGTATATCAATATCTCTTTTGATTTTTTTCATATGATTAGACAGTTGCTTTCTAATTCTTTTGTTATCTATACCTTCCATTCCAGAAAAAGCGCGTTTCACATACGTATGAAAGTTATTTTTACCCAATGTTGTATAACGTTCATATAATTTTCTTCTGTAAAGTTTTTTGTATTTTTCTTTTAATGGTAGTCCTTTTATATGTATATCATATAATTTTCGTAAAACATTCAGACGTGAAGCCACAATCCCTTTATATGCTTTACGATAATACCTAGATAAGCTATTACCTCGTATCGTAACTATTTTACCATCAAAACAAAAGCCCAAATATTGCAACGGTTGCTTTGTTATTTTTTCTTCATTGGTAAAATCATAGACTTGACTTTTTGAATATTTAAAACCTTCTTCTATATCGTGGATTTTTAAGTGTTGACCTTGTTTTTTTATTTCATCTCTTAAAAAATTATCTATAACACCCTTGTCTTCTTTATTACACACAATCATAATATCATCGCAATATCGTCTATATACAGCATTTTTATCTTCTAAAAACTCTTTCACTTTAATATCAAAATCAAGCATATAAATATTTGATAATACAGACGACAACGCAGATCCTTGCGGAATACCATAAGGATTATCTTTATCTTCTAGACCTTTATTTTGTTGAAAAGCATCATTACCACACCATTCTTTAAATTTTCGAAATTCGCTTGCATTTTTGAATAATATTTTAGGTAACTTATTAGTCTTAGGATTTCGGCACGAACTACAATTACCACATACTTTACCATCTTTAGAGCAACAATATTTTTTATAATTAAAGTATTCGCAAACTCTTTTCAAATCAATAAAACAAAACTTAGTTAATGATTTATATATATTATAGTGGTCTGCTGGTAATTTATCAAAATCCATAACTTTGCACCAAGCTTCTTTTAGTTTTTTGTGGTCTATGGTGTCATAAAAACTTTTCAAATCATAGGCAAGAGCAACACATTGACATTTTCTCAAAAGAATTTGCTCAAATATCTCTTTAGCCATTGTTACGTTACTTGTCCGATGAAAATCCTTATTTCCTTTGTATTCATCTGGAATTGAACGATAAGCTAATATTTCTTTATCTAAGTTATATTCTTGAACTTTACGCTCGTATTGAGGTAATAACACTTGGCTCGCATAATACCCATAAATATGACCGTCCATATGAGATGCATATTTAATTGGTCGTGTCTTGGTAACCTTTTCTCTAAAATTTTCTGTTATGTCTTTTAATCTTTTTTTGAACTCCAATTTATCTGCTTCGTTGTCAGTAGTATCAATTTTATTTTCTAAATAGCGTATTTCTTCTTGTAAAGCTTTTATTTTACTGACTTTGCGTTCTTGTATATTAAAGGCGATAAATGGATAGAAAGAATGTTTTGCAACTTGTTCTGAATTGGACACTATCTTCTTTATATCTTCACAGACATTTGTATGTTCAATGCAATGTTTGTTATCTTGCTTTATTTCTTCGTATGTTTTGTGCGGATTATCAAAATGCTTAAACTTTTTGTTTTCAAGCCATCTTACTTTATCTTTAGTTTCGATTATACTCATATTAAGCTCTTTTGTGGGCACTGGGACTTTATATAACTTCATTTGCCCGAATAATAAAGCCCCATCTACGTACCGCTCTTAAACTCATGGCATTTAAAGCCAGCAAATTGTCTTAAATATTCACCATCTCTAAACACTCAGCATCTACAACAGTAAAGTGTATAATGTTAATAACAACCATTGTGGTTATTCTAACTTTAACACTTATTGGAGGTTTACCTATGCTTGATTTACTGCAATCGATAAACACTACTATCGAATTTGTCTTAAACTTTCGAGAATTATCGAGAAAGTTGTTGACAAGTTCAATCCAATCCCTCAATGACTACTCATTAAGCGATGAAATAATAGACTCATAAAGCTGTAAAAGTCAACACTTTCAACGAATAATCACCCAAAATTTTAATTCACCATATACACGTTCTGTGTAGCTGATTGATAGTTGTCGTAGAAGTGCATATAAAGGTCGTCGCACTTTTCTTTGAAGATTATCTCATCGTATTTGCTCGGTAAAAACTTGTCGCATATATCATTGATTGCAACTTTGACCTTTGCCCTTGCTGACTGCATTCTGCGCCAACCAGCAACCAATTTTTCACGTTTTAAGGTTGCTAGAAGTTCTTTTGCTGTGTGTTTAACTGTTTTTATTTCTTCTTTGGTTAGTTCTGGTGCTGGCTTCATCAAAATATCATAAACAGCCAATTCTTCTTCAGTTAAATTTTCTTCAATATGACGTTTTTCTTCTTGAGTCAGTTCTTGAGTAAAACGTATTAACTCATTGAAAAACTGTTCAAGGTTGGCATCTTGGCTATTATATGTATCAAGCAACTCTTGGTATTTTTTCATAAATTCAAGACGATTTTTATTCAACTTAGCCATATCCATAATTCGAGCTTGAATACCTGCTTTGATCTGTTCAATAACGGTCTTTCGCTTTCCTTCGGCAAAACGTTTTCTCAGCAAATCAAAATCAACTTTGGTTAAATCAAAACCATTCTTTTCTTCTATCTGATAATCAGCGACTTTGATTGATTTATTTAACACTTCACGAACTTTATCTGCCAATAGCTCAATATCTTCATCAGATATTTTTGGTGATATTTTAGAGTTAATTTTTGCGGATATAACAGAAACAACCAGAACTTGCTCTATATATTGTTCTGCAGCAACATCTGGTAAAACAGCTTTTAACAACTTCTTTAATTCTGCTACATTGTTTTGAAAATCTGCTCTTACTTTTTCATTTTCTAATATTTTCTCAACAGCATCATCACAATAAGCAATTTTCTTAAAAGTGTCTTTTTCATTTATAATGACTTCCACATCAATTTTCTTCAACTGGCAGAATTCTTGCATACGTCTATATGACATATCTAACAAACGCACAAGTTCGGCTTTTTCAATAGCTGGATTATCATTAATTTCTGTATCTCCAACTGATACATTACCATAAACTGCCAACGCTTTTTGCAGTGCATTAAAAATACCTATATAGTCAACAATTATACCATTGTTTTTACCTTTAGCGACACGGTTAGCTCTGGCGATGGTTTGCATCAAGGTATGGTCTTTTAAAATCTTGTCTAAATACATTGTTGAAACACATTGAGCATCAAAACCAGTAATCCACATTGAGCATACAAATACAATTCGCAACGGATCATCAGCGTCCTTAAAACGATTTTCGATATTTTTAATACCTTCTTTATTGATGCGTAAACGGTAAGGTGCAATATCAGCTCCGCGTTTCTTACAATATTCAAATTCATTTTGCGAAGCTGATACAACAACGGTCATGTCTGTTTCTTTCATATAATTTATTTTATTTTGCAGATATTGACGTTGTTCACCAGTTGCGGACTTCAATTCATTTTCAAGCTCTTTAATGTGTTCCTTCCAAAAATATTGCACTTTATCACACATTCTAACAGCAGTTGGTTTGTCAATAGCAACATACATTGCTTTTCCCATATAGCCACGTCCCATAAAATGTGTAACAATATCTTGTGCAACCTTATCAAGACGGTCATCACGAGTGATTGCTTGATACATATTAGCGTATTTATCGGCAAAACGTTCTTCTTGTTCTTCTGTTAGTTCTGCTTCATCAATAATCGCTTGTATTTCTTCTTCCATTTTCGGGTTGACAATTTGAAGGTCTGGTCGTCTGTTTTCATAATAAAGTTTTACGGTCGCTTTATCTAAAATAGACTGTTCAAAATTATAAATACTTGTGTAATCCCCAAAAACTTCTTTTGTTTTTTCATCACCACGAATTAACGGTGTGCCAGTAAAAGCTAAGAAACAAGCGTTAGGTAATGCTTTTCGCATATCCATAGCTAATTTGTTATATTGTGAACGATGTGCTTCATCAGTAAAGACAATAATATCGCTTCTGTCTGATATTTTTTCAGCACCTTGGAACTTTTGAATCATCGTAAATACATAACGGTGGTCTTCGGATAACAACTTCTTCAAATTGTTTTTACTGCTGGCTCTGACATTATCTTCGGTAACAGCTCCAGTATCGACAAAGTTATTGTATATTTGCGTGTCCAAGTCATCACGGTCAGTCACAATTAAAAATGTCCAGTTGCCTTCGATTTTACGCAACACTTTTTGAGCTAAAAAGACCATAGAAAAGCTTTTACCACTACCTTGAGTATGCCAAAATACACCAAGCTTCTTTGTTTTGCGGACTTCTTCATTATCAATTTTGCGAAAAGCTCTATTTACACCTAAAAACTGGTGATTTTTACCAACAATTTTAATCAAACCTTTTGTTGTTTTTTGATATAAGATAAAGTTTTCGATAATATCCAACAAATTATTTTTATCAAACACACCTTTAATCACAGTATCTAACGATATAACACCAGCTTCACCTTCATCATTGATTTTTTTCCAATCAGAGAAGTGTTCTAATGGCGAAGTTATTGAACCTATTTTGGTTTCTGTTCCATTTGATATAACGATAAACGCATTGTAATAAAATGCTTGTGGTATAGCATCTAAATAGTGTTTGATATTGTCATTGTAAGCATTTTCAAGATGTTTATGACTTGCTTTAAGTTCAATGAATACCAAAGGCAAGCCATTAACAAACAAAACCATATCAGCTCTGCAATTATACATTTCACCAGAAATTTTAAATTGTCTGGTTATTAAAAAGTCGTTATTTTCTGGGTTTTGCCAATCAATTATTTTGACTTTATCTTCTTTTTCTATGCCATATTCATCTTTGAAAGTAGCATCAACACCATTTTTAAGTAGATTATAGTAAAATTTATTGGCATCAACTAAGGTTAAATTGGCTTTACTTTGCAATAACGTATTTAAGGCATCATCAATAGCTTCAATCGGTAGTTCTGGATTTAAATTAATAACTTTTTGCTTTAATCTATCGAGAAGAACAACATCTTCGGGGGTTTTGCGCCCTAAAGTTGCATTTTCACCAAAAGTTTCAATACCACAATCAACAGCTTCATAACCTTGGTCAATAATCCTGTCCAAAGCCGCAATTTCCATTGGTATTTCATTTAGTCCATTTGCCATATTTAAAACCTTTATTAATTTATTCAAATATAGCTACACAATTTCCAGCTTGTCAATATCAATCTCACTTGACATCAAACGAGGTAATAATAAATCTCGAGTTTGTTTTAATATTTTTTGTTTTTGTTCTATTAGAAATATTTCATCAAATATAGGTGAAATTAAGTTATTAAATCTAATTAAAATATTATCATTAGGTATAATTAATTCAATTCTATTTAAATTTTCTTGATTAATTTTAGGCTGCGCTGCTCCTGTTATGCACCTTATAATACTATATTTTGCCAACGATAAATAAAGGAATTCTGTTGAAATATTTTTTATACCTTGAATGATATGGGTATGATTATTTGCCCAAAATTTACCATTAACAAATTGCAAGACAGGATATCCTTCTTCGGTTATGACACTCCCATCTTCTGCCAATAAGAGATATTTACCTTCGAATATATAATCGTTGATATAATCCAATATCTTTGCAGCTCCATAATACGGATATACACCTTTCATATTACTGCGTTGCAATGAAGATAATGGTTTTCTTTGATTATCAAATAGTTTTGAGCATTGATTCAATGTTTTTACATCCCAATCGCTTGGAATTTTACCAAGTTCGGTATCTTTGAATGTAGCGGTTTCGTGTCCTGGATATTTGAAGTCAACAAACCATTCCTTATAAATTTTTTGAGCCATATCTTCCAAAATTTTGATGCGCTTGTTGTTATTATCAATCAAATCATCATAGTTCGAAAGAATTTTGGCGATTTTGCGTTGTATATCTATGTGGATATTATTAACTTCTATCTGTTTGATTTCATCAGTATTTGCTCGCTGACGTCCACAAGCACCTGTCATACTTTTAACAGCAATATCTTTCACATAATCTGAACTTATCAGATAATATAAAAAATCTGGATCGGATGTACCTTCTTTGGCTCTAAATATATTAAACTCAGTTGAACCAAAAGCTTTATTATCCCCTATATATTGAGATATTTTTCCATTTTCCAAACAAGGTGTAATTTTAGCCATCAAAACATCTTTATTTGTAAACTTTGAGTAGCTACCATTAAATATCTCTTTAGTTTTTGCGTGCACATAACGATTGCCTGGTATTAGATCTGCCATTTCCACAAAATCATACAGTTGATTTCTTTCTAGCTTTTCAGTCGGATTTATATAACAAAAATCGTCAAGTTTCATTTTTATGCTCCTAACAACTCTTTCACATTAAGAGCAATTTTCGTTTCTAATCCGTGAGCTTCATTATTCAATTTTTCCAGCCCTGCATTAAGTTCTTTAAGTTTATCTTCAAAAACATAATCTTCTTCGGCATTATCAGCGACACCAACATAACGACCAGAATTTAAGCTCCATCCTTGCTTTTCGATTTCTTCAAGCGTTGCAACTTTACATAAACCTTTAACATCTTTGTATTTCATATCTGGGAAATATTGTTTTATTTTAGCTTTACTACCAAAATCAAAACAAAGTTTTTCGTCACGATACAATTTGACAATATTGGTTATAAATTCAATTTGTTCTTCGGTAAATTCACGGTGAGCACGGTCAATTTGTGTATAAATATCCCTTACGTCTAAGAACAACACTTTATCTTTGCGCTCGGTATCTTTTTTACCTTTATCTAAAAACCATAATGTGCAAGGCAAGGTCACGTTATGAAACATATTTGAACCAACGGACACCATCACATCAACAGCATTTGCTTTAATAATCTTCTCTCTGATTATTTGTTCGCTTTGTCTAGCATCACTTGCGGAATTTGGCATAACAAACCCAGCTCGCCCAGTTTTTGATAAGGCAGAATAAAAGCATTGAATCCATAAATAATTTGCATTATCGACTTTAGGTAATCCCAACGCATAACGTTTATCATTTTTGATTTTTTCTTTATCAACCCCAGATACGTTAAACGGTGGATTTGCCATTACAAAGTCCATTTTACCAATGCTATTAAATTTATCGACTTCCATTGAGTTGCAAGTGGCTATTTCACCTTCTAAACAATGGACAGCTAAGTTCATCTTGCACAGTTTTGATGTTTCTTCGGTCTTTTCTTGTCCGAAGATGCGAATCAAATCATTGGGTTCTTTGTCTTGGATTGTGCGTTTAATAAATTCGCTTGATTGAACAAACATACCACCACTACCACAAGCTGGATCATATACATTGCCTTTGATTGGCTTTAATATCTCAACAATCAAGCGTACCAATGATGTTGGCGTAAAGAACTCACCACCACGCTGACCTTCAGCACTGGCAAACTTTCCCAAAAAATATTCATAAATCTTACCAAAGGCATCACCTTGAATTTTATCCATTTGTATGGCATTAAATTGTTTTAATAAATCACGCAACAATGAATTACCTAAGCGTTGATAATTCTTCGGCAAAACCCCTTCAAGGATTTTGTTTTGTTGTTCAACCAAGCTCATCGCATCATTAACAGCTTTGGCAATATTTTCACTTTCTGGACGTGATAATAAATAATCATATCTGGCTTGTTCTGGCATAAACAACACACCAAGTTCTTGTACACGGTCTTTTAAGCTGACTGCACTTCTTCCACTTTGCGGTGGTAATTTCTTTATAGCATCTGCAAAACGATAGTCTGCATATTTCAAGAAAATCAAGCCCAAAACAGGGGTTGAAAATTCATTGGTTTTTAAACTTGATTGTGCCCTTAATTTATCTGCAGCATTCCATAACTCTTCTTGATACGAGGTCTTAGACTCGTTTTTTGATGCTTTTGCCATAACAAATCCTTAATAAATAGTTAATTAACTATTTATATTTTAAGGAAAATTTACTTTATAAAGTGTTAAGAAGAAGCAAAAAATTTTAAATAGTTAATTTTGCGTTAATGAAATCTATTTTTTTAAGACAATTTCACGGAATCAAGATAATAGTTGCAAAAATGAAACTATTATCGCTAAAAAATGAAACTATTATTTGCCTTGCGTTTTTTCGTCATACAATGCGGTGGTGCTGTTTTGTGCATCATTTATCATAAAAAATTGATTTCTGCACTCAAAACTCAGGAAAACGAAGGCAAATGATATTATTTATTTGCTTCATCAATAAGTTTTTCGAAAATGATATAGGCATTGGTATATGTGCTATTATAGTCCTTTAACTTCAACGACTTGGCATTTTGAATAGCTTTTGGTAAATCAGCGCCCACAATATTGAAAATATTTTCGGCACTTTTGAATTTATCCAAATCAACAAAGTTCTGATTATAATGCGTATTGATTTCTTTCATCGTTTCACGGCAACATTGCTCTGAACTGGTAAAACCTTGTGCAGTTGGCTTAATATGCAATAACAACCAATATTCATAGCAAGGATTGTTATATATCGTTGCCATAACCTCTGACTTTTCATTTTTAGAGATAATTTCAGAAATATCCTCGATTTTATTATTGTCTTTATCAAAGCATACCACAACCTTATAGCCATTTGCATATGCACCAGTATTTTTAATCTGAGCTTGTAGTTTTTTTGCTTCTTTTTGTACTGATAAGGCATTCTTTCCGTGTGATGTTTTGTATTTTATAACAATCTTGCCATCATATTTTTGTTTTAAACCTTTTAAGTAATAAGGCATGGATTTTTCATCTTCACATACAAAGTAATACAATTTATATGGAAGGCGAGCTTGAATTTTAGTATTTTGTCTGCGTGCCATTATAATTTCTCCACAATCGGAACAGCACCATAAATACCATCTAAATATGCATCTTGGAATGTAGCATTTTTTCTGGTTAATTGTTTAAAGTCGCTTAATGAATATAAATCGGAATAAAAACCTTTATTAAGCTCTTTACTTGTCAGCCATATCTGGTCTCTCGAAAGATGTTCCCCATCCATCAAATAATGAGCGTGCGAAGTAAATATTAATTGAGCATTTTTATCATTTATGTTTTTATCGTTAAACATTTCTACAAAATACTTCACTAAATAAGGGTGTAATGTTACATCCAATTCATCAACCAAAATAACTTGCCCTTGTTTAATGGCATTTAAGAACGGACCAACCAATGATAAAAAGGATTGTGTACCTGCTGATTCCATTTTTTCATAATCAAACTCACATAATGAGCCATTTTCTGTTTTGTGATAACTCTTAGCATTTAACAAAACTACTTGTCCAGATGTTAACTGTTGAATTGCTTTTGGAGATAAAGTTTTATTATGTGCTTGCATGTATTTTATGTAATCTTCGGCTGACATTTTCTCTACTTTAATATCTTCCAAGCCTAAATCAGCTTTTTTCAGCAAGCTAATTATCTCTTTACCTTCACCGACAGCAATCTGATCCAGTGAAAATACTGAGGATAATACTTTTCTATCCATAACCAAAAGTGTTTTAGTCAGCCATTCATATACTTCTTGAATTTCTTTTACTTGGCATTTTCTGTTATTGACTATTTCTGATAAAAATAATCTGGTTGCAATCGTTTCATCAGACCAACTTTGCAAGATACCAGACATTTTTTCAAATACATATTTTCCTTGTCCATCGTATTTTCTTTCAAACACACGATTGGCTCTTGCTGAGGAATTTTGTGCTATGGGGTAATAGTATAAACTTTCTGCATCAATTCTATTATCAAACATAACGATTTTATATTCATAAAGTCGCTCATTAACAATAAACTTAATTTCAAAAGTCGAAGGGCGGTCTTTACGGTCTCCTAACAAATACTCAATTTCTGGAAATTTATCATCAACGCCATTTTTATAGCTTTCTTGAACAGCGTATAAAAGAAAAGCCATTGCCTTGATAAAATTGGTTTTACCAGAAGCATTAGCGCCGAAAACACCAGCAGTTCTATACAATTGCGGAATTTTTTTTAAGTTCGTATCAATTGTATTTGGGTTTGAACCATTTTGTGATAATGGTTCCATTGAGAAAGTCACATTTTCTTTAAAGCTTAAAAAGTTGCTAAATTTGAACTCGACTAACATTTTAGCCCTTTCTGTGTTAAATTTTTACAAAGAATATATTATAATCTATATTACTTTTCTCTAAAAGTCAATACTTTAAGTGAAAAAATATCCTAATATTATTTTTTCGTCATACAATGCGGGGGTGCTGTTTTATGCATCATTTATCATAAAAAATTGATTTCTGCACTCAAAACTCAGGAAAACGAAGGCAATCGATATATAAAATCAATTAAAACACCAAAACCAAGTCTTTTTCAATTCGTTTATAAAAACTCTCATCAATTTTATGGTAGTCGCTGAAATTGACAATATACGGCAATGAACTCGCATCAAACTGCTGTTTTAAGTATTCCACATCACTTAAAGGCATTTCAGCATCGCCTTTAATCAGTATATCTAAGTCTGAAACCTTGGAATATTTCCCTTTCACCCGAGAACCGTAAAAGTAAAAGGTATAAGTCGCTGAATATGGCTTCAAAATTGACTTAACGATGTTTTCTTCGGTCTCTGAAACACCCTTTATCATTTTTCAAGCTCCAGCAACGGCTTTATCAAAACTATTCACCAAAAACTCTGTATCAGCGATGAATTGAGGGATAATTTTCAATAATTCTCTTGCTTTTTCAATATTATATTCGTGCGAAGTGTCATTACGTTTGGCATAATAAAGTTTCCAATTTTCCCAATCTTCAATCATATCATAACCAGCCATAAGACGAAAGATGTTATTGACTGTCAACTCCTTATCATCTTTAGCATAAGCCAATTTGAGGTATTTACGCATTAATTTCAGCGAAGTTTCCATTGTATATTCAAAACGCTTAACGCAAGAATCAGCCACAATATCAGCGATTGAGGTATCATCTTTCTTCTGGTTATAAACTTCCCAACAACTTTTTAAGGTTGCCAAGGCATTTTTTAACGCATCAATACTAAATTCTTCGCTATTCATATTTCTTTTTCCTTATCAAACATACAAGCAGACTATGACAGTTTTATCAATTTTTCAAGTGTATATTTCCTTTTTCCATATAAAAACCATCGCATATTTTTTGTTAAATAAGATTTACAATTTTTCATTTTTTGCGTTTTTGTAAATTTGAATTAACAAAATCCACGGAAATGAGGTTTTTGTAAAATAGAATTTACAATTTTATTTGTCTAAATCTATTAACAGAAAGTATTAGCAGAAAAATCAAAACTCCACATACACCTAACTTATTGATGTTCTTCCAAAGTAGAAATGCGACTTTGGCAACTTTCTGTTCGGTTATTTCGTAAGCAAAGTCATCTAACTTTGCTTTATCTGGAAGTTTTCTATGAGTATCCTCTTGAATTGGCAGAGCAAATTTTTTGTTATGATTAGGCAGGTAATAGTTGTAAAGATACTTATTGGCACTATCGTTGGTTGTTATTTTGTTAATTCTTAACTTTGGAATTAATCTATCCTGATGTGTTCGGTTAGAGCGTTCAACCCTGCCTTTTGCTTGAGGAGAGAATGCCGGTATTGTTTGGATTTTAAGGTTTCTGCATAAGTTGCCGAAGAAGTTACTGCTCGCTGTTAAATCATAGTTGATGTAAGCATTATTATAGGTCATTTCTATTTTGCGACAGCAACATTGAAAAAAACACTTGCCAAATCAATATTTTTTTGTTATACCACCCATCGTCCTTGCCATAGGCTTAAATTCCTACGGCTATACAATAACCGCGCTGCAAAGCGCACTGTTGAGAAATCCATAAGGAGTTAATATTAAAAATGAATAAATACGAAAGCGTGTTGATTGCACGTCAAGATTTGGGCACCTCTCAGGTAAGCTCGCTGGTTGACAGTCTCAAAGATGTTGTCACCAGGCAGGGCGGCGAGGTTGTCCGTGTTGATAATTGGGGTTTGAAGAACCTTGCTTATCGCATCAAAAAGAACCGCAAAGGTCATTATGTTCTCCTCAATATCGAGGCTCCGGCCACCGCCGTTGCTGAGTATGAGCGCGTTATGCGGGTTAACGAAGACATCATCCGTTATATGACTGTCAAAGTTGACGAGTTTTCTGAAACCTCGGCTGCCGATTCTGAAGATGTATCGGCTGCTGCCAACCAACAAGAGGGAGAATAATTATGGCTAAACAGGTATTTTTCAGAAGAAAGAAGAGCTGCCCTTTCTCCGGCGAAGACGGGTTGAAGATTGACTACAAGGATGTAAAGCTGTTGTCGCGTTACATCTCGGAAAAAGGCAAAATCATTCCCAGCCGCATCACCTCTGTTTCGGCCAAGAAACAAAGAGAGTTGGCTCGTGCCATTAAGAGAGCTCGCTATTTGGCCTTGTTGCCTTATGTTGCAATGTAGTTTTAAGGAGTAAAGAATATGGAAGTTATCTTGCTTGAACACGTTGAAAAATTGGGCAAAATGGGCGACAAAGTAAACGTTAAGAACGGTTACGCCCGCAACTACCTGCTGCCTCAAAAGAAGGCTTTGCGTGCCACCGAGGCCAATTTGGCTGTTTATGAGCAGCGCAAGGCTGAGTTGGAGGCTCGCAATCAGGCATTGTTTGACGAGGCCACCAAGCTGGCCAAGGCTTTGAATGGTTATTCAACGGTTTTGATTCGTCAGGCCGCCGAGACCGGTCAGTTGTACGGTTCGGTTACCATCCGCGACATTGCTGCCGCGATTGTTGCCGCCGGCCACTCGATTGAGCGTCGTCAAATTTTCTTGGAGAAGGCGATTAAAGATTTGGGTGTTTACAAAGTTCGCCTCAATCTGCATCCTTCGGTCAGCCAAACCATTTTGGTAAATGTTGCCCGCAGCGATGACGAAGCTAAAAAGCAGGCCAAGGCCTTTGAGAACGCTTAAAAATTTTAAGCTGAAATCTTAAAATAAATGCTCAAGCTGTTGTGTCTTGGGCATTTATTTTTTTATTAATGTTATTATATTTTTTTCATCCGGCCACTGATGTTTTATAAAGGATGAATATTTATGCGTCTGTTCAAACACAACAACACCGATCTGAAAAAGACCATTACCGCGCTGTGGGATTTTCTTACCAGCAAAACCTGTGCTTTTTTGTTGGCTGTCTCCGCGATAGTCATCGGCTGGTATCAGTTTTATATCAGCCGTCCCATTCTCAAATATTTTTCCGAAACGGTCAACATTATATCTTCGCGCAACGACAATGCCTACGAGCTCAAAATCCGCGGCAAAAAATATGATGACGTCTATCAAACCAAAATCATCCTGCAAAACAAGGGTGCTGCCGCGCTTTCCGGCGCCGATGTTTCCAAAATCGGGCACAATCCCATCCGCGTAGTGGTGCCCGAACAAGCCCGTATGCTGCACTACACTTTGGACAAATCGCTCACCACTCCCGACTTGACCGCCAAGCTGCAGGAATATAACAATGACATAGTGATAACTTTCGATTTTCTCAATCCAGATTATCAAATCGGCATTGCCATCTTGCACCAAACCCCTCAAGTCCGGTTCAGTATTGCCGGCAGTGCGCTCAATGTTAATCAAATCACCCGCGAGTGGAACGACCGACAGGTAAAATATTGGAGTTTTGCTGCCTTGAGCTTGCTTTATTTGATTTTGATAGGCGTCTATATCTTCAACCATTGGCGCAAACGGCACCCATCATCATCCAAACGCCGCCAAACTGACTAACCTTGATTTTTAGCAGAAATATTGTTCATAAAATCGCTTGAGCGCTTCGGCAATCAGTTGATGTCCTTTTTCATTGGGGTGCACGCCGTCGTCGCACAAAAAATCCCGATAATTGATTTTGGCCAAAAAATAGGTGGTAATGTCCACAATCGGCACATTAGTCTCATTGGCAATCTTAAAAATCTCCATATTATACATACTGTGCCATTGATAAATGTTGTGAATATCACCATACAAAAAGCGTAGAATGTTGTCAGCGTTGCGATACTTGCTCACCTGCGCAAAAAACACCTCTGAGTCCACCGGCGGCAGCGAGAACAAAATCGGCGTTTTGCCTTTTTCTTGCGCCAAATGAATCAGGTTAACATATCTTTGATGAAATTCCGGCAGCTGAACAAAAGGTTGGTGCGGCCTATAAGGATTTTCCGCCACTTCGTCCCAGTTCATATTGCAGTCGTTGCCTCCAAACGAAAAGAAAATATAATCGCTGGCTTTCACATAATCCAAATGCTTGCGCATCTCGGCCTCACCGGAGGTAATCAGCGCTCCGTGACGGGCATAATTTTTCCAGTTCACATTGAGTTTGGCTCCAGACAACGCCAAAAAATTTTCTTTCAGCAACAAATAGCGATTGGTTTTGGCATCATGCACCACTCCTTGTAAAATCGAATCACCGAACGCGCACACCATCAGTTTGCGGTTTTGCGGATGCTTATGTCGGTTTTTTATCAAAATATCCACCTCATAGCCGCTTTTGAAGTTATTTTGCACAATCCAAAAATTTTCTTTGTTTTCCAAATAAAGTTGTTTGATATAGCCGCGCAGATTGGTCTCCTCAATTTTTTTCACATTTGCCTTGCCGCGTTCTTCTTTTCCTCCGGCCTCGCCATCCTCCAGCCAGCGTGCCACACTCGGCGGGGTAACTCCCAAAATTTTGGCCGTCTGATTTTGCGACACTCCGAGCCGGCACAAAGCAACTGCCGCATTTTTATCTTTGGCAGACTTGCCATGCGGTGAAGTTTTGGTAAATTGATAGCCGCACTTTTTGCATTTATAGCGTTGCCGTCCGAAAACCAGTCCGTTTTTACGCAAATCGGTGCTTTGACACCTCCGACAGATTATCTCGTCCATATTTTGTTCTCTCCTTGAGGATGTTTTTTTTCTCTTAGCATAATCTCTTGACGTTTCATTTGCAACCAAAATAATGTTTTTAACGGTTATTATATGATAAAATATTGCAAAAACAAGATGTTGACACAGCATTAAAAAAGTTAAATGCTATCTCATTTTTTTTCTGTAGCCTGATACTGCACTATAGTTTTGGAGGTCGTTTTAATGCGGAATTTTATGCGCACAGCCTTGCGTTTTTTCTTAAAATTGATTCAAGTTCGGGTTGAGTTCACCGTTTCTCCTGACAAACTCCCCGTACGCGGCATCTTTATTTGCAACCACGTCTCGTGGCTTGATGCGGTTATTTTGTATGCCTTTTTGCCGAAAGAACCGATATTTTTGCTGCATTCTAAATTGTGGCGCAATTCTTGGCTGCGCTTTTTTATGACCTTTTCCCGCCGCAAGGTTTATAATTATATTGACGCGCTTGATGCCAAAAGAGTAATTGCCGGCCTGCGCTCCAACCAATATTTTGTAATGTTTCCCGAAGGTATGATGACCGATACCGGCGATATTATGAAAATATACGAGATTCCGGCGATTATCGCCGACAAAACCGATACCCCGCTGATTCCGATATGGATAAGCGGCGCGCAGTACAGCGTTTTTTCGGAGACCGACGGCAATATGCCGCATCGTCTGTTTCCCAAAATTACCGTCAAGGTCGGCCGTCCGCAAACCATCAAAATTGATGCTCGCCTGCGTAAAAACCGCGACTACCTCAAGGATTTAACCTATCGTTTGATGAACAATATGCGTTTTGCTGCCGATTATAAGGGTAATCTCACCTTGTTTCAGGCCTTGATAAACACATCCAAAATCTATGGCAAAAGCGGGCTTTTTTCTTATCGCCGCGTGTTGGAAGATGCCGCGCGTTCTCCTTTGAGCTATCGTGACATTCTCTACCGCTCCTATATTTTGGGACACCAAATCAAAGATTTTTCCAAGACAAAAGAAAACATCGGCATCATCTTGCCCAACAGCACCGGTAATGCCATCAGCATCTTCGGGCTTTCGGCCTATCATCGCACACCGGTTATGCTCAACTTTACCCAAGGCGAGGGCGTGGTATTGAGTATGTGCCAAACCGCCGGAGTTAAAACCGTTATCTCTTCGCGCGCTTTTGTCGCCAAAAACAAGCTGGATAACATTATCGACCGCTTGAGCGCCGCCGGCATTACCATCCGCTATCTGGAAGAGTTGCACTCCTTGGTCACCCTCAAAGACAAAATCCGTGCCTTTTGGTATTACAAAACCCGCCGCCTGCCGGTCAAACAAAAAAGCACCGATGCTGCGGTGGTGTTGTTTACCTCCGGTTCGGAAGGTCTGCCCAAAGCTGTCGTGTTGTCGCACAACAACATAATCTCCAATGTTATGCAGGTAAGCGGTGTTTTGCACCTCACGATTAAAGATTTGATGTTTAATTCTTTGCCGATGTTTCACTCTTTCGGCCTGACCATCGGCACGATTTTTCCGTTGCTTTCGGGGGCCAAAGTGTTTGTCTATCCCTCGCCGTTGCTCTATCGCAGCATAACCGAGCTGCTCTATGAGCTCCGCGCCACCATTATGGTTGGCACCGACACGTTTTACAAGGCCTATGCTAAAATTTCGCACCCCTATGATTTTCGGCATATGCGTTATTGCTATGCCGGCGCCGAAGCTGTCAAAGACGACACCCGCCGGCTGGTCTCCGAAAATTTGGGCTGCCGCTTGCTCGAGGGCTACGGCACTTCCGAGTGTTCGCCTTTTATTTGCGGCAATTCGCTGTTATTCAACAAATTCGGCACCTTGGGTCGCATTGTCCCCGGAATTGAATATCGTATTGAGAAGATTGCCGGAGTAGAGCAGGGCGGCGAACTGGTGGTCAAAGGCCCCAATGTAATGAAAGGCTATATGCTTCCCTCAAATCCCGGAGTGCTCGAGCCGCTGCCGGACGGCTGGTATCACACCGGCGATGTGGTCGAGGTGGACGAGCTCGGCTTTGTCAAAATCATCGACCGCATTAAGCGCTTTGCCAAAATCGGCGGCGAGATGGTATCTTTGCTGGCCATCGAAAATGTGGCGCGCCGCACATGGCAGGAAGAGGGTTTTCGCTGCGGAGTGGTAGCAGTGCCGCATCCCAGCAAGGGCGAGCAAATTGTGCTTGTGGCCAATTATCCTGATATTTCCCGCGACCGCTTTGCCGAAACTCTCAAGCGCGAGGGCTTGTCCGAGCTCTATATTCCCGCTCGTTTTATGTACAAGGAGAATATTCCGCTGTTTGCTACCGGTAAGGCCGACAACGTCAGTCTCAAAAAATGGGTTATCGAGCAGCTTTTTCCAGCAGCCTGATAATGGTATGTTCGTCCAATTGCCGCGGTAGAAGATTTTTTTATCATAACCTTGCGCAAAACAGTTATATTTTGCTTTTGTTTTGCTGCAAATGTTTTACACTCAAGCCTATCAAGAACAATTTTGTAAGGAAAATGCTATGTCAAAAAACAAATGGTTTGGTACGGACGGCGTCAGAGGAGTAGCCAATGAATTTCCGATGACGGCGGAATTTGCTTATAAAATGGCCTGCGCTTTGAGCAAAAAAGTGTGCACCGAGCGGCACAAGGTTGCCATTGCCAAGGATACCCGCCTGTCTTGTGATATGTTGGAGGCTGCCCTGATTGCCGGTTTTACATCACAAGGAGTAGACGTAATAAGGCTGGGTGTGTTGCCTACACCTGCGGTCACCACTTTTGCCGACCGTTTGGGTGTGGATATGGCAGTGATGATTACGGCATCGCACAACCCTTATCAAGACAACGGCATCAAACTAATCACCTGCAGCGGCGACAAGTTTGCTGATGAAGTAACCGCCGAGATTGAGGCACTGATTGAACAAAACAGTTTCACCTTTGATAAAAACCGATTGGGTCGTGTGAGCGAAGATGCCACCATCCGTGAAAAATATATGCAAATTGCCTATGATATGTATGACGGCCAAAAAGCGCTGCAGGGCTTAAAAATCGTGGCCGATTGCGCCAACGGCTGTTTTTGGAATATCTTACCGGAGGTGTTGGAAAATTTGGGTGCCGAAGTTATAAAATTGGGCGTTGCCCCTAATGGCGAAAACATCAACCGCGAGTGCGGTTCGCAGCATATTGAGGCAATGCAGCAGGCAGTAAAAGAAACCAAGGCCGATGTCGGCATTGCGGTGGATGGCGATGGTGATAGGATAAAAATCTGCGATGATGCCGGCAATGTAATAAAAAGCGAGCAGCTTATGGCCTTTTTGGCACAAAATTTGGAGTATAACGGCATCAACCGCGGCCGCGCCTTTGCTTCGACCAAGCTGTCCAATACCGCATTAGAGCGGTTCATCACCCAAAACTTGGGGCTGGAATATTATTCGACCGGCGTGGGCGAGCGCTATGTTATTCAGGCCTTGCGCGAGCATGGCGGAATGATTGGCGGCGAGGAGTCCGGCCATATTGTGCTGTTGGACTATGCGCGCTCGGGCGATGCGATGATGACGGCATTGCAGGTACTGAAAGGAATTGCCGCAACCGGCCAAAAAGTCTCGACGATATTTCCGCTGTTTGCCGATGATTATCTGTTTTACAAAAACTACACCGTGGCTACCAAAGATATGGTAAAGCAAGTAGCTGCTCATCCTGATTTAACCTCGCTGGTTGCGGAGCTCAGCGCCAAAATGCAAGGCCGCGGGCGGGTGGTTATTCATCCCTCGGGTACCGAGCCCAAAATCCGCGTTTGGGTTTGCGGCAACGACAATGCGCTGGTGCAAGACTGCGGCGTGCGCTTGTGGAACCAAATCGAGAAATTGAACGCATCCCTGCAGTAACCATCGGTTAAATGCTGAGTTCTTTTAAGAAAATATTTACTTTTTGCCGTTAGAATAATAAGCATATTCTAATTAAAAAGGAGTAAGGAATATGCGTCAAAATCTTGAAAAGCCTTTTGATTGGAGCAGGAGCACCAATCTGCGAATTAAAAGCCGAGGAACTATGGCGCTGTTTACTCAAGTTGGCAAAGCGCTGCCCAATTTGACTGTGATAAAACCGTCGAGCCGCGTTGAGTGGCCGCTTTATCAGCAGCAAAAAGGTAGCCGTTATTTAACGCGCAAGGTGTGGGTGAGCTAGGTTTACGATGTTTAAGGGAATTATGGCAATTTTTACCACCGGATTGTTGTTTCATCCGATGGTGTTGACCGGAATAGCTGCGGCCTTTGCTGCAATGTCAAAATTTCAGGTGCAGGATATTTATGAGTTTTTGAAGCTGTCATATTTTTACATTGGCGCCGGAATTTGGGCCTCGGTCTATACGGTGTCGTTTGCCAAGGTCTATAAGCGCGGCGGTGTCGAGATGGACAGCTGGGCCACTTTTATTAAGGCGGTGGGTAATGCGATTCGCTTCTGTGCCGCCTTTGTTTTGACTATTTCATTTTGCCTGATGTGGAGCTTTTAGTCGTTTCTTTTTTTACCGCTTGTCTCTTTGTGTCGGTTTCAAATGTCGTTCGCTTTCCTCTTAGCGCCGGACACCTTCATCATCCAGATGCTCTCCGTGTGGGGCACTTGTCTCTTGCAACCGAACTATAGCATTAACCGCCGGTCAATAAAGTTTTGGCATTATCTTCCAACCACCGATTAATCCCCTCATCGGCCGCTCTTTTTAGCGCCTTCAGACTTATTTTAGCACCTTTGGGGGCAAATTTGCGCATCTGCTTTTTGTTGATTTGCTCCACATAATCGGCAAAAGCCAAAACCAAATTCACCCGCCGCGGCCAAGTCCCTTCATCCACGAATCGATTCGCGGCAAAGTCATTAAACAGTTTATTGAGAGTTTTATTGATGTTTTTATTGTTCATTGCTGTATTTCCTTAATGTATATACACAATAAAACCAACAATGATATAAATATTCAATAAAAATAATGTTTTTTTACACTAAATGTGGATAACCGTCAATCAAATACCCCTCGACACATTGCCGCACGCCGCTTAGTACCGGCTCACATCTTGCGCATGGTCCAAATCACCTTGCCTATAATCTCAACATTGTCGGCATTGTCAAGCCCAAACGACTTATAAGTCGGATTGTCGGCGCTGACCTCCAGCGAGTTATTAAACGGATTAACTTGCAGCCGCCGCAACAATGCATTATTTTGTGTCCCGATAAGATAAATGCCGTCCGACGCCGTATTATACGACATATCCAGCCATACCATATCGCCGGCGCCAATGGTTGGCGCCATCGCATCGCCCACATTTTTAAGGATTTTTACATTGTCGGGGTTGTTTATGCCATACATTGCCAGTACCTCCGGCGCCAAATATTCCACGGCTGTAACATTGCCGCGCAGTTTGGCAAATCCGCCTTTGGCCTGCCCCTCCATATCAATAACTTCAATCGGTTTTAGGTTTATTTTGTCTTTGCCCAGTCCCAACAGTCCCGATATGGTGCTCAGTTTGTCTTGAATAAGTCCGGACGCCGGCAGCGGGCTGCCTATTATGCCGTCGGGCAGGGCATAGTCACACAATTTTTGTTCGGCAACATCCAGTATTTGCGCCAGTTTGCGCCGTGATTGCTCATCAAGCCTCCGTGGCGAGTGTCTTTTCACAAAATGAAACAGATAAGTCGGATTCTTTCCCAATCGCAGCGATAGTGAGTTGAGGCTGAACCCTTTTTCTCTGGCGGTATTTTCCAGAAAATCGCGTACTTCCTGCTGTTTATCAGTCATAAAAACATCTCCGTTATCAATAAACTTCCCCAAATATATTGGTATTTTACAACTTTGTAAACAGTTTTTGTGAAAAATTTTTTTAGTCATTGACTTTTACTGCATTTAAATTGTAATAACACAATAAACGTTATTGTAAACAAGGAGTCTATTTATGAAAAAAACAATACCATCAACGCCGCAGCGAACCAAAAAATCCGGCAAAACCCCGCAGATGCTGCAAAACAATCTTATCAGCCCCAAAAAAACACTTTTGGAGCAACTCTATCTTAAAGGTTGGCTGGATTATCCCGCCTCCAAATTCAGCGCCGAAGACCGCCTCAACTGCGGCCTGCGTCTTCAATATCAGTATCAGATTTTGCAGCGCGCCAATCTGCATTCCGGCTTTATTTTCAACCAGCGAATCGACCTCTCACCTTCTCTCGAATCGCGGATGTATAGTGATGCTCTTGATGCCTATCGCCGCTATATGCGCGCTGTTCCGTCCGAATTTTGGGGAATCGTGCGTCAAATATGCTTGGAAGAGCGCCTGCCGCCCAAGCCCGCCGGCCTCAGCGAACGCCAATTTTCCCACTATACATATCTCTATCGCGCCGACTTATGCCGCGGTCTCGACCGCCTGTTGCAGTCCTGTCCGCACAGCGCAAAACCCTTATAATACGGGGCTTAAACCCCTATGGGCATCATATTTCTCTACAACTAAAAGTTGTATAAAATCAAAAATCAAAATTATGCCTTTACAAAAAAATATTTTTGTGTTAGACCATAATCAACTTGCACATTTAGGGAGTAAAAAATGGATCTTGTCAAACTTTATATCATACTTTTTTTAATCTTAAATTTGTTAAATATGATTCGCAACGGCTACTTATCCACACACATAATTTTTAGCTTAGCCCTTGAAATTCCTATACTTGGCAGAGTTTTTATGTGGTGGTAAAAATTTTTTTGCCAAACCTATTGACTATAGCGACGCTCGGTGTTAAACAAATCACTATGGTGAGAAAGTGGGTCAAGGCCACACTTCCTCGCCTTTTTTTGTGCCATCATCTCAAAGGAGAACAATCCATGGGTTTAGCCACACCGGTCAAATATTCTAAAGTTGAGGATATGGAACGGCGAATCGAAAGTTATTTTTGCGAACGCGCCAATTACAAAACCGAAGTCTTCAGTGCCAAAAAAGGCGAAATAGTCGAAATCTCCGAACAAGCCCCGCTCCATCTGACGGGGCTTTGTGATTATCTGGGCATTTCGCAGGCCGATTTGGACGAATATCAAAAAGACAACAAGTTTGCCGAGCTTATCCGCCGCGCCAAGAAAAAATGCGAGGCTTATTTGGTCGACCAATGCGTGCGTTTGCACAAGGCTGACTTTATCTTAAAAAATAATTTTCCCGCCAACTGGCAAGATGCTCCCGAAAACCTGTTGAATGATGAGCTGAAAAAAATTTTGGTTGAATTTGTTACCAAATAGGAAAGTTCTTAAACCATGACCGATAACAGTACTATTACCGCCCGCATCCCGCAAATATTTGCTCCGCTTTTGACCCAAAAAAAGCGGATTAAATTTTTTTACGGCGGACGCGGCGGCGGCAAGAGCTATGCCTTTGCCGACAGCTTGCTTATCAAAGGCTGTCAGAAAAAATTGCTCATTGCCTGTCTGCGCGAGGTTCAAGACAGTATCAAAGATTCCGTCTATCGTTTGCTTTGCAGCCGTATCAAGCACTATCGCCTCAAGGATTATCGTATTCTCGAAAACAAAATCGTCAACCGCAGTACCGGCAGTGAGTTTATCTTCAAAGGTCTGCGCGATACCGATGCTCAAAAAATCAAATCACTTGAAGGCGTGGACATCGCTTGGATAGAAGAGGGGCAAACCATCTCCAAGCGTTCGTGGGACATCCTCTCGCCCACCATCCGCAAAGACGGCTCCGAGATATGGATTTCAATGAACCGCGAGGCGCCCGACGATCCGCTTTGGCAGCTTTTGGCCGCTCATCCCGACGAGCGCTCCTTAGTCGTCAAGGTCAATTATTATGACAATCCCTTTTGCCCCGAAGAGCTCAAACTTCAGGCTGAAAAATGCCGCCGTGATTCGCCGGATGATTACGAGCATATATGGTTGGGTCTGCCCTGCAAACAAGGTGCCAATCAGCTCATTCCTCCTGATATTATACGGCGCGCTTTCGAGCCCAAATATATCTCCTCATCGTCTTCATCGGCTTTGGTAATCGGGCTCGATGTGGCGCGTTTCGGCGATGATAAAACGGTGTTTTGTTTTCGCCGTGGTCGAAGCTGTCAGCGTTTTATCGTTTTGGAAAAACAAGACGTGGTCAGTGTGGCTGATTATTGCCAAAACATCATTCAAGATTGGCAGCCGGCGCGGATATTTTTGGATTCCGGCGGGGTAGGCGGCGGAGTTTACGATGTTTTGGTCGCCCGCGGGTTTCGTCGTCTGTTGCGTGCCGTCAATTTTGGCTCCCGCGCCATCCGCGAAGATCGCTATGTCAACCGCCGTGCCGAAATGTGGGACAACCTGCGCGAGTGGCTGTCAGGCAGCTTGGAAGTCTCGCTTATTGCCGATGAAGATTTGTTGTTCGAGCTCATCAACGTCAACAAATCCTACGATGCCAAAGGCCGTTTGCAGCTTGAGAGCAAAGACCTGATAAAAAAGCGCCTCGGACGTTCGCCGGACAAGGCCGATGCGCTGGCCCTTACTTTTGCCGAGCCGGTTTATGATGCCGGCCCCGCCAACCCGCAGGCTGCTTCCGTTGAGAATCTGTTTCAAACCCTATCAACCGATTCCAAATGGTAAGTTTGCCGCGCTGATTTTGTTTAACCGCTAACCAAAGGATATCAACCATGATACAAGCAATAGCCGACAGGATATTTATCCGTCTGGACGAACCTGCATCATCTCCGCTTATCATCGACGACAGCCGCACTCCGCGCAACACCGGTGTGGTGCTGAGCACCGGTGACAAAGTGAGCTCGGTTCGCACCGGAGATCATGTTCTGTTTCATATATTTGACGACTTGCCCGCCTATGACAAAGACGTGGTGACCGTTCGTGAAAATTCAATTTTAGGAGTAATCACCAATGATTGACCAATCGGACACTTCTCTTGCCACCCTGCAGCCCAGCGAGTGGCTTGCCAAAATAACCGCAGCCGAAACCAACTACCGCGATTATCACGAAACCATCAAAAATATTCGCAAATACTACCGCAACGAGCTTAAAAAAGACAAACAGAATATTTTTTGGTCTTCGGTGGAGACCCTAAAACCGTTTTTGTATTTTCGCCGTCCGCAGCCCTTCATCGAGCGCAAGAGCAAAAGCTCTGACAAAGCGCAGACTTTGGCCTGTCGGATTTTGGAGCGTGCGCTTTTGTGGAACCTTGAGCAGTTTGATTTTGACAGCGTTATAAAATATGCCCGCAACGATTTTCTCATTTCGGGTATGGGTTTGGCCATCGAGCGTTACAAACCCGTCTTTGGCATTATCCGAGATGCCGACGGCAGAGAGTGCGAAATCAAAATTGCCGAGCAGGTCAACACCGAATATCTTGACCCGTTGAATTTCATTGCGGATTCGGAAAAAGTAGGCATCTGGGAAGATTGCAGTTGGTTTGCCATCCGTTCTTATATGACCTTAAGCGAGGCCGTTGAGCGGTTTGGTCGCGATATCACGGCCGACTATGGTGCATCTTGCGATAATCCTTCGGCCAAAAGTGTCGAAGTTTTTGAGGTTTGGGACAAAAATTCCTCTTCTGTTTTGTATCTCAGCCGGCAGTTTCCGCATCGCTTTCTCAAAGTGATAAAATCCGGCCTGTCATTAAGCGGATTTTTCCCCATCCCCAAGCCGCTTTTGGCCTCCACCACCAACGACACCCTGTTGCCGGTGCCGGACTATTTGCAGCTCAAGCCCTTGCTCGACGAGCTCGACGGCATCACCTCGCGGATGGAAAAAACCATGAAGGCCATCAAGGTTTCCGGCTGTTACGACAACGCCTTTCCCGAGCTTGCCTCCATCCTCAACAAAGATGTCACCTTGGTAAGCGTCTCCGATTTTGACCGTCTGAAATCGGCCGGCGGCATCAAAAACATTGTCGATTTTATGCCCATCGACCAATATGTAACCGCCCTTAGCGCTTTGGCACAGCGCCGGCAGGATATCATTGCCGCAATATACGAAACCACCGGAGTGTCGGATATTATGCGCGGCTCGTCCAATACGGCCGAAACCGCCACTGCCGTGGTCAAAAAAACGCATTTCGGCACCTTGCGCAATCAAGACCGGCAAAATGATATGAACCGTTTTATCAGCGAGATTTTTCGCCTCAAAGCGGAGATTATCTGCAACCAGTTTTCCTCCGAGCATTTGTTGGAATTTTTGCCCGAGCCCGAACGTTTCAGCCGCGAGGCAAAGCAGGCCGTAGCCTTGCTCAAGCGTGATGGCTTGCGTTCATTGGTTTTGGGGGTTGAGAACGATGCCTCTTATAATGAGAAGGATGTCTTTGATACCAACCTCTCCATTATCGGCGCGATTAACACCCTGATTAACCAGTCGTTTGATGTGGTCAGCAAACAGCCATTATTGTTGGATTTGTATCGGCAGATGTTGACCGGTTTGGTCGCCGGACTTTCCAATTCGCGACAGTACGAGAGTGTGCTGGATAGCTGTTTTGAAAAAATCGCCGCTGAGTTCGCTCAACCCGAAGCTCCCGCTCCGGTATCCGGCATTCAAGAGCAGGCTATATCGCTGCAAACCCAAAAGCAAGCCAACGATTATGCTATTAAAAAAGAGCAAAACGACCTCAAGCGCCTTGAGTTGCAGCTCAAATATAATTCTAATCAGGAAAGGACGGCCCAATGACCTATTTTACCAAGAACTTTTCGGCGGAAGTAATCCTGCCGGACGGCAGTCGGGCAACCTCAAGTTATGAGATTGACCGCTGCCTCAAAGCCAATAATTTGGCTGCTTACAGCGACTACTCTCCCGCTTATCTCAAGCAGGTAAGAGACAATCGCGAACGAACGCGGCATCAAGAAATTTTTGCCGAATTGCTTAAACAATACAAAAAAAGGATATGGAATGACTGAAGATAAAACAGTTTCGTCCTCGCTGCCACAAGACAGCGGGGATTTTTTTATGGCTCCGTCGAGCTATGAAAAAGAATTTGCCGACGAGTTTGCCGCTCTTCCTCTCAAATGGCGGCGTTATCTAACCATCAGAGAGGATATGTTTGCCCAAACCGTCAGCGAATTGCAAAGCCGCCTTGCCTTGTGTCAGTGGTTTGAAGAAGCCTTCCAATCACATCGCAGCGAGCTTTGCGCAAACGGCATCGCCAGCGCACAGGATTGGCTCAAGGGCATAATTGCTCTCGAGCAGGAATTTTGCCGCAATCCCGCCGAAGCCGTCAAACAATTGGCCGCGGCCTACGGAGTGGTTTATCCCGCCTCCGCCCCCGCGACCTCATCCGCGTCACTGCAACCGCTGGACAATCTTTTGCGTGCCAAAATCATCGAGAAACAGCTTGCTGATTTTGCTTTGGACAAAGACGAGCAAGGGGAGCTCAAACACCCTTATTATCAGGACGTGATAGTCGACATTTGCCATTTGCTTTCGCACGGCGCCGCTCAAGGATTGGACGAGGCCTATGATATGGCGATTTGGCTTAATCAGTCAACTCGTAGCAAATTGTTGTCGCAACAAATACAATCCGCTCTCAAAGACAAAACCAAAGAGGCCGAAATTTCCAAAGAAGCCGCTTTTGCCGTGGTCGGCAAAAGCACACCGGAAACCAAACCCCTGACTTTGCGAGAGGAACTGGAGCAGCGTTTTGCCGCTCTCGGGTATATCGAAAAATAAATATTAATGTATTAATTTAAGAAAGGAAAAAAATATGTCTCCTAACAAAGACTATAACGACATTTTTACATCAACTCTGGAAACCCGCACCCGCGAAATGGCGGACAACATCACTCACAACAACGCTCTGTTGAGCAAACTCAAGGAGAAGGGCAAAATCCGCACCATCTCCGGCGGTTCCAAAATTTTGGAAGAGTTGGAGTACGGTGAAGGAGATATGGTATGGTATTCGGGTTATGATACCATTGACTATACCCCCAAACAGTTGTTTACCGCCGCAGAATATGCGATGAAATTGGCGGCGGTTCCGGTAGCTATTTCGGGTGAGGATATGTTGAAAAACTCCGGTCCCGAGCAGCTTATGGACCTGATGGAAAAACGCATCACCAACGCCGAAAAAACTATGGCCAATCAGTTGGCTTATGCCATGTACGGCGATGGCACCGCATCCAACGGCAAGGCCATCGGCGGCCTAAAATTGTTGGTGGCCGATGACCCGACCACCGGAACGGTTGGCAACATCAACCGCTCAACTTCGGGCAATGAGTTTTGGCGCAACCAGTCGCTGAGTGCCGCCTTAAGCAAAGATAACATCTTGGAGAAAATGGGGGCGATGTATTTAGCCTGTTCGCGCGGCAAAGACAAACCGGATTTGATTGTTACCGATGACAAGCTCTATGCCCTGATTGAGCGTGCTCTGCAGGACGGTCAGCGCTTCACCAGTCCGATTTTGGCCGAGGCCGGTTTCACCAACTTGCGCTTCAAAGGCGCCGATGTTGTGTTTGATGGCGGTTCAAACGGCTATTGTCCGGAGAATCATATGTATTTTCTCAACACCGATTACCTCTATCTGCGTCCTCATAAAGACCGCAATATGAAAGTAATCGACGGCAATCGTCTGGCGATTAACCAAGATGCAATGTACCGCATCATCGGTTGGGCCGGCAATATGACGATGTCCAATGCTGCCTTGCAGGGTGTGTTGATTAACAGCGAAACCTCCGGCACTTCAACTTCTGACAACACTCAGGAGACCACGGGCGAGTAGTAATTCATTCGCATAATTACGTTATCGTCTAAACCAAAACCCCAAGCGGCGGCTCGGCCATAAGTTATTCTATAGCTGAGCCTGCCGCTTTTGTTATGACATCATTTCAGGAGATATAATATTATGGATTTAGATATCTACCAGCAGCTCATCGAGCAAAACAAAGCGCGCAGCAACGACGGAGTTATTGCCCGTTTTTATGACCGTGCGGTCAAAACCGGCATCATCGACGCCAATGGCATTCCGAAGTTTGCTACGGTCTGCTATTGTGAAATCCGCATCAAAGACAATACCACCGAGGTTTTTGACCAGCCGGCCACCCAAGACAAAATCGAGCGTTTTCCGGTGGAATATGCGCGCTATCAGCTGGCCAAAAAGCAAGCGCAAACTGGTGCGGCATTGGAAAAATTTGCCTTTTTAACCCCCGCGGAAATCGAAAGCTGCAAATATCACGGAATTTTCACCCTCGAGGCCTTGGCCGAATTGGATGAAACCAAAGCCCGCACACTTAATTTGACCGGAGAGCAGCAACTTGCCCGCCGTTTTTTGCAAAATAACCGCCAATTCAAACAAACAGCGGATATCGACCGCCTCAAACAGAGCTATGAGGATAAAATTGCCTCGCTTCAGGCTCAGATATCCTTTTTGCAACAATCTCGCCATGGGAGAAAAAAGAAATGAAATCAATTTTAAGCCTTTGTCAGGAAGTTGCCGATTTGGCTGCGGTCAAACGGCCGGAAAGTTTGTTTAATTCATCCCTGATGTCCGACAACATTTTTTTGAGTGTGGCCAAGTCAGCCTTGGACAGTCTGTTGCGTTATGGCGATTGGCCGGAGTTGATAAAAGAGGGTATATTGCTCACCTCACCGCGCCGCAAAACTTATTTAATCTCGGAGATTTGCCCCGATTTTTATGCTTTGTTGCTCGATACCATTTATATCAAGGACACTCACGAAAAAATCATCGGCGCCATCACTCCGAAAGACTGGATGAAAAGCCGCTATTTTTATGACAACGGTACGGCGATAAAATTTCGTCTGGCGCATAATGCGATACAATTTTTATCATTGCCAGACTATCCAGTAAAAATTGTGTTTCAGTACCGCAGTTCCGGCATCTGCAGCGATGCCAAAACTTTTGCCGTCAAATCAGAGCTCACCTCGGATGATGACATTCCGTTGTTTGACCCTTATCTGGTCAAGCTCGGCATTCTCTGGCGCTGGCTCAAACGCAACGGGATGGATTATGCCGAGGAGTATAACGAATATGAGTTGGAGCTCAAAAAGAAGTTTGCCGCCAACTATTCACTGAGAGACATTCCGCTGGATGCTTCTGCCGATTTTCCCAACGAAGGAGTAAGGTTAAATGTTAAAGTCGTATGTTAACCGCCTCAACAAATCTGTTGATATTACTATACCTGCACCCACCGGCGGGCTCAACTTGCGCGACAACATTTCCTCTTTGGCTGCCGACGAGGCTTTGCAAATGGATAATTATATCCCTTATGACACCAAGGTAGCCCTGCGCCGCGGGTATGTAGATTATGTTAAGACTAACACCAAATTTTTGACATTATCTGCCTACAAAAGCAATAATATACAGCGGTTTATCGGCATTTCGCAAGGTCAGGCCTACAATCTTACTTCTTCGGCCGGCATCAGGGTTTATGATGATGTCAGTTTCAACAACGACCGCTGTCAAACCGTTCAGTATAAAAATTATCTTTATTTTATGAACGGCAGCGACACCCCTAAGGTCTTTTATATTGATGATGACGGCGTTGAGCATTTTGGCGATTGGGGGTTTGCCGCCTCGGGGCTCAATGCTTCTTCCGTTGTTGCCGGCAGTGTATCCAAGCAGTTTTTGTGGTTTGTGGAAAAAGGACGCCTAAGATGCTGGTATGCCGCCGCAGCCGGCAACATCTCCGGCGAGCTTTTGTGCTTTGACTTAAGTCTGATATCGCGTTTCGGCGGACATTTGGTAGCGGTATGCAATTGGACCATCGACGGCGGCAACGGTATGGACGACCTTACGGTATTTATCACCTCCGAGGGCGAGGTTTTGGTTTATTCCGGTATCAATCCCAATTCGGCCGACGATTGGCAACTCAAAGGCTCCTACAAAATATCGGCACCTTTAGGTTATCGCTGTACGATGCCTTATCAGGGCGACATCGTCATCATCACTCAAGACGGCTACCTGCCGTTGTCCAAAGTGCTGTCTTTGTCCGAAGCCGGCTCCTCGTCCGCCGCCTTTTCCGATAAAATCCGCGGTTTGGTATTAGAGCGCGCCGCTTCCGGCAAAAATAAAGAAGGCTGGCAGTCGCTCACCTATACCAAGGGCGGCTATGCCATTTTCAATGTGCCAATAAGCCAAGGCTACGAACAACACGTGGTCAATCTGCTCTCCGGAGCATGGTGCCGCTTTACCGACATTAAATCGCATTGCTGGGTGGTTTATGACGACAAAATCTTTTTTGGTTCGGATTATGGCGTCTGTCAGTTTGACCACGGATATTCCGACAATGGTGTGCGCATCCGCGGCATCGTGCGTCAGTCGTATAACAATCTCGGCTACGATGGTTTGAAAAAAATTCAGTTGCTCAATCCGCGCACCTCATCTTCCACCAAATATGCCCTGCGTATCAGCACCGATATGGACTTCCGGCAAAGTCAGTCCGGTTATTTGTTCAACATCGGTTTTTCGAGCACCACTCCGTGGAACAAAGTGCGGTGGGCGCCGCGCAGCGATAGCGGCCAAACCAAATGGCAGACCTTCAAGGGCACCATTCGCTCCAGTTGGCTGGCCAATTCGGCCACCGGCTACAAAGCGGGCATAGTTTTCCAAACCGAAACCCGCGGCAACCTCATCGAATGGTATGATACGGGAGTACGCTATGAGCGAGCAACCGGCATCATGTAGAATAGTTTTGGACCGCGATAAATCTGTTTTTCGCTATGTTTGTGACGGCTTGGGCTTCACCGATGATTGGATAAATGCCTGTCTGACTTTGGGTTTTGTAGCAGGCGACAAGCTCATCGGCGGACTCATTTATCACAATATGCGGCCTAATCACGATTTATGGTGGACCATCTACACCACCGACAAAAGGTGGTGCACCAAGGCTGTACTGAAACAAATTTTCGGCCTTGCCTTCAATTATTATAACGTGCAGTGTGTGCGGCTGCTCATCAACACCGACAACGCCCCGTGCCTGAAATTGGTCGAAAGACTGGGGTTCAAGCGCGAAGGCCTGCTGCGGTGTTTTCGAGAAGATGCCGCCGACTGCTTTGTCTATTCAATCTTAAAATCAGAAAACTTATGGAAAGGAAAAAAATCAATGAGTAAATCAATCGGCAAAATTTTGGGCGCCGGCGGCGCAACAACCGGCAACTATGGTTCGGAAACCAATCTTTTGAACTATCTCAAAAATTATAATACTGCCAATTATGACACCACGCTGAACAATTTGACGTCTTATGCCGCCAATGCTTCAGCCAATCTTAATAATATGGGCAGCTATAATTTTGGTGTTTCCGCGTCGGATGATGCGCGTCAGCGAGCCGAAACCGCCCAATTTAATGCCTATACCAATATGTTATCGCCGCAGTTTGCCAATCAGACCGACGATTTGCAGGCAAGGCTCCTCAATCAGGGTTTAAGTGTCGGTAATCCGGCCTATCAGCGCGCCATGACCGATTTGCAAAACAATCAAAACTCTGCTTTGACTAATGCCGCCTATCAGGCAGTAGAGGCCGGTCAGAATGCTTATTCGCAGAGCTTAAACGACCAAATAAGTGCTGCCGGTTTCACCAATTCGGCACAAAGCGGTTATATCAACCAATTGCTGTCAGCTTTGCAAAATTCGGTCTCCGGATACAATAACGCCATGAACATCTATTCGGTGCAACATCCGGCAGACAGCCGCATCGCCCAAAACAGCTATGCCAATTCGCAAGCCCGTCAGCAGACCGGCGACGATTTTTTGCGCACGGCAGCCACCGCAGCTTTGAGTGCTTTTTCCGATGCCCGTTTAAAAGAAAATATTTTTCCCGTCGGTAAATTATTCAACGGCTTGACAGTCTATCGTTTCAATTTCAAGGGCTGTCCGTTTCCTCAAATCGGCCTCATTGCTCAAGAGGTGTGTCAGCATTACCCCGAAGCGGTTACAGTCGACAAAGACGGCTTCCTCAAGGTTGATTATAACTTAGCCTGCCGCACCAAGGAGAACTGATATGCCGTTTGACAGTGAAGGAGTATTCGTCCGCCGCCACAATTGGGAGGACGACCGGCTGAACGACATTGATATTATGTCCGACCGCCACGATGAAGAAGACGATAATTTTGCAGACGGCCTCAGTCAGTGTTTGTTGAAAAACGGCACCTCTGCAATGTCGGGCAATCTGAATATGGGCAATTTTCAAATTAAAAACCTTGCCGCCGGTCAGTCTGACAATGATGCCGTAAACCTAAAACAGCTCAGCAATAAGCTGGATGACAATTCCGGCATCATTATGGCCGTTATTAACAAGCTCACCGCCATCGGCGATATCAAAGCCTCGGTGCGTTCGGCCAATCACGACAATTGGCTGTTGTGCAACGGGCAGGAAGTCAGCCGCGATGATTATTCCGAGCTGTTTGCCCTCATCGGCGATAATTTTGGTGCCGGCAACGGAGTAACCACCTTTAATCTGCCTGATTACCGCGGCAAATTTTTGCGTGGTTTGGGCGGCAATTCGGCTGAGGACATTTACACCCCGCAAGCCGAAGGTTTGCCCAACATCACCGGAACTTATGCCGCCTCGCGCAACGTGTGGTCAAAACCCAGTGTGACCGGATGTTTCGCCGCCAGCACTCACACCGGCTCCGATGGCTCGGATTACGGATCCAACGGTGGCAACTATAACATCAGTTTTAACGCCGCGGGGTCTAATGCTTTGTATGGTGCATCCGAACACGTAACGCCGGAAAATATGGCCGTCAACTATTTCATCAAAGCCAAAACGGAGGACTAAGCCCATGGTAGGAAAAATAATGCCCGATTATATCCAAATCCGCCAAGGTGATAACTTTACCATTGCCTTGCAGTTTCGCGATTATCAAAGCGGCAAGTTCATTGATTTGACTAATGCCTCGCTCAAAATGCAGGTGCGGGTCAAATCTTCCGGCAAAGCGGTATTGAGCAAAACCGGCCTTATTGATGATGCCGTCATGGGCAAGGCGCATTTGGCATTATTGCCCGCCGACAGCAAAAATTTGAGCCTCGACGAGGATTATGTCGCCGACATCCAAATAACTTTTGCCAACGGCGAGGTGCACACCGTCTATCCGGCCGATGTGACCAAGGTTGCCGCCTTCATCGTCACAGCCAATGTCACCGAATAACCCAAACCAAAGGAGTTGTAATGGAAAATACCATCATCTTAAATTCCGGCCAAAAAATTGACGTTTTGTTTCAGGATAATGTTACGCTGGACATTGATTGTGCTCTGCGCTACATCAAATCCGGCGAGGCCGAAATCAATACCTACGTCAACAACGTGGCCAAACAAAAATTGGACAAGGTGATTGACACCGCCAAAGAAGATATGGCCGCGGCAATATCCCAAGGCATAGAAGATGCTGCCGCTCTGGCCGATACCCGAGCGACTATTGCCGTCAATAATTCAATCACCGGCGCCATATCCGCCATCAGCGATTATGTCAGCGCCAATATCACCCCGCAGCTGGACACCGCCGCCGCGGATTTTGTTGCGGATGCCGCCCTCAAACAGGTTGCAGTGGATGCCTCCAAGAATGCGGCGGCCGCTTCGGCTGTAGCTGCCGCAAGCTCAGCCTCCGATGCTCTTGATTCGGCCGTTGCTTCGGCATCTTCGGCTTCCGAGGCTCTTAATTCTGCCACCGCGGCTTCAAGTTCGGCGTCTGCCGCTCAAGAGGCTTTGGCCAAGCTCAACAACGGTTGGAACTTGTTTGATGCTAAGTTTGCCGACCATCGCCTGCAACATATTTCGTGGCTGCCGGCCGATGATTTTGCTTGGCATTCCGGCGCAGTTTATGCTGATGCCTATCATCATTTATCAGACGAGCTTGCCGATGCGGCAGCCGCTTCGGAGACTATTGCCGGCATCACGGTCGATTATTGGCGCGCTGCCGATGGTCACAAAATCGTCTTGGCCGAAAATGCCGACACTGTTGCTGCGATATTTGCCGCCACCGGCGTTGCTTGGTACTATATTTTGGATACCAATGCCGAGCGTTTTAAGCTGCCGCGCACGCGTTACGGTATCAACGGCCTTAGAGACGCGGTGGGTGATTTTGTTCCGGAAAGCCTGCCCAATATTACCGGACAATATCCACCGTCATTGCTGTGTTCCATCAATGCCGAGGTTTCGGCCACCGGCGCCCTTACTGCGCTCAGCTGCGGCCAGTGGTCCACCGATGCCAAATCCGGCAGCGGCGACCATGCCTATACCTTGGGGATTGATGCCTCGCTTTCCTCACCGGCTTATCAGGATGATGCTGCCGTCCAGCCGCGTTCCACCCAGATGCGACTTTATTTTTATGTCGGCAGTGCCATTCAAGATACATCACTGATTACCGCCGGCGGTGCTTTGGAAGACATTGCCGAGCTCAAGGGCGAGGTTTTGCGTTTGGCCGCAACCAAGGCTGAGGTTGACTTGTCCAATTGCACACAACCGCATATTATTGCCACCTACCGCGATGGTTATAATTTCTATCGGATGTATTCCGACGGATGGGTCGAGCAGGGCGGTTATGCCGCCACCAACAACACCGCCAATGTCACGGTCAACCTGCTTACACCATTTGCCGACACTTCTTATGCGGCGGTGGTAACTTTTGCCGGAGCTTATCGTGAGCAGGCCGCCGGAGTTGACAGCAAAACCGAAACCAAATTCGTCGTCAAACACAATGCCAATTCCGGCCAGTTTTATTGGCGCGCTTTTGGCTTTGCCGATTTAACCTGATCCAACGGAGGAAAATATGAAACTGATCAAACCTTATACTGCTGAGGCCTATGCCGCATTTGCCGGCCGGTGTAATGCTCAAGGCCTTGACATTGTTGATAAAACAACTTGCCTTGAGGCGACCCCGCAAATTGCTGATTTAGCCGAGTTGCAGGCCATAGTTCGCCACCGGCGCAATCACTATCTTCAAACCACCGATTGTCGGATGCTTTCCGATTATCCCCAGACACTTGCCGAGCAGGAGGCATATCGCACCTATCGGCAATACTTAAGGGATTATACCGCCTCTCCCGATTGGTGGGAGAAAAACCCGCTTGATTTTGCCTCGTGGCAGGAGGTGTCCGATGTTCTCAAGTGAAATGATTGAAGACGGCAAGGTTATAGCATCCGCTGCCTTTGCGGTGGTTTTGGATGCGGCGCAAGTCTGCAACCAAGTTATCACTTTGTTTATCAGTTTGTGCACCTTGGTTTATGTGGCCGCCCGCGCCTATCAAACCATCAAAGCGCTCTATCCGGTCAAAAAAACTTCGGCCGCCAAAAGGAGAAAACGCCAATGCTAGATATGCACACCATTTGTCAGCGTTTGGAGTTGCACGAAGGGCTGCGTTTGCAGCCCTATTATTGCACCAAAGGCAAACAAACCATCGGCATCGGGCGCAATCTGGATGATAACCCCATCACCGAACAAGAGCGCAAGGTCGTCGGCGATTGGTCGCATGGCATCACCCGTTGCGGCGCGCTCTATCTTTTGCAGCACGATGTCGAAAAGGTCATCTGCGCCCTCAAACGCCGGATTAAGTTTTTCAATTCCTTGGATGATGAGCGTCAGTATGCGTTGATTGATATGGCATTTAATCTCGGCATCAAAGGGCTGATGAACTTCAAAAAAATGCTGTTTTTTATGCAGCTTAAAGATTATGGCGCTGCAGCCGCCGAATGCCTCAACAGCCGTTATGCCCGCGAGACCAAAACCCGCGCTTTGCGCATTGCCGAGTTAATACGCAGCGGAGTTTTCAAATTATGAGGCGCCTGAAAATCATTGTCTGGCTGCTGGCGGTGGCCGCAGTGGCTTTTAGCGCCTGGCACGCGCCGGAGCAAACTTATACTCTGGCGCAGGCTTTTGAACTTTTATTGGAGCAAAACCTATGATTATCAAAGTGCTAATCTATGCGCTGATAATAATTTTCAGCTATTTTTTGGGATATGCCAATTCCAAGGTCATCACTTTGGAAAAACAAGTGGAGGTAATCAAATATGTTCACACCAAACAAAACCGGATTCTCTCGGCTCCTCATGCTGCTAAGCCTGAGTTGCTTGAGCTCATGCGCGGCGGTTTGCTCTGAGGTCTGCCCGACCTATCCTGTTGCCGGACCGAAAGTAGCCGCAGCATTGGAAAAAGTAGATTCTCCCGAATTTTGGGAATGGCTGGCGCGGATTGACAAACTGCGCCGCCAATTGGAACTATGTCAAAACTGATTTTTTATGAAAGGAAAACAATATGAATTCAGTTCATGATGATTTATACAAATATTTTAACGGAATGTTGCCGATAAAACGCGAAAATCCGCAAAGAGGGGAAAGTCAATGGTATTATATGATGCCCAAAAAAGGTTCTGATGAGGATAATCCCGAATATGAGTATATCAATGTACCATCATCAAGGTAATTACGGACAGAATATTATCCAGCCGATAGTCGGACGTGTTATCAACGATACTTTATCGAAAATTATCAAATAATATTGTTGCAAAAATATTATTGATAAATTATTCTCAATAAGAAGTTAATGGAATAAGATACAAGTATGATGCGATGAACAAATATAAAAAAATTACAAAATTTCTGATTTATTTATTTGCATATTTTGGGTGTTGATTGCCAGAAATGCTATAGGAATTTATTCCGTTTGCGAAAAGGTAATTTTAAAATTATATCAAAGCAGCGATATCCATAGAGATTTTTTGTATATTTATCAAATGTACATCAAACTGGGATTGATTATTATAGGATGTGTTTATCTGTTCAAAACTAAGAAGTATTTTTGTTTTAAAGTAGTCAATTGCCTTTTGTTGTGTCTCTTGATTATTCAAATGATAGTTACCTACTACGTTCAGCCATATTCTCTGCCCGAGATGTTGCTGGGATATAAGTTTGTACCGATAGAATAAATTGCAATTTGGTGATACCTGCGGAATTACTTCGTTGACTGCGCTCATTCGGCTGTTACCTCACCGGCGCACTCCCGCGTGCCTTTCGCTTGTGCTCAAACCCATCTTTATGGCTTCAAATCTCTGTTGTGACATAATCAGTAAAAAAACACCCCCGAAAAGTGACCTGTTTTGATGGTGACAATAACGCAACGGATCTCGAACTTTTGCTCTCAGAGGAATATTATACGGAAACTCTGCAGACCTATTTTAATATTTGAAAATCGGGTCAAGACCAGAAATGAGAGGTATAATCGCTTGTAAGGAGTTGATTATACGATGAAAAACAGGTATGCAAGCGGGTCTCATTTTTCAAAGAAAAAATTCAGACTGTTAGTAAAATATTTTTGTATGGAACTTACAGCAACTCAAATATCAGAGTTACTGAAAGTAAATAGAAAAACAGCAAATCTTTGGCTAGGTAAAATAAGGCAAAGGATATATGAGCTGGTAGAAGAAGAAAGAATGAGTAATGCCAAATGTGTTCAAATGGATAAAACATACTTCACAAAAGCAATGGAATACTATCCTAAATACAAGTTTCCCTACCAAGAAATAGCGGTATTTGGCATTATAAATGAACAAAACAAAGTTTATGCTAAAATCGTTGATAAAGTCAATAAACGAGAAGTATTTTCTATTATTCAACAATGTTATGCTAAAAATGCTATCATCTATACTGATAGTGCAGTCCTTTATAAAGGGCTTAGCAAATTAGGTTACAGCAAGGCTTACAGGGCAATGATAACAAAACACTACAGTTTGGGTCTTTAAAATCATACGAACCGAAAATTTTTGATAAAAAAAACAAGAGGTTACATTAAAAAATGCAACCTCTCTCCAAATTGGTGAAGGAAACTATCAGGCTACGTAGTTTTCTATACTTTTTCATTAGCGTTTATATACTTGATTAAAAAATCTTGCCAATTATCCAAGTTTTGTTCTGCAAAAAATTGTTGCAAAAATTTTACCATAAATTGATGACGTTTCTCTGCTTCTTTTTTACCAACTTCTGTTTGCATAGCTCCTTTTAACAGTAATAATTTCTCAAAAAAGTGATTAATCATGTGTTTTTTATTGTTTTCAGGAGAAGGCAGTTCATTTTCATTAAATAAAGGCTGATGGCGAGAGAAACTAAAACTTAAAGCTCTGCATATACCAATAGCTCCCATAGCATCTAACTTATCTGCATCCGATAATAATTTCATTTCTAATGTCTTAAAATTAGGATTCGCACCACTTTTGGAAAAACTTATAGCATCAATTGTTTTCAAAATTGTTTTAATGGTGTTAATATCAATATTTAGACTATGCAAAAATCTTTCTGCAACCTTACCATCTGTATTCATCTTATGATCGTCTACATCATGCAATAATGCACTCATTTTACAAATAAAAATATTTGCATTTTTTTCTTCATTTAGCAATTTATTGATATTTGCATAAACGCGTTTTATATGCTCAAAATCGTGTCCGGAATTATCCCTAGAATGATATTCTTCGGCAAATTGGTACGTTTTATTTAATATATCTTCTTGCATTATAATCCTTTCCAAATTTTACTTTTTCTTACTTGTTCAATAAATAAGTCGTTTTCATTAGCACTATCACTTTTTATAGCTGACAAAAAATCATAAATTATTTTTCTTTCCTCTTTTTCTGATAAAACATTAACTTGTGTTTTTACGATTGAACTTTCTTTTTCTAAGCTTGAGACGCACTTAAGCAACGCAGAAAACGTTAGATAAATGTATGGAGACAACATTTCATTACATAATTGCGGATATGCAAAATTTATTGCATTTCCCTTATTTAAAAAGTTAACTTGTTGAACCGGATATACCTCGCATCCATTTCTCTAGAGTTTCACCATTTCCACCACGAAAAAGAAAATCCTCAATTTTTCGTTTCAATATTTCAGGAGCTGTCCGCCAAAAGGTATCAAAACATATTGTTCCGTCAAAATCTATGAATATATTTTGTTTTTTTAGAATATTTCGGGCTTCTTCAATTTTCTTAACTTCAGCAAAAGTAGATTGTTTTACAATAATTTCTTGACCATTGATATAATCTTGAGCAATTTTTCCTCTAGTTATAGAAATAACTTGCATCCTATGCTCCGTACAATCTTAAAAGTGATACAGCACCAAGGCGATTAGCATATTCTTTAGGATTTTGCATAATATTATACTGCAATGTTTCCGGCTCTACCCACGTAACTTCTGAAACTTCGCCATCCTCAAAAACAAATTTTTGATTATCATTGACTTTAATAAGAAAAATGCCTAAAAGTTCGCGGTTTTTATTTTCTTGAGAGGTGTAACGAACTTCACCTAACTTAATAACATCTTGAGGATTTATTATAAGTCCGAGTTCTTCTTTACCCTCTTTGAGAACATTATAAATTAAAATATTGTTTATATTGTCGCTCTCAACACAGTGTCCTCCAAAAGAGACATCCCATTTTCCTGCACTTCCGTCTTTTGTAGCCGCTCTGCGCTGAATAAGGACTTTCCCCTCACTATTCATAACCAAACATTGCACTGCAGAGTGAAGAATACCATGTTCATGAACATATTGTCTGTCTTGTAATCCCAGAATACTTCCGTCCTCATTCAAAACATATATTTTTTCTGACATTTTAACCTCGTATATTAAAGATCGTACGTTTTGTAACAAAAGCAATCTCGCTTGTCAATTCATTTTCATTTCTTTCCAAATTTGAATCTGCCGTGTTTATCATTGTTTCAAAACGTTTCATTGCCGCTTTGTGTGCTTCAATATTATTATCCGGTTGTTTTGAACAAGCTACAAGCATTAACAAAGCACAGCATAAACTGACTAAATGTTTCATTTTAGGTCTCTTGATATTTTCTTGAAATGATATATTATCACTGAACAAAAAGCAATACAATTTGCAATTTTACTAAAGAGCATTTATTATTGCACTGAAAAGAGGTATAAAATGCACGATATTTGGAATCCTTGGCACGGTTGCATAAAGAAAAGCGAAGGCTGTCAGCATTGCTATATGTATTTTTTGGACAGGCAGAGAAATGCTGACGGTTCCAAAATATATCGTGTCAAAAATAACTTTGATTATCCTTTGCACAAGAATGCTGATGGTTCGTATAAAATAAAAAGCGGGGAGTGCTTGCGTGTGTGCTTAACTTCTGATTTCTTTTTGGAAGAAGCGGATGCGTGGCGTGATGAGGCGTGGAATATCATTAAAAAGCGTCCCGATGTCGGATTTTATTTGTTGACCAAGCGTCCGGAAAGAGTGGCAGAGCATTTACCTAAAGATTGGGGAAATGGTTGGGATAATGTATTCTTTTCCGTTACGGCGGAAAACCAAGCTCGAGCCGATGAAAGATTACGAATTTTAATGGATTTGCCTTTCAAACATAAAGGCGTAATGACCGCACCATTTATCGGACAAATCACCCTTGAAAAATGGCTCAAAAGCGGACAGATTGAACAAGTTGTGGCAGGCGGTGAGAATTATGACGGTTCCCGTATCTTGAAATATGAATGGGTTAAATCCTTATATGACGAATGCGTGGCGGCAAACGTGATGTTTTGCTTTATAGAGACAGGAACAAAATTTGAAAAAAACGGTAAAGTTTATACGATACCAAGCAAGCGCCTACAAAGCGAACAGGCATACAAATCCGGTTTGCAATTTGCCGGCAAGCCAATTGAATGGCAACTACACAAGCCGCAAAGCGAACTTTTTGATGACATCTGGCATGTTAAACACTGGCGCAAAAATTGTGAAACTTGCGGTTCACGACTTATTTGTAATGGTTGTTCCGATTGTGGCGAATATGAGAAACAGGAATATTTTAATGGCAAAAATTTATGATATAACAGAAAAATGGTTAAAAGAAGAATAAAATGATAAAGTTTATCAGATTCTACGCTTTGGAAATTTATACGGTTATATCAATGCAAGCTCTTGTGATTGCAGGGATTGTCGGCGATTTATCCGTCATTCAGAAATTTGTGCTGGTTTATATATTCTTGTTTGTTTTGCACGAATGGGAAGAAATGAGATATCCGGGCGGATTTGCTGATTTAATCGCCAAGATGATAGGAGTTGGTTTAGATGAAAAAATGAAACGCCAAAGCCGTATTACGACAAGCATATTGCTTCTGACATTTACCATAACACCTTTGATTTTCCATCAATATCCGATAACAATTTTGCCGCTTGCATTTTTAGGCTTGTTTGAAGGCTTGGTGCATATTTTTGCAATCCGGCTGTTTAAATGTCCTGGATTTTATTCACCGGGGCTTGTAACTGCTGAAATACAAGCGATAGTAAGCATTATTTTATTTGTGTATCTAATCCGAAACAATATCGCTGCCGGTTTTGATTTTGTAATCGGTTTTGTTTGTATGGTTGTATGTTTTGTGTTGATGCAAAGAACATTAACCAAAATGGTGGGCATAAAATACAGTGACTTACCGAAGATGCTCAAAAAACAACTGGAAAAGAAATAATTTTTTTATTAATATAGCAAGAAACAATAAATCATTTTTTTATCTTTCCATCTTCCATAAATAAAACTTTATCGGCAATTTGAGCTAGTTCAGGATTATGTGTTACTAAAATAATGGTAATACCTTGTTTTCGGTTCAAATCAATCAGCAGATTTTTAATCTCTTCGGCGCGTCTGGTATCTAAATTGCCGGTCGGTTCATCGGCAATCAGAATTTTGGGATTGGTTATCAAAGCTCTAGCAATGGCAACACGCTGCATTTCTCCGCCGGAAAGCTCGCTTGGCAAATGCTCCGCACGATGATTGATGCCAAGCAAATCCATAATTTCTGCGGCTTTTTGTTCGTTTATATCGGCTTTGATGCCAAAAACTTCCGGCAACATAATATTTTCTTTGATGGACAAAGTCGGAAGTAAGAAAAATTTTTGGAAGATATAGCCGAAATACTGCCGCCGGATAAGCGTTAATTCTTTTTCAGATAAAAATAAGCCGTCTTCAAATATTTTTTTATCATTTAACCACAATTCACCGGAAGTCGGATTATCCAAACAGCCTAATATATTAACAAGTGTTGTTTTTCCCGAACCGCTCGGTCCGACCACAGCAACAATATTTCCTTGTTCTACTTCAAGACTGATATTATTGACAGCTTTAACTGTTTCCGAGCCGCGTTGATAAGTCTTGCATAAATTTTTTATGGTAATAATAGCGCTCATCAGTTATCACTCCTTATTGCTTCAAGAGGGCGAATGTGTGCCGCGCGGACAGCTGGCAGAATACCGCCCAAAACACCGGTTAAAGTTATGGCTGTAAACGCAGTTATAATAATTTCCGGAGATAACATAATTAAACTGCCGCTTGGGGCAAAGGGCAAAAACAGCCGTGCCAAATTCTCTGATATACCGGCGAAAAGGTAAGAGAATATAATGCCGATAATACTGCCGCCCGAACATAACAAAATCGTCTCAATCCAAATCATTGCAAAAATATGCTTTGGTAAAGCACCGATGCTTTTAAGAATGCCGATTTCTTGATAACGTTCAAACACAGACATCAGAACCGTGTTCAAAACGCCGAAAACCGCAATCAAAAAAGCGATAAAAGCTATCGAAAAGACTATAACTTTTGCACTTTTCACCAAGGAAATAATCGTATTTTTGACCTGAGCCATTGACACAACCTGCACATCAGGAATTTCATAAAGTTTATCCTCATAAGCCGTTGTATTTATGCCTTTTTGTAATTGAATGCCAACCATTGTCAGCAGATTTTGCTTTCCAAACACTTCTTGCAATGTTTTGAGCGGCAAAAAAATCATGCCGTCATCTTGTGTGCCGGTGCGTTTTAAAATACCGACCACCATAAATTCTTCCTTACTCCCCGGTAACAGCATCATGTCGCCGATTTCTCGCTGTTCCAGTTCAGCCGCTTCATATCCCAACACAACTTCACGAGCGGTAGCATTTTTAAACCAATTTCCGGCTAAAAATTCAAAATAAGACTTCATCTGCGGATAAGTTGTATTATCTATGCCTAAATAAACTATTGTGCCGCCGTTTTCGCCTTTATACGGATCAAACTCGGCATGCATCAGCATCGGGGTTGCGGCCGATACTTCCGTATCTTTATTGATGTCATCAAAAAGTCTTTCCGAAATATAACGCAAACCGGTGCCACCTTTGAGCATCAAGGTTGCAGCCTCATACGGACAGCCTTTGGCGGTTAAAACAATCTGAAAACCCATCGCATCAATGTCTTTATTTAATGATTGTTCGTAGCCTTTATTAAAACCAAGCAGGGTTACTAAAACCCAAGTGGAAAGGGCAATACCGATAATCGTAAAACCGGTACGGATTTTCCGTCGTTTGAGATTTTTGTAGGCCAGTGTCAATAAATTCATTTTTGCCCCTTTTTATCAAATATAAAATGCTGCATCAAAATCAAATTTTTCTTTACACCTCGCAACGCGGCATAAAAATCATCTGAGCTTTCAGGTGTCGGATTGCGGATAGCATTGATTTTAGAACCGCTTTTTGCTTGTCTGGTTTGAACGTCATAATACTTGAAATCGGCAAGTGATAATCCGATAAATTGGTTCCCGAAATCTGATGAACGCAATTCTTCAGCATTTTTAGATGTCAGCTTCTGAAAATAAAAATTGGTAATTATTCCGTTCATATCAGTCGTTAAAAAAACCTGCATTCCGCCGTATTTACCCTTTTGATTAACCCCGTGAATGTAGCCGAGAGGTGTGTTGTTATCTAAAACCATGTAAAGCGTATAGGGCACATCTATTTTTTCATAAATTCCGCTGAAAGTATCACCGAGTTCAGTTTCCATTCGGTTATAGAGTTCTTTACCTCCGGCTTTTTCAACAGACAAATATTCGGTTTTATAACCGGTTGAGTTTGGAAAAAAGCGTTTAACATCGCGGTCAGGATCATTTAAATCACAGCCGACTGCCGCATAAACATTAGCACTCCATACTAAACAAATCAGAAAACTTAAAAATTTTTTCATGATAACTCCTTATTTTACATCGGTTTGTAAAAATAAATTTGTCCTATATACATATTGTCATTGTTTAGGTGCTGATAGCGATGCATAAAACTTAATTTGACATCACTTGTCAGCTGATAACTGAGGGCATTGGCAAATGTCCAATCTTCATTTTTTTCTTCATTGACGTATGTTGGCTGAATATCCCATTTCCATTGTTCGTCGTTGTCTAATTTAATACTTAAACGATATAATGCAGCCCAGTATGCACGATGATTGCGTTCCCCTCTGTCCAATTCTGCTTTATGTTCAAAATTATTGACATTATATGCGGTATCTATTCCCAAAAGCCAAGTATCTTTCGGATGATTATTCATAATTTCATAGCCCATGGTATCCAGTGTTTTGCCGAACATAACAGATGTTCCGAAAGTATAATTATCATAATTCAATACCCCATACGAAGCACGCGTTGCCGCAAGCCAATTTCCGTAATCTCGAACATTCATACCCGTGCCGGAAGTTAAACTTGTGTTGACATTTCCTTTCTCATAATCATAATTATAACCGATACCCCAATCACGCGCAAAACCAACGCCATGCATCGTTAAATCGCCGATTAAATCCGAATGTGTATCCCAATAAGATGATAAGCCATAGGCAATACGATTATGTCCGCCCCAAATGTCGCCGATTGGACTTTTATATTTTAAATATGCATTATAAAATTGCGGTGTCAAATCTTTGTCATCATCATCGTAAGCCAAGCGGAATTGCAAAGCAGCCGTGCCCCAATCACCCGAATGTGATGAAAATTTATGTAATAAATCCACGCCCAAAGAATTTTTCTGCATAGCATCATGCTTATCAAAAGAATGATATACGACCTTATGTTCACCGGAAGAATATCCGCCGATTCCCTGTGTTTCAAAATATATCAGTGTGTTATCCGCATAAGCGGAACCGATATAGAATATTCCTAAAGCAGCCGGCAGAAATTTCTTCATGCTTAAATCTCTAATTCAACCTTACCCTGATATAATTCTTCGTTATTTTCTTCAAATGTCAGCACAATTTCCCAATCACCCGGCATGGCAAAATGTATCGGCAGAACATAGTCTCCGGCGCGGTTGCGCTTAAATTCTACTTTACCGGAAGCGTGATGACCACGCATGGAGGGCATATCATATTCGGCAAATATTTGAATATTGCGTTCATTTTCATCACTGACAATAATTTTCATAATCACATCGCCTACTTTCGGATGTTCTGCAAAATTATATTCAAACGAAGTATTTTCATTGATTGTGATTTTTTTACCGGCCTTTATGCTCTCGGCCTTGGCATTCGAGGTTAAAAACAACAATGAAATTAACAAAGCATAAAATATTTTTTTCATGTGCAATTCCTTTCCTTTAACAATCTGCTTTATCAAATAAAGTTATCAATTCATCAATTTTTTGCTGCCGCTCCTTTTCTGAGTGGAATGCCGCATTGACACAATGTTGCAAATGCTTTCGTACAATATTGCGCTCCACACTTTTAACGGCATGACGAATGGCTTTAAGTTGTTGAATAATATCAATACAGTAGCGTTCGTCCTCAATCATCTTCTTAACACCTTCAATCTGTCCGGCAATACGATTTAAACTCGGCAGATTATCTGCGTGTTTGGTTTTAATTTTTTCCATTATAACCTCTGTGTTGTTTCGCTGTTTATATACATATACTATGTAGTAGTATATGTCAATTAAAATTGTAAAAACAATATTTAAAACAAAAAAGTTCCCCGACTGATTTCTCAATCGGGGTGTAAAATCAAACTGTTTAATTAGTGTGTGTAATAAACTTTAGTTAAAATCTTCCATTCATTCCCTTCTTTTAAGAGCAAGAACATATCGGAGAATCTTGCGCCGTTCCAATTATTTGATTCAACTCTGGCGTATGCAACCGTTCCTGCAATATCAATCGCTGTGATTTCTGCTTCAATTTCCGGTGCTGCCGGATTACCGTCAATATAATCATACAAACCTTGAATTGCTCCGCCGCTGATTTCACCTTTGGCAGAAGTGTACATTATTGCACTTTCAAAAAATGCAGGTTTCATAATTTCGCTTTTACCTTGCCTTCCTGCTTCCAAATATTTGTTTAAGGCTGCTTTAACGCCTTCGTAATCTTTAATAGTTGCTGTCATTCTATGTTCTCCTAAAAAATTATTGCTAACAGGAATGTAATCGTATATGATACAGAAAATCAATACTTACAATTATGTTTAATACTAACCAGAAGGAGAGTGTAAAATGCAGAACAGGTATATCAATCCGAATACAAAACTGGAGAATACTTTTCTACTTTAAATGTTATATCGGCTTTTTTCCGCACCGACAGTTGTCGGTTCTGAATGACCGGAATATAAAACAGTCTCCTTCGGTAAGGCAAATATTTTTTGCAATATACTCTGCTGTAAATGTTTTGGATTTCCTCCTGGGTATTCGGTTGCTCCAATACTTCCCTTAAATATAGTATCACCGACAAAAGCAATATGGTTGTTTTTATCATAAAACACAACGCTGTCAGGTGTGTGCCCCGGTGTATGAATGACTTTTAGTAAAACATTACGATTTGCGTTTAGTATAATTTCATCCTCATCATTAAAGTATTTTGCCTCGGTTAAGCAAATATTTCTGTTACAGAATGCTGACAAATTAAGCTCACCTTGTTGTAAGTAATCTTTTGTATTTTGATGTGCAAAATAGTCAATACCCAAAGTTTGATGCAACTTTTCCACTGCGCCTAAATGGTCAAAATGTCCGTGTGTGATAAGCATTTTTTCTATTACCCAGTTGTTATCTCGGATAATATTCAACAAAGTTTCCGGTTCTGCCGCGGGATCTATCAAAAAACCGTGTTTTGTTTGCTCATCTATGTAAAAATAAGCATTGGTGGCGAAAACATCTTTAACGTCAACAAGTTTAACTATCATCTTAAAACACATCCTTCCGGTCCGCAGAAAAGAGCTTTTTCTTCTACATTTTCTGCTTGCTCGGCGATTGCTTTGTTAATCATTTGCTCCATAGCATCTTTTGATAATGCTCCGGGAAGTGCGTATTTTTCATTGATAATAAAGAATGGTACAGCGTGAATGCCATTGGCATAAGCTTCTTGTTCATCAGTGCGAACATCATATTTATACTCATCAGATGTCAGCATTTTCTTTACATCTTCGGTATTTAATCCGGCTTTTTCTGCTATATTCAGCAAAATATTTTCATCTGCTAACTTAAGATTTTGAGTAAAGTAGGCATCAAACAACAATTTGATAACTTTTTGCGTAATTTCTGAATTATCTTGTGCCTCGGCGAATTTTGTTAAACGGTGTGCATCCATTGTATTCGTATAAAGTGTTGTGGCGTATTTGAAGTCAATGCCTTCATTTTGGCCAAGCTCGGAAATATGGTCTATTTGTTTTTGTGCATCTTCTTTACTTAGGCCATACTTGATAGCAAAACGCTCCAAAGTCGTTGAAGTCACATCTTTCGGTACATCAGGATTAAGTTCAAACGCTTTCATTTTAATGGTAACGTCTTTATTCAGTCCCATCTTATCCAAAACTTGCTCTAAACGTTTTTCTGCAATATAGCAGTAAGGACAAGCATAATCCGACCAATAAGTAATATTTAATTTATTTGCCATTTTCAGTTCTCCGTTAATCTCAGTAATATTCAATTATCCTCTAAATAAATCTTGCAAAAATTAATATAAAGTTACACATTATAAAAAATCAATACTAATAAATTTATTTAATACTAACCTAAAGGAGAGTGTAAAATGCAGGACAGGTGTATCAATCCGAATACAAAACTGGAAGATACGGGATTTGGCTACACATTGTCGCTGATTGGCGGCAAATATAAAATGATAATCCTATATTGGCTTGGTGAATTTGAGGTTTTACGGCACAATGCCTTACATCGGCTCATCGGCAAGATTTCTTTTAAGATGTTAAGTGCAACCTTAAAAGAACTGGAGAAAGATGGCTTAATAAGCCGTAAGGTTTATCCGCAATTACCTCCGAAAGTAGAATACAGCCTGACTGACAAAGGAAAATCGCTTATTCCGATATTGTTTGACCTTTGCCAATGGGGTGATGACCATCGAAATGTTTAAAGAAAAGATGTTTAATAGGAGATTTTGACAATGCAAAAGTTTGAAATTCATTTTTCGGAAGAACAGCTTGCAGATTTGCGGCAACGATTAAAAGATACACGCTTACCGCCGGATTTGGCTAATAAAAGTTGGCAATTCGGCACGGATAGAGCATATTTACAAGAACTGTTGGATTATTGGCAGAATGGTTATGACTGGCGCAAAAAAGAAAAAGAATTAAATCAATATCCGCAATTTATAGCCGAGATAAACAGATTAAAAATTCATTTCTTTCACATTAAATCGGCGAAAAAAGGTGCGCTGCCGCTGTTGTTGACACACGGATGGCCGGATAGTTTTTTGCGTTATGCCAAACTTTTTGATTTGCTTAAAGATTATGATTTAATTGTACCGTCATTGTGCGGATTTACTTTTTCAACTTTGCCGGAAAAAGGTTTTATCAACAATGCGGAAATTGCCGAAATTTGGCATATTTTAATGGCCGAGGTTTTGGGGTATAAAGAATATGTGGCATCGGGCGGCGATATGGGGCGCGGTGTAACCTGTTATTTGGCGGCAAATTATCCGAATGAAGTTAAAGGTATTCATTTGACTGATGTCGGTATGGTTAAAGAGCTTTTGACTGCAAAAGATGAACAATTAATGCCGGAAGAATTGGATTATAAACGCCGTGCAAACAATTGGCTGCGTGATGAGGCGGCGTATATCAATATTCACAGCACAAAGCCGCAAACTTTGGCTTATGCACTTGCCGGTTCTCCGGTCGGGTTGGCGGCTTGGGTGATAGAAAAATATCATTCGTGGAGCGATTGGGAGCTCCTAAGCAAAGATGATTTGTGCGATTGTTTAACACTTTATTGGTTGACAGATACGGCTTGCACTTCGCAACGTGTATATTACGGCAACACTTGGACTTTACCACCGTTAGATAAAATCAATGTTCCGGTAGCGATTGCGGCATTTCCGAAAGATGTTTTGCCTGCCCCAAAGGAGTGGATAGAAAAACATTATCCGGTTGTGCAATATACACAAATGCCGCGCGGCGGACACTTTACCGCTCTTGAACAACCAAAGGAATTTGCCGAAGATATTAAGAATTTTATAGAAAAGTTGAAATAATATAAAATAAGCCGAGTTTGAAATCTCGGCTTTAATTTTTACAGCGATGCACCCAACTCTCGTGCTTCATCTAACGCTTTATGACCTTTAATGTCACCGACTTTCATAACTCCGCCGGCAATAATGTGTCCGAGGTTTTTCCACCCCATATGCTTTAAGAGTGATTCATAATAGTCAATAACCGGCTTGGAATTGCTTTCACTGTTACCTTCTGACGCCATCAACATAATACATTTTTTCTTCGGATTGCGATAGAACATATTGCATTCAGCCACGGCAAACAAACGGTCAAACGCACATTTTAATTGTCCGGAAAAGCCCCAATAATACATTGGACTTGCTAACACAACAATATCAGCCGCCGAATATTCCGGATAAATTTTTAGCATATCGTCTTTTTGCACACATGGTGATTTTTTATCTTTTCCGCCGCCGAAACAACCTAAACAACCGTGAATATTCATTTGCTGCAAATCAAAACAAGTTACCTGATGACCTTTGCTTTCAGCCCCTTCGGTGAAGGCATTTATAAGACCTTTGGTATTTCCAGATGGTCTCGGACTTCCGTTCAAAATAACGATTTTTTTAGCCATTTTATTCCCTTCCAATAAGCCAGAACGAGCAGTTTTAGGTAAACTTGCAACCGCAACTGTTGCCAATGCTGCCTTGATAAATTCTCTTCGTTCCATAGGTTACTCCCTAAAAAATAGTTTTCTAAATGGTTTATAGATAAACTTATCATAAATGCAATACTAACAAATTTGTTTAATACTTACCTTTGGGTAAGCGTTGTTTATTTCTGCTCCTTAATGCTTAATAAAGATATTTATGAGGATAAGAGAATAATAAAACCAAATACAGCCGAGTTTAACCACCTGCTTTTTTATATAAAAAATTTTTTCAACCTTTTAACACCTTTGTTTTTAATAATACTATATTTTTTATAGCAACAAAGAAATTTCTTCATACTTGTTTTTTTATACTAACATTTTATAATATAGATAAGAAACGAGGAACTTAATATGAACCGAAGAGAATTTTTAACTTTTATGAGCCTGACAACACTCATGTTGGCAACACCGAAGTTGCTAAAGGCTACTGTAACAAAAGGAACAAAGGATATGAAACAGATATTTGAACCGATAATGTGGAAAAATTTAAGACTCAAAAACAGATTGATACGCTCGGCAACTTGGGAAGGAATTGCCGCGCCAAACGGTGCAATTTCAGACAAAGCCTACGAAATATACGAGGAATTAGCTAAAGGCGGCATTGGGGCAATTATAACGGGATTTACCTCGGTCAGCCGCAATGATTTTTATTTCGGCGGCATGATGCGGCTTTCTGAAGATGACTTAATACCCCAATATAAAAAACTGACAGATATTATTCATAAAGAAAATTGTTCGGTCATAACGCAACTGGCACTTGGTGCATATTATCGTCCCAATGAACAAAGGAAGTTTGAACAAGTAGAACCTGATGATATGACTAAAGATGAAATCAAAGATGTAATAAAACAATTCGGTCAAGCTGCTAAACGTGCAAAGTCAGCAGGATTTGACGGTGTGCAAATACACGCTGCACATTTCTTCTTTCTAAGCCGATTTATCAGCCCCGCAGTTAATCATCGGAAAGATGAATACGGCGGTTCAACAACGGGTAGAATGAAAATATTGCTGGATATTATGGAAGAAATCCGCAAAAATGCACCGGATTTGCATATAAGCATTAAAATAAACTCCAGTAATTTTGGATATGGCGGATTGGAAGAAAAAGAGAGCTTGGAAATATGCAAGGTACTGGCCAAAGCAGGTATTGATTCCATAGAAGTCAGCGGTAACGGCACATCTGTTCAGGGCATTAAAGCTCATGTTAATGAAGGATACTTTGTTGATTTTGCCGCTAAATTGGCCGAGGTTATTGATGTTCCGGTATTTGTAGTCGGAGGTTTGCGCGCTAAAGATACAATGGAAAAAGTGTTACAAAGCACTAATATTGCCGCTTTATCCTTATCACGTCCCTTATTACGTGAGCCGGATTTATCCAACAAATTTAAGACCGGAGAAAGTGAGGTTTCAAAATGCGTTTCTTGCAATGCTTGTTATTCATCGCAATTTCATCGCTGTATATTTCGGAGAGTTTAGCTATGACAGAGATAGAAGTTCCGACCACGCGCGGCACAGTCTTAAACGGTGTGCTTTTTGATACACCCAAAGCCGATACGGTGGTTATTGCCATTACCGGTGTGCACGGCAATTTTTATTCCAATCCTTTTTATTATAACTTCGGTGATACCTTTAACAGAGGCGGAATTGATTTTATTTATGCACAAACCAATGATGCGTTTAATAAAATCCGCACATAGATTGTCTTCCGACCACACATTTTGATGAAATTATCAAAGTTGTACGGCAGACCGGAATTGATGAGAAAAAGTTTTTGCAATATTATCAAAACAAAACAGCTGCAGAAAATTTACAAAGAGACCTAAATCGCACGCGGCAAATGGGAATTTACTCTCTTCCGGCATATTTGTTAGAATATCGTGATAAGGCTGTTTTGGTGCGCTATCTTGTCGGCTATAATGATTTTGCAAATGTTATTGCTCAATTAACAGATGGTAGCATTAAACCGAAGAAAACAGAAAAAACACTTGAAAATATTATGACTATGATTGATAAACATCCGTTGATTTCACCGATTGAAATACGCGAAGCATTTGATTTTGATAATATTGATGAAGTGAAAGATTTTATAAAACCTTTGGTTGAAGGTGGCAAAATCAGTTTAATTTATGTTTATCACGGGTGGTTTATCAAAAAACTTGAAAAATAGCAAAAACATTATTACTATATTTTTTGTAGTAACAAAGGAAAAGCCATGAAACAAAAGAAATTACCGACAAGCAAAAACATTTATCATACCGAATGTCCGATATTATATGCCATGGATATTATCGGGCAAAAATGGAAACTGCCGATTATGTGGTATATCGGAGCAGCCGAAGTTATTCGTTATAAAGAATTGCAGCGCAAGGTTATCGATATTACTCCAACAATGCTGACCAAATGCTTAAAAGAATTAGAAAACGATGATTTGATTATACGCACACAATACAATACCATTCCTCCGGCAGTTGAGTATTCCTTAACCGCAAACGGCAAGGAAATGATAACGGCTCTTGAACCACTCTATAAATGGGCTGAAAAACAAATGAATTTTTAATAAATGCTTTCTTTAAGAACCGTCAAGCCGAGTTTAACCGCTCGGCTTAAATTTTTTTCCCGAATCAACTCATTGAATTTAAAAGAAAATCATGCGGAATTATGGAGTTAAGTGCATTTTTTGTGAAAGCAGCTTGACATAGGAATATTTTTTTTATATCAATGATGTTGAACATAATTAAATTGTGCACAATTTATTCTAAGAAAGGTATAAACAATGTCAAATGAAAAGATTATTGCAGATTTGCAGGCTATTGTAACAAATTTAGCCCAACAGGCAGACGGACATTTAATTCAATCGCGTGTTTTTGCCGCTAAAGGTTTTAATAAATTGGCAGAAAAATATGCCGAACATACGACCGAAGAGCGCGGTTATGTAGAAAAGTGCATTGACCGTATTTTAGATTTAGGCGGCAAGGTAAAGCTGGAAAATAAAAAAGCCGGCGAAGTGTTTGAAAACCCAATTGACTTTGTAAAATATGACTTGCAAATATCAGTTGATGGTTTGGCTTGGCTTAAAGGTGTTCTGGATAATGCCAAAGATGATGTAACCACATACGATATGCTCAAAGATTATTACAAAGATGAAGAAGAGGATATGTATTGGGGTGAACAACAGTTAGAACTGATTGAATGCATCGGTGCGCAAAACTGGATTTTACAACAACTTTAATTTTTTGAGGAGAAAATATGTCTGATAAAGAAATTGTATTAGAAACGATGAAAAAAGCCGGCGAGCCGGTAAATGCCAGAAAAGTAGCTGAAATGTCCGGTTTGGATAGAAAAGCGGTTGATAAAGCTTTTGCTGAACTCAAAAAAGAAGGTGCCATTGTATCTCCTGTTCGTTGTAAATGGGAACCGGCAAAGAAATAATGGCTGAATTACCAAGCAAATTTGAAGTATTAAAGTTGGGAAACCAATTATGTTTCCCGCTTTATGCTTGTGCCAAAGAGGTTATTAAAATATATCGCAAGCCTTTGCAGCAAATCGGTTTAACTTATACGCAATACATTGTGATAATGGTATTGTGGGAATATGGTGAGATATCGGAAAAAGACTTGGGTGAAAAGATTTATCTTGATTCCGGCACTTTAACTCCTGTCATTAAAAAGCTTGAAAAATCAGGTTTTGTAAAGCGGCAACGTTTGGCAGAGGATGAGCGTTTTGTTAAAATCAACTTGACCGATGACGGTATCAAATTGAAAGAAAAAGCCAAAACTATACCGCAAGCGCTAGAAGGAAATATTTATCTGTCTTATGATGAAATGAAAACACTTTACGGACTTTTGAATAAAGCATTGGAAGGAATTAATGAAGGGAGAATACAATGACAAAAGTAATGATATTGAACGCAAGCCCACGCAAGAATTGCAACACAGCAAAAATGTTAAAAGAAGCGGCTCGTGGGGCGACCGAAACCGGTGCAGAAGTGGAATATATTGACCTTGTAAGCCTTAATTACAAAGGCTGTATGAGTTGTTTTGCTTGCAAAGTAAAAGGAAATAAAACAGGTGGATTATGTGCATTTAAGGATGATTTAAGACCTGTTTTAGAAAAGATTTTACAAGCAGATGCTTTGATTGTCGGCACACCGATTTACTATTCATATCCAACCGGAATGTTCCGCAATTTGATGGAAAGGTTGCTCTTTGCTGTTATGACATACTCAAAGGGCGACAAACCGAATATGCCGCGCTTACTTCTTGAGAAAAAACTGGCAACAGGTTTAATTTATACAATGAATTGCACACCGGAAAGAGCTGAACAATTCAATTATCCTGCTATATTGGCTCCGGATAATAACTATATGGAGCTGTATTTCGGACATTGTGAAGTCTTAAACGCTTTTAATACGTATCAATTTAATGACTATTCCAAATATATGGCGGATATTGTTGATGTGGCAGAAAAAGAACATCAAAAAGAAACACAATTCCCGAAAGACTTGCAAGCTGCCTATGAAATGGGCAAAAGATTAGCAACAATGAAATTGTAAAGGAAAATAAAAATGAGTATATATGATTATAACGTGCCGAAACCAAATGGCGAAGAATTAAAACTGGCTGATTTTAAGGGAAAAGTAATGCTGATTGTTAACACGGCAACCGGTTGCGGCTTTACTCCGCAATATGAGGCGATAGAAGATATTTATGAAAAATATCATGATAAAGGTTTAGAAATTATAGATGTTCCATGCAACCAATTCGGACATCAAACCCCAGGAACAGATGATGAAGTGCATGAGTTCTGCCAGTTGCATTACAATACCAAATTTGCCCAAATGAAGAAATCTGATGTGAACGGTGCAAACGAATTACCGCTTTATACTTATTTGAAAGCACAAAAAGGCTTTGCCGGATTTGGAGAGCATGAATTTAGTAAACTTTTGGGTGATATGTTGGCCAAGGAAGATAAGGATTGGGCTTCAAAACCGGATATTAAATGGAACTTTACAAAGTTTTTAGTTAATAAAAACGGTGAAGTTGTTGAGCGTTTTGAACCAACTGCCGATATGAAAGATGTGGAAGAAAAAGTTGCAGAATTACTGTAAAGGAAGAAATTATAGATGAGTAATTATGCCAAGGCAAAAGGAACACCTATAGAGAAAATAATCAAAGGGCAAATGCAGGCGGAACTTTCGGGAGCCGGTATGTATTTTGCACTGGCCCGCGCGGCTAAAGCGCAAAATTTGGACGATGTAGCCGATGTGTTTAAAAAATTAGCCAACGAACATATAGCGCAAGCCAGTTTTTATGCCGAGTTTTGCGGCAGATATCCTTTTGAAAAAGAGGAATTATGGCAATTTGTAAAAGGTTTATCAAAAGCAGAATACTGTGGTGAAAAAGCAATTTTAGAACTTTCCGACAAAGTTAAAAAAGCAGGCTTTACCGAAGCAGCAGAGGTTTTAAAAACATTTGCAGCACAGCATAAGCATCACGCAGAAGTAACGTCAGAATTGGTTGAAAAATATGCTTCTGATAATGTTAAACAAAACACAAAGAAACGCTATGTTTGCGGTATTTGCGGCTTTGAATATGAAGGTGATATGGACAGCGAACCTGATGATTATACTTGCCCGATATGCGGTATGCCAAAGTCAGTGTTCAAACAAAAGTAATATGGAGAAATTTTATGCAAAAAATTGATGTTATTGAGTATTTGCCAAAGATAATGACTGAACTTAAAAAAAGGCATATTGGTTAATACCAAAAACGGTGACAAATTGAATACAATGACTGTTTCATGGGGACAAATTGGCAGAGAGTGGGAAAAGTTTGTGTCTACGGTTTATATCCGACACACCAGATTTACATACGAACAGATTGAAGCAAGCGGAGAATTTACTATTTCTATTCCATTGGAACGCTCAACACAAATTGCAAAAGCAATCGGTTTTTGTGGCTATCGGAACGGCAAGAATATTGATAAGTTTAAGGAGTGCAATTTATAAAAAAATTCGGGATTAAAGGGGCAAGCCACCTAGGGAGACATCTGTTTGTAAGCAAGTTAGTTAATGCTGGAGTTAATATTTGTTTGGTTCAAAAATTGGCAAACCATAGAAATATCGGAACCACCCAGAGATATTTCAATTATAATGAGAAAATGTTGGCTAATGCCGTAGAGAACACCAAGATATAAGATGATAACAGTTGATAGAGTTTGGTTTTTAAGCCATTGCGAATGGATTTATAACAATCGGCACAGGTTGGAAGACAAGACCGTGTGCAAATTTCATCGTTACTGGATTTATAATAAATGCTTTCGCTTGCCCATATTATTCCTACAAAATTGATAAAATTACACTCGGAAATTTGATTGACTTATGGAACAACGGCTTTGTTTATAAAGATTTCCCATTAATCCACTACCGAATATCCCATGGCGACAGCTCCACTAATATTGCATACATATATCGTGGAAAAGTGTTTAGCCATAGATTTCTATGGAATGATGAAAAAAAATATGTTCCAACAGAGGAAGTAATAGTATTCCGCAATTATGTATGCCTACGGGTTCTGAGCAACAAATAACCATGCCGAGTTATGAACTGCAACAGCAACTACAACGACCGCAAACAAGCGCTTGGGATAAAGTTAAAAATGCAGCTAATAATTTTGCCGGCGGAACTGAAGCTTTTTCGGTTGGTTATGCTACCGGCGCAAGTTTAGGGAACTTTGATGAAGGCATGGGGGCTGCAACGGTGGCAGTCACTGGTAATCCGAATAATTACACTATGGGCCGAGACGCCGTCCGGCAACTCCAAAATAATTTAAGTCAGCAACATCCATGGGCTTATGGTGTAGGCGAATTTACTGGAGCAATGACCACTCCGCTGCATTTGGTAAAAGATAGCACTTTTGCTAATAAAGCCTTAAATGCGGCGACTGATACCTTAAATGCCTCTGCTGGATATGCGGAAAATTGGAATGATTTTGGAACTAATTTAGTGGCAAACGGATTAGCTAATATTGCAGGTTTGGGACTAGAAGGACTGCCAATAGGACGAGCATTTAATAGTAGCACTGGAAAAAAATTATTGGCAAACGGTTATAAATTTGCAAAACAGGGATTCAATTCTGTTGCTGACAAATTGAAAAATATGTATTATGATGATGAAAAAGAGAAATATCGCTATTAGTAAAAAAAGGAATAGAACATGGAAAAAGAAAACATTAAAATAATAAAGAAATTGTTATTAAAAATGATAAATTGCACATTTTTTGTGCTAATTCTTTTTAATGCATATATTATTTTAAGGTTGCATATAACCGTGCCTTTTTTTTCTGTTCTGTTTTTGTTTGATTTTCTTTTGGTAGTCGGATATCCGTTGTTTTTGCGATATGTTTTAAAAAAGAAATGGTTTGAGTGCGCGAAGGATGATTATCTTTGCATAAGATATATTATGCTTCCATTGTTAATTATGGAATTAGCTGTTCTGTTATGTTATCCGCATGATACAATTATGGCAATTGACTTTTTGGCAGAAAGTGATTTCCTAAATTAACTTATGAGTTATGTTTTACGAAAATCTCAAAAATGTTAAACAATCCTCTTCATCCGAACAAAGTTTAACATTTTTTTATTTTGAGGTATTTTAGCCATTTTCAAAACTATAGCATTTTCGGGCAATTCAAAAGAAAATGTTAAAGAATGTATCTTCTTTAACATTTTTATTTTTTATCCAAATTTTTAACATTTCTAATCTACAATATAAAAAAGTTTTATAACTAAATGAGAGTTACTCAATGACACATTTTTTCAAACCAAGAGGAATATTTTTAGATAGAGTAGAAGAAAGTCAGGTTATAAATGGGCGTGACAAGGAATATGTAACTTATAATTATGACTTTGAAAATAAATTATTTCCATAATGAGCATGTAAGGTGAATAAATTAAAAATGCAACCTCTCTCCAAATTGGTGATGCTAACCTCGCAGTTTACTAGCTGATTTTATCTTTTCTTGCAGCAGAATTATCTATTTCCAATGTTACATATTCTGCTGGAATAAATCCGTTTTTCAGTACTAAAAAATAATGTTTTATTGTCGCCCAAGGGGAAAATTTTTTATATCTCTTATCTTCACATAAATGCCAATCATTCGGGGCTAAGTCTATTTCTTCAATATTATTAATCTTATAAATATTCTCAAAACTTGCATCTTTTAATACTGTTTGCCTTAAATCCTTGCAATAAATATCTTCAACTATACCATCTTTTATAAGTTGATTTAAGTCAAAAGAAATGACGTCGGCATGGCGGATGAGCCAGTTTAAATACGGATGCCTATATTCTTGTACAGGTGCCACATCAGTTATAACGCATATAGAGCGTAAACGTCCTTTAAAAGTTTTCTCTAAATATGATAAGATATCATCATGATTATCAGATTTTGCACTACTCTTATGTATCAAAAGAGCATTTTTATAATAATCACTATCTTTATCAAACATAGATAAAGATTTGTAACCCTCTTTTTTTATTTTATCGTAGGCATATGTATATAAGTAAACTTTCATATAAGACCCTCAGCAGTATATTTTCATATTATCAGATAAATATCACAAGTCAATTTTTACAAATAAATTTTCTTTTTTCAAGTTCGTAAAATTTCCTAAAATGCTTGTTTTTAAAAACATAACATTAGAACTCGTATAAGTGCTTGATTTAAAAAGAAAAACGACGCTTAAACTCAAGCGCCGCTTGTATTGGTGATCCCAACGGGATTCGAACCCATATTACCACCGTGAAAGGGTGATGTCCTAACCATTAGACGATGGGACCATTTTTTTCAAATTCATCGCATATATACAGACAAATTTCTTCAAGGTCAAGAGTTTTTTTCAATTTTTTGCGGTTTTGTTTTTCTGCTTCGATTTTCTTTCGTTTTTTTAAAGCAGAAAGTGGGCTGTTTTTTTCCTCCAATTCGGAGAATAGGGCAGGGGCTCAACGCCTCTGGTTCAAGACTAAAACCTCTGTTTCAAGACCAACGCCCCATACCCTATTTACCTTACCTTTTTGAACTATTCATAAGTCCAGAACGGCCACCAGCCGGCCACTTCGGCCTTCACAGTATATTCGCCGTTATCATCGTCATAGATGAAAGGTATCTCGGGGATTTGCGTCTGATCCTCGCTGCTGGTGCACCAGTAAGAATATTTGGTGGAGCCGCCGTAAGGGTTATCCTCGTTGAAATTGCCGGTGCTGGTAGTGTTGCTGAAAGTCAAATCTTTCAGGTTGACAATTCGCACCAAATCACTATCGGTATCCGCCCAATAGACCACGCCGACCACAGTTTTTGCGCTCTCGTATTTTGAGACATCGCTGCAGCTTCCGTCGGCATACATTATCCAGCCGATTTTCGGCTTGGTGTCTTCGTCAACACTCAGCATATTGGAAACCCGCATTGTGTGATCACTGTAGGTGCGCCAATAATTGGTTATCAACCCCGCATCATCCACATTAAGCCGCACAGCGCCGCCGTTGCCCAAAGATGAGGTATAATAGTGTTTGGCCAGCGGTTCTGCCGCAACTCCGGCAGCCGCCAGATTATTCAGGGTTTCATTAATGGCGGTCAAATGGTCGCCCACGGTATAGCTGCGGCTGAAATTTTGCAATCCGTCGTAACGTCCGGCAATTTTTTCCAAAAAGTCCTTAGTGTTATAGCCATACATTTCCATCATCTCGCCCAGCGCCGGCATATACCAATGGCCTTGGCCGAATTGAGCATCGGTTTTGCTTACCCCCGGCGCATAAAAGCGCGAAGCGGCATAAGCCATCAGCCCCTTGTTACCGAGTGTTTTGACAATCGCATCGGTATAACCCTTGCCGTTATAGAGTTTGCCGATGGTGCGGCTCAAACAAGCCTTGTATTTTCCGCCGCAAGAGTCGCCGGAGCCGATTTGGGTTACTCCCTCACAGGTGTATCTGTAAGCGCTGCTGCAGTTCTCCACACAAGAGGTGTATTTTTCGCCGCCGTCGGCTGTGCAGGCGCTGCCCACGCCGCGGTATCCGCTGGCGCAGGTTTTGTAGCTGCTTTTGCATTGGCAGGAGGCATATTTGCTGTTGCAAGAAGTGCCGAAACCTTCTTCGCCTTCGCCGGTGCAGGTTTTGGTGTACTCCGACTTACATTTACAAGCGGTATATTTGCCGTTGCAGGCGGCAGTAGTCCCCTCATAAGGCGAGCTGCAGGTTTTGGTGTAAGTAGCAGGGCATT
>JAFUEX010000005.1 GCA_017470165.1 Alphaproteobacteria bacterium
ACTCTCTTCGTTCATATCGGCCAGTACCAAGTTATCCGAACCGGTCTCCAGCACGTCAATCAACGCCTCGGTGAAGTTCTGTCTGGTTTCGATAATCGAGAAATTATTACCCAAAACCGAAGAATAATCACGCAGGTAGTCGGTGGCCTTAGCAATACCATCCAAGCTGGCATTGATTTTGGCAATCGAACCGGTGGTCGCATTGTTAATCGCGTCCTTATAGGCGGTTAATTTAGTGTTGTAGGTTGTACCGTCAGCCGTTGCCGCTTTGTAGTAATTAGCAGCATTATCCGCGGTCAATGTGGCCGGAACATTGGCAGTCGCAACTTCAGTATAAGTACCATCAGAATTTTTGGTGTAGTACTTGTTTGTTGTTGTGTCGGTCGCACCGGCAGCGCATTGTGTAATTGCCGCTGCAGCAGTATCCAATTCGGATTTAGCAGTTACAACCGTATCAGCCCAAGTGGCAGCCTGAAAACCTTTGGCAGACATCTTAGAAACAACCGCGTCACCCTGAACATCCAACTGGTGAGTACGGGTCTCGTTGAACATAACTGTCAATTTACCGCCGGTCAACAAGTTGATACCTTGATAAGAGGCATCTTGCGCCAAAGTGGAAATTTCACCGATAATTTGGTTGAACTGAGTTTGATAGTTATTCAGCTGAGTAGCGTAATCCGAAGCCGAAGGATCCAACGAAAAAGCTGAGTTGGCAACTGATTTGGCTTGTTCAATATAGGAAGTGATAGCCTCAATACCCTCGTTGGCCGCTTGAATGGTTTGAATACCTTGTCCCATCGAATCCAACAAAGAATCCAAATCCGACGCACGATTGGTCAAGGCGCGGGACTGATAATATGACGAAGCATTATCAATAGCAGAATTTACCTTTTTGCCGGTAGACAATCTGCCTTGAGTGGTGTCCATCTGGCCTTGAATGGTTTTCAAAGCCGACAGGTTAGAACGCATACTGGCTGTTAATGTGATAGATTGAGTCATTTTCTTTCTCCTTAAGATTTTAATTACTTTTACGACTCGACTACTCTGAGCCGCCCCTATACTATTGCACATATTGGTTAAATAAAGATTAATAACCTCTATGAGCAAATCACCTCTTAAATATACCACATTTTTAAATAAAAAACAACCTGTTTTTTAATCTCACAGGTTGTTTTTTTTAACAGTATGCTTGCCGTTTTACCATTTAAGCGGCCTTACTTTTTTTTAAGTTAGCAAACTCGTTCATCGTGCCGATGATATAATCCATCTGCTCGTCATCCAAATAAGGTGTCATCGGCAGACTAAGCACGGTCTTGGAGAGTTTTTCACATACCGGCAATGCCCGCGTGCTCCATTTGGCATAGGCTGTTTGCGTATGTACCGGCCGTGGATAGTAGGCGCCGCAAGGGATTCCGCGTTCTTTCAGATAAGCCATCAGCTCATCGCGGTCCTCGCAGTTGATGGTGTACAAGGCATAAGCCGAGCGGCAATTCGGCAGAACCTGCTGACGGTTAAAATAGCTGTCCAACTCGTTATCATAACGTGCGGCTACCTTGCAACGCGCCTCAAGTTCAGCATCGAAAACGGTCAACTTTTGCAACAAAACTGCGCCTTGAAAAGAGTTCATACGGCCGGTCAAGCCCAAACGCACATTGTCATAGTGGTCATCGGGGCTCATCCCGTGTACGCGGCAAGATTGTACCAGCGAGTTCCACTCTTCATTGTCGGTAAATACCGCACCACCATCGCCGTAACCGCCCAAAGGCTTGGTCGGATAGAACGAAGTGGCAGTCATATCGGCAATGGAACCGGCTTTTTTGCCGTGATAAACGGAGCCGTACGATTGGCAGGAATCAGACAAAACTTTTAAGTTATATTTGTTGGCAATGGCATAAATGGCGTCATAATCGCAGGGCGAACCGAAGATATCAACGGCAATAATCGCCTTGGGAGTTAACTTACCCTCCTTGATAACCTCTTGAATGGCGCGCTCCAAAGCAGCAACGTCAATGTTATAAGTGTTGATATCCGAGTCAACAAAAACCGGTGTTGCCCCCGTAATCGCCACACACTCAGCCGAAGCCACAAAAGTAAACGACGATACAAACACAGCGTCACCCTGTTTTAAGCCCCAAGCCATCAAAGCCAATGTCAAAGCATCGGTGCCGGAGCCGCAGGTTGAGCAACATTTAACATTAGAATAGTTTGCTAAAGCAGTATCTAATTGTTTGGTTTCGGGACCTTGACAATAGCCACCATGGTCCAGAATTGTCTTGAACGCATCAAGAAACTTCTGCTGACCGATGACTTGTTGGGTGGTTTTGCAATCAAACAAAGGGATTGCTTTCGCTGGTTTATTTAACATAGCTTTTTCCTCTACAATATGATGTTAATCAAATTTCGGTATCATATTACGCAAAAGGCCGGAAAATTGCAAAACACAAATTTTTTCCATTTTGTAACATAAAAATTTTTATAATAATCATCGCGGGGCTTGATTTTATGATTTAAAAATGCTACAACTCAAACCGGTTGATGTTTTATATTTTTGCTTAAACTTCAAGGGAGATTACCGGTGAAAGTTGCTTCTGAAATAGTGTGTTTGGCTGCCATTGTTATGCTCGGTGCCTGCAGTTTTGATATCCATCGTGCCGAAAACAAAGCCGACCCGTACGAAGAAATGAACCGCAAAATTTTTGCGTTTAATGATAAAGTTTATGAAAGCGTTTATTTCCCCATTGCGCGCGGCTATCGCAAGATTACTACCCCGAGCATTCGCGAAAGGGTGTCGTCTTTTGTTGCTAATGTGGAGGAGCCGATTTCAACGGCTAACTATCTGTTGCAGCTCAAATTTAAGGAAACCGGCATCAGTGTTGCTCGGTTTGCCGTAAATACAACCTTAGGTTTGGGCGGGTTGTTTGATGTGGCCGGCGGTTGGGGGTTAAACCAAGCCAAAACCAATATGAACCAGACTTTGGCCGGTTGGTGTGTGGCCGACGGGCCTTATTTGGTGGTGCCGTTCGTTGCCCCCGGCAATGTACGCTCGTTTGCCGGAATGTTGGCAGATACGGCATTTGATCCGGTATACTGGGCAACCTATAAGGATGCCAATATTCACGACAAAATCACTTATAGCTATGCGGCGGTCAAATACACCAGCAAAATTGACAACCTGATGGATTTATATTCTTCTTTCAAGGAGGATTCGGTTGATTTGTATGCCACTTTGCGGTCAGCTTATCTGCAAAATCAGCGCAAATTAAGATGTCGTTTTGCGGATGATGCCGAGCAGGATGCGCATTTTGATTTCGATTTTGATGAAGATATGGATGAAGAAGATTAATTTTTTACACTTTTAAGAAAGGAACCAAAACCAATGATGAAAAAAACTTTTGCTGTTTTAACCGCCGCTTTGTTGCTGTTTGTGGGTAGTGAGGCGCAAGCTGAGCTGGATGCGGCCAAAGCCGAACAGTTTATTAAGGACACCACCACTGAGGGGGTTGAACAGATTATTAATGCCAAAATAAGTCAGGAAGAAAAGGACCGCCGTTTCCACCAATTGCTGAACAATGCTTTGGATTTGGATTTTATCGGTCAGTTTGTGCTGGGGCGCAATTGGAAAACCGCTACGGCGCAGCAGCGTGATCAGTTTATTACCACTTATCGCGATTTGAATATTCTCAACTGGTCGAAGCGGTTTAATGAGTTTGAGGGCAAAAACTTTGTGTTCAAAGGCACCACTCCGTCAACCTCTAAAGGCCAGATTTTTGTTAATACTGTTGTGCCGATGGAGCAGGGCGAGCCGGCCAAAGTTCTCTGGCGGGTAAGAGAGAAAAACGGTAATTACAAAGTTGTAGATATTGTGATTGAGGGCGTAAGTTTGGCACAGGCTTCGCGCAGCGAATACACTGCTTTCATCAAAAACAATGCCGGTGGTTTGGACGCGTTGATTGCTGATTTGAAAGACAAGCTCAGAAAACAACAGGCTAAATAAAAAATTAGCAATAATAAAAACGGCGCTTTGCAACAACAGCGCCGTTTTTTAGTGTTTGTATTTAAAAAAGCGGTTATTTTCCCAAACAGCCTTTGGTTTCGCGGGCGTATCTGGCATAGCACTTATAAAAGTGCTCCAAACTTTCCTGCACTTGATAATTGACGGTCTTTTTAGGATAAGCGCCATGTTTGTTCATTGTGCCGGCCTTAATTCCGGTCAAAATCTCTATACCGTCATCCACCGTGTCAACCGCATAGATATGGAATTTGCCGTCTTCTACCGCCTGTACCACATCCTCGCGCAGCATCAAATCGGCTACATTGGTGCGCGGAATTATCACTCCGTGTTCGCCGGTTAATCCTTGGTGTGAGCATACATCAAAGAAACCTTCAATTTTTTCGTTTACCCCGCCGATGGGCTGAATTTCTCCGAACTGGTTGATAGAGCCGGTAACCGCGATATTTTGCTTAATTGGAATACCGGTGATGGCCGATAACAGGCAATAATATTCGGTTGACGAAGCACTGTCGCCATCAACCCCTCCGTAAGATTGTTCAAACACAATCGAAGCATTGAGCGACAGCGGGCAGAACTTGGCAAAGCGGTTTGCCAACAAACTCTCCAATATCAAAACCCCCTTGGAGTGGATGGGGCCGCTCATTTCTACCTCACGTTCAATATTGACGAATTCGCCCTTGCCGATGCGCACTTGTGCCGTAATCCGCGCCGGCTTCCCAAAACTGAACCGCGAGAAATTGTATACTACCAAGCCGTTTATCTGCCCGACCTTGTGCCCCTTGATATCAATGAGGATGGTGCCTTTATCAATTTGTTCCAGCATCATCTCTTTGATACGTCCGTTGCGATAAAGTTTGGCATTAATCGCTTGATCAATATGGTTTTTGCCGATATGGTTGGACTTAGATTTGCGCGCCCAATAGTCGGCTTCGCGTAACAAATCGGCAATCGAGGCCACGTGCGCTGTCAGTTTTTCCGAACTGTCTGCCAAGCGTGAGGCATATTCAATAACCTTCGCCACAGCTTGTTTGTTCAGTGAGCGCAGGCGTTTTTTCTTAGACAACGAGCCTATGAGCTTGGCGTATTCTATCTCGTTTTCTTTGGTGCGTTCCATCAAAACGTCAAAGTCGGCCTCTACCTTAAAATAATCGGAAAATTCAGGATCGCGCTCGCTCAGCAGCTCATAAAGCTCCGCATCGCCGGTGAGTATAATCTTTACATCCAGCGGTATCGGCTGCGGGTCGAGCGAAATCGTAGTAAAAGAGGTCTCCTCGCTGGGCGCCTCGATTTTGATTTGTTTGGAGGCGATGGCGCGTTTCAGTGAATCCCAAGCAAACGGCTGCATCAGCATTTTGCGGGCATCAACCAGCAAAAATCCGCCATTGGCTTTGTGCAAAGCTCCGGCCTTAATCAGCGAAAAGTCCGTCAACAAAGCGCCATATTGCTGAATACGCTCAACCTTGCCCACCAGATTGCCCTGCGTCGGGTGATCCAAATGGATAATCGGAGCACCGGAATCCGGCTCGTTTTTTACAATTACGTTAACCTTAAATTTGGCGTACTTGTCTTCCTCCGGCTGCTTCATCTTCGAAAGCAACGCCGTCAGCGGATCTTCGCCATCTGCCGGAGCATTATTTTCTGCCGCCGGCAAAAATTCATCACCGTTTTCCAAAATATATTTTTGAATTTGCCGCAAAAATTCGTTGGCTTGCCGGTGTCCTTTATATTTGGTATGCAATTCATCAATCGGGTTTTTGACTGTCTCTTTGAGGAAACGTGTGCGCAGGTTATTAATCTCGTCGCGCTGTCTGTCTTCCCAAGCCGGCAATGCCTCGGCCGAGTTTTCAATCTCAGCTTGCATTTGGTTCAGGTCTTCAATCAATTGTTTTTTTTCTTCTTCCGGCAAGTTGTCAAATGCCTCGGGACTCAAAACTTCGCCGTTCTTCACCGGGGCCACTACCAGCCCAACCGGCATATGCAACAACGAAACGCTTTTGCCCTTAGCCTTTTTTTGCAGCATTTTAATATATTTTTCTTTTGACTGCTTAAACTTTTCTTTAATAATATTGACGCCGGCATTATATTCTTCACTCTCAAAAATTGCCGATATGGCGGCCGACAAATTCTCAATCAATTTATCAATATCTTTGGCAAAGTCAACCGCCGTGCCGGCTGGAAAAGAGATTGCCGCCGGTTTGTAAGGCTCATCAAAATTATAGACATATGCCCAATCATCTGGAGTTTTGCGTTTTTTCGATTCTTGAGCCAAAACGCGTTTTACCAATGAGCTTTTTCCGGTGCCCTCAGGCCCCAAGCAAAACAAATTATATCCTTTGGAATGAATGTTTATCCCCAGTTCGACAGCCGCCAAAGCGCGGTCTTGTCCCAACGAAGACAGCCGCTCTTCCAACTCGGCAGTTGAGGCAAAGGAAAATTTTTGCGGGTCGCATTTTTTATAAAGCTGATTTGGTTTCAATCTTGTTATGGTCATTGCTAAAAACCCCTATACAATAAAATTTAATTGAGTTATTATGCCGCATAATATACCATCAAAACCTAATTTTAAGTAAAGAAATTTAAAAATGCCGTATTTTCTGATTTCGCTTTGGGGGATTGTTACCCTTGTCATAATCCGGTTGTTTGTGCGGCACATCGCCGGTCTGAAACGTCGTTTTGCGGAAAATAGTTTGGCGGCATCGCTTATTGATTATCGGTTTTTTAATACCGGAATTTTGTTGAATATTGCCAAGTATGTTTGCGCACAACCTGCTCCATTACGACAAAAATTGCTGCAATTGGGAGCAGCTGGCCGCCTCAATCAAATGAAAACCCAGCTGAAAGACCGCAACATCAAACGGCAGCTGGCCTTAATTACGCGCGGGCAAAAAGGCAGTTCGGCGGTTGATGCTTCGCTGCTGGAGCGCCTTGTCGCCCTTAATGTGCGCTTGAGCTGTTTTGAGCATAAACGATTGCGCAAGCTGCCGTCCGAACTTACGGCGATAAAATTGCCGGTTGCCCTTAGGGGAATGCAGGCCTTGATTCGCGCACGCTTGGCTTTGTCCAAGGCCGATTTGCTGGAAGCCTCGCGTCAGGCTTTGGCTGCGGTTAATTGGTTTGGCAAAGCCAAATGGCATTATGAAAGAGCCGAGGCGTATTTTCTGCTGGGCAAAATTTATCGCGCCGCTGACTATACCGACCATGCGGTTATGATGTTTGATCGTGCCCGCAAATTGTTTAAGCAATTGGGCAGTCGGTGTCGTGAGGCCGAGGTTGTCGGCACTTTGGGTATAGCTTTTGCGGCGCGCGACGATTTTGACACGGCCGAGAAATATTTTGCCGAAGCTTTTGCTTTGGCACAGGATGTGCCCGAAGCGGCTTTGTCCGGTCTCATCTTATGTCATCAGATAATGCTGTATTTGGTCTCCGACCGACCGGAACGCGCCAAAAAATGTCACAAAAGGCTGCAAAGCTGCATATTTAATCGTACGCCGGCTTTGGTGTGGGAGGTTTATGCTCGTATGGCTTGCGTCGGGCAAAAACCTCATTTGGCGCGTCGTTATGCCGCGCAGGCGGACGATGCCTACCATGCCGAGGGCAATTCGGACGCTGCTTTGGAAATGGAAACACTGTTCTTGGAACTCAAGCCGTATATTACAAAATATCATAAATCACATTAAACGATACTTGGCCTTGCGCCGTTTTCAAATCGGCAATCCCCATATGGTTGAACCCTAAAATATAAAATTGGGGCAAGGCAAATATATTAAACCCGTTTTTCCCGAAAATCAGTCGATTCTTTACTTTCAGTCCGGAAGATTCGCTGAAGTCGCGAAATTCTTTCGCCCAAGCCGGCATCGCAAAATCGCCGAATACCACCGCCGGCATATCTTGTTTTATGACAAATTTGGATAACTCTTTCAACAAAACAGGGTATTTGTCCCGTGCCACACCACTCAAGTCCACTTGCAATACCAATAAGGGCGAATCTCCGTTGATAACGGCATAACGTCCAAACTCGTATTTCCCAGTCAGTAACGAACCCTTAATATCGGCAGTTGCACTCCAATCATCTTGAGTGTCAATAAAGCGGCGATGCTCACCGGCATATTCGTCAGACAAAAAAATGTTTCCGGCTATAGCCAGCAAAATATAAATAACCACCGCAGTGCAGCCTAAAACAACGGCCGGAATAATCTTGCGGCTCTTGCAGGCCGCAACCCAAAATATCAGTGCCAGACAGTAAAAATGAAAAATATTCAACCCCAGCAGCGTAAACTCGGAGTTAATGGTCAAAATCACCGCTGTCAGAGCCAACAATGCCGCTGCCGCTTGTAATACGGCAGTCTCGCGTATTTTATGTTTTTTTTGACTAAGGTAACCCATTGTTAATTTGTTTGCATTAAATTGAAGTGATGATATAGTGTCAGTATAAAACAAAAAACGTTTTTGTAAATGGTCTAAGGATAATGCTGGAACAACTTTTGGCAAATGAATTGGTAATCAAGACGCAAAACCGCCTACGCGAGGCTTTTGACGGGATTATGCGCCAATCGCCCGACTGGGGAGATGTGAAGATAATAGCATTGCTGCTGATTGTCTCCGCGCTGACTATTTTTGTGCTTTTGATTATTGTTGTGCTGTTACGCAACATTTTTCGCCTGTTCGGTCGCAACCGCCATTCTGCCTCCACCGCAACTGTTTCCGATTCGAATTTCAGCGATTTGTTCAGTGATGAGGAACAGCAAGAGCTGGAGCGCGAAATGCAAAAGGAATTGGAGTTGGCACTAGCTCAGCGTGCCGAACTCGAACAGCGCAAGGAGCAGGAACAACGAAAACAGCAGCAAGATGATGCACAAAAACGCGCCGATGAACAACAAAAAGAGCAGGCCGCCAAGGAAAAAGAAGAAAATTCTTCCCGCCGCCGCAAAAAGGTTGACATCGGACTGGATTGGAAAAATCAAAAAGAATATTTTGACCGGCCGGCTGCCGATTCCGGATTGGACGCCTCGATGTTGTCATATCAACAACGCGCTTCCAGCCTTAATCAGCTCATCGGCTTGCTGATTGATATGATAGGCCGCGGGGTGGATGATTTGAAATTGGCGCAGACCCTTAATTACAAAACCAAAAGTATGGCCTCGGAAAACGATATTCTTAAGCTGATTGATGCAGTAAAATATTTTATCCGGCTCTGTCAGGACGAAGTTTTTGCCAAATTGGATAATTATGCCGAGCTGCCAAGTGAAGCTCAAGCCTTGTATCATTTGGCCAATAATGACGTATCCCTCTCCTTGGTGCTGATGGAAAACTTAATTGACAAGATGGTTGATAAAACATCATCTATGTCCGAAGACAAGCGTCAGCAAATGTTCAGCCGCATCAGCGATTATTCTTGCTGTTTCGGTACCTTGGCCGAGATTAATGATGTTATGTTGGCTACCTCGGTTTATGAGATGGCGGTAGAGCTAAACTCGTCAAATTCATTGGCGTGGAGCAGGTTGGGCGATGTTTATCGTATGGCGGCCAATGATTCGAAGGCCATTTGGGCCTATGAAAATGCTTATTCTTTCGCCGATGCCGAGCTTAATCCTGCCGATATGGCCAATGCTGCCGACAATATGTCGGATTATCTTTATGCCAAGGGCAACTCACTGCAAGCTGCCAAGATGCACAATATTGCCAAGCAATACTACGATTCGCTGGGTATTAACAATCGGTTCAGCAAAAGTGAAATTGACGCTATCAGTATCATCGAAAGCAACCACCGGCAGAACTTGCCCGAGGTCATCAAAAAGCTGCTGGAACATACCAAGTAGAAAACTCTTAATAGTCTTTAAGGCGAATTTTGCGGTCAATATCGCGGTTTTTGATGGTTTCGCGTTTGTCAAAGTTTTTCTTGCCCTTGCCCAAGCCGATTTCCAGCTTGGCGCGGCCGTGGTCGTCAAAAAACAGCCGCAAAGCCACTAAAGTAGCTCCCTTGCGAGCTAAGGCATTGGTTATCTCAATAATCTCGCGATGCCGCAGCAACAGTTTGCGCGGACGTTTTTCTTCATGCGAGGCATAGCCTTTGTTGGAGTATTCGGCAATGAACATATTGAGCATAAATATTTCGCCGTCACGTTCCACCCCATAGGCCTCATTAATATTGGCGTGTCCCAAACGCAGTGATTTCACCTCGGTTCCGAGCAGTTGCAAGCCGGCGGTCATTTTTTGCTCAATCGCATAGTCAAAATTGGCGCGACGGTTGTTGGTTACCAATCCGGTGGAAATAAAGTTTGGTTTTTTCTTATCTTTGCTCATTTTTTTCTCGATATATTTTAATGGCACGCCGCACCTTGTAGGGCAGTCCGCAACACTTAAGGTCATCTTGACCACAAGAGAACTCACGCCATTGGCGCAAACTCATAACCTCTGTATCATTAATTTGCGGAATAATCCATAGTTTTTTGGACGCCACCAGCAATTCGCAACCGCCGGCCGTGCAGCCCTTAAAATTCGTGCCGGCTTGCAAAATTCGGTTTGTGACGGCTGCTTCGGGAGAATAATGTTTGTCGCCGATTTTTCTTATCAATTCGTCAAGCACCAACCTTGCGATTTCCCGAGGGCTTTTAATCAACCGAGCAAATGTCACTGCAGCCGTGCAACCACCGAAATAACGCACATATTGTGCTATAAAATCATCGCGTTGTGTCTCCAAAAATTCGCGGGTTTGTCGCAAAGTTTCGGCTGTAGCGGCCAGCCTTTTTTCATCAATGCCGATTTGTTGCAACTCCGGCAAAAATTTGCGAATTTTTACCCGCATATAATTTTCCTCATCATTCATCGGGTCTTCAATCCAGCGGATGTTTTTTTGTTGCAAAAATTGCCGCAGTTCATCGGGGTGATCCCCCAGTTGGGGACGGATAATCATTATTCCGTCGCGCCTAATGCAAGGTTGAATGCCGCTCAAGCCGATTACCCCCGAGCCGCGCAATAACCGCAGCAAAAAAGTCTCCGCCTGATCGCGCAAGTGATGTCCGGTGGCCAAATATTTGATATCGTGGCAATGGCAAAAATCCAGCATCAAGCCATAACGTGCCTCGCGTGCGGCAGCCTCCAGCCCGCTGGTTGGCTTTTCGCCCGACCACTCCAATATATGGTGTTCAATCTTGTAATGCTGCATAATTTGCGCCACATAATCTGCCTCACTGCGCGATTCTGGGCGCAACTTGTGGTCAACACTCAAAGCAATTACATTCACGCCGGCCTCGGCCATCCGCAAGGCCAAAGCCAGTGAATCCGCCCCTCCCGATACTCCGACGGCAACCCTTTTTCCGTAAAGATGATATTTTTCGAGAAACTCTCTCATCTTTTAGTTTTTGCAACCCAATTCACCCGCCAACTTGACGGCTTTTTCTTTCAGCACATCCGAAGCCTTGGGAAATTCTTTGGCTAAATTATTGTAAGCGGTGCAGGCTTCCTCTTTTTTGCCGAGCATTTGCATCGACATCCCCAATTTCAAGATATTATCCGCGCCTTTATGGCCGTTTTTGTATTTTTCATAGCCTTGCGCAAAAGCCACCGCCGCTTTGGCATAGTCTTTTTTGCCATAATAAGCCTCACCCAACCAGTACTGCGCATTGTCAGCCAGCGAATGCTCGGGATATTTGGTCAACAAGGTAGTAAAGCGCGCTGAGGCCAAATCAAAATTGCCGGCCTTGACCGCGTCCAATCCTTCCTGATAGATTTGCTCCGGAGCTTTGGTATTAACTTCCGGCAAATCATTGCCTTTGCTGACTGCTCCGCCCAATACGGATGCCGGCGCATTTTGTGCTACCGGCGCGGCAAACTTTTTCTTTTCACCGGAAGGTGTCATATCCGTATCACTGGAAGCGGTGGTCATCCCTTTGCCCTCCAGCATATTCAAGCGCAAATCCATATCTTTGTTAATCATTGTCAATTTATCTTCCAACGCCTGAAGATTGTGCTCCAGCATATCCAAACGCCCGTTCAGTTGGCGTACGTTTTCATCCATTTGGCTGATTTGCAACACCGCATCGCCGCCGCCCGAATTGCCGCTGCGCGCAATTTGCCGCTGCAATACCTGCAAATCCTCGCGCATATTTTCAATTTGTCGTTGCAAATCACTGCTGCTTGCGGCATAGGTCGTAGCAGAGGTCAAGCACGCTCCGATTGTGGCCGCCGACAGCACCATCTTCCAATTTTTCATCACACCCTCATTAGTTGGTTAAATTTTTTCTTACTCTCAATCTAAAACAAAATATTACAAATCTCAAGATTAAAAAAATATGCTCTGAACTACTGCGTCCAGAGCATAAATTTCAATATCTCTTAAAGATATTAGTTAGCAGCTACGACTGTAACGGCACGACGGTTTTGAGCCCAAGCAGTCTCGTTGTTGCCCAAAACAGCCGGTCTCTCTTTACCATAAGAAATGGTCGAAATTCTCTCGGCTGCAACACCTTTAGAAACCAAGTATTGTTTTACAGCATTGGCACGTCTCTCGCCCAAAGCAAAGTTGTATTCTCTGGTACCTCTTTCATCGCAGTAGCCTTGAACAACAACGTTTACATCTTCGTGGCTGTTCAACCATTTAGCCTGAGAGTTCAAAACCTCAGCGGCATCAGCCGAAATGGCCGAACTATCAAAAGCGAAGAACACGCGATCTTCAGCATTGGCCATAAAATCACGAGCCAATCTGGATTCGCACTCGCTACCACCAAACAAAGCGCTCTCGCTCAAAGTCGAGCAAGCAGACAAAGCTATAACAGCGCAAAACAAACTTAAAAGTTTTTTCATTTCAATTTTCTCCATATGGGTTTTATATTGTTTTCTAGTTGCATAACAACTAATACAGGTCTAACTTAAGCAATAAAAACTTAATTTTCAACAACAAAATGTACAAATAAGCTAAAATTTTTTTGTTCAAATATTCCGTTTTGGCTTAACTGGTTGAAATTTAAGTCTTTATTTTGTAAATAATCTCCGAATTTCGTTTTTCTACCCTCAACTTTGGTTAAAAAACACTTAATTTTATCACGTTACAATTACGGTTATTTTTGCCGGCGGGTTTGCCGCAGCGCCTCTCCCGCCGCCATCGCTGCTGCAATGGCCATATTAATGGAGCGCGCCTGCGGGTTCATCGGTATGGTAAGCCTTGCATCGGCCTTGTTATGAACGGCATCCGGCACACCTGCCGATTCACGCCCCATCAATATAATGTCGTTTTCGTGAAATTCAAACTCGGTATAAGGTGTATTGGCATGGGTGGTCATCAGCACAATGCGCCCGTATTCCGCCGGATGCTGTTGCCGATAGTCCAAAAAATCCGTCCACGAGCTGTGGCGGCGGCAAGCAGCCAAATCCAAATAGTCCATACCGGCGCGCCGCATAGCCTTATCATTAAAAATAAAACCGCAGGGTTCGATAATATCTACCGGCAAATCAAGACAAGCTCCCAGTCGCAGCAGAGTGCCGGTGTTTTGCGGAATATCCGGTTGAAATAGGGCCAGTCGCATTATATCCTCTTCTTTCGTGCATAATTTTTTACCTGAACTGTTACTCAGGTTGTAACATCATCCGCTGAAATAGCAATATTTTTTTATCTTGGCTTAACCGGTCTTTTTGGTTGCATCAAGCATCTTTTTTGGTATCATTGCCTTGCAATTGCAATTTAGGGGAGACAACTTATGTCCAAAATTTTAGTGCTTAATTCCGGTTCATCTTCGTTGAAATACCGCTTGTTTGACTATAGTGACACAGCATCGCGACTGTTGGCCAAGGGGCTGGCCGAGCGCATCGGTTTGGATGGTGCCAATGTAAGCTATCAGGCCTCCGGTCAAGACAAGCAGCAGGTTTTTATTGCTTTGCCGGATCACGAGGCCGCACTGGGGCAGATTTTTCGCTTTTTGTTGGACAATGGTTTATCTTCCTTAAACGAGCTGGCCGCGGTGGGACATCGTTTAGGCCACGGCGGTGAGTATTTTCGCGATTCGGTGGTTATTACCGATGACAATTTGCCGCAAATATCTTCGGCGCAGGAGTTGCTGCCCTTGCATGGTAAGGCCTTTATGCTGGGTATTGCTGCGGTAAAGAAATTGTTGCCCGCCTTGCCGCAAGTGGCGGTGTTTGATACTTCTTTCCACCAAACTATGCCTCAAGAGGCTTATCTTTATGCTTTGCCGTTTGAGCAATACAGCAAGTATCATATTCGCCGCTATGGTTTTCACGGAACTTCCCATCGATTCGTTTCGGCTGAATTGACCAAATTGCAACCCTCAGCGCGCAAGGTAATATCTTGTCACTTGGGCTCGGGCGGCTCAATTACGGCCATTAAAGACGGAAAAAGTGTTGATACTTCGCTGGGTTTTACCGGTACGGCCGGCATCGTTATGGGAACTCGTTGCGGCGATATCGACGCCTTTATTCCGCTGTATATTATGCAGACCCAAAACAAAACTGCTCACGAGGTGCATATGATGATGAATAAGGAAAGCGGGTTGTTTGGCCTTTCCGGAGGGCATTCTGACCGGCGCGAAGTGGAGGCGCTTTATCTTAAAGGCGACCCTCAAGCCAAAGCAGCCTATGAAGTTTACGTTCATAGCATCATCAAATATATCGGGGCTTATGCTGCGGTGATGAATGGGGTTGATGCGGTTATCTTTACCGCCGGCATTGGCGAAAATTCGTCACTGTTGCGGCAAATTGTTTGTGAGCGGCTGGCCTATTTGGGAATAGAGCTTGATTTGGCAGCAAATACCGCAGTCAACGGACAATCTGCCGAAATTTCTGTCCCCTCCAGTCGGGTCAAAGTTTGGGTTATCCCTACCGATGAAGAAAAAGTAATTGCCGATGACACTTATCGCTTAGCTGTTAAACCGGCTAATTGATGGTGTAGCCGTTGTCCGCCTCAACCATTGAATTGGCCAGCGCGAAATCTCCGGAGTTGGTGGAGTGAATAACATACAGCGGCTCGCCTACATCTACTGAATCACCCACTTTTTTCAACAAGTCTAAACCGGCTCCCGAATATTGACTGGCTCCGGCCATAATGCCGATGTGATTAATTCTTTGGTTGTCAATGGCACGCACCACGCCGGATGCTCGCGAAATTATCTCGCGGGTGAGCTGTCCCAATCTGGACGGTTCGGCCTTGCCTTGGGCATAAATAATATGGTTTAGTGCTTCTAAAGCCCGCCCCGAATTGAGTATTTCCTTGGCCACATGATAGCCTTGCCCTCCGCGCAATTTGGGGTCAAATTCCAAAATTCGTCCGGCCAAAAACAATGATTTTTCCAACAAATCTTTCGGCGCATCATCGCGGTTGCGCAAAACTTTCATCACGTCGCGCGCCTCAAGCATCGCGCCAACCCCGTTGCCAATCGGCTCGCTGCCATCGGTGATTACCGCATCTACCTCCAACCCCAGCATATCGCCGACATATTCTGCCAGTTTGCGCACCTGTACCGCCTCTGCCGTGGACTTTATGCGCGATGTTTCGCCGACCGGAATATCCAGCACCAAATGGGTTACACCGGCTGCCAATTTTATGGCCAATATCTCCGAAATAATATGCTGTTGTTGCGATATGCCGATAAGCCGCTCAATCGACGACATCAGTTTGCAGGCGCCCACCAGCGGCAAACGGTTATAATCGGCAATTACCCCGCGCGATTCGGTGAGTATCCGGCCGATTTTGTTTTCATCCAAATTTACATTGGCCAACACCGCGAATACATCGGCCACTCCGGCGCACGAGGTTATCGACCGTGCCGCAGTCTTCAAAATCGGCAATCCATAGGCTGCAACAATGGCCGTAATTATGATATCGGTTTTGTTGCCGGGGACTCCTCCCAAACAATGATGGTCTACCACCATATTTTCATTGTCCCAATGAAACACTTTTTCGCCGACCAAAGCTCCGGTCAGAGCCAAAGTCTCCGGCGCCGACATAAACGACCCCGAGGCAATCAAAAATGAGGCTATATCCATATTGGAGTAGCGGTGGTTGGATATGTCGTTGACAATACTTTTATATTCGCCTTCCGATAAGATGTTGCCCATCATTTTGCGGCGGATAAAGGCGACAGATGCCGGCAAAGGAGCTATATTCAAACTGACATTTGCCCCCTCCGGCAGATTGAGACGGGCAAAAGTCTCGTTGTTTGCCCCCAGCTCATCCGGTGATACCAAACTATCATCATCAACTATCTCTAAAAAAGCAAACACCGGTGCCGCACCGCCGTGAACCTCGACCTTGGTAACCGTGCCTACTTCATCCACTTTATAGGTTTCGCAGTCGCGGTGCAAATAAACAACATTCTCATTAAAAGAACTGATGGCCAAATGTTTGAGCGAAAGCATATATTGTCCTTAATATTAAAATCGGTTAATTTTTTTGGCCTTTCAGCAGCCCCAAAAGTTTGATAAGTTTGTCGCGCAATTCCATCCGGTTTACTACAATATCCACCATCCCGTGATCCCGCAGATATTCGGCTCGCTGAAAATGCTCCGGCAAAGTCTCGCGGATGGTCTGTTCAATCACTCGGGCGCCGGCAAACCCGATAATGCTGCCCTTCTCAGCGATATTAATATCTCCCAGCATGGCAAATGATGCCGACACGCCGCCGGTTGTCGGGTCGGTCATCACCGAGATATATGGCAGGCCTTTTTCTTTCAGCATATTAACCGCCGCGGTGGTGCGCGCCATCTGCATCAAAGAGAGCATCCCTTCTTGCATCCTTGCACCGCCCGATGCCGAAATCATAATAAACGGCGCCGAGGTTTTGATGGCAAACTCACAAGCCTTGGCGATTCCCTCGCCCACGGCAATACCCATTGAGCCGCCCATAAAGGCAAAATCCAAAGCGCCGACTACAACCTTGTGTTTGCCGATTTCGCCCGAGGCCACTTGCAGAGCATCCTCGTTGTGAGTGCTGCGCCGATAAGCCCGCAACCGGTCGATATAACGCTTAGAATCCTTAAAATTCAGCGGGTCATCCTGAATTTTGGGCAGTCCGATAAGCCGATAGCGCGAATTGTCAAACAACATTTTGAATCGCATTTCCAACGGTAATCGCAAATGATGTCCGCAAAACGAACAGATAAAATAATCCTTTTCCAAATCCTTGTTAAACAACATTTGGCCGCACTCGGGGCATTTGGTCCACAGATTATCTGCCACCTCTTTGGCGGCATTTTTCTTAATCTTCGGTCGTACAAAATCGGAAATCCAATTCATCGCGATGTCGTCCTCTTAATTTTTATCAGCCTTGGACTTAAAGATATTTTTCCACGCGAAAAACGGCTTCTTGTCCTCGTCTTTGGGGGTTACTACCGATTTTAAGACATCGATATTGCCGCGCAAATCCTCCACTTCTTTGTTGAGCTTTGCTTGCTCTTTGGTCATTTTCAGATTTTGCTTCTTTTGGCTGCGCAAGGCCTTGCGTATCGGTGCATAAGACAGCCAAGTGAAAAACCATCCCATGATATATCCCACAACATAAAGCAAAACCACCAATACACTTTGCGATATGGTTACCTCTATGTCGGTCGGCCACAGACTCAATTCTACCATATTATTGTTTACAAAAGCAAACACCAACAGTAAAACGATTATCGGCAGACCTATTAATACTTTGAAAAATATCATTGGTTTTCCCCTAACAACGTTTGTTCAACTCACCTTATTTGTTAAGCATTTCAAACAAATGTTTACCGCACTTAAAATGCGGAATTTTGCGCTCGTCAACCGATACTTGTTCACCGGTGCGCGGATTTTTGGCTTTGCGCGCCGAGCGGGTTCTGACTGAAAATGTGCCGAAACCGCGGAATTCCACCCTGTCGCCTTTGGTCAGCGAGGTAATAATCGCATCAAAAATCACATTGACCACCCGCTCTACATCTTTGGCGGTAAGATGCGGGTTTTTCAAGGTAATTCTTTCAATTAATTCTGATCTGGTCACTTTTTTATTCCTTATGCAAATAGTTGTTATTGTTCTACATATTATATCAATTTTGCAAAAATCCAACAGTTATTTACAAAATTGAGGGTAATTGTTTAATCATTGGCGGCAATTGATGTCAGCGAGCGCATTGTATTGTCATCTTCCAGCTCAACCTCCTCAATTTTTTGAATTTTGCGGTTGATTTTTCCGGAGGATGTTTTGATTTGCTCCACGTCATCGCAAGCCTGCTTGAAATGTCGATCCAAATTGCCGACCCTCTCGTCCAGCCGCGCGATATCTTCGAGCAATATGCCGACCTCTTTTTGGATTACGCCGGCCTGCTTTCGCATCCGTGCATCTTTCAGAACTGCGCGCACCGTGTTTAAGGTTGCCATCAAAGTAGTGGGCGACACTATCCAAACTTTGGCCTTATACGAGGCTTCCACCACATCCACAAAATTGGCGTGCAATTCGGCATATATGGCTTCGCTTGGCAGAAACATCAGCGCCGATTCGGCAGTCTCACCGGCGACAATATATTTCTCGGAAATATCTTTAATGTGCTTTGCTACCGAGGCGCGGAAAAACCTTGCCGCTTCAATTTTTTCGCGCTCATCCGCGGCGTTGCGCAAAGCATAATAACTTTCCAGCGGAAATTTTGCATCTATAACAATTGCCCCCGGCGGGTTGGGCAATCTGAGTAGGCAGTCGGCTTTTTTACCATTGCTCAGCATTGCCTGAAAGGTGTAGACGCTGGGCGGCAATATAGAGGTTACCAAATCATTGAGCTGGATTTCTCCGAACGCCCCGCGGGCCTGTTTGTTTGAGAGCACCTCTTGCAGCGATACCACCTGCTCGGATAATGACGAAATTTTTTGCTGAGCCGCATCAATTTTAGCCAGCCGCTCCCGCAATCCGGCCAAAGTTTCGTCAGTTTTGGCACTGCTTTTTTGCAGGCCTTCGCCGACACTTTTGGTTACCGCCAACAGTTTCTCATCAATGATTTTCAAGACATCACCGCGCTGTTCTGCCAAGGCGGCAAACAACCGATTCTGCGATTGCATATTAAATTCGGCAAGTGCGGCAATTCGGCCGTTCAAATCGCCCTGCGATTGTAACAGTAAATCTTTCATCCCGCCTTGTTTGCGCATTATCAGCGCAACCAAAACCGAAATTATTGCCAACCCCGCGGCAGCAATCAAGATAACCGCGGCATTTTCCATCACAAAATTATTCAGGTTTTGCAAATTTACGCCCCATCTTCATAAATTTTTCCGTTCGCTTCTTCTTCAGCTCGTCGCCGCCGAAAGCTGCCAGCTCCTTTAAGTGTTTGGCAATCACATCACCGGCGCGCTCAATCATTTCCTTCTTGTTGCGATGTGCGCCGCCGACAGGCTCGGGGATAATCTCATCAATAATCCCCAGCCGCCGCAAATCTTGCGCGGTCAGGCACAAGGCTTCGGTGGCCTCTTTCACTTTGTCCGGCGACCTCCACAAAATCGAAGCGCATCCTTCCGGTGAAATCACCGAATAAATTGAATGCTCAAGCATCAGGATACGATTGGCCACGGCAATTGCTATGGCGCCGCCCGAACCACCTTCGCCGATAACCGTGGAGACAAACGGCACCTTGAGATTGAGGCAGCGCTCAATGCTGGAGGCAATGGCCTGTGCTTGTCCGCGTTCTTCGGCATCAACCCCCGGAAACGCTCCCGAAGTATCAACAAAGGCCAGCACCGGCAAGCCGAATTTATCTGCCATATCCATCAGTCGCTGCGCCTTGCGATAACCCTCCGGTTTGGCCATACCGAAATTGTGTTTTACTCTTGTTTCCAAATCGTGTCCTTTTTCTTGCCCCATCACCACGACCGGCTGCCCGCGAAACCGCCCGAGCCCGCCAATCAGCGCCTCATCATCCCCAAAAGCTCTGTCGCCACTCAGAGGCTCAAAATCTTCGATTAATCCGTTAATGTAATCAATGGTGTGCGGCCTTTGAGCATGGCGCGCCACTTGGGTTTTTTGCCATGGCGAAAGTTTGGCATAGGCGTTTTTCAAAAGACGCTCCAGTTTGCTTCGCAGCCGTGCGATTTCGGTGTCAAACTTAACATCATCCGAAACCTCCAAATCTTTAAGCTGTTTGATTCTTTCTTCAACCTCATTGATTGTCTTTTCAAAATCAAGCGTGGATGTTGCAGTATCACTCATTGATATTTCTCTTTGCCTCGTTGTTAAACATCTTTTGCGCAGCGCGCCGGTTATCCCGTTCTCTTTGCTTTTTAGTTATCACGATTTTTTGCAAAATGCCATAATTTTTTTGTTTTTGTGTAAGAAGCCTTGAAAACAGTTGGCAAATTTTTATTATTGAGTATCATAGCAACAGCTTATCTGACTTAGGAGTTATCAAATGCTGGCCGCTTTAACCGCAACCATATTTTTATCCGCAGTTTGGACGGTGTATGCCGTCAAGTTTGTTGTGTCGTCATTAAACGGCATATCGTTGTTTGATGCCGGCATCCTTAATGCCATGCTTTATGTTTTGTTTGTAGGCCTGCCGTTGCTCATCGGCTGGATGATATTCGGCTTTGTCGGTCAAACACTGTACAATGCCCGCAACTCCAAGAATCTGAACAAACTTTTTGCTCAAATGAAAAAAAATCAGGAATATTCCGATTTGTTGGCGCGGATTATGCTCTCATCCGAACAGACGGCCAAGAATTCTTTTGAAATGGGGCGTTTTGACCTGTTGTTGGCAGATATTAATGAATTGCTGAGCGAGTTTATTTCCCGCCAGCGTCTTGCCTCCGAAGAACAGATTGAATATCTTTGGCGCAAGGTGCAAAACGGCGGCAAATGGTCATTCGGTAAAGTGATTATTGAGAATTTTAACCGTCAGCCCAACTTTAAGCAAAAAGTTTTGGTCAATGTTATGGCCGACAATGTCTTGGCCGGCACATTGCTGGAGTTTTGCGCGCGCTATCAAACCATTGTCGGCCTGTTGGAAAAATATGATCGGGAAAAGATTTTTTTGGATATGATTGAGACCGGCGTTATGGGAAAAGTATTCTCGATTCTTTCGCCGTTGGCCGCGGAATTAAAACGCTCGCGCGAGAGCAAAAAAACTGCATTTGCCGCGCCGTCGGCCGAACTGCGTACTCCTGAGGTATCCCTCAGCGATTCTGCGTCCGCACCCTCTCCGGTTGTGGAGAAAAAGGACAAATTTTCGTTGGCCTTTGAGCGTAGTTTTGGCAATCCCGTTATTGAGGCTACTCCTACCGATGCCCCTCGCGAACCATCTTTGGATGCGACTTTTGCCGATGATGACTTATCTGCAACCCGCCACACGCTTGATGCCCTTAAGAAAGAATGGGGCGATTCGCAGCCCGCGTCTCCGCAAGATAAGGCCGATGATTTGACATATCCTTTTGGCGGTTGGACCGATGCGCAAAATTATAAAGGCTAGTTTATTTGTTGTTTTGGGAATTGTTTGGGGCACGATTGAACCGGCTTGCGCCAAAATTGTGTCGGTAGTGTCGCTGTATGACAACCCGAAATATGCCGCAGGCTTTCATCATTTTGCTTTTGTTAATCCCGCCGCTCCCAAGCAAGGCAAAATTACTCTGCCGGCTTATGGCAGCTTTGATAATTTCAATCCCTTTATTTTTAAGGGCATAGCTTTTAGCGACGGCGCCGATTTGAGCTTGGAGAGTTTGGGATATTCGCCGGTGGATGATCCGTCGAGCGCCTATCCGCTGTTGGCCGAAAAATTTGAGCTTCCCGCTGACAAAAGCTATATCGGATTTATTCTCAACCCCAAAGCCGAGTTCAGTAACGGCCAGCCGGTTTTGGCCGATGATGTGATTTTCAGTTTTAATGCGCTGAGGGAGAAGGGTGCGCCTTTTTACAAAATTTATTATGCCGATGTCGAGCGGGTGGAAAAAATCAACCCGCGTCACGTGCGTTTTTATTTCAAAAAAGACAGCCAAAATCGCGAATTGCCGTTAATTCTCACCCAGTTCAAAATTTTTTCGGCCGCAGATTTTCAGGGCAGGGATTTTGCCACTCCGACCTTAAATCCGCCGCTGGGCAGCGGGGCTTATGTTATTGACCGATTCGAGGTTGGTAAGTTTGTGTCACTCAAGCGCAACCCCGACTATTGGGGAGAAGATTTGCCGGTTCGACGCGGCTTTTATAATTTTGATATTATCCGCTTTGAGTTTTATCAGGATACGACGGTTACTCTGCAAGCGCTGTTTTCCGGCAATATTGATGCTAGAGAGGAGTATATTGCCAAGATTTGGGCCTCCGGCTATGATAATAAAAAAGTTGTCTCAGGGGATATCATCAAAGAAGAAATCGCGCATAACCATCCGGCAACCTTGCAGTTTTTCGGTTTTAATACCCGCCTGCCTAAGTTTCAGGACCGCCGTGTGCGCGAGGCTGTCAGCTTGGCTTTTGACTTTGATTGGGCAAACGAAAAATTGTTTTATAGACAATATCAACGCATCTATAGTCTGTTCAGTAATAGTGATTTGGCGGCTTCAGGGCTGCCGCAGGGACGCGAAAAAAGCATCCTTGCTGCCCTTAAATCCCCTTTGCCTGATAATATTTTTACTCAGCCTTATCGTCTGCCGGATAACTCAACTCCGCTTAAACAGCGCTCTAATTTGCGCCGCGCGGTGGAATTACTGCAGGCGACCGGCTACGATTTTCGGGATGGAAAAATGGTCAATCTGCAAAGCGGAGAACCTTTGGAAATCGAGGTTTTGAGCAATGCGGCCAACGGCTCGACTTTTACAAGAGTGATGTTGCCGTTTATCAAAAATTTGGCACGCATCGGTATTAAAATGACCTTCCGTAATTTGGAAGTGAATGTTTTTAAAAACCGTTTGGACAAGTTTGATTTTGAGATGGCGATTCTTTCTTATCATATCAGCAATATGCCCGGCACCGAGCAGCGCGAATTTTGGGGCTCTGCCTCGGCCGATACTTATGGCTCATACAACCTTTTGGGAATTAAAAATCCGGCGGCGGATGCAGTAATCGATGGCCTGATAAATGCTGATAACTCTCAGGATTATCAGGCGTATGTCCGAGCGCTTGACCGCATAATTATGAATGAATACTATCTTATTCCGCATTGGTATTCGTCCTTTGCCCGCATCGCCTATAACAAGCGCCTCTCCCGTCCGCGCACTGATGTCAAAACCGGTGTGGATATTTATACTTGGTGGATAGGAGAATAAAAAATGCGCAACTATATTATCAAAAGATTGCTGCTTATACCGATTACCTTGCTGGGCATTTTAACTCTCAATTTTGTGATTGTTCAGTTTGCCCCCGGTGGGCCGGTTGAACATATTTTGGCACAATATCAGGGAATGAATACCGATTCGGCTTCGGCCATTTCTGGCAAGGCTTCCAGCGTACAGACCAAGTCTTCGGTGCAATATCAGGGGGCGTCCGGTGTCCCCGAAGAAATGATACACGAGCTGGAAAAACAATTTGGTTTTGACAAACCGGCCGGCGAACGTTTTTGGCAAATGCTTAAAAGTTATGCGGTATTCGATTTTGGCAAGAGTTTTTATCAAGACAAAACGGTGTTGCGCCTGATTGGCGAGCGGATGCCGGTTTCGGTGTCGCTGGGCTTGTGGTCAACTTTAATCATCTACCTGATATCCATTCCGCTGGGAATTAAGAAGGCGGTTTATGACGGCTCGAAATTTGATTTGGTAACTTCTTTTTTGGTGGTAATCGGCTCGGCCATACCGGTATTTTTGCTGGCGGTTTTCCTGATAGTGTTTTTGGCCGGCGGCACTTATTTCAGTTGGTTCCCGTTGCACGGGCTCACCTCGGACAATTTTGCGGAGTTATCTTTTTGGCACAAGATAGGGGATTATTTTTGGCATATTACTTTGCCGGTTACGGTTATGGTAATCGGCGGGTTTGCCAGCCTTACCATGCTTACCAAAAATTCGTTTTTGGATGAGATAAACAAACCTTATGTGCTGACGGCGCAATCCAAAGGTCTAAGCAGTCGGCAGGTTTTGTACGGTCATATTTTCCGCAATGCAATGTTGATTGTTATTGCCGGATTCCCCGCGCTGTTGATTAAAATGCTGTTTACCGGTTCGCTGTTGGTCGAGGTTATATTTTCGCTCAACGGACTGGGGCTGCTGGGCTATCAGTCGATTATGACCCGCGATTATCCGGTGATTTTCGGAACAATGTATATTTTCGCGCTGTTGGGATTGGTGTTGAAATTGCTGTCAGACATCACCTATTGCCTGATAGACCCGCGTATTAATTTTTCTGCACGTTAAGCCGAAATGAAAAAATGCAAACATCGGTGGGACAGATTAGCATAAAGCATTGCTAAACCGACCATGACGTTTTATAATCAATCATCAAACAGGACTTAGAGGAGATTAAAATGACAAAAATTGCCGTTTGGTGTCGGCACGAACACGATTGCATCATCGGTATCGGCCCCAACATACCTTGGAATATTCCCTCAGACTTAAAACGGTTTCGCCGCATAACTTCGCACGCCGATATCGTTTGCGGACAGACAACCTATGAGAGCTTTCCCAATCGTACGCTGCCCAATCGGCAGATTTATGTTCTGACTTTTAATACCGGATATGAGGTATCAGATAAGGATAATCATTTTGTGATAAATGATATGATGCAGCTGCAAAATTTTCCCCGTAATTTGTACATTGCCGGCGGTGCCAGTATCTACAAAGCATTTATGCGCCAAATGCCCCCCGAGGTGATTGTGGATTCGTGTAACCATAATGAAATTTCCGGCACCTACAGCGGCAATCCGGTCGACATTAAGGAATGTATTGATATTATGATGCAAGATTATGAGCAGGTTTCACCGGAGTATAACGAGGATAATGTTACAACAACCCTGTGGGTGAGAAAGGGCGCTTTAGTAAACGATGATGTTTTGCGGTACCTCACCTTGGCAATTACGGAGGAAAAATAATGCGGCAATATTTAGATGTTTTGCAAGATATTATGGACAACGGGCAAGATGCCGATAATCGCACCGGAATTTATGCTCGCAAAGTTTTCGGTCGGCAGATGCATTTTGATTTACGGCACGGATTCCCGCTGGTTACTACCAAAAAAGTGTTTCTTAAAGGTATAATTCACGAGTTGATTTGGCTGCTTTCCGGCAATACCAATATCAAATATCTCACGGACAACAATGTGCATATTTGGGATGAGTGGGCAGATGCCAATGGTGATTTGGGGCCTGTTTACGGTCATCAGTGGCGTGATTTCAACTCACAGGGAATTGACCAAATCAAAGACGTTATCCATCGCATCAAGCACAATCCGCAAGACCGCCGTTTGATTGTCACGGCTTGGAATCCGGCACAAATCGAACAAATGGCTCTGCCGCCTTGCCATTGTTTTTTTCAGTTTGATGTGACGCCGGACGGCTTTTTGAATTGTCAATTATATCAACGCAGCTGCGATATGTTTTTGGGGGTGCCGTTTAATATCGCATCTTATTCGTTGTTGACCATGATGATTGCTCAGGTTTGCTCGCTTAAAGCCGGTGAGTTTGTGCATACTTTGGGCAATGCGCACATTTATTCCAACCATTTCGAGCAGGTAAAATTGCAGTTAACGCGCGAGCCTTATCCTTTGCCGAAGATGCTGATAAATCCTGCCGTGCGCAATATTGATGAGTTTAAGTTTGAGGATTTTACCTTGACCGACTATCAATGTTATCCGGCCATCAAAGGCGAAGTTGCTGTTTGAGCAGGCCGTTTGGCTCATCGGGACTGTTAAGAGTTTTAATTCTTGACATCAGCGATTTTCGAGGCTATAAAACAGACCGTCCGAGGACTCCGAATCATCGGAGCTTTAAATAATAACTAACTAACCGGAGAAATATAATGAAACGTACATATCAACCTTCCAAATTGGTGAGAGCTCGCCGCCATGGTTTTCGCACTCGTATGGCTACAGCCGGCGGACGCAAGGTTTTGGCTGCTCGCAGAGCTCACGGTCGCAAAAAATTATCGGCCTGATGCCAAAATAAAATAATGGAAATTTTGACGTTAAAAAAACGCAAATATTTTGTTGAAGCCGCTAAGGGATACAAGGCTGTTACCAACGGTGTTGTTATCCAAGCGGCTTTACGTTTGCCTTGTGCTGACTTCCCGCCCTCGGCGATTGCCTGCGGTTATACCGCCACCAAAAAACTCGGCAAAGCCCACTTGCGCAACTACACCAAGCGTCGGCTCAGAGAGGTAGCACGCGCTCTGTTGCCGGTTGGCGGAGTTGCCGGAGTTAATTATGTGTTTATCGGGCGTCATAACACCACCACGCTCAATTTTGCTTATTTGCAACGCAAGGCTGCAGCGGCTCTGCAAGACATCAACCGTCAAATTGTCGATGATATTGCTCAAAAAAATGCTCAAGTGCCTGATAATACTACTGATTAGAGGATATCAAAAAATCATCTCGCCGCTGTTGCCGCACGTTTGCCGCTACAATCCGAGCTGTTCGCAATATTTTATCGAAGCGGTGCAATTGCACGGAGCGGTTAAAGGCTCACTGCTGGGCATCAGACGGATTTTGCGCTGCCATCCGTGGGGCGGGCAGGGTGATGATCCGGTGCCGCCGCCGATGGCAAAAAAAAGATGATTGCCGCAAATATAATCTTGCTTTGAGCGTTTTTTTATATTAAACAAAAGATAATTCTACAGTTTAAGGAGTTGAATTTAGCGATGAAATCAGACACCAAAAGTTTTTATTTGGCTATAATACTGTCAGCGGCGGCTATTTTGATAATCAATTGGCTTTGGCCGGCGGCGCCGTCTTCCGAAGTCGCCTTGTCGGAAGATGAAACGAAAAAAGAAGCGGTTTTACCCTCCGAACTTGAGGCCGAGCAATCAGATGACGGGCTTTATTCACCGTTGGGACGCAAAATTGTGGCCCCTGAGGAAGCCCTAAAGCAAGACCGCCGCATCGCTTTTTCCAACTCTAAGGTCAGCGGCTCTATCCGTGTAAAAGGAGCGCGGTTTGACGACCTTAGTTTGCTGAAATACAAGCAGACGCTTGACCCTGAGAGTCAAGATGTTGTCTTGTTGCAGCCCTCTGCCACCAAGGATGCTTATTATGCTGAGTTTGGCTGGCTCGCCAATGACAATTATCGTTTGCCCGACCGCAATACCTTGTGGAATGTTATCGGCGGCGAACTCACTCCCGATTCACCGATTATTTTGGAGTGGCAGAACGGGCAGGGACTCAAATTTGTCCGCAAAATCTCGCTGGATGACAATTATATGTTCAGCATAGAAAACACCATTGAAAACCGCACTGGTAAAGATGTTGTACTGTATCCCTACGGCCTTATTCACAAAGTTTATCAAGAAGGGAGTGCCTCTTCCAAAGTGGTGCACGAGGGGATGCTCGGTGTGTTGGATTCTTCGCTCAAAGAAGTGTCGACCGGCAAGCTGGACAAGGGAGAGAAAAAAGAGTTTACCACTCGGGGCGGCTGGGCCGGTTTTGGCGAAAGATATTGGTTTACGGCGTTTATTTTCGGCCAATCGGACGACGCAAAAGTGCATTTCGGCAAAACTGATGATGCAACTTATCAAGCTGATTTTACCCAATCGCCGATTACTATTCAAAACGGCGCCGTAGGCTCGTCAAATCTTAAGTTTTATGCCGGAGCCAAAGAGATAAAATTGCTGGATGACTATACCAAAAATCTCAATATTGATAAATTTGATTTGGCGGTGGATTTCGGCTGGTATTATTTCTTAACCAAACCGTTTTTCTATATTTTGGATTTTCTCTATCACATTATCGGTAATATGGGCTGGGCGATTTTGTTGTTTGCCGCGCTGCTGCGTTTGGCGATGTTTCCGGTGGCCAACAAGTCCTATGAGAGTATGTCCAAGATGAAGAAGGTTCAGCCCAAAATTCAGGCCATTCAGCAAACTTATCCTAATGACAAAATGCGCCAGCAGCAGGCGATGATGGAACTGTATCGCAAGGAAAAGATTAATCCGACCTCCGGCTGTCTGCCGATGTTGATTCAAATTCCGGTGTTCTTTTCGCTCTACAAAGTTCTGAATATTGCCATTGAAATACGCCAAGCGCCGTTTGTCGGTTGGATTAAAGATTTGTCGGCTCCCGATCCGCTTACTCTTTCGGCAATGAGCGGACTGCCGATTCCCTCGATGATTGATTTGGGCGTTTGGCCGATATTGATGGGCTTAACTATGTATCTGCAGCAAAAACTTTCGCCGTCTCCGGCCAATAAGGACCAAGCGCGTATGATGCTGCTGCTGCCGGTGATTTTCACCTTTATGTTGGGGCATTTTGCCTCCGGATTGGTGATTTATTGGACATTGAGCAATATATTGTCCATCATTCAGCAAAAGGCCATTATGCGCAAATATGGAGTAAAATAAAATGACGCCGACCTCGCTCAAGGACAATACGGCCGAATTACAGGCGGCTGACAAGGCCATCAAAGGCAGGGCGCAGTTTGTCTTGAGTGTGGCATCTTTAAGTCAGCTGCCGACGGATGATTTGCCGGAAATTGCCTTTGCCGGACGCTCCAATGTTGGTAAGTCGAGCATTATTAACGCACTGACGGCTCAAAATGGGCTGGCCAAAACATCCAACACCCCCGGCCGCACTCAGCAGCTCAATTTTTTTAAACTGGATGGTCAGTTGTATTTGGTCGATTTTCCGGGGTATGGGTTTGCTAAAGCGCCAGAAAATATGGTAAAAAAATGGCAGCAGATGATTTTTACCTATCTGCAAGGCAGGGCTAATCTCAAAAGGGTGTTTTTGTTGATTGATTCGCGTCACGGGCTCAAAAAGGTTGATACCGAGATTATGGAGTTGCTGGACAAGGCTGCGGTAACTTATCAGATTGTGCTGACCAAAATTGATAAAATTTCTTCGGCGGCTTTGGCTGCAGTGCAGGACGAAATCACAAAGGTTATCAGCACTCACGCCGCTGCTTATACACAAATTTTGGTCACCAGTTCGGAAAAAAACTTAGGTCTGTCGGAACTGCGCGCGCAGATAGCATCGTTTATGTAAGGACTTTTAAGCCAAAAAGCGGTGGATTTTTGCCTTGATGGCCTCGGCATCTTGGCGCCCCAAATTATACATTGCCTTAATAACCTCGGGATTTTTTTCCATTTTACCGATGTTGATGGTTTTTGATGGCCGAATGACCAAAATGTCGCCATCTTTTTCGCGTTGATTGACATAGTCAAGCTCGGCATTATACATTAAATGTCGGTCGGTAATGGCGCGGACAAACCGCGGATAGGCACTATATACCAGCTTAGCCAACCAGTGATTATGGGCGCGAGGTTTGCGGTATCCGGCAGGGCGGGTTAGCACGACAATGTTTTTATCATAACCGCGTTTTTCGGCCGCTTGTAGCGGAATACTGTCACAAATGCCGCCATCCAACAGTTTTTTATCGCCAATTTTAACTATGCGCGACAAAAAAGGCAAAGAGGCCGATGCCCTTACATATTCTATGCCTTTATGCATCTCAGGGCAATGGATGTACTCGGCTTGACCGGTCTCGACATTGGAGCAGACGGCAAAAAACTTGGTCTTGCCGGCGGCAAACGTCTCATAATCAAAAACATCGAGTCGATTGGGCAGTTCGTCATAGCAGAATTTTACATCTACCACATTACCGGTCAGCAGCCAGTTTCTAAAGCTCATAAAGCGATAATCATCATTGTAGTCCAGATTATAACGCAAAGACCTACCGATTTGCTTGGAGATATAAGACACTCCGTGTATGGCTCCGGCCGACACTCCAAACACCGCATCGACTTCCACGCCGCTTTCGACCAACACATCCAACACGCCGGCCGTGTAAATGCCGCGTTTGGCGCCGCCCTCCAAAATTAAAGCTGAAGCCATCTGTCGTATCTCCCTTAAGGCTATATATCTCACCGGTTGATATAAAAAAACCGGCACAGAGCCGGCAAACAATTGGTGGGTATGACAAGACTCGAACTTGTGACCTCTACGATGTCAACGTAGCGCTCTAACCACCTGAGCTACACACCCGTTTTGCTTTCTCCGAATAATATATTGATTGAAACTAAATGCAAGAGTTTTTTTAAATATCATACCCGAACAGATGAAATATAATCGTTTATAAGAAACCGATGATGCGCTCAAAAACGGCATCAGAATGTTGCAAAATTATCCGATGCCGAATTCAGGCTGTTAATAAACTTTTTTTTACACCCGACAGAAACGATGCCGAATATGTTAACGGCAAAGGCCGCTGATATGGATACTGACTGTATTTTTAATTTTCCGTATCTTCGCAATATTTATCAATAAAGTCATATAGTTCTTGAATATCGCGCTTAGGTTTGGTTGCTGCAGGAGATTTTGGTGCCGTCGCGATTGCTTCGTTAGGGCTGTCGGCAGTCTTTGTCGCTGGCGGGGTCTGCACTTCGCCTTTAGTTGTTCCGCGCAGTTTGGCCAATAATCCCGAAACCGATTTATTATCTTCAGTAGTCATCCTCTTAAACCTCCGCCTAAATTTTCCAAACTTTTTCTGTAATAGCTTTTACGCCTTCTTCGCCGTAAAATTCTTTGATTTCTTCCAGCATGGCATACAAAGTGTCGGGCAATGTGTCGTCAACCGGTATTTCATCTACCCGACTGACCGGACACATATAAGAATTGACAATTTCCTCGCCCTCTTGCTCAATTACCATTATTTCCGGCGAATTAAGCAGCTTGGGGCGTACTTCGTCCACAATATTGGTAAAAATATAGGCCTTTTGCCCGTTGCGGATTAAAATCCCGCAGTTGCGTCCGTCATAGACAAATTCGGCTGTTTCAATCGGAGTTTCATTGAGCTGCAGGCTCAATCCCATTTCTCCGTTGTTGTCCAAAATCTCAAATTCATCTACCAACATCTTTTCAACCATTATGATTTTCTCCTTTATCCGAGTTAAAGTTAAACAATGTTATTTAAGCAATTTAATCGCGGCCCTAAGATGTAAATAAGACCGCGATTGGTAAAAATTATTATCTTGTTGCTGTTTTCTGCCGATATGCCCGCATTCCTACATTGAAAGCAAATTTTGCGGCCTCAAGACGCGTAACCACACACTCTTTAGTAGATTTGCCGACACCGGATATTGTGGCCCAAAGGCTGCGTGTGCCATTGGCAATGCCGGTTATTACATTGTTTGCTAATTTCGCTCCACCCTTAACAGCCTTGGAATTTTTGATAAATGCATAGGCTTTTCCACTCCCTATACAAACCGCTTTAAGGGCATTTTCTGTTACTTTAGGAACCGCTTTGCCTGCCTTTATGGCCAGTGTTACAGGCGAAGAGACTACTCCCAACCCCACCCATTTGTCTCGGGTGCGGATAGCGTGCATAAACTTTGCACTTTTACTTATCTTATGCCCAAATCTTTTTGCCCTTTGCCACAAAAGCCGGCACTCGGCTTTTGTCAGGTTCTTTATGGTGCATATATGCTTTTGTTTATGCTCGGCGTCAATTTCGCTTTCAGAACTGAGCAACTTGTTTTTTTTATTGTTATAATTTTTGGTGATTTCCTCCAGTTTATCACTAAGACCCTTTTGCAATGAACCATCTGCCAGTTTATCCAAATTCGTAATTGTGTATTTTAAAGCCGTGATTTTTTTGGTACGGGCTTGGTCCTTGTTCAAATGCGATACTCTGGCACGAAGCTTCTCATATTTTAGGTCATCCTTCGCCTTTTCTATATCACGTTTATCTTGTTCTTCCTTTTCTTTTGCTTCTTTGCTGATATTAGCCATTTTTTGGTCTTGTTCATCTATTTTCTTATTGATGTAACCAGAAAATAAATTTTTGCGCACCCATTTTTCCAGTTTATCGTACTTGCTCATTTTCGCCTCCCTTAAAATTAATCGTGTAACCGAAAAAACGATCGTTTAAAAGTCAATTTTTTATCACAAATTTTCCGAAAATGAGAATTTGAAATATGGTGGAGAATCAACAAGATACAAAAAGTTCTTGCCAAGCAAAAAGATTTAAATTATAATATTTTTAAACTCAAAAAAAACGAT
>JAFUEX010000026.1 GCA_017470165.1 Alphaproteobacteria bacterium
AAAGTCAATTTTTTATCACAAATTTTCCGAAAATGAGAATTTGAAATATGGTGGAGAATCAACAAGATACAAAAAGTTCTTGCCAAGCAAAAAGATTTAAATTATAATATTTTTAAACTCAAAAAAAACGATCGTTTTTTTCACGTACATCCACGTTGTTATAGCATTATCAATGCATTCCTCAGCACAATCCTGATGACCAACAGACCGCTTATTCGCTCGTCCCTCGCGAGGCGGTGACATAAAAAAGGATGAGACCACTGATTTTTCTATGACATCCGTCACAGAAAAAAAGGGGGGGGGTATTAGGATGAGGTGTGATTACAGAATTTAAATGAATTTTATCAAAAAATCATTTGACTTAGAGTAGACTTTAACTGCTAACATTACCAACAATTATCGTCAATAACTTGAGGAAAACAAAAATGCTTATGTGGTTGGTGATTATGCTTTGCGCGCTGTTATTAGCCTCCTTGTCACTAATATATCTGTCCAGTCGTGTCTGCCGTTTCGGTTTCATCAAAAATACCCCGTTAAACAAATGGCGGCGGGGTTTCCGCGGACTGTTGATAATTGCACTGGTCTTTGTAATTATTGCCAAATGGCTGAATTTTGTTAATGCGATAGTTTGTGCTTTTTATTTTGCCGGTATTTGGTTGCTGTGTGATTTGGGGATGGCGCTTTTGTCTCGTCTGTTCAAGCGTTCGTTTAGGTGCTACTATGCCGGAGTGGCTGCAATTGTGCTAAGCCTTGTTGCACTAAGCTGGGGCTGGTGGCTCAACCATCATATATTTCAGACCACCTACAATTTGCAATCAACCAAAATTACCCGTCCGCTCAAAGTGGCAATGTTTGCCGATTCGCATTTGGGAACCACCTTTGATGCCGCGGGATTTGCCCAACATCTAAAGGATATTGAACAACACTCTCCCGACGTGCTGATTGTTGCCGGCGATTTTGTGGATGATGATACCTCCAAAGACGAGATGATAGCTGCCGCAAAATCTTTGGGCGAGTTTAAGGCGCCATTGGGGATATATTTTGTTTTCGGCAATCACGATGAAGGCTATTATGGTCGCGCTTATCGCGGGTATACCGGTGACGACTTGGTTGCTGAGCTTGAAAAGAACGGCATTCAGGTTTTGGCCGATGAAGCTAAATTGCTCAACAACGAGATTTATCTGCTTGGCCGCAAAGATTTGTCTGCTGACCGCGAAGGACGTGGCGGTCGTTATAAAATGGCCGATTTAGCGCGCCCGTTGGACAAGCGCAAATATATCATCGTGGCCGACCATCAACCGGCAGATTATGCGGCTCAAGCGCAAGCCAAAGTTGATTTGGTACTCTCCGGTCACACCCATGGCGGCCAGCTTTTTCCTTTTAATCAGATAGGAAAATGGATAGGAGCTCTGGACCGTGTTTATGGCTATGAACGGCGCGAAAAAACGGATTTTATTGTAACTTCAGGAATTTCGGATTGGACGATTAAGTTCAAAACCGGCACCAAATCCGAATTTGTCATCATCAATGTGGAGCCGAAAAAATGACTTTGACCGAAATAAAAAAACAGTTAGCTGATTTACCGCGCACCTCTTTTGGCATTTCGGTGCCGCATTTGCGCAAATTGGCTGCCCAAATTGCCCGCAAAGATTATCAAACCCTAATAGAACACAATGACTATAGTTCTTTTGAGCTGAAGTTGCTGCACGCTTTTACCATCGGCTACATCAAGGCCGACATTGATGTGCTGCTCAAATATTTTGCCGATTTTATACCTTATGTCGATGATTGGGGAATTAATGATTCGCTGTGTCAAAACTTTAAGATTGCCCGCCGTTTTCCCGAAAAGGTTTGGCAATTTCTGCATCCTCTGATGTCCTCTCCCCGCGAGTTCGAAAGCAGGATTGTTGCGGTTATGCTGTTATCGCATTATCTTAACGATGATTATATTAAACGAGTAATCAAGGTGTTCGATTCGCTAAGCACCAATGCTTATTATTCGCAAATGGGCGTAGCTTGGGGATTAGCCACGGTGATGGGCAAATATCCGCATCTCTGTCTGCAATATCTCAATTCAAGTTCGTGTCGGCTGGACGATGCCACATGGAGCAAAACTTTGCAAAAAATCCGCGAATCTTATCGTGTATCTGCCGAGATAAAACAATCGCTGGGACAAATTCGCCGTCCTTAAAAACGCTGCGCAGTTTTGCAGCCTCCGCAGCCTGAACAGCCATTACAAATCAGGCGGCCGGCGCAAGTTTGGCAAATATCGCGGTATTGTTTTTGATACCACTCCCCCGCCCCGAATAACCCGCTCTGGGGTTGATATAATTGCCATTGTATTGGTCGACCTTGGTGCTGCAGCCCCGACTTGCAGGCCATTTCGCTTTGTAGCCGCTTACCTGTCAAACGATAGATTTTGCCGTCCTTTTCAAACATAGTTCCGGTTTCGATAAAACAAAAAGTGACATCAAACTCCTTACATTCCTCGTACAACGATTTTACCCAATCGTATTTCAGCACACGGGCTCCGTCATAATTTTCTCCGCCGGCAATAACCTGTTCGATTTTGCCGCGCGGCGGGCATTTTACTGCTTTGGAGCAACCCTGGGAATTTGCTGACGTTTTGACCAAATTTATTGCCGCGCTTTGAGAATTGCCGCTTTTAATAATCTTAAAAAACCGACAAAACTTAAGTGTCTCGTCGGTTTTTTCTTCAGCTGTTCGGTCTAAATCCGAAACGGCATTACCAAAACTTGATGGCGTCCAAAACACCTTCGGCCTGTCCCTTGGTGTCCTCAGCCGCGGCTGCCGCGTTGTCCAAAGCCGCTCCGGCCGCTTTCTTGGCCATATCTTTGGCACTGCCTAAAACCTTGGTCACGGCCGATGTCGCATTAAACAAAATCTTGTTAAAGATTTCGGTTACCGAATCTCTGATGGTCAGTTTCTGATTCTCGCCGCCCAAATTGGCTAACTCAACCGCCGGCAAATCAATGTTCAAAGCTGTATCATTATTTTGCAGCGGAGTAATGGCATTGAGCAAACCTCCCTCGACCAAAACCTTGCGAATAATCACATTTTTCGCGCTTTCTGCCTCAGCTTTGTTCTCTTCGGCAACTTCTTTTTGGTCTTCCGAAACCGTATTTTTAGCAACATTTTGTTGGATTTGCATTACATTGCTGGTTGAAAAATCCGGCATCTCGTAGGTAATAGACGGATTGTCAATACGAATATCCTCAACCACAATAGTGTCGCTTAGCAAGCTCTTCATATCGACCTTTACACTGATACCGCCGAGTTTGAGCAAAGACGGCGCCGAATAACCGTTGGGGTTGCCGATATTAATACCGCCGAGTTTCAGCTCGCCGTTAAACGGATTCAGCCGAAAAGACTCCAAGCTGACATTAGTTCCCACAATCTGGCTGCCGTATTTGTTAACCGCAGTTTTGACAATTGAATCCAAATAAAACCAAACTGCCGCCGCGGCAATAATCACCAGCAACAACAAGGTCAAAAGCGTATATTTGATAAACTTCATAGTTATATAATCCCTTACAATAAATGGTTTAAGTATGATGCCAACATCAGTGGTTATAATCGAATTTTAGGCAATTAGCAAGCACTTATTTATAAAAAAATGCCCGTGAGGCATAATTCACACGAGCATTTATACATAATAATACGGAGGGTTGAAATTTTTATTCCAACACGTCTACTATCTCATTAGTCACGTTGATGGTAGCACGGCCTTTAATAGCGCTATACCAGCTATTAACTATAGGAGTCCAGTTAGCTGTTCCTTCAAAGGCTGTAGAGAGCCATCTGCATATTGCTTTGCTATTAGTGAATGGCTTAGTATAATCAAAATTACCCGGATCATTATTCGCAGAGTTAAATGTTAATTTTTTCAAAGCCACTGCCTTTAATGATGCTTGGTCTTCACTCACCCAAAAAACCACACCTACAGCCGTTTTGCTGCTGTCATAATCATCAGTTGAACCATAAGTGGCATCAGCATACAACACATCCCCGATTTCGGGCGGGATTGGCTCATCATAATAACGATTTTCAAATGATATTATCGGTATAAGATGGTTTTGCCCCCCATTAATTACTCCACTTCCTTGCCTGCCAACATTTTCCAAATACATCATTTTTGTGCTAGAGGAAAGAGTTGATGATGCAATATTCGCCAAGATTGACGAACCGGTATCAGCATTAACTCCGAGTTTTTTTAAGGCCTCCAGCGAAGTTTTGACAATAGCTTTCACGTGCCCGTCTTCAACATTAATCGGTTTGCCCGATTGACCGTTAGACACAGTTGTTGATGGGGTAATAGATGCATAGTCTATCCCAAATAAGTCAAGCAGTTCACACATCGCCGGTTGATACCATCTGCCCTGACCGACCAACGGGTCATCTTTCAATCCTACAGTGGGCGTAAATTGTTTGCAAGCACTGCATTGTAACGCGTAGTCTCCTGCTTGTTCAATTGCATAATCCGTGGCAAATTTGCCTTCCCAACAAAGCGGATAATCGCTGCGGCCAAATTTATGCGCGTACGTTCCTTCAATATTTATGTCCCGTGAGCTATCAATATTAAGCACTGCAAAATTCGCCACCTGCACTCCATAAACTCTATCGCCGGAGGCATATATTTTGGTGTTGTCGATGGCCACTTCGGCGTTGGATATTTTGATGGCGGAGCCCTGCGCCGCCGAGTTGGCATAATCGACCGTCAGCCCGCTGATGCGCGCCGGCGCCGTGATATACAGGGCGCTTTTGTTCGCC
>JAFUEX010000006.1 GCA_017470165.1 Alphaproteobacteria bacterium
CGTGGCCACACATACCTCATAACCGCCGGATTGAGCCAACGCCTCGTACAGCGACTGATAGCTCCATTTGCTGTTCTGCCGCACCAAAAACAACACCCGTACCTTCCTGCCAGATGAAATTCCACCCCTTATGCGGTTTATCGTCCGCTCGTAGCGGTGAGCTATTAATAGTGACAAAGGAGAAAAGCGGCGCAAGAAATCTATCGGAATAATTTTACATCCGATTGTTTTGTTTTGCGAATCAGTTAAACAGCAATTGCCAATAGTCCCAGTCACAATAAACAAAGTCCGCTTTAATGTTAAAAATATTGTTTGTTAAAAATTGATATCTTTTATGTATAAAAGAGTCAAGAACTTTTTTGAAATGTTATGAACTCAAAGAAAAAAAATTACCCATAATAATTTGATTATGTGCTAAAAACTTACTGTTTTTCCATTGTCTTCGTAAAAAAAGAAAACAAGCCGAGCGGTTTTAAGAAAAAAATATTTGACTTTTGTGCGGCTTGTTTTTATATTGGTTTTGCATCGGTTGATTACCGGTGTGGGGTTTAGAAGCCTCTGACAAAGGTCGTCCGTTGGCAAATTGGTCGAACGGTCGAGTGTTTGATTATCTTCCGCTGATATGGCTGGAAGGTAGTAAAATAAGGTGTTTATACTAAATATACTACACTATTTCCTTTGTAATAGCTTCTAACTTCCAGTCTCCTCTCATCAAGGAGGCTTTTTTTGCACTTGAACTTTGCAAGCAAAAAGGAAATTAGAATGTTAAAACCCATCAGATACTCCGTAATTATTTTGTTTTCTTGGCAAGTTGCCATGCGACTGAAAGGTTGAATTTACTGCAATTTATGATTTTTTTATAAAAAAAATTCAATTTGATATTGAAATATCTAATTTAGTGATTAGGTGAATTACGAATTTTTAATATTAAAAGTTGCATAGAACTTAAGGAGAACTTGAAATATGACTAACGGACGCAAGCAAAAATGTATTTTTATGTACAAAGCTCGCAACCTATTGGGGTCGGCGGGCGGAATTGAGAGGGCTACCGCCGATTTGGCCAATGAACTGCATAGTTTGGGCTATGATGTGGTGGTCGGAACGCGCGATACGCACGAAGGCGAGATGTTTTTTAAGCTGCAACCGGGGATTACTCTGAAACATTTTTCCCCGCGGTACAACAAATTAAAAGACTGGGCGGCGCATTTGGCGGGAGGCAAAAGCAATCCTTGGAGCAAAGAAGCGCAGTTCAGCCGCCGGATTCACCGATATTTACAAGAACTTAGACCGGATTTTATTATTGCGGCCGGCATAAAAGACCTGCGGGATTTGACGCTTACAGCGCCCCTGCCCTGCAAGTGCTGTTTGCAATTGCATCAGGCGCCGGAAGCAATATTTAAGGCAATGCGGGATGATTTGCGCGGCATATTAGACAAGGCGGATTGTGTGCAGGTGCTGCACCAAAGTTTTGCCGATGTGGTGCGCAGGGCAACCAATGCAAAAATTGTGGTAATTCCCAATATGGTACGCTCCGACTTAAAGTCACAACCGCCGGAATCTTCTCACTTGGAGCACAAAATGATTGTGTATCCGGCTCGGATTGAGCCCGACAAACAACAAGCTAAGCTGATTAAAGCGTTTGCCAAAACTAAAGCGCGAAACAACGGCTGGCAACTGACCTGTTACGGGCAGGCAAAAAACCGCAAATACCATCAATTATGCTTAGATGAAATCAAAAAAAACGGCTTGGAAGGACAAGCAAGGCTGTGTGAGGCCGTGCCGGACATCGGCGCACGGTTGCGTCAAGCCGAAATCGGTGCTTTTCCTTCCCTTGCCGAAGGTTTTGGACTGGGGCTGGCCGAGATGATGGCGGCCGGATTGCCGGTGGTGGGATTTTTAGATGCTAAAGGCGTAAACAACCTGATAAATCACCGCCAAAACGGCTATTTGGCCAAAGATGAAAATGATTTTGCCCGTTGGCTGGATAAGCTGGCCGCCGATAAAAAACTGCGGCAAAAGCTGGGCAGAAAAGCCAAAGCGGATATAGCAGCCTTTGCGCCGGATAAAATCGTCGGTCGCTGGGAGGAGGTTATCAATGCCTAAGGTGTCGATTGTGCTGCCGAGCTATAACGGAGCAAGGTTTTTGGCGCAGTCCGTCAATTCGGTTATTGAGCAGAGTTTGCGCGACTGGGAGCTGATTGTGGTTAATGATTGTTCTACCGACAATACAGCCGAAATCGCCGAACAATTTGCCAAAAAAGATGCGCGCATCCGCCTGATAAACAACCCTTGCAACCGCAAATTGCCGGCCAGTTTGAATATCGGATTTTCCCAAGCACAAGGCAAATATCTGACTTGGACATCTGACGACAACCTCTTTAAGCCTGATGCTTTGGCCAAATTGGCGCAACATTTGGACGAGCACCCGCAAACCGCGATGGCGGTGATGAATATGGATATAGTGGATGAGGATGGTCTTAAGCTGCGCGAATTTGAAGATGAGTTTCGGTTTCGGCGCTGTGCGGCCTCGCTGATGCACAACTGCAATGTCGGCGCCGCGTTTATGTATCGCCGAGAAATTGCCGACAAAATCGGCGGCTATAACGAGGAGCGTTTTTGCGCGGAAGATTATGACTATTGGTGCCGGATAGCGCTGGCAGGAAATATCGACTATCTCAAAGACAATATTTATGCCTATCGGCTCAACGGGATGTCACTGAGTGCAAAGCGCAAACAAGAGGTGGCTTGGCAGACCCTGCAGGTTAAACTGCAATATGCCGAGGCGTTTTTTGCCAAATTCGGCTACACCGAAGAGGACAAGGCAAAATTTTGGTTTCATACGTTGAAAGTCCGGCGGCCGGCGGCTTATAGGCGATATTATCCGCGCTTGCGACTGCAACGCTTGTTGGCGCAGGTTATCAGCGCCGCCGTGTTTTGGAGCAAACCCCAAAGACAATCCATTCGGCGGATAATAACCGGCGGCGATAACTATTCTTTTTCACAAATTAAGGGATAAACTTGCAATGAAAAATATTTTAGTGATTTTGGGTACACGCCCCGAGGCGATAAAATTGGCTCCGGTAATTTTGGAGCTTAATAAAAGGCCCGAGTGCAAGGTGTGGGTGTGCAACACCGAGCAACAAAAAGAATTATCCAATCAAACTTTGGCGGCCTTCGGCATCAAAAGTGACTTTAACCTTGATGTGATGCGCCCCAATCAGAGCTTGGGCGGAGTGCAGGCGCGGATTTTGACAGCACTTGAGGAGTTGTTTTCGCAACACCATTTTGATGCCACGATTGTACAAGGTGACACAATGACGGTGCTGTGCGGGGCTTTGGTGAGCTATTACCACCACGCGGAGGTGTTTCATGTGGAGGCGGGACTGCGCAGCTATGATTTGTTTGAGCCGTTTCCCGAAGAGGCCATCCGCCAGATGACTGCCCGCATTGCCACGGCGCATTTTGCTCCGACGCCCAAGGCTGCCAAGGCTTTGACCTTAGAGAACATCGCGCCGGAAAAGATATTTGTGACCGGTAATACGGTGATTGACGCGCTGTATGCTTTGAGCCCGCAAGTTTTGGCCGGTGAGCACAGCCTTTTGGCAAAACGCGGAATAAGATTTGATGATAAGTTGGTGCTGGTGACCGTCCATCGCCGCGAAAACCACGGCGAGCGGCTGGAGCATATTTTGCGAGCACTGGGTAAACTTGCGCAAGAATTTGCCGACCATCAGTTCATATTGCCGGTGCATCCGAATCCCAATGTGCATAACAAGGTGTTTGAGCGGCTGGGCAATTTTGCCAATGTTATTTTGACCGAGCCGCTGGATTATCCCGCGTTGGTATGTTTGATGCAAAACACCAAGCTGGTGCTGACCGATTCCGGCGGCATTCAGGAAGAAGCGCCGAGTTTCGGTAATCCGGTTTTGGTGATGCGCTATGAGACCGAGCGGATGGAAGGGGTTGAAGCGGGTTTTGCCAAATTGGTAGGAGCTGATGAAGCCGAAATTTTGCGCCAAGCCCGACTGATTTTGCAACAAGACAAGGCGGCCACCCGCAAAGACGGCACCCTAAATCCCTTCGGTGACGGACAAGCGGCGGTAAAAATCGCGCAAATTATTACTCTTAGCGGGAGGAAAGCCGATGCAGCCTGATAACAAGCAGCCTGATAACAAACCGCTTTCGCATCGCCTGTGGCGCAAATTGGGCAAACCGGTTTATAATCTGCTAACCCTGCGCAGGTTGCGCAAATATCTGCGGCGCCGGCGGCAACTGGTCAAGCTGCGACAGATTATCAGTGATTTGGAAAAAGATAACCCGCAAAAAGTTGTACTGATTTTTCAGGAGCAATTTTTTGACCGCGAGGGACAACATTGCTACAACGGCGGTGCCGAACGCTATGTGCGCGATTTGGCGCAAGTGATAGCTCAATTTGATTTGACGCCGATATTGATACAATATGGCAAAGACCGGTTGTGGAAGCGCCGGGTTAATCATCTGTCGGTTATCGGGTTGCCCGCCGATGAAATGTCGCTGTGGCAAGAGGCGCTCAAGTTTTTCAGACATTTTGAACTGGCAATTTATTCCGGTGTGGTGCCGTGGGGCAAAGAGCTGCTTCATCCCAATATTATGATTTCTCACGGCATTACCTGGGATTGTCCGCAAAAAGATGCCGATACGGCAAAGATTTTGAATGATATTAAAAAGTGTGATTGTCTGGTATCGGTTGACACCAATACGATATCGTGGCTGCGCTCGACTTTTGCCAAAACCTTAAGCAAAAGCAAAATGGCTTATGTACCCAACTATGTTGACCTGCAAGTTTATCATCCCAAAAGCAAAAAGAATGATGGGCGGATTAAGATTGTGTTTCCGCGGCGGGCGGCCAAAGAGCGTGGATATTGGCTGATGAGCCGCGCGCTGAAACCGATTTTGAACAAATACACTAATGTTGATTTTGCCTTTGTGGGATTTGCGCACGGCAAAGAAATTCAATCCGACATCCTAAAACTGGAGGCTGAATTCGGCCGCCGAGTGATGCATTTTGTTTATGAGCCCGACGAGATGGCGCAAGCCTATCAAAATTCCGATATTTCACTGGTGCCGACCTTGTATTCGGAGGGCACTTCGCTGTCGGTGCTAGAGGCAATGGCTTGCGGCAATGCGGTGATTGCTACCAACATCGGAGGGCTGCCCAACTTGATTATCGACGGGTTTAACGGGGTGTTGATTAATCCCGACGAGCAAGAGCTGATGCAAGCGCTGGATAAAATTTTGGCCGATGACAGGCTGCGTTTATATCTGGCGCAAAATGCCCAAGAGGTGGCCAAATGCTTTGCCAAAAGCAATTGGGAAGAACGCTGGCGCAAAATTTTGGCTGCGAATTTCAAAGGAAAATAGCGGCGTTGTGCATTTTTTAATTTGCTAAATCTAAGGTATGAGCTAAAAAAACATACGTGGCTTTGTTCGCTGTGGCTCTGGCAGCGAATGAGGCCTTTTTTAACTTATAACCAAGAGGACTAGAGAATGATTTACGCTTATATAAGAGTGAGCACCGACAAGCAAACCATCGAAAATCAAAGATATGAAATCAGTAAATTTGCCCGCAAAAAGCGGCTCAAAATCGACCAATGGTATTTGGAAACTATCAGCGGCAGCAAAGATTTTGAAAAACGCAAGCTGGGAGAGCTTATCGCCGATATGAAACATAATGACATTATTATTTGCTCGGAGATATCGCGGCTGGGGCGTAATATGCTGCAAATTATGACAATATTAAATATATGCCTGAACAAGGGAGCACAGGTGTGGACACTGAAAGACAACTTTCGGCTGGGGGCGGATATTCAATCAAAAGTTTTGGCCTTTGCTTTCGGACTGGCGGCCGAAATCGAGCGCAACCTGATAAGCCAGCGCACCAAAGAAGCCTTGGCTAGAGTCAAAGCCGACGGCAAAAAACTGGGACGCCCGCTGGGCAGCAAAAAACGCAACGCCAATCACAAAAACAAACACTCGATTTTTCAGATGTATGTTTTGGGCGAAAGCCTCAAAAAAATTCAGCACAAAACCGGAATGTGCTATCGGTCGCTTTGCGGGCTTATCCAGCGCCAAATGCAAGACAAAGACCAAATAGAAAAGTTTATCGGCGACAAAGAACAATCACCCCAAGAGATATCTTTGACGATGGATGAGCAGCCTGAGCCGGCCAACGATGACTAAAACTTGGCAAACAGACGAGCACGGTCAGAGGCAAGCTGTTTGTTTTTCTTGTAGACATTGGCCTCGCCGTATTTGAGGGCGGTTTTATAATAGCGGATTTTGAAGTCCAGCTTTTCCATATTGCGCAGAAGCTCCTGCTGGCGGAGCAGCAGGCTTTGCTTTTGCTTTAAGAAAATTTGATAGCGCTCGGAAAGGGTTCGTTCGCCCTGCTGCATCAGGTCGATATAATGGCGAATGTCTTTGAGCTTGAGGCCGGTGGATTTGAGGCACTCAATGAGGTTGAGCAGGTTGAGGTCATCCTCGGTAAAACGGCGCAGTCCGGCAGAGTTTTTTTGCACCTTGGGCAAAAGTCCGTATTTGTCATAATAGCGCAGGGTGTGAGTGCTGAGGCCGGTGAGTTGCGCCACTTGTCCGATGGAATAAGCCATAATTTTGTCCTTTCGATTATGCTAACATCGGCTTCAGATTAACTTAGAGCGAGCTTTAAGTCAAGAGCGAAAAAAAACAGCGCCGCAGCACAAGTCCGCAACGCTGTTCTCCCTAAAGGCGGTTTGATGAGACCGACTTCAACTTAGTATTTATTCTTCTGATGAATACATCTCCATAGTTGCATCAGCCAGTTCATCCAGAGGCCAATCATTGTCATAGTGCGTGATGCATATGGAGTATGATGGTCCACTGTCGGTTGCGTCATCGCGATGTCGATAAACAGCACCTTTGCCGAATTGCATCCCGAGGGCTTCTATGTATTCCTCATTGTGATAGCCTTGTTGAGATGACCAAATGAAAGTCTCTTCATCAACTATAATTTCAGCCTTCAGCTTACCATAGTGAACATAAGGCAAAACCGTATCTTCATCGTTAATAGTTTGCCAACAATCAAGATCAGAATTAGAGGAAATTTGATTCAGAAATTCGCAGCGTCTTTGATAGATGGTTTGAATGTAATGGTCTAAACCATCGGCAATATAATATCTGTTAGCCATAAGCATCATCAAATCGCCTAAACGAGGCAAGAAAAAGGCTCTTGTATATGGGATACGTTCTCCATTATTATAACCATACAGTATCTCTTTGTTGAGATTTTCGCTCAATGCCATACAATACAAGGCAGGACGAGTTACCATTTTATCGCTGGTTTTGTCACCATAAGCCGTCCAAACAGAATAGAAAAATGCGGCACCATCGTGGGCTCCATACATTTGCATACGCGGTGCGTATATAGATTTAAATAACTCAACATCTCCATCACTGTGTGATTTGGAAGCCACCGACATAATCGCCAATGTGTCAAACAATCCGCTGTTCATCGCATCAATAGAACGATAGAACCTTGAATCTTCCCATAATAAGAATTCAGGTGTCAAATTCGGCAGCATTTTGTCCACATCAATCGCCGGTGAAAGATTATGGATGTTGCAACCATACTCACCACCTTCATTACACCACGGACTGTCTGAGAATTTGTCAAAATTATCCATATAAGGAATGTTTTGCAACATCAAAAATCCGACAGCGAGTTTGAGTTCTTCGTCAAACACTATGCCTAAAGGCGGATTATATTTATGAAGCGGGTAATTACCATAGTTATATTCATAACATTTGCCGTCAGCAAAAACAGTGTCACCCGTTACGCAAGTTTTTTCCATATTCACGGTATGTAAAGCTACAACCTCGTTTTGAGCCGGACAATTACCTTGGAGGTCTATTGGAGTGCCGATGGGGCAGTGCGTGACTGTATCACAGGATTTGTATTTTCCGCCGCAAGAGTCGCCGGAGCCGATTTGGGTTACTCCCTCACAGGTGTATCTGTAAGCGCTGCTGCAGTTCTCCATACAAGAGGTGTATTTTTCGCCGCCGTCGGCTGTGCAGGCGCTGCCCACGCCGCGGTATCCGCTAGCGCAGGTTTTGTAGCTGCTTTTGCATTGGCAGGAGGCGTATTTGCCCCCACAATCGCTGCCGAAACCTTCTTCGCCTTCGCCGGTGCAGGTTTTGGTGTACTCCGACTTACATTTACAAGCGGTATATTTGCCGTTGCAG
>JAFUEX010000007.1 GCA_017470165.1 Alphaproteobacteria bacterium
CATTTCTTTTTACGTTACTTTTGTACGCCCAAACAGCCACAGGCTGGCGTAACCCTTATTTTTTATGTTACTTTTGCACGCCCAAAAGTAACCAAAAGGCGTCGGGCTATTCGCCGCGGGGCGGTTTTTCTCAAGGCATAGGGCTGCGACCTACTTACACGCGACAATACGCGCGTGACGAGGTCGCAAAAGGATAACCCTCGCCAGCCTTGAGAAAAAGCCGCTGTTTCCCGCTTTGCTCATTAAGCCCGAAGCTAAAGTTTTTTTTGGTGTTGGGTGCATAATGGTCATGAGACCCCTGATTTTTCTGCGGTGCATACCGCAGAAAAAGGGGTGACAGGAGAGGAAAGAAAGGGGGACAGTAGAAAAAAGAAGGGGGGCAGGAAGAGAGAGGCACTCGGGGGGGGGGCAGCACAATGAAAAGGGGATGGGGGGCATAAAGGATATGCTCCGCAGTGAAGGAGGAAGATTTTTGTTACAGCACTTTATTCCCTTGTTTTGGCGAATAATTTATCCGATAAAGTTGTTGGATTTACAGGCTTAAGGGGCTTATGATCTCCAATGCCTCGTAACACTGCAACTTGACTTGATAACGACTGTGTATTGTAATTTTTTTTACTGTTTCCAGAGGTATCTGTACTGATAACATATCTCTTATAATGTTTTATTCCTGAACCGTTCGGATCACCAAAAACAAAATAGACTTTACCGCCATAATTATCAACCATTTTTTCATGAGCTCGGTTAGAGGAATCATTATTGGATAAAACTGTGGCTGTTATTTCCCTTATTCCTTCTTTATATAATTCATCAAAAAAAATTTTTTCTGCTTTGCCAATAATCCCTTGACCACGATATTCTGGCAAAAGAATATTTGAAGTTGTAACTCTGATTCCTTTATCACTAATATAATCCCATTTTTTGCAAGATCTTAATCCATTTTTATTATCAAATTCGTCTCTAATCTTTGCTCTAGCATTAATTGAACCGACTATGGTGTCCCCACACATTATAAATCTGAAATATTCAGGCTTTTCGGCATCAGGTTTGCTTTTTTCTTTATATTCATTAACTATTATTTTTTCGAAATCTTCCTTACTCATACTTGTATAACCATCTCTTGCAAAAATAAAACCCTTACTTTCGCTCTTAGCAACATCATTCAATTGGCTTTTGTTATTCACATAATTTTGCATCTTTTTACAAGCCTCAATAAAAGCCTCATAATGTTGAACGGATGGTTCGGCAATAGTTATATCGGACAATTCAGACATGGAATAGACTCCTTACACTAAAACTCTATATTATGATACCATATATTTATCAGAAATGGAAGTGGATTTTAAGATTGTTGTTATCGGACTTTTTTTACGGGTGGAAAAAATGTAGTATTTTCAATAAATAAACCGTTCGACAAACTGCTCCGAACGGCTGAAACTCAAAAATGGTGCGCGTGACTAAAGCGCTTATCGGACTGAAAATTATGATGATTATAAGCAGTTGGAATATAAGTTGGAGTTGCTTTTAGACCAAAACAACCAACAAGATGAACCAAATAAATTTTAATTTGTCAGTAATTTAATTATTGTTATGTAAATTTCAGTATTTGTGTAATATATTGTCATTACGACTTTTAAAAAATGTTATGAATGCATTAATGAAAAGGAACACTTATGGTCTTAACAAACAAATTAAATATTACGAACCAGATTGAACTCAACAAAACGGAAGAAAAAATCAGTAAAGAAAAAGCCATCAAACTTTTTGATAGCGGAAAAATTAATACAATAAAGGCTGGTACGGTTGAGGGATTGCAGCAAATACATAAATTTTTGTTTGAAGATATTTATGACTTTGCAGGTATTATACGCAATGCAAACATATCTAAAGGTAATTTCCGTTTTGCTCCGGTTATGTATTTAGAACAATCATTAAAAAATATAGAGAAAATGCCGCAATCAACTTTTGATGAAATTGTGGAAAAATATGTGGAAATGAACATCGCACACCCATTCAGAGAAGGTAACGGACGAGCAACCAGAATCTGGCTTGATTTAATCTTCAAAAAAGAACTGAAAAAGGTTGTTGACTGGAACAAGATTGATAAGGAAGATTATTTGTCTGCAATGGAACGCAGTCCGATAAAAGATATCGAAATAAAACACCTTTTGAAAAACGCCTTAACAGATAAAATTAATGAGCGTGAAGTATTCATGAAAGGGATTGATGTTAGCTACTATTACGAAGGTTACGACGAATACGACATACATAAACTATTCCCGTAGAATGTACAATAAATCCGCTTGCAATTATCGGAGTGGAAATATGCAAGAATTTGTTATATTAAAAGAAAAAATTCATACCTTTTATCTTGAATAAGAATCTTTTGCATTAAACAAATTTATTTCCGTGGCAAAATTATTTAGGACTTGTTTTACTTCTTTCATAGACGCACAAACCGCAACAACCCCTGTGTCAATACATTTTTGGTGATATTCCGGAGTATTATTTCCCTCTGCTCCGACAGAAGCAATACTTTTCATTCCTGCGGCACTGGCAGCTTTAAAATCATTCAAACTGTCGCCGATAACGATACAATTTTGGGGTTTATATCCTTAGTTAAATTCGAAAAATATTTTTCTAAATTTATTTTTTTGTTTTTATCTGCGATTCCAACCAATAAATTAAGTTTTTCATCCTCTGATAGAGAAATATTTTTTTCTTTTTGCCATGTTTCAAGCCAAACAGAAACCCACAATTTTTCGCTATCTGCAATAACGCCGTCAAAATCCCAGATGATTAACTTATTCATACTTATTACTCCTTTAGAAACTGCTAAATTTGTAACATAAATAAGCAAATAAGTCAATATTGTCCATTGAAAATCCGGCAATTCACTTAAAACGCGACTTTTTGAGATTGTTACTATTGTATAATAAAATTATAAGGATTATTAAGAAGTTAACCACAAAATGGAGTTGATATTATCGCGGACGTCTACTTCTTAAGATATAAGCCTTTGTATGTTGTGTTTGTATCTTAGCGACGTTTTGTCTTGCTCTGAAACTTCTCCTGTAGAAGAATTTCCTGTCTTACCAATGTGTTCTCCTAATCCTGCACATCCTAAATGTTTTTTTAGACCTCTTAATCTTTGTTGGAGAATATCATCACAGCTTGATTGTTCTTTTCTTTGTCTTGCCTTGTCTCGCAATTGTTCATCTTTATATTCAAAACATCCAGTTCGCTCATCATACCTACGAACAGGTGCTTTTCCCTCGAATTTAATTTCCAAATTTTCCAAATCAACTGCATTTGTTGAAATACCGTCTTCTATATTTTCATCCTTTCCTAGACTTCTGACACTTTTATTCTCTTTTTCTAATTCAATATTTTTGATAATAAAGTCCATTGTCTTTTGCTTTATATTTTGTTTTACTTCATCGGAGAATCTGTCATATCGAAAAAGCAAAGGAGCTATATCTTCATTATATGGGTTTATAGTTTGATTGTTTTTTCTTCTATGCTCAATTAATTTCTTTGTTACATTCAACCATAAATTTTCTAGAACATTTTTTATTTGACCTGTTTTATCATAAATAATTTGCGCACCAGATAATAACTTATCCATATCATTACCTATCACATAATTGCCTTTAGATGACTGAAATGCAATACTATCTATCCTTCGTTCGCCTATTTGTCCTAAAACAGAAATACACTCAGGTTTAAAAGGCTCTTTATTGCCGTCAAAATCTTTGCTATAATATGTAGTACCTTTCTGAGATTGTCTATAATATGCAAGAGTTCCGCAATTTCCTTGTGATATTTTTTGCAAAGCTGAAAAGTTTATATTATGTATACTAAGATTTATGTCAGCACTATTTTTACTTTTTAAATCTATCTTATGTCCTAGATTTTCGTGCCGTTTTACGAGATATCCATCATAAGTTCCTTGTTGCAAATATTCGTCTTCATCAAAATAATCTGCCGCACACTTTTTTATATCTTCATATACAACAATAATATCTATATCCGAATCTTTTCTAACGCCCTCGTTCGGCGCATAAGCTGTTGAACCGACCAAAATAATCCCCAGTACATTATCTTTTATCTCTTTTGAAAAATCTTCTACTAATTCAAGGCGTTTTTTCGTTTCTATTTTAGCTTCTGAATTCATAACTTAATCCTTTCTATGTTCACATTTTTTTCTATTGTAATCTGCAAAACATAAACGTCATCAGTTAAATGATCATTTCCAACCGTTGCTGAAATTGTATTATTTAAGTATTGCATAAAATATTTAGAATTTTGAACGCTATCATGTATGTGACCATGCAAAGTTAAAAGAGGTTGTTGTTTTTCAATAAATTTTCGAACAGCCTTACTACCTATATGTCGTAATTTACCATCTTTGCCTTTCATTAAGTCGCAAACTGTGTTAAACGGCGGTGTGTGTGTTATTAGTATTAATTTTTTATTATCTACACCTTTACATAAATTTTCTAAATCAAATTCTATACTGTATTTTAAGAACTCATCAAGAATATTATAGGGTTTATCAAAATCAATCATTCCTGTTGTTAAAACATCATGCCTTAAATCACTGATGTTATCAGTTTTAAGATCTCGCCGCTCCCAATCTTTCCAAACAAATGGAGTATATGGTACATACGAATAACCAGCAATACAATACCCATTAAAAGTATAAGGAACGTCGATAATCTTATAGTTATTTGAGTGTTGATTATCTCTTAAAAAGTTAAGATTAAGGCGATAATCATCATTACCTAAAATCAATAGGGTTTGTTTTCCAGAATTTTGCATCAATTTAAAAAGGACATTCTTAAAAAAATCTTTTTGGGCCGCCGGATTTCGTTTATCTTTTGACTTCGGCGCCAAATCACCGCCTAATATAAGAAAATCAAAATCATTAACATTCAAATAGTTAAAAACTTTCGAATATTGAATTTCATTTCCATGTAAATCAGCGGTGAATAAAAAATTCATATTATTCCTTTATAGCTTTGGCATTCCGCATTAAATGATATGCTAACTGTATTATAATCCAGAAACTTTGTCAAGTTTTTGCAATCAAATTTTTATCGGATAATAAAATTATAAGGATTATAGGCAGTTGGAGTATAGGCTGAAAAAATAGACTATATGGCTTTAGTCAATATTTGTCTCTTTTCCATTTGTCCACATAACTTTTTTCTTGATAGTCTTCCCATCATTGTCATATTCAATGGAAATTCCATTTTTTATGCCGTCTTTATATGGCGTTTCTGCCCACAATATCTGTTTTCCGTCAACTATTTTATAATCTTTTGTAATACCATTCCGCTTGTCATTAATGAAATTATCTTCTCTGAATATCACATCATCCAAATAATATAAAACTGTACCTTGAATCTTATCGTCAACAAAAGGCGTTTCTATTCTTCCGTTTTTGTTGCCTTCGTAAAAATAGGTAATTGATATACCGTTCTTTTTATTATTTTTATATGGTGTTTTTTCCTTTATTTTTTGTTTTAATTTATCAAAAACTACAAATTCACCATTTCCGTTTTCATCTAACGAAACGTCGGACTTGCTTTTGCCCCCGCAAGTCCGCTTCTTGTCACCATTACTCTATTTAACAGCAAACCCACCATTTCCGGTGGGTTTGCTGTTAAATGGTGCCGCTAGCAGAAGGTGCGCGCGCTTCGCTCTGCTCATCTTTCGCTTGACGCTCAAGACCTCGGACGCTTTAGAAAAGCGCCTCGTCCAACTTCGCAACACTAAAGCGTTGCTCGTTAGTCGGACTTGCTTTTGCCCCCGCAAGTCCGATTCTTGTCACCGTTACTCTATTTAACAGCAAACCCACCATTTCCGGTGGGTTTGCTGTTAAATGGTGCCGCTAGCAAGAATCGGACTTGCGACCCCACCCTTACCAAGGGTGTGCTCTACCACTGAGCTATAGCGGCATAATAATACTATTCTTTTCCGTAGAGCACACTCCTTAAAGGGTGTGCCTTCGGCATCTAATGCTCGCTTCGGTTCGCTCTGCGCTCCCTCTCTCGCTAAAGATGTTCCGAAGAGCTTGCAGACAAAATTGATACACTGTATCAATTTTGCTTAGCGCTACCACTGAGCTATAGCGGCATCAGATGTGAGCTCAACATACAGCATAAAATCTAAAAATCAAGTTATTTTTTTCATTTTCTTAACTGTTTTTTACATTTTTAATGCTAACCTGATTTTATACTGTGTTATTCAAGGAGTTTTCAATGACCGAAAAAAAGACCGCCACCGCTCAACCCCGCGCAAAACAACGCATTGCCCGTGAGGCGGCAAATCTTAGGAAAAACCTTGCCAAACGCAAACTACAACAATCTTTACGCGAACAACAGAAGAAAGATAAGACCGATGGACAAGATTAAAATTCATGGCGGAAACGCTCTAAACGGCAAAATTTTTATCAGTGGCGCTAAAAATGCGGCTTTACCCTTGATTTGTGCTTCGCTTTTGACCGATGAAACCGTCACTTTAACCAATATGCCTATGCTATCCGATATCAAAGCGATGAATGCCCTGCTGGAATATTTGGGAACTGCCATAAATGATTTTGATGATTTTGTTGATGGTCACGCCACCAAAACTTATTCCTATCGCACCAAGGAGGCAACATCTTTCACCGCCCCTTATGATTATGTGCGCAAAATGCGGGCGTCGTATTATGTTTTGGGGCCTTTGTTGGCACGTTACGGCAAATGTGAACTATCATTGCCGGGGGGATGCGCCATCGGAGCCCGACCGATGGATATTCACCTGTCTTCTTTGGAACAAATGGGCGCTCATATCGAAATTAAAAACGGCTATATCAATGCCGAAGTTGACGGAAGGTTGAAAGGGGCGCATATCATTTTCCCGATTGTATCGGTTGGAGCGACCTGCAATGTACTGATGGCTGCAGTTTTGGCCGAAGGTGAAACCATTTTGGAAAATGCCGCCAAAGAACCGGAAATCGGTGATTTGGCCGATTTACTCAATGCTATGGGCGCTCAAATTGAGGGAATCGGCACGTCAAAATTGACGATTAACGGGGTGGAAAAACTGCATGGAGCGCTCCATAAAGTGATTGCCGACAGGATTGAAGCCGGCTCCTATGCGGCGGCTGCGGCTATTACTCGCGGGTGCATTGAGCTGATTAATGCCCGCCCCGAAACCTTGAGCCGCCCCTTGCAGGTTTTGCGCAATATGGGAGTTGCGGTAGAGACCACAGACAACAGCATCATTATTGATGCCAGAGGCAAAACTTTGGTCGGACAAGACATTATGACCGAGCCTTTTCCGGGTTTCCCTACTGATTTGCAGGCGCAGTTTTTGGCTTTGATGATGACAGCCGAGGGGGCATCAATGGTTACCGAGACTATTTTTGAAAACCGTTTTATGCACGTGCCGGAGTTGTTGCGGATGGGGGCCAATATTAATGTTCACGGTCATGCTTCGGCCATTGTGCGCGGAGTGAAAAAATTGTCGGGTGCGCCGGTGATGGCAACCGATTTAAGGGCATCGTTTGCCTTGATTTTGGCCGGATTGGTGGCTGAAGGTGAAACAATTGTCAACCGCGTTTATCACCTTGACCGCGGCTATGAAAAACTGGAAGAAAAGCTGAAATCCGTTGGTGCGGATATTGAGCGTATTAAAGAAGACGACGGCGAATAGACAGCGGTTTATCATAAAAAAATGCCGGCAACTTAAAATGCCGGCATTTTAAGGTTTTTACGACTGCGGCTTAGCTTTAGCCGGAGCTTTGGTTTGAGGTTTGTGCTTTCTTCCGCCGACAAATCCCCTGCCCTTGCGCAAAAACTGTGCCCCACGATTGCCTTTTTGACGGTTGGCGCGATTCTTGTTTTTGTGGTCGGAATGCGCTGCTTTATCAGCCAGTGCTTGCTGCAAAGACGGCTTCTTCTCCTTAATTTTTAAGGTTCCTTCTTTGATTTTTTCTTCAATCTTCAGAATTTCCATAAACTTCGACTTACGTGGTTTGGTTTTGTTTTCTTTGGTCTTGTCCACCGAGAAACCAAACGCACCCAAATCACGCCCCATGGTATAATACCGACCATGAGCAAAGGCTACCAGTCCCATTTTCTCGACAGCTAAGCGTCCGTCTTCCTCAAGATATTTGTCATCAATGTTGACATTAACAATCTCGGCCAAAAACATCTCGTGGGTATCAAACATCTGAGTGTCAAGCACCTTACACTCCAAAGAAACCGGAGCCGCTTGCAGCTGCGGCGCCGAAACTTTGAGCGAAGGCTCAATTGCCAAATTCATATCCTTGAATTTGTCGGTGTTTGCTCCGGAGCGCACCCCGCAGTAATCGCATGCCCGCGCTAACGGTAAGTTGGTGAGATTAATCACAAATTCTTTGCTCTCAGAGATGATTTGATGTGAATGCCGACTGGGACGCACCGAAATATAGGTCAACGGCGGCTCAGAGTTGACAATCCCCGTCCAAGCGACAGTAAAAACATTGGGCTTGGCAATCGTGCCGCAAGTCACCATAACCGGCGGCAGAGGAAACAACATAGTTCCGGGCTTCCAAGATACTTTTGTCATCAGAGTTACCTCATTTTGCTAAAACTTAAGCATTACCGAACGGATTGACTGCAGTCTCTTCTTGACTGGCGCGTAAATCAAACAGTTCAAGTAACGTGGTGCAGACATATATTGATGAATAAGTGCCGATTACCACGCCAAAGAAGATGGTGAAAGCAAACGAACGCAAAGTGTCGCCGCCCCATATCAACAACGCCAGAGCTGCGAACATTGTGGTGAGACCGGTGAGGAATGTGCGTGACAAAATGTCGTTAATACTCTTGTTGAGCAGGTCGGTTTGCTTCATCTTTTTATATTTGCGCAGGTTTTCACGGATGCGGTCGTAGGTTACCACCGTATCGTTGACTGAATAACCGGCCAAAGTGAGAATCGCAGCCACTGTGGTCAAGCTGAAATCAATACCAAACAACGAAAGCAATCCGGCGGTAACAATCAGGTCGTGCATCAGCCCGATGATGGCGCCTAAGGCAAACTGCCACTCAAAACGAAACCACACATAAGCGGTAATGGCTAAGACTGCTATAACCGAAGCAATTAATCCGTCTTTTTTCAGCTCACCGCCAACCTGAGGGCCTACTAAATCGACCCTACGATATTCGTAGTCGTTGCCCAAGGTTGCCTTTATTTCATTAACAATGGCCATCTGGGCTTTTTCATCCAGAGTTTTGGCTTGAGCCCGTATTACCATTTCGGTGCCATCCTCACCCATCGACTGCAAATTGAGATCATCGATATCAAGTTTGCTCAAGGTGGAGCGCATCGCATCAACATCAATCGGTTTTTCCGACTTGATTTCCATCAAAATACCGCCGGAAAAATCAATACCGAAATTGAACCCTTTGACGGCAATGCAAATCAGCGACAATATTACCAAAGTCGACGAAATGGCATAAGTCCATTTTTTAGATTTCATAAAATCAAAGTCGGTGTCCAATGTGACCCATCTAAACATTTTCATCATAGTCGTAATTCCTTATACTAGATTGGCAGTTTGGTCGGCTTATATTTGTTAAGCCAAGTGGTGATAATAACGCGGGTAACGGTTACCGAAGTAAACATTGAGGTGATAATACCCACCGCCAATGTGACCGCAAAACCTCTCACCGGACCGGTGCCAAAATAAAACAGCACTAATGCCGCAACCAAAGTTGTCAGGTTAGAATCGACAATTGTGGCCCAAGCCTCGTTGAAACCGGCATCCGCCGCATCTCGAGTTGAGCGTCCGCCTTTAACCTCCTCGCGCATACGCTCAAAAATCAGCACATTTGCATCCACCGCCATACCGATACTCAAAATCATACCGGCAATTCCCGGCAGGGTAAGCGTGGCCCCCATAATACTCAGAGCCGCTATCATTAAGACGAGGTTGGCAAACACGGAAATAGTGGTAAATACACCAAACAAACCATAGGCTGCTACCATAAATCCGACAACCGCAAACAAACCGATTACCGAAGCAATAACACCAGCTCTAATCGAGTCGGCGCCCAAGCCGGCACCTACGGTGCGCTCTTCCAACACCTCTAACGGAGCAGGCAAAGCTCCCGAGCGCAACAACAAAGCCAAATCATTGGCCGACTGGATGGTGAAGTTGCCGGTAATTACGCCGGAACCGCCCATAATCGCGCTTTGGATAGTGGGGGCAGAGATAACCTCGTTATCCAGCACGATTGCCAAGCGCTCGCCGATATTATTCTTGGTGACTTCGCCGAATTTTTTGCCGCCCAGAGAATTGAAACGGAACGAAACCACCGCCTCGCCGTTTTGAAACGAAGGCTGAGCATCCACCAAATTCTCGCCGCCGACCACCGGTTTGCGGGTTACAAAATAGGGCTCGCCGGCCTCGCCATAGACGAGTTTGTATTTGCCGCCTAAAGCGCCGCGTTTGGCATCGGACATCCGAGCATTGCCATCAACCAAGTGAAAAGACATCTTGGCGGTTTTACCTAATAAGACTTTTACCTGCTCGGGGTTTTGTAAACCGGGGAGCTGAACCACAATACGACCGGTACCCTGCGATTGAATGAGCGGCTCTTTGGTGCCAAGTTCATCAATACGCCGACGGACAATTTCAATCGACTGATCAACCACGCGAGCCTTGAGGTTGTTTAAGGCCACCTCACTATAGGCAATATCAATGCCGCCATCGTCGGTCTCCGTGGCGACTATACCCTCATCAATTTTGCGGAACAAGCCGACAGCTTTGGCGCGCGAAGCTGCATTGTCAATAACAACATGGACTCCGACGGCACCTGAGGTCAGACTTTTGTAACGGATTTTGTTCTCACGCAGGATTTGCCGTGCCGAATCCTCAATAGAAGACATACGCTCTTTGATAGTCTCATCGAGTTTTACTTCCAGCAAAAGATTGGAACCGCCTTGCAAATCCAGTCCCAAGTTGAGCGGCTGCCACCATTTGGGCAAATTATTTTTGTCGGGCATAATGTTGGGCAGCGCGAAGATAAATCCGGCCAAGCAGATGGCCAGAATAATCATAATTCGTGATTTAGAAAGTTTGTACATTACAGTTTACCTTATTTTATTTTTTTAGCCTTTGAGGAAGACGCCAGTGCAACATCACTCAACACATCGCGAACCGTGGGACGGGCAATACGCACCACCACACCGGAAGATATCGCAACCTTGAGCTCGTCTTCTTTGTCATCGACCTCTTCTACGGTAGCGATAATACCACCGCCGGTGACGATTTTATCGCCGCGTTTGAGCGCGTTAACCTTAGCCTCGTGTTCTTTAATGCGTTTTTGCTGCGGGCGAATCAACAAAACATAGAAGATTAACACCACCAGCAGCATCTGCAATATCATACCGCCGAGTCCGCCGGAGACGGACACACCCGAGGCAGTTTGTGCAAAAGCAGGACTTATAAACATACCAAAACTCCTTACAGAACAAATTTATGTTTAGTTGACTATAAAACATATCTTTGAGCATATATAGGGAATTTTTTAGTAGTTCACAAGATATTTTTTATATTTTAGCGCAAATAGCTGATGGGGTTGAGTGCTTTTTTGCCGGCACGGGTCTCAAAATGGAGCTGCGGAGTACCAACCCCGCCGGTATTGCCGACGGTGGCTATTACGTCACCACACTTGACGGTTTGGCCCTTTTTGACCTTGAGGACATTGTTGTGAGCATAGGCAGTAACCCAGCCGTCATTATGTTTGAGCAAAATCAAATTACCGAATCCCTTAAGCTCGTTGCCGGCATAGGCGACTGTACCAGAATCGGCAGCTTTGACCGGTGTGCCGAGAGGAGCCTTGATGTTTATACCGTCATTGTTGCGGCCTTTGGCAATGGGGCCGAATTTGGATATCACCTGTCCTTTGACCGGCCAAGCAAATTTTTGTTTGCGCACGGTTGAGGGGGATGAGGAAGAATATTTGGACGAATAAGCCGTGCCGGAAGAAGATGATGCCGACTTTTGCGCTTTTGATGAAGCAGAGCTCGATTTGATCGGGGATGCTGCGGCAGTAGTCGAGGTTTTGTGATAGATACTGTCGGGGATTATCAGCTTTTGTCCGATATGCAACGTAAACGGCGATTTGAGATTGTTTTCGGCACTTAATTTGGGCATATCCACATTATATTGCCGCGAGATACTGTAAAGCGTATCACCTCGCTGAACGATGTGGTATTTGGTCTGCGGCAGGCGCAAAGTTTGGCCGATACGCAAAGTATAAGGCGGTTTGAGGTTGTTGGTTTCAATCAGACTGCGTAAGGCAACATCATAGCGATTGGAGATGCTATAGAGGGTGTCACCTTTTTGCACCGTCACCGAAGAGGGGTGGGTATAATAACTGCTGCCGCCCCACAAGGTATAGCCGAACAGGCGGGAATCGCCGGAACAAGCCGCCAGCATCGCTGCAAAAATAACTATTGCAATTTTTTTCGCCAATTCTTCAATACCTCAAATTCATCGTCGCGCCCGATTACAATACCTTGATGATAATCTTGAAGATTTAATATTTTCTAAATTTTAACGCATAAAAACAAATTTAATGCGAATATTTAAGTTGATTTTATAAAAAAAAGACACTAATTTCACTGGTATGACTGATAGCAAAAATGATATTCAAATCGCTGACGAAAGCGGTGATAAGTATAAGTACGGCTTTGTGACCGATATCGAAGCCGATATGGTGCCTATGGGCTTGAATGAAGATATTATCAGGCTGATATCGCGCAAGAAAAACGAGCCGGAATGGCTGTTGGAAAAACGCTTGCAAGCCTTTGCGTATTGGCAGGGTATGGATGGGCCGAACTGGGCCAAGCTGCAATATGATAAGATTGATTATCAAAAACTCTATTATTACTCGGCACCCAAACAGAAAAAGGCGCCGAAAAGCCTTGATGAAGTGGACAAAGAGCTGCTTGACACTTATGAAAAACTAGGTATACCGCTTAAAGAACAAGAGGCTTTGGCCGGAGTGGTGGCGGTGGATGCCGTATTCGACAGCGTGTCGGTGGCGACAACCTATCGCGCAAAACTGAAGGAAAAAGGGGTGATTTTTTGCTCGATATCCGAGGCGGTGCGTGATTATCCCGAGTTGGTGCAAAAATACTTGGGTTCGGTGGTGCCTTATACCGACAATTTTTTTGCTTGTCTTAATTCGGCGGTGTTTACCGACGGGACCTTTGTATATATCCCCAAGGGCGTGCGCTGCCCGATGGAATTGTCCACCTATTTTCGCATAAACAGCCGCAACACCGGACAATTTGAACGAACCTTGATTGTGGCAGATGATGACAGCTATGTTTCTTATTTGGAGGGATGCACCGCACCGCAACGCGATGAAAATCAACTGCACGCGGCAATTGTGGAAATTGTGGTGCTTAATAATGCCGAGGTAAAATATTCCACAGTGCAAAATTGGTATCCGGGAGATAAGGACGGTAAAGGCGGGGTGTATAATTTTGTGACCAAACGGGCGGCCTGTCGCGGCAAAGGGGCAAAAGTGTCGTGGACGCAGGTGGAAACCGGCTCGGCGGTAACTTGGAAATATCCCTCGTGTGTGTTGCAGGGAGATAATTCGTCGGGTGAATTTTATTCGGTGGCTCTGACCAACAACTATCAGCAGGCCGATACCGGGACTAAAATGATTCACTTGGGGAAAAATACCTCATCACGGATTATTTCCAAAGGGATTTCGGCGGGATTTTCCAACCAGACCTATCGCGGATTGGTCAAGGTGGCGCCGCAGGCTGAAAATGCCCGCAACTACACGCGCTGTGACAGTTTGCTAATCGGGACGACCTGCGGCTCGCATACGGTGCCTTATATAGAGAATCGCAACCGCACTGCTCAATTGGAACACGAGGCAACAACCTCTAAAATATCGGATGAGCAATTGTTTTATTGCCGGCAGCGAGGAATCTCCGAAGAAGATGCGGTGAGTCTGATTGTCAACGGATTTTGCAAAGAGGTAATGCAGCATTTGCCGATGGAATTTGCGATTGAGGCGGCTAAGTTAATCAATATCAGTTTGGAGGGGAGTGTGGGCTAGATGGAAAATATATACGAGAGAGCTTTGCGCACTTGGGGTAAGGTCCCGCAGATGCTGCAATGTATTGAGGAAATGAGCGAGCTGATTAAAGAGATTTTGAAAGATGTAAATCGGCACAAGGATAATTTGTCTGAAATTGTTGAAGAAACTGCAGATGTGGAAATTATGCTGGAGCAGTTAAAGTATTGTTACGGCATTCATCAGCAGGTTGAGGAATATAAGCAAGGCAAATTGCTGAAAATTGCAAAACGTTTGGATGATTGGGATAGAGAACATGATAACACCATTGCTGGAAATTGAGGATTTGTATGCCGGAGTGGCCGGCAAAGAAATTATTAAAGGGTTTAATCTCACCATTAATGAAGGTGAGGTGCACGCGATTATGGGGCCCAACGGTGCCGGTAAATCAACCTTGTCCAATGTATTGTGCGGCAAGCAGGGCTATCAGGTAACATCCGGTGCGGTGCGTTTTAAGGGCAAAGATTTGCTGAAAATGTCGATTGAAGAGCGGGCGCGCGAGGGATTGTTTTTGTCGATGCAGGCACCGGTGGAAATTGCCGGAGTGTCTATTACACCGTTTTTGAAACACGCAGTGAACGCCGTGCGCGCTCATCAGGGCAAGCCGGAGTTGGACACAATGGAATTTATTAAACAACTGCGCGAAGAGGGGCGCAAGCTCAATTTGGATGCCGATATGCTCAAACGCTCGGTTAATGTCGGGTTTTCGGGCGGGGAAATGAAACGGCTCGAGACATTGCAAATGCGGATGTTACAACCGGTGATGGCCATATTGGACGAAGCGGATTCCGGTTTGGATATTGATGCGATGCGCTTGGTTGCACAAGGAGTTAACTCTTGTCGCAGCGAAAAAAACAGTATGTTGATAATAACGCATTATCAACGGTTGCTCAATTATATTGTGCCGGATTTTGTGCATATTTATGCCAACGGGCGCATTGTAAAAACCGGTAACAAAGATTTGGCCGAAGAACTGGAACGCTCTGGCTATGCTGCATTTGTAAAGGAGAGCAAATGAGCCGGCTGTTACAAGAAGCGGCTTTGGCCGGAGAAGATGTTGCGTGGCTCAAAGAATATCGCGGCCGCGGCAGAGAACGGTTTGCCGCCCAAGGGATTCCGAGTGCCAAAACCGAGGCTTGGAAATACACTAAGCCGAATATGTTTTTGCAAAATGATTTGGTTTATCAGCAAGTTGTCGATGAGGTAAGAAATCGGCCGGAATTGCCGTTTGAGACTTACAAAATAAGTTTTGTCAACGGGATATTTGCACCGCAATTGTCGAATTTACCTCCGAAAATTGAAATTTTGCCGATGATTGAGGCGGCGATGTTTTATCCCGAAGCACAAGCTCTAATCGGCAAACTGACTGATACAACAAAACATCCTTTCGCGGCTTTGAATGATGCTTATTTTAATGAGGGATGCTACATTCGCCTTGAGGCAAACACTGCATTGGATAAACCGATAGCGCTGATGTATCATACCACCCAAGAAGCGCGAGGGGGAATGATGCATTTGCACAATCTGATTGTGCTGGAATCTGGAGCCAAGGCTGAACTGATAGAACAACATAGTTATGAAGGCGAAGTTAAGCTGAATTATTTTGCCAATATCGTAAACGAAATAAGGTTGGAGACTAAAGCACAGCTGCAGCATTACAAATACCAAAACGAAGCCTTTAAGGCCGTGCACATTGCACTGAATGTCGTAAATGTCAAGTCGGGTGGGATATATAAGAGTTTTTGTTTGCAAAAAGGTGCCGATTTGGCGCGCAACGAAACGCAGGTTGTCTTAAGCGAGCCTGAGGCTGAAGCCCAAGTGAACGCCGCCTATATGATGAACGGCTGGGCCACACTTGACACCACTACGGATATTGAGCATACTTGTGAGAAGACTTTTTCCTCGCAGTTGGTTAAAGGGGTAGTCGGCGGACAGGCTAAGGGGGTATTCCAAGGCAAAATTCATATCGCACCCTTGGCTGCCAAGACCCAAGGATATCAACAGCATCGCGCTTTATTGCTGAGTGATGAGGCCGAAGTGGATGTAAAACCGGAATTGGAGATTTTTGCCGATGATGTCAAATGCTCGCATGGAGCGGCCTGCGGACAACTTGATGCCGAACAATTGTTTTATATGCGCTCACGCGGAATCGGCGAGGAGGAGGCCAAGGCAATGTTGATTGATGCCTATCTGGATGAGGTTATTGCTAAAGTTGATAATGAAAAAGTCAGCGAATGGATTAAATCATTGCTCAAAATGTGATAAATCCGGATAAATTATGAGGATGTTTTATAATGTATAATGTGGCTGAAATTCGCAAAGATTTTCCTATTTTTGAGGTTAAGATTAACGGAAAAGACAATACTTTTTTGGATTCGGGGGCTTCGGCGCAAAAACCCAAACGGGTGATTGACAAGATGATGCAGGTATATAAAAGTGAATATGCTAATGTGCATCGCGGGTCGTATTATCTGTCCGAAGAAATTACCGGAGCTTATGAAAACGCTCGTGCCATTGCGCAAAAGTTTGTTAATGCCAAACGTGCGGATGAGATAGTATTTACCCGCAACGCCACCGAGGCAATTAATTTGACAGCCTTTTGTTTCGGACGCAAATTTTTGACCAAGATGGATGAGGTGATAATTTCTCAGGCGGAACATCACGCTAATTTGGTGCCTTGGCAAGTGTTGCGCGATGAGATAGGTTTTGAGTTGAAAATTTGCAAAATTAAAGATGACGGCTCATTTGATTGGGATGATTTTTGCGCTAAGCTGAACGGCAAAACCAAATTGGTGGCAATTACGGGAATGTCAAATGTGCTGGGGGTAATGTTCCCCATCAAAGAAATTATAACGGCGGCGCATCAAATCGGTGCCAAAGTGCTGATTGATGCCTGTCAATACGCAGTGCACCAAAAAGTGGATGTACAGGCGCTGGACTGCGACTTTTTGGCATTTTCTGGACATAAAACTTACGGACCTACCGGAATTGGGGTTTTGTATGGCAAATACGACTTGTTGGCGGCGATGCCACCTTATCAATACGGCGGTGATATGGTTGACGTGGTAACTTATACCAATGCTACTTTTGATGTGCCGCCGGCGCGTTTTGAGGCCGGAACACCGGCAATTGTACAGGCTATCGGTTTGGGCGAAGCGTTGGAATATATGATGCATATCGGAATGAATAACATTGCTGCCTATGAAGAAGAAGTATCGCGTTATGCTTATGATGAACTGCGCAAAGTGGATGGCCTGCGCCTGCTGGGAGACACTGACAAATGCCGCGGAGGAATTTTCTCGTTTGTTTTAGATGGCGTGCATCCGCAAGATTTGGCCTTTATACTGGACAAAGAAGGTATCGCGGTAAGGGTCGGGCATCACTGCGCGGCGCCGTTGGTACGCCGAATGGGGTTTGAATCGGTGGTGCGGGCATCTTTGGGGATGTATAACACCACTCGTGATGTAGATATTTTGTGTGCAGCCTTAAACAAGGCCAAAACATTTTTTTAAGACGAGGACTATATGGAAGAAATTACTGATATCGACTGGGAAACAACACCAAAAGACTACACGGCGCATTCGGGAGCTCCGCTGGTGGCAAATACGCCTATCGCTAAACGCGAGGCCATTATCGCGGCATTGAAAACCGTGTCGGATCCAGAGATAACCATCAATATTTGGGATATGGGATTGGTGTATAAATTGGAGCAAAAAGATAATGGCGATGTGTATATTGAAATGACGGTAACTTCGCCTATGTGTCCGGTGGCCGAAATTTTGCCCGAACAGGCAGCTAAGGCCGTGGCGCAAGTGGAAGGCACCGGCGAAGTTGAGGTAAAAGTGGTATGGGAGCCGGCGTGGGATATCAGTATGCTCAGCGAGGATGCCAAGGCGATGATTGAACTGTTTTAGCGAGCCTGCAAACAAAAGCGAAGAATTTATTTTGCGCTGATTAGGCAATAAAACGATATAAAAAGGAGCCATAAAAAAAGAGCAACGCTTGATTGCGCTGCTCTTTTTTTAGAATTCGACACGAACTATTTGTTCAACTGAGCGGCAACTTCGGCAGCAAAATCTTCTTCTTTTTTCTGCAAGCCTTCGCCCAATTTGAAACGAACATAATTGGTCAATTTGATATCGGCTCCCAACTCTTTGGCAGCATCGGCAATAACCTGCTTAACCTTTTTGTCAGGGTCCATAATATAAGCCTGTTCTTCCAAAACAACTTCTTCATAGAACTTGCGAATGCGACCCTCAACCATTTTTTCAATGATGTTTTCCGGTTTGCCCGAGGCCTTGGCCTGCTCAGCAAAGATGGATTTTTCGTGCTCAACTGCAGCCGGATCAACCGAGGCAATATTCAAAGCAATCGGAGATGATGCGGCAATATGCATAGCGATATGCTTGCCCAACTCCAGCAATTTGGCCTTGTCAGCGGATGATTCCAATGCTACCAACACGCCGATTTTGCCGATATTTTCACCACAGCAATTGTGCAGATAAGAGGCAACAACGCCCTCTTTGACCTCGAGCATTGCGGCGCGGCGCAGGTTCATATTCTCGCCAATCTTGGCAATCATATCGGTTAAACGCTCTTCAAAGGTTTTGTTGCACTTCGGGCAGTGAAACGACTTCATATCGCAAACTTCGCCGGCGGTCATCAAAGCAACTTTGGCTGCATCGGCAACATATTCTTGAAATATCTCATTTTTGGCCACAAAATCGGTTTCCGAATTGACCTCGGCGATGGCACCCTTATTGCCCTCAACATAAACCGAAACCAAGCCCTCGGCAGCAATGCGGCTGGCTTTTTTGGCAGCTGAGGCCAAGCCTTTTTTTCTCAACCAATCGACGGCCTCGTCCATATTACCGTTAGCCTCAACCAAAGCCTTTTTGCAATCAAGCATACCGGCACCGGTTGATTCTCTTAATTCCTTAACTAAAGAAGCTGTAATTTCTGTCATCTTATAATTCCCCAAATTTATCTAAAAATCGGGGCAGCTCGGGCGATAAGGCCTCGCCGCCCCTATAATAATCAGCAAAAAAGCAAAGACTACTCGGCTTTGTCCGCAGTTTTCTTAGCGGTTCTCTTTCTGGGAGCCTTAGGTGCGTCTTTCTTTTCAGCGGCTATTTCTTCAACCATTTCTTCAACTTTGACACCTTGAGCGGCAATCTGTGCCTGCATACCGTCCAAAACCGAAGCCGAAATCATCTCGGAATAGAACTGGATGGCACGGATGGCATCATCATTGCCGGGAACCGGCAAATCAACCGCCTCGGGGTCTGAGTTGGTATCACAAATACCGATTACGGGAATGCCCAGCTTTTTGGCCTCTTTGATAGCCAAGGCCTCTTTGCCGGTATCAATAACGAACAGCAAATCCGGTTGGCCGCCCATATTCATAATGCCGCCGAGTTCCAGATTCAATTTCTCCTGTTCTTTACGCATACCCTGAAGCTCTTTTTTGGTATATCCGGTCAAGTCGCCTTTCTCAAACATATCATTGAGTTTTACCAAGCGAGTGATGGATTTGTGAACCGTTTTCCAGTTGGTGAGCATACCGCCCAACCAGCGCTGGTTAACATAATACTGTCCGCAACGCTCGGCATTTTCTTTGATGATATCCTGAGCCTGACGCTTGGTGGCAACAAACAAAACCTTGCCGCCCTGAGCTGCAACTTCTTTGGTGGCAGCCATTGCATTGTAGAGCATAGGATAAGTTTTCTGCAAATCGATAATGTGAATATTATCTTTCTTGCCATAGATATAAGCCGCCATTTTAGGATTCCAACGACGTGCGTGGTGTCCGAAGTGAACGCCGGCCTCAATCATCTGACGCAAAGTAAATGTAGGAAGAGTCATAATTTTATATCCTTCTTTTCCGGTTAAACCTCCGCGAGCCTTGCTAAAACTTGAAGTTCCAAGCACCGGAGCGAAAATACCCTCATCAGTATAGCGAGGAGAATCCGACCAAGCCCGCGTGTGAATTAAAACAAACGAAAACCCTTATAAAAAGCGTTTTCAACGACTCCTTTTATACATAAAATATTAAAAATGCAAGCACTTTTTGCAAATGCGAAAAAATTATTTATGATGACTATTTTTTGGCGTCAATTATCTTGACGGCCTCATCAAGCGTCGGCTCGTGACCGGAAATATTTTTCGGAATGGCATAGTTGGTGCGGCCGCATTTGAGATAAGGCCCGTAACGTCCCATAAGCAGTTGAATCGACTGTTTATTTTTAGGATGAACCCCCAAAACTTTGCCGCTCGGCTTTTCTTTGGCCGAACTCAACAGCTCTTTGGCGCGCTCTGTTGTCATATTAAAAATATTGTCGGCGCCGTGCAGAGATACCGACTTGGTGCCCTGTTTGATATAAGGTCCGAATTTGCCGTTATTCAAACTGATGCCCTCGCCCATATCCAGAGGCAAACTGAGCAATCTTTCGGCCTGCGCAAAAGTTATTTCCTCAGCGGGAACTCCTTTGGGAAGCGAAGCACGTTTGGGTTTTTCGGTGGTGGCAGTAGCATCTTCGCCCAACTGTACATAATAGCCGTAAGGGCCTTTTTTCAGATACACATTAAGTTCGCCGCTGACACCCAAAACCTTGTCGGCAGCTTCTTTTATCTTGGGGGTGTCGCCGTTTTCTTCATCGGAGGTGTCCACCAAAGGATGCGTATATTTGCAGGAAGGATAATTCGAACAACCGATAAAAGCACCAAATTTGCCAAGTTTTATACTGAGACGACCATTGCCGCACTCTGGACAGGCTCTGGGGTCACTGCCATCAGCTTTGGCAGGAAAAAGGTGATGCCCCAAAACTTCATCAATTTTATCAATAACCTCGGATATTTGCAGCGGACGGACATCCTCAATATTTTTAATAAATTTATCCCAAAAGCCCTGCAAAAGTTTTTTCCACTCCATTTGTCCAGAAGAGACATCGTCCAAAAACTCTTCCATCTGCGCGGTAAAATCGTACTCGACATATTTCTTAAAAAAGTTTCCCAAAAATACCGTAACAATGCGCCCGCGGTCTTCAGGAATAAAACGCAGTTTTTCCACCCTGACGTATTTGCGCTCTTGCAAAACAGCAATAATCGCGGCGTAGGTCGAAGGACGGCCGATACCCAGCTCCTCAAGTTTTTTTACTAAACTGGCCTCGGTGAAACGCGGCGGAGGAGCCGTAAAATGTTGTTCCGCGATGATTTCGCCTTTGGTAAGAGGTTCGCCCTTTTCCACATTGGGCAAAATGCGGTTGTCATCATCATCGCTGTCGTCATCCTTGGATTCCTGATACAATTTCAAGAAGCCGTCAAAGGCAATAACTTGGCCGGTGGCTCGCAACAAAATCAGATTGTCAGCCGAGCGCGAATCTACTACCACCTTATCCATTACCGCAGGGTTCATCTGACAGGCAACCGTGCGTTTCCAAATCAGTTCATAGAGTTTGTGCGCATCCGAATCGAGTTTGAGCTCCATTTTCTTCGGGGTATTCAAAACATCGGAAGGACGAATGGCCTCGTGTGCCTCTTGTGCATTTTTGGACTTGGTTTTGTATTCTTTGGGAGACTTGGGCAAATAGGCATCGCCAAAATATTTGACAATTGCCTCGCGACAAGCCTTAATGGCATCGGCTGAAAGATTGACCGCGTCGGTACGCATATAGGTAATCAGCCCGTCTTCATATAATTTTTGGGCAATCTGCATTGTGCGTTTGGCCGAAAAACGCAGCTTGCGTGCCGCCTCCTGTTGCAAAGTGGACGTGGTAAACGGCGGAGCGGGATAACGATTGGCTTTTTTGCGCTCAACCTCAGAGACTGCAAACTCTTGCGCCTCAATTTTGGCCTTAGCCTCAAGCGCCTTGGTCTCGGAGTTGAGGTCAAACTTGTCCAGTTTTTTTCCGTCAAGCTCAACCAAATGCGATTTTATCAAAGACTTGGCCGCAGTAAACAGCTCGGCATCAATCGTCCAATATTCTTCAGGCTTAAATTTTTCGATTTCGGTTTCACGGTCACAAATCAGCCTTAAAGCCACCGACTGCACACGGCCGGCCGATTTGGAGCCGGGGAGTTTGCGCCACAAAACCGGCGAAAGCGTAAAGCCTACTAAATAATCCAAAGCACGGCGTCCCATATAAGCCGATACCAAATTATCGTCAATTTGCCGCGGATTTTTAATCGCCTCGGTAATGGCGGTTTTAGTAATTTCGTGGAACACAACGCGCTCGATTTTTTTGCCTTTGAGCACTTTTTTGGATTTCAACTCCTCTAAAATATGCCAAGCTATGGCTTCCCCTTCTCTATCAGGGTCGGAGGCGAGAATAAGCGTGTCGGCATCTTTGAGCGCTTTGATGATATCAGCCAGACGTTTTTTGCCACCGGCAGAAAGCTCCCAAGTCATTGCAAAATCATCGTCGGGACTGACCGAACCGTCTTTGCTCGGCAAATCGCGGATATGCCCGAAGCTGGCCAAAACCTGATAGTCTTTGCCCAAATATTTATTGATTGTTTTGGCTTTGGCCGGTGATTCTACAATAACTAACTTCATTTTATCAATCCATTCATCTTTTAACTAAAGCTACGCGATTGCCGCTACGTCGTTGTACTTTGCCTTGAATTTCCAACTCCAAAATCTCCGATGAGACATCGGTAAAGGAGCGTTTGGTAAGGCGTATCAAATCATCAATCGATACCCCGTCAAGCGTGATACAAGACAACAAGTCACTCGCGATGTCGTTGTCTTCGTTATCGCTAAAATTAACATCATTATTTTCAAAAACAAGAACTTTTTGCTGCGGGGTTGCGCATTGAGCCGGCGATGACGGCCGCATCTCTTTGATATAAGGGAGGATATCGGCAGCATCTTCGGCCAAATAAGCACCTTTTTTAATCAGATAATTGGCGCCTGAAGATTTGGAGGCATCAGGCGTTCCGGGGACAGCAAACAGAACTTTGCCCTGCTTGACGGCACAGTCGGCCGTTATAAGCGAGCCTGATTTGAGGCCAGCCTCAACCACCAGCACAACTTGGCTTAAGGCGGCAATAATTCGGTTGCGGCGCGGAAAATTACCGGCAATGCCGCCGGTGCCTAAAGGAAACTCGGATATAATGCAGCCTTGCTCGGATAAGCGATGGTATATCTCAACATTTTCCGGCGGATAAATTACATCAACTCCGGTGCCGAGCACGGCAACGGTTGCCCCTTTTTCAACGGACAAAGCCCCCGAATGCGAAGCGGTGTCAATGCCGCGAGCCATACCGGAGATTATGCAGACGCCGGAGGAGGCCAACTCTGCGGCGATTGATGAGGCAATTTTGCAGCCGTTAATTGAAGCAGAGCGCGCACCGACAATTGCCGCCGATTTGAGCGGATTGAGCAAATCAATGCGGCCTTTGGCATACAACAACGGTGGAAAATCATCTAATGACTTAAGTGCCTGAGGATAAGCGGAATCCGCATAATGGAGAATATTGATGTGATTGTCCGCACAGTAGCGCCAAACGTCCTCGGCTTGTTCAACGGGAGCCGGTGCATATTTACCCATACGGGCAAGCATTTGCAACGCAGCTTCTTCTGAGCCGTATTCGCGCACCAATTTCATATAAGATGAAACACCGATGCGCGGAGTTCCCAAAAGCCGAAGCGCGGCGATTATCTTTTGTTTGTCCGCCACTTATTTGTTCCGTTTTTTGGTGATTTTTTTGGGTTTAGCGGCCGCTTTCTGCGGTTTGGCCTGAGATGATTTGACCGCCTTGATTGTGGCCGGTTTGACGTATTTGGCGGCCGGCTTGTCCGCAGCCTGAGACTTGAACTTTCCATCCGACTTTTTGAATGATATCGTACTCTCCTCACCCTTGGCCAGCCGCACAATATTGGAATGATGACGCTCCAACAAAAGCAAAGCTAAGGCACTGATAAATACAGTATGCACCGGTGAGGCGTAGAAAAAGGCCATTAACGGTGCGGCTATAGCGGCAATAAGCGCTGCCAATGAAGAATAGCGGAATATAATCGCAGCAATAATCCACACCAACAGCGCACCGAGTGCCACGGCAGGTGCTACCGCCAAAATCAGTCCGAAAGAAGAGGCTACCCCCTTTCCGCCCTTAAACTTGAGCCAAACGGGAAAATTATGCCCGATAACCGCCATTGTACCGCCAATCAACGCGGCCATCACATTTAAACCGGTTAAAAATCCGTAGAACATATATACCCGAGCCGGTGTAAGTTTGAGGGCGGCATAGGCTATCAAACCAGCCTTGGAGGCATCAAACAAAATAGTGAGCAAGGCCAAAATCTTGCTGCCGGTAACCCGCAAAACATTGGTGGCCCCAATGTTGCCGGAACCGGAACGGCGAATATCGCCATAGCCAAACAGCAAACACAGAAGCATTCCAAATGGAATCGAACCGAGCAAATACCCGCCCAGAGACCATAAAATTAAAATGATGTTGTTTGACATGGCGACATTCTCCTTTGCTTAAAAATTTTGAGACCTAACCATCTCTATACCAAAACTTATGATTTGGCAACCTTATTTTTATTGTGCCGGATTGGTCAAAAATTTCTCCAATATCAGCATAATATTCGCCGTAAACAACTTGATGGATATGGTCAAAAGAATAATGCCGAAAAACTTTTTTATCATATACAAAATTCCGGGGTTGACGATTTTTTCAATAACCCCGACCAATCGCAGAATAATGTAGACACACACCATATTGGCTGCCACACCGGATATCAGATTGACCGGAGCAAACTGCGAACGAATGGCCAACATTGTGGTGAGTGCACCGGCACCAGCTACCAGCGGAAAAACTATCGGGAAGAAACTTACGTCTTTGGGGGTATCGGCGGCCTCCTTAAAAATGGAGACATCCAAAATCATCTCGGCGGCCATCACAAAAATAATCAGCGAACCGGCCACGGCAAACGACGGTACATCTACCCCGAACAAAGTTAAAAACGCATCACCGACAAAATAAAACATCATAAACATACAGAAAGCCATAATCGCGGTTTTCATCGGCTTGATGATTTTGCCTCTTTTGCGCAGGGATAAAATATACGGCAGAGAGCCGGGGATATCAATGATGGCAAATAATACGAAAAAGCTGGCCATAAACTGTTGCCAATTAAATGCGTTTAACACTTTAACAATCCTTTCAAATTTGAGTTCTTATAAAAAATAACCTTATTTAATCCAAGCGGGGAAACTACCACAAATCAAGGGACGATTGCAAGCAAAAAAATATTTCTACACCACAATTTTGTTACTGCTTGATAATAAAGGATTGACCGGTGGAAACGGCCAACAATAAAGACATAAAACAAGCATAAGAAAGAGGCCTCAAGGGGAGCTTGAGACCTCGGATTTATCTGTTGCGAAGTTTTTATAACTAAGACCGCCAGAGTTTATTTGGAGATGTGATTATGGTCTTAAAATTATAAATTTTCGTAATGACAGATAAAACTTGTCTTTAATCACATCCCGATTCTATTTTGTCAAAAATTTGACATATTTTTTTAAATGTGTCAATATTTAAAAATAATATTTTTTTATTTCTATTGCAAAATCAATTATTTATCATTCTGACACCAAATTTCGAGCTCGGAGGCAATGTCATCTTGAAAATCACTGATTTCCTGTTCGTGCTCCAATTCCTCGTGCAAAATTTTGGCGGAAATCCGATGGGTTTCGTAGTCTTTGCCAAAGGTCATCTCACAAATTTTTTCGTACCGCGCGATGGCGCAACGCTCGGAAATCAGATTTTGTTTGAGCAGCTCGGTGATTTGCGGGTTGGCCGGCTCCTCATAATGACAAAGTGCAACGGATTCCCACTTGGACGGACTGAGAATCGGCACTCCGCCCAGCTCAATAATGCGGTCAGACAACATTTGAGCGTGTTTGAGCTCTTGGGCGGCGTGTTCCATAAACTCATCTACGATGTTAGAGCGATGCGGCCCTAAAGCTACTTGAGCTCCGAGCCAATATTGATAATAAGCCAGCCATTCTTCAGCATAGGCAATATTTAGGATTTTCAGCAGTTCGTCGTGGTCAACCTTAGATATTTTGCGTGCCATTTCACCCATTGTGTTTCTCCAATATGAAAAATTGAACATAATTTAAGACTTAGGTTGAAGTAAGCACTAATCGATGAACTTCAAGCGCGAAAAAAAATATCATAATTACATAAAAAACGCAAAAACGGTATTATTTATTTTGCAAAAACTTGTTGCCTTCCATATTAATATAGTGTAAAAGTCGTCGCAGTATTAACCGCTTATTCAACAAAGGAAGAAATTATGTTCGACATTCAGCTTGGCAAAGATATACATTATATCGGCGTTGATGACAAAACTCTCGACCTGTTTGAGGGGCAATATGTTATTCCCAACGGCATTTCTTATAATTCTTATGTTATTTCGGATGAAAAAATTGCCGTTATGGATACTGCCGACAAACGGGTTAGCAAGGAATGGTTTGCCAATTTGCGCAAGGTGCTGGGGGCACGATTGCCGGATTATTTGGTGATTTTGCATATGGAGCCTGACCATGCGGCCAATGTTGCCGAGTTTTTGAGAGCCTATCCGACGGCCAAAGTTGTGTCTAATACTAAGAGTTTTAACTTGTTGCAGCAATTTTTTAACGATATTGATCTGTCGGGACGCAGCATAGAGGTTAAAGACGGAGACGAGCTGGCTTTGGGCGAACATATTTTGCGTTTTGTGGCGGCCCCGATGGTGCACTGGCCAGAAGTGATGTTTGCCTATGACCAAAAGGCCAAGGTTTTGTTTTCTGCCGATGCCTTCGGAAAATTCGGAGCACTGGATTGCGATGAGGATTGGGCCTGCGAGGCGCGGCGCTATTATTTCAACATAGTGGGCAAATACGGGGCACAAGTGCAAAATGTGCTGAAGAAGGCGGCCTTGATGGACATTCAAAAGATTTTTCCGTTACACGGGCCGATGCTGACCGAAAATTTGGACTATTACTTGGGTAAATATAATCTGTGGAGCGCGTATCAGCCGGAAGATAAAGGGGTTTTTATCGCTTATGTTTCGATTTACGGGCACACTGAATCCGCCGTGCTGCAACTGAAAAAAATGCTGACATCTGCGGGGATAAAAACGGTGGCTAGTGATTTGGCGCGCGAGGACATGGCTGAGGCTTTGGAAGACGCTTTTCGCTATGACCGGTTGGTCTTGGCTTGTGTGACCCATGATGCAGGATTGATGCCGCAGATGGAGAATTTTCTGTTGCAGCTGCGCGACCGCAACTATCAAAACCGCAAAGTGGCTCTGATTGAAAACGGGTCTTGGGCACCGATAGCGGCTAAGAAAATGCGTGAGATTTTGGAACCTTGCAAAAACCTGACTTTTTTGGAAAACAAGCTCACTATCAAATCCGCGCTGAAACCGGCTGACTTGCCTCAATTGGAGGCTTTGGCCAAAGAGCTGGCGGTTGTCTAAAAACTTCTAAAAATTTAGGGAGGCTCAAGGCCTCCTTAAGTTGTTTCGATGCGAGGTTTGCGACGATTATATCGTCTGAAAATCGGTTTACAGCCGCGCGATGAAATCGTTTAATTCGACAAAATCGGCAAACTGCAACATTCCAAACGGGGCGGCTGATTTTTCCGATTTGTAGCGTTCGTCCATAAAACTGCCCTCGCCTAACAAGACCGCCTGCACGCCGGCGGCAAAAGCACAATCGGTGTCTTGGCGTGAATCGCCGATTTGCCATACATTTTGTCGGGTGATGGCATAATCGGCACCCTGCAATGCGGCAAACACCGGATCAGGAGATGGTTTACCACGGCGGGTGTCTCCGTCTCCCAACATTTTTACAAACTCAACTTGCGGAAAACATTGTTCTTTTTCGGCCAATAATAGGGATTTTTCTTTGTTGGAAACCACATAGAGTGCTATATTTTTCTTTTGGCACAAGTGCAAAAATTCGGCAGCACCAGCCATAGGAGTTGCGGTTTGCATTGTTGTGTCGCGGTAATAAGCGGCGTATCGGGCAAATGCTTCATCGGCCTTGGCGCCGAAATAATTAGGAAAGTTGCCTTTCACTGATTTGGCGGTATCACGGTATTTTTGTTTAACTATTGCCCACGGCTCTTTATCATAAAGCCGCAACACATAATCCATTGCATCGCCAACCGCTTGTCTCGTGTCAACCAGCGTGCCGTCCCAATCAAGCAAAACCGCCTTCGGTTTTTGATATAACACTATTGTCTCCTTAATAAAAAATGGTTTTATGCTCGGAGTACAGATATACAAAAATAAAATTAAAAAATCAATACTATCGCCTTGAGCGAGAGGGAGGAGACAATCTCGCTAGAATATTTTTTGGGCTTGCGCCGTAAAATCCGAAATATCAAAATGATTTATTTTATGCTTAAATCGAGCGATTTTTGATTGGTAATTGCCGGCATTGATAATATTGCTTCCATTGCGGATGGCTTCGGTCATCAATGTATTGATGCCGGCGTCGTAATGCGTCAAATCTTTGTATCTTGCGATATCAAACACAAAATCTTCATCATACAGCCAATAAATTTTTACATTAGGCAAGTCTTTGGTCTGTTCAATCAGATAGGCTACAGGGGCCATCATCTCGTCAAAATTATCCAGCTCCCACGCCCAAAATAATGCACTGTAGGGCGGAATAAGCAGATAAAACATAGTGTCTTTATGCCTAAACAGCGGCATCAACTCATTATCAACTATTTTGCGATAATCGGAATAAATGTATTTTTCGGGATTTCGGACTGATTTAAGTTTATCAAGTGAATCTTTGGCCTGTTCGTCCTGATGGTAATATTTTATCCAATTCGCAAAACCACCAAATCGGCGGATATGTTGCGGAGAATTTCGCCAATCAAGCGGAGCGTTCAAATCTTTGGCCATAAAGTGCTTCTTCTTACCGCAAACGCTTGCTATTCCGCGGTCGGTGAAGTAAATGCGAAATTTGGCAATCAGACTATCGGCATAAAGCTCGCTGTCAAATGTTTCTTTAGTATCGTGAAGTTGAGCAAAATGATAGCTGTCCAATGACATAATAACTCCGCGCAGTTTTTTGTTGCGCAGGGCAAAATTCAATACCGAAAATTTTTCATAAAAACGCGCCGAAGAAAATGATAAATTGACCCATTGGCCGCCTATTTTTTGCGATACTTCATCTGCTGAAGAATTTTCCAACATTGATGAGCCCAAAATTATTCCGTCGAAATCTTCGTATTTAATCAATCCGTAATCTTGAATCCGCAAATTGTCATACATCAAATCTTTGTGCCACAGCGGTCGATGAAACAAGGCATAAGGATCGCTGATATAAATTATGCCAAGCAACACCGAACTAAACAACATCGCGGCGGCTAAAAAGATTTTAATAAATAATTTGTAGAGCATATCGTCCTCAAAAATTGAAATAAATAAATTCACTATAGGGCACAATTGCCATTTTGGCCAACAGCAAAACAGCAACAATCGCCCCGAGAATGCCGTATATTATTGCTTGCCGCGGCGAGGTTAGGTTAATGCGGCGCATAATTTCCATCGAGTTGGGCAGCAAAACACAGGCGGCAATAACCGCGGCCAATTTGAAAAGTATGACGGTGTGCACCTCGAATCCGGCCAAATAATATGCAGCGGAAAATCTCGGCAAGCCAAACAATGAGGTAACATCAAACATTGCATACAGCACCTTGCCGGCATCGGCAAAGCTAGTGGCGCGGAAAAACACCCAAGCAATATTGACAAAGTTGAAAGTAATAAACCAAGCCAAGTATTTGTTCAGTTTAAGTTGAGTTTTGCGCCATATTCGCCAAATTATGTTGGCCATACCATGTGCCGCACCCCAAATCACAAACGTATAAGCTGCTCCGTGCCACAGCCCGCCGATGAGAAAAACCGCAAACACATTGGCAAATGCTCGCCTCTCGCCTTGCCGGTTACCGCCCAAGGGAATATAAATATAGTCACGCAAAAAACGCGACAAAGTTATATGCCAGCGCCGCCAAAAATCTTGAATATTGGTTGCTTTGTAGGGACTGTCAAAATTAACAGGTAATTTTATGTTAAACATCAGGCCTAACCCTATGGCCATATCACAATAACCGCTGAAATCGAAATATATTTGTATGCTGTAGGAAAGCGAGGTGAGCCATCCGCCGACAAGGGTAAGGTTATCAATCTTGTCAAATCCTATAGAGGCATATCGGGCAAAATAGTCGGCGATGAAAATTTTTTTGCCTAAACCGACTAAAAACAAGCACACTCCTTGAAAAATATGACGGTAATTTTTTACAAAGTTGCGGATATTTGCAAATTGCGGCATCATTTCATAATGCGCGACAATCGGTCCGGCAATCAACTGCGGAAAAAATGTGACAAACAAGGCATAAGTCAAAAAATCATATTCTTTGGTAATCCCCTTGTAACTGTCGGCTAAATAAGCAATCTGCTGAAATGTAAAAAAAGAAATTGCTAACGGCAGAGCAACATTCGGTCTTGGAAAGTCGGCTTTGCTTATAAAATTGATATTGTCGACGATGAAGTCGGCATACTTAAAATAAGCTAATGCCGCGATATTGACAATCACTCCACACGCAAAAAGTGTGCGACGATTAAACTTCCCGTTTTCGGGGAGGGGGGGGGTAAAACCGCACCCAAGGCAAAATTAAACGCCATAGACAACAAAATCAGCGGCAAATAGTATATATTCCACTGTGAATAAAACAACAAAGAAGCGGCAACCAGCCAAACCTTTGCGCCGAGGATAATTCGCATCCGCAACAAATAATAATACCCGACTAAGGTAATCGGCAAAAACAGCAGAATAAACGGAAATGAGTTAAACAGCATTGTTATTCCAAATTTTTGATTATAGTTCGATAGTATGAGGGATTTTATAAGATAACTCTTGATTGGTAAAGGGCAAAATTGCTCGGTGGGTAAAAGTTTCTTGTCGGAAGGTGACTAACTTAAATAAAGAAAAAATGTTTGGGATTATCAAGAAAAACGTTGTCGTGAAGATTGTTTAGTCTGGAATAAGATAAACGATTGTGTACAAATGACGGCCGAACAAGTAAAAATATTCAAAGATTGTCGGCATAAGGGAGTCGGTTGTGTTGCTAAAAAAGTTTTTGATGAAATTTGTTTAAATAATAAATTGCCGCTGAATAAAAAAAACAGGAGAATGTTATGCAGAGTTTACATTGGATAAATGTTATAAACTCGGCGAAAATTGGATTTATCCGAAAACCTGTAAATAAAATATAAGCTCGTCAGAAATGGCGAGCTTATTTTCAAATGTTAAACTTTTCTCGCAAATTGCACAAAGTTTAACATTTTTTTCATTTGTAGTATTTCAGCCTTCGCGTTCGGCAGCCCACCAATTCCGGTGGGAAACAACGTCAACCACACAATAACTGTCGGCCAACCGAATTACAGACCGCACAAGATGGCAAACCCGCACAACAAAATGGTGAGGCCGGCCAACTCGTGAGCCCAATTTTCCAGCTTGTGAACTTGCAGCTTTTGCAATCCTAAAAGTCCGAGCGCGACCATCAACATCATTGCGGAAATCGTGGCAAATGAGAAAATGATGGTCGAACTTATGACTGCCTTTGTGCTCAATACACTGGCGGCTGTCAAAATGGGCAATAATGCTTCGCACGGACCCAACACGAAAATAATAAATATCACCCAAACGCTGATATTTTTGCCGCGCGGCAAATCGTGATGATGATGGACGTGCGGGGCTTTCAGTTTGTGTTGCAATTTGTGTCTTAGAGCCAGCAGCAAATAGGCTCCACCCAAAATTATCAACGCAAACGCCGCGATATTCGAACGGTTTTCCTCAACAAAAGTGAGCTGCTCGCGGCTCAAAAAATGCGCCAAATACACAAAAGCCAAGGCTATAAGCAAGGCACTGCCGATATGCCCGAGGCCGCAGATAAAAGTCCAAAGAAGTGTTTTTTTGAGACTGTAATTGCGTGCTCCGGCAATCGCGATAAACGGCAAATAATGGTCCGGTCCGGTGATGGTATGCACCACCGCGGTCAAAAAAGCCGTAAGCCATAATGAATAAATAGTTAACTCTGTCATAATATTACAATAATTTGATTAAACTTTTTCAGCAGCACTCAAGGTCTCGTTCATGGAACCGGTGCGATAACCTTGTAAATCGAGCGCAGTATAGGCAAAACCGAGAGCGGCAAACTCTTGAATGATTTTTTGACGAATTTCAGCCACCATAAGACGAGCAAATTCTTCGGGCATAATTTCAATGCGAGCTATTTTCCCGTGAATACGCACCCGAACCTGACGAAATCCCAAATCTAACAGCAATTGTTCGGCTTTGTCGACCATTTGCAATTTTTCTTCCGAAATCAACTCGCCATAGACAAACCTTGAGGCCAGACAGGCAAACGATTGTTTATTCCATGTGGGAAGTCCCAATTCTTTTGAGACTTCACGAATATCGGATTTGTAAAATCCTGTATCCCGCAACGGGCTTTTGATACCCAGCTCGGCGATGGCACGCAAACCGGGACGATAGTCGCCGTTGTCATCCATATTTGAGCCTTCCGCAACATAGGCAATATTATTCTCCGCGGCAATTTTTTTGATTTTGCCAAATAATTCGCTTTTACATAAATAACAACGATTTTTGGGATTGTGCCGAAACCCCTCAATGTCCAGCTCTTCTGATTTTACTACCAAATGGCGAATATTCTCGCGAGCGCAAAAGGCCTTGGCTTCATTGAGCTCGCGGGTGGGAAACGAACAAGACGAAGCGGTAACCGCCAGCGCTTTGTCGCCCAAAACATCGTGGGCAACTTTGAGCATAAAGGTTGAATCGACCCCGCCGGAAAAAGCAATGGCTACCGAGCCGAGCTTGGTAAAATAATCTTGCAAAGCGGTCATTTTGCGGTTAAGTTCATTGTTCATTATAGTCTCCTGTTTCGGCTTGATGTTGGGCGGCGGCAAAAAGCGTGCGGAAATTCTCGCCCGTGCGAAGAGCCAATTCTTTCACGCTTTCATATTCGGGCTGACAACGGACGATGTCATGATAGGTGGAAATTTTTACCTTTACTTGTCCTTGCGGCAGATTAACCGTTACAATTTTGCGGTCCATACAGCTGCGTTCCACCGGATATTTACGCAACCCGATGGTGGAAGTATGGCGAAATACAGCCTCTTCAATTCGGCTCAGCTCGGCGCCGGTAGTAATTATCCTCAGCATATAGGCCGGACGGCACTTTTTCATATAACAGGGTTCAAAATGCACATCCAAAGCCCCGGCTGCAAACAAACGCTCCATGGCCCAGCCTAACTCCTCGGGAGTGGAATCGTCAATATTGCTCTCCACAACATACATCTTATCGGCATCGGGCACATCTTCAACGAGCATTATACGCAAAAAATTGGCTCGGCCAAAGTCGCGTTTGCCCAAACCGATACCGGTTTTGAGCACCTTATAATGCTCGGGCAGCGAACTCTGCGGGCTAAGCGCTGCCAAAAGGGCAATGCCGGTCGGGGTTACCATCTCGCCATTCACTGCGGAGGGGCGCAAAATAATGCCGTGCGCTTGGGCTATATTCAACACTGCCGGCACGGGAATCGGCAATTGTCCATGCTGGCACATAACAGTCCCTTGGCCTTCGGTCAGACCGGTAAGGATGAATTTTTCCACCCCAAAATCATCCAGCAAAACAGCGGCAGCCACAATATCCACAATGGAATCGATGGCGCCCACCTCGTGAAAATGAACCTGCGATGCCTCAACTCCATGCGCTTTGGCTTCGGCGGCAGCAATAATGGAAAAAATGTTTTTGGCCAAAGTTTTGGCCGCAGGAGACATTGCGGCGGCATCAATAATCGCCACAACATCGGCTAAATGACGGTGGTGATGATGGTGCGGATGATGATGGTGAGCGGTGTTATATTCCTCTTCGTGCGCCGGATGCTCGTGATGATGTACGGAAAAGTCAGTTCCGGCAATACTATACGAATTTTTTTGTGTAATATGGTAGTGAAACTCCTCCGGCAAAGATGCCAATGCTGCGGCCAACTTGGTCTGATTTCCGCCCATATCCAGCAAGGCCGCTACCGTCATATCACCGGAAATGCCACTGTTTCCATCAAAAAAAAGATATTTAGTCATTAGTGATTGTCCTTTAACTGCAATATGCGTCTTGCTTGAACTGCGGCGCCAAACCCGTTGTCAATATTGACCACCGACACTCCTTCGGCACAAGAATTGAGCATTGCCAATAATGCCGACAGCCCATTAAACGAGGCGCCATAGCCAACCGAAGTGGGAACGGCAATCACCGGAGATTTGACCAAACCGGCTACCACCGAAGCCAGAGCACCTTCCATTCCGGCAACCGCGATTATAACATCAGCGGTGCGGATGGCTTCAATCTTGCTCAACAGACGATGCAGACCGGCAACTCCGACGTCGTAGTGACGCTCCACGGTCACCCCGAAAAATTCGAGAGTTTGTGCAGCCTCTTCCGCCACTCTTAAATCGGCAGTTCCGGCGCAACATACGGCTGCTTTTCCCGCTATGGCTGGCAAGGGCGTGCCCAAAGTTATCACTTGCGAGGTTGCATCATAGTTAACCTTTGCCCCGTTGGCTATAACAAATTCGGCCTGCGCGGGCGAACAACGCGTTCCCAAAACCGAACAGCCTCTTTGACCAAATGCCGTCAAAATTGCGTGCAACTGCTCAGCGGTTTTACCGGAGCAAAATATGGTCTCCGGCAAACCGGTGCGTTCGGCGCGGCTTAAATCCAGCTTGGCAAAGCCGATATCTGTATAACTGTCAGCCATTATTCGACGGCAAAGCCCAAACTCTTCAACCAGCTTTTCAGCCCCATGGTGCGGTCGGAATAGCCGACCCAGCCATCTTTAATCACATGGCAATCCTTGCATTGAGCGGTCATATCGGCAATGGTGTTTTGCACGCCGCCGGAGCCGTGAGTAATAAAGGGAATAACCGTTTTGCCGGCCAGTTTATAACTGTCGATAAAACTTGAGACCTGCGGTGTGATGGTGCCCCACCAGTTGGGCGAGCCGATAAACACTATGTCATACTGCTCGATGTTATCAATTTTAGAGGTGAGTTTGGGGCGATAACCATTGGCAATTTCTTCCTTGGCCTGCTGGGTCATCGGACGATATTCTTGGGGATACGAGCCTTCGGCGGTAATTTCGAACAAATCGCCGCCAATAGCTGCATTAATGGCCTGAGCAACTTTTTTGGTGTTGCCGCTGTAAGAATAATAAGCAATCAAAACCTTGCCTTTGGTATCAACCTTTTCCGATGAGGTGTTGGCCAAAGCGCGATAGGTGCCAAAGGCGGCGGCCAAAGCAGCAATTGCTCCGAAAATGATATATTTGTTCATAATATTTCTCCTAATAAAAAAACTATAAAGATTAAATTCAGGCTTCAAAAGTCTTGGCAACTTCTTTCATCCAGTCGCTGATTTTGATATGTTGCGGACAATGTTTTTCGCAGGCGTGGCAATGCAGACAAGCGGATGACTTGGTTGAACGCTTGATAAGATTGCCATAGTAAACACGCTGAATTGTAAAGGGTTTGGCGCTGTCTTCCTGCTTTTCGGCATTATAGAGGGCAAACATTGCCGGAATGTCAATCTTCATCGGGCAATATTCAACACAATAACGGCAAGCCGTACAAGGAATCGCGATGGAGGCGTGCAATTCTTTGAGCGCACTTTCAATCACTTTGTTTTCCTCGGCGCTGAGCGGCTTAAAGTTTTGCATATACGAAGTGTTGTCTTCAAGCTGTTCCATAGTGGTCATACCGGAAAGCACCATCATAACACCCTCCAAAGATGCGGCATAGCGAATCGCCCATGAGGCCGGTGACATATTCGGCTCGGCATTTCGAAAGATTTTTTCGACCGACGGAGGAACTTGTGCCAAAGACCCGCCTTTTACCGGCTCCATTACGACAACGGGCAGATTGTATTTAACGGCAATCTCATAGCATTTGCGCGACTGAATCGATACATTGTCCCAATCGACATAGTTAATCTGCAGCTGCACAAAGTCAAGATCAGGATTTTCTTTAATAACCTCCTCCAACAACTCCGGCGAATCATGGAAAGAAAAACCGATGTTTTTAACCAAGCCTTGTTTTTTCTTTTCCTTGATAAAATCAAAACTCTTATACTTGCGGATTTTCTCGATAGTGTCGGCATTGACATTGTGAATCATATAATAGTCAAAATATTTCAGGCCGGTTTTTTCAAGCTGTTTGTTGAATACTTCCTCTTGTTCGGCTGCCGATTTCAGATAGCCGGCAGGCAGCTTGCTGGCAACGGTGAAACTCTCACGGGGATGACGTTCGACCACCGCCTTGCGGATGGCAACCTCGCTTTCATAACCCATATACATCCACGCGGTGTCAAAATAAGTAAAACCGCGCTCCATAAATTTGTCGACCATTTGGTTGAGCAAATCATAGTTAATGGAGGTTTGATCGTCGGGATTTTTCAGGGGAAGACGCATAAAACCGAATCCGAGTTTGTTCGCCGGATTAATTTTGGCCTTGAGCGCATCGGAGACGGCGATGGTTTCGCCAAAAGTGAGTTTGGGCAAGGCAGACATGGCAAAAACAGCCAATGTGCTCATTAAAAATTCGCGTCGGTTCATCAGGTACATCTCCTTAAAAAATTATGAGGTTAATATAATGCCGGTTATTGTAAAATTTAGAGGGCACTCTAAGTCAAGAGTTTTTTTCAGATTTTCGCAAGCGACCGAAATACAGTCCGATTTCGAACAAGCCATAAGTTGGCGCCGTAAGCATCAGCTGACTTACGATATCGGGCGGAGTAAGTAATGCCGACAACGCCAACACGCCCACAAATATATAAGGGCGTTTGCTTCTTAAGGTGGCATAACTGACGATGTCATTGACAATCAGGGCATAGGTCACCAGCGGAAACTGAAAACATAACCCAAAAACCACTCCCAGCCACAGGGCTAAAGTTATCACATTGGAAATTCCGAAAACCGGCGTAATATTATCAGAGATAAAACTCAGGCCGAATTTGATTATCAGCGGCAGAATAAAAAACACGCAAAACAGCACGCCGGTCGCAAACAAAATACCGGAGGCCAGAACTATGGAACGGATAAAGCGGCGTTCGTTGTCATAAAGAGCTGGCAAGACAAAGTTCCAAATTTGTTTGGCAATATAAGGAAAGCACAACAAAATATCTACAACTAAAGCCGTTTTAATTTGCAGAATAAACACTTCCATCGGTGAAAAATAGTTGAGGCTGATGTTCTCACCATCCAACATAACTTTTATCAGCCAATCAATAACATAAGGTGCGGCCCAAAAACACGGCAAAAGTACCGCCCCCAGCGCCACAAAACTCCTTAGCAATACCGTGCGCAGAGCTTCGAGATGGGCAATGAGGCTTTGGTTGGAATCGTCGTTCATTTATTTTTTTTAATTTTTCTCTTCCTCGGCAGCGGCTTTTTCCACTGAATCCTTAAGTTCGTTCACCTCGGTTTCAATGGCGGCTTTGGCTTTTTTGTATTCAGCCTGAGCCTTGCCCAAAGCACGAGCCAACTCCGGTATCCGTTTGCCGCCGAACAAAACCAGAACCACTACCAATATCAATGCAATTTCGGTAACTCCTAATGACATTTTTTCACTCCTAAATTAAAAATTGTTACATAAATCTTTGTTCTTCCACCGGATAAATATTAATGGCTTTAACGGGACAAACACTGGCGCATACTCCGCAGCCGATACACTCTGAGGCGTCAACCATAGCCTTTTCTTCGTCTTTACTGATGACCGACCGCGGACATTCGCGCACACACAGCCCGCAACCGATGCAACGGTCTTCATCCACCACTGCTACAGCGATTTGCGTGTTTTGTTTTTCGCTCAGCGGTATCTTACGGATGGCCCCAGAAGGACAAACCTGTGAGCATTTGCAACAATCATACTTGCAAAAATTTTCGCCATAGTCAATATGCACCGCAGGATATTCGCTATCAGCTTTTTTAATAATCTTCATCGGACAATTGCCAACGCACAAATTGCAATTGAGGCAACGATTGGCAAAATCCCGATAGTTCTTGGCGCCGGCAGGAACAATCACTCTTTTTACCTTTTGAGCAACCATCTGACTGATGGAAGCACCTGCCTTAAAAGCTCCGGCAAAAGCTCCCAACACTGCCGCACTTATCAACAACCGCCGCCGCGCAGGACTGAAAGGTATCTCCGGTTTGGGTTGCACGGAAGCGCCGATAATGCTGCCTTTGCGACAGGGGACAAGGCAGCGCAGGCAGCGAACGCAAGTCTCGTTATTAATTGACTGATTGACATAATCGATGCTGCCGGAGGGACAATGGCGGGCGCACATTCCGCATTTAACACAACCGTCGGCAGCAAAATGAATCTTAAACAAGGCAAAGCGAGACAACCATCCGAGCACCGCCCCTACGGGACATATATTAACGCAAAAAAAGCGCTTGCGAAAAAACACCACCACGGCCAAAATCATCACTACAGCCAGTCCGAACCTCGCCTTTGAGGCCGCATTGCCAAATATGCTGTAGGGGTCAAACATACGCACCAACAAGGCAGTGCCTCCCAGCATTGCACCCAAAAGCAGCGCAGCCAGCACATAATGCCAAGCATAGTGCTTTTGATAAAAATTACCCGATGACTTTTTCTTAAACCGATGGAATAACGGATGGTACAAAAAGAGCAAAAGCTCCTGCAACAATCCTAACGGGCATAAGGTCGAACAATAGATGCGGCCAAACAACAAAGTGAGCACCACAACCACCCCGACCAACAGGCAAGCCAAAGTTGTAAAGCTGAGACTGAGACTTTGCAGCAGCGGCACCAGCTGAAGGTCAAAGAGCGGCAAAGGATAAAACCATCCGGCAAATCCGACCAGTAGCAAAACGCCCAGTACTATCGCCAAAGCACGGCGCAACAAGAAAAAATATTTCGCAGGCATAAATTTTTCTCCCAATTCCAGTTTTGCGTCTATAATAACTTTTAGAACTTGCTTTAAGTCAAGCATTTTTTAGCAGGCGCTGTTAAAAAATTTTTTAGTGCATTACCCGTGCTAATGTAAGACAATCAACCGATTTGGCACCGGCGCGCCGAAGCGATGTTGCGCACTCCTTGGCGGTGGTGCCGGTTGTAAGCACATCGTCAATCAGCAATACTCGCTTGCCCTTGATGCGCTCCGGATGGCGCACGGCAAAAGCATTTTTAACATTGACTAATCTTTGGGCAGCACTGCACTCAACCTGCGGTTTGGTGCGACGGATTTTGCGTAAGACAAAATTGTCGGATTTTACTGCAGTGAGCTTGCCCAACTCTTTGGCCAACAGTGATGATTGATTGTATTTGCGCTTAATCAGACGGGTATAGTGCAAGGGCACCGGAACTATCAAATCAACTCCTAACTCCCAAATATCCCGACCGGCAACATACAAAATTTTGGCCAGCAACGCGGCTAATTCCGTATGATCGCGAAACTTAAAGTCTAAAACAAGTTTTTTGGAAAAATCATCATAAGCAAATGCCGAACGCGACAGACGGAACAATCGCCGATGGTGCGGTTTGATACACTCACCGCACAATAAATGCGAGTGCAAAACAGCGTCGACAGCCATCAAAGGCTGACCGCAGTGATAGCATACCGGTGAGGATAAAAATTCAATCTCGGAAATACAATCATCGCAGATGCCTTTGTCAGTGCGAAGGATTTTGCCGCACATGGCACAACGCGGTGGCAAGATAAAATCGATAATGCGGCGCCAAACATTCATTGCAAATCGGCCAATGCCAAATTGATATCATTGATATGATTAACGACAATCATTCCGGCGTCAATCAATGCATCTTTCTTGTCTTGAACCGAGATATAGCCATTGGTGATGACATCGCCGGCATAACCCATATTGTGACCGAACGGCACGGCTTCACCGGCAATAAAAGCGATAACCGGCTTTTTGTGAGTTTGTGATTTATACCACTCGGCCGCCGCCTCTTCAAACGCGCCACTCAACTGGCCTATCATAACTATGGCCTTGGTGGCAGCATCGCGATGAAACTCTCGCAAAACATCGACAAAATCAACGCCTATCAATATATCATCCCCCAAGCCGATAACCGTTGATTCACCCAAGCCGGCCTTTTTGATTTCCAATACCGCGTCATAGGTTAAGGTTGAGGAACGCGATACTACCCCAATGTGCCCTTTGGTATGTATATCAATGGGAAATATTCCCAAACGCGCCTCATCAGGAGTGATGATGCCGGGGGTGTTGGGGCCGATGAGCTTGGTTTTGCTGCCTTTGAGCATAGCTTTAATTTCCAGCATATCTTTGAGCGGCACACCGGCGGCTATGCTGACGGCCAAATCCAACTCGGCCTCAATAGCCTCACGCACTGCCAATTTGAGATGAGATGCCGGAACATACATTATGGAAGCGGATGCCTTTGTCTCACGCACAGCCTCTTGCACCGAGCCGAACACCGGCAACCCCAAATGCAGACTGCCGCCTTTACCGGGGGTGACGCCGGCAACAACAGAGGTGCCATAATCCAACGAGCGTTTAATATGAAACGAGGCCTGCGTTCCGGTAAGTCCTTGGCACAAAACCTTGGTGCTTTTATTTACAAAAATTGACATCAGACGGCCTCCCTTATCGCTTGGAGCAATTTGTTGACCCCGTCGGACAAATTGTCCGCCCAGATAACCGGTAAATGCGAATTTTCCAATATCTCGCGCGCCATATCTTTGTTGGTACCTTCAAAGCGCACCACAAACGGCACATTGAGCCCCACTTCGGCGGCGGCGGCAACAATACCGTCGGCAATCAGGTTGCAACGGACAAATCCGCCCAAAATATTGAGCAAAATCCCCTCAACTCGCGGATTGGTCATAATCAACTTGATACCTTGGGCAATTTTGTCTTTGTCCACCCCGCCCTTTACATTGATAAAACAAGCAGCACCGCTGGAATTGTCCTTGAGCAGGTCAATCGCCGACAAAGCCAAGCCATCGCCATTGACAATGCACCCCACCGCCCCGTTAAACTCGTGATAAGTAAACTTAAACCGTTGCGCTGCCAGCTCGCGCGGGTCAAACTCGCATTCGTCTTTGAGCCGCATAATGTCGGGGTGCCGAAACAATGCGTTGTCATCAAACGATATCTTGGCATCCAAAGCCCACAACTCGCCGTAGGGGGCCAAACCGACGGGATTTATTTCAATCATTGAGGCATCCAAATCCAAAAAAGTTTTTTGCAGACCGCGCACCAAATTTTCTAAATTGTTAAAGCAACGCTGCGGCAAATGCAAAAAGCTCATAATGGTTTGCAATTGTTCTTGAGAGACACTGTTGTTTAAGTCCAGCGGCAAATGCAAAATTTCTTCAGGGTTATTGAGAGCCAATTTCAGGATATCGCCGTCACGAACATCGGCTACCAACAAAGTTATGGCGGCATCCAAACTGTTAACCGTTAAGGCCATATAAAACACTCTTTTTACTTTCTGAAAGGCCTCAACATAAATTTTGTTGACGGTTTTGCCGGCAGGACCGGTTTGGATAGTTACCAAGCGCTGACCAAGCATGGCGAGAGCCTCTTTTTTGATACGGCGCAACGAATTGACCACTCGGATACCGCCCAAGCCGCTTTTGTCACCTAAAAAATATCCCTGTTGCCGAGCGCCGGATTGAATTTGCGCCTTAAGCACCCAAGGGCCGCGCTGGCTGACCTTGCGCGCTGAGGCAACCGCCTCCGACGGAGTATACGCGATACATCCGGCCGGAACTTTAACCCCGCAGTTGTTGAGAATTTGTTTGGCTTGATATTCGTGTATGTTCATAAGACCGCCTATCGTTTAACACAGCGCCGAGGCGTAAGACTTGATTTTTTCCACCATGGCTTCCAAGCCGTTGCGCCGTGAGGGTGATAAATGCTCGCGCAGATTGAGCCGGTCAAATATATTGCCGATATCCAGTTCGGCAATGGCCTGCGGTGTTTGATTGTTGCAGATACTCAAAACTATGGCAATAAGCCCTTTAACAATCAGGGCATCACTATCGCCGGCAAAACTCAAGGTGCCATCGGGATTTTTGTCGGGCACCAGCCATACTTGCGATTGACAGCCGCGCACTTTCCACTCATCGCTATGCAAAGGAGGAGGCAACTCCGGCATTTTTTCGCCCAACTCAATGATATAGCGATAGCGATCTTCCCAAGAATCCAAAAAAGCAAAATTGTCGATTATTTCTTCAATTGTCATATCAAAGCGCTTTCATATATGTTTGTTTTTTTGTAACATCTTAATTTTGCTTAAGCAACAAAAAAACAGCGGTTACAAGATGCGAATATTACTTGACAAAATTTAACCAAAATTTTATGATGCAACACTCGTCGGTTTGGTTTAATTCTGAAGGCTTAAAAGTTATGTTAAAAGTTCAAAAATTCAGCGGCTCTTATCAAGAAATTGTTTCTTTGGCGGATATTTATATGCGGTCGTATAATAATTTGTCGCAAAATTACAAATCAGAAGAAGAAATGGCTTTGTATACCAAGGGCTCGTTTATCAAAAAGCTGAAAGGCTGGGCTGAAAATCAAAAAGCCGGCAAAGAGCCGTTTATCTATGTGTTGTATAATAATGATAAACCCTGCGGCATTATGCGACTGAATGAAATACCGGCGAGCTATCGAGACATCAACACCAAACTTGAGGCTACAGAATATGAGCATGGGGTTTTAGATAATTGGGTGATGACAAGGTATCGGAAAGTTCAATTTGTCAAAGAGCCGAATTTTACTGACAACACCTTGATTTTGAATCAGATTTATATGGCGCCGGAAGCCCAAAAACAAGGCTGGGGCACTTATTTTATGCAACAGGTTATACCGGAATTACAAAAGCAAGGCTTTGAGCAGTTTATTGTGGAATATAATGACAACAACAGCAATGGCAAAAAATTTCATGAGGATGTTTTGTGTGTGCAAAAAATTGCCACGACTTCCGATCTTGATCATATTACTACCGACCGTAACGGCAAAAACAACTTGTGTTTAAGTCCGGTAAGCATCGGCATAAGCAGTTTTTCCAAAGTGCTGAGCAATATCGCGGCCAAACAGCAATATTTTGCCGCTCAAGGCAGAGGGCGATGATGATTTATAAAGCAGATGGAATCATTGACGCTTTCGGCAACGAGATAAACCTGTGGCAAACTAAAGAAAGCTATAGAGACGCTCCCAATATTTTGCTGGCAGGACGGTTTCATGGTGATGAGCCGGAGGGAGAGTTTGTCATCAGGCATATGATGCGCGAATTGGCTAAAAAGAGTTATGTTTCGCCGTATAATATTTATTTTTTGCCTTGTTTGAACCCCAGCGGAAAAAAATTGTTTACCCGTGCCAACGGACGCGGGGTAGATCTTAACCGCAACTATCCGACCCAAAATTTCAGTTCACAGAGTGTTAACCCGCACACCAAATCATTGTTTGCCGGCTCTCCGGCCTCCGAAGTTGAGACACGGTTTATGATGGACATAGTGGAAAAATACAAGTTTGTTCGCATCTTGTCCGTGCACTCGGATTTGCATCTGATTGACTATGATGGACCGGCACGAGAGCTCGCGGTGCAATTTAGTCAGAAATGCGGCTATCGTTTGGTGGATGATATCGGCTATCCGACCAATGGCTCCTTTGGAACTTGGGCGGGAATAGAAAAACAGATTCCGCTTTTGACCGTTGAGACACCCAAGGGCCGCACCGAAGCGCAAATGCATAAGATTATGGCACAATTGCACGAGGCAATAGCGGATTTTTGCCAATTGCAGTGATTTTTAGGTGTTCATTAACCTTAATCTGCTTTTTTTCACAAAGCGGCTAGTTATTTTTGTTCCACAGACGATTGCCTATATCATCACGAATGGTGCGAATGATGTAATCGTTACCGTGACGATAGGCACTGAACCCTATGATATCCTTGATATTAAACTGCTGCGCGCCGATGGTTACGATGTCGCCGTCTTGCAAAAATTCGGGATGCGCTTTTAACACTGCAGGCTTAGCGGAAACCGGATAGCGTGAACGCCAAACCTGTTTGATAAAACTGCCGCCGCGCGAAGGAACAATCTCCAATTCTCGCTGTGAATTCTTAAAAGCAATGGCTTTTAGTTTGTCGCCAACAATAATGTCGGGGGTGCGCACAAACAACAGGCTCAAAAACCCGACAGCAATCAGTCCGCTGCCCCAAATTCGCCAACGGCACTGCCAGATTGTCAGCCACAACCCACCAAAAATTATCAGCAAAAAACCAACAAAAGGAAAACTCGGCAAATGCAATCCGGCATAAGGCAGCGATGAGACGGCGGCGGTGATTTGATTGACCAATCCGATACCGAAACCGGCGGCCTTGAGCAAAAATGCTGAAGCGCCGAACGGCATTAATAACAGCGCCAACAATACGCAAGGCATAATCACAAACCCGATTACGGGGCCGCTCAGCAAATTACCCAAAGTTGTATAGAGCGCTACCATATTAAAATGGTATATGGCAAAGGGCAAAGTGGAAATTGAGGCGATAAAATCGGTGACTAAGATGCCCATAATGTACAATTTGAGACCTTGCCACCAACGATTGCCGCCAAGAAAATAATTGTGAATGGCGGCGGAATATTTTTCATAAAAGGCTATCAATCCGACCACCGCGGCAAACGACATCTGAAAACTGGCAGAAATTAAAACTTCGGGAGAAATGAGCAATATAATAAACGCAGCTAAGGCTACCGAATTCATAGATATGGCACGCCGATTGGTCAATACGCCTAATAACACCACGGCTATCATCACAAACGCCCGCTGCGCCGGCACCGCCAATCCGGAAATAAGCAGATAAACAAAGGCCAAGCCCAAGGCAAATACGGCGGCGATTTTGCGAGTGTCAAACCGCAAAGATATCCACGGAATAAAAGCCAAAATCAACCGCACGAGGAAAAACATCAACCCGCTTAGCATACTCATATGCAAACCGGAGATTGCCAAAAAGTGAGCCAGACCGGAATTGCGGTACTGGTCATAGAGCTTAACAGATACCGCGCTTTTGTCACCGGCAATAATGGCTGCGGCAACGGCGGCCTGAGCCGGAGGCAAAACCCGATTTATGCGCGCTACAATGTTCTGCCTTATCTCTGCGATATGCGAGCGCCAAAAATGCGCGGAATGCTGCGGGCACTCAGCCGGAAAAAAGCGGCTTTCGGCATAACCGTTTCCTTTGAGCCCGTCAAAGTAACTTTTGCGGTCAAACTGATATCCGCCGACAAGAGCTTCCGATGAGGGCGGCATAAATGTTCCAATCATTTCAATACATTGGCCGATTTTGACGTTGGAGGCATCTCCCCTTGGAGTTATGCGATATTTGCCGGCATAAAAATTGCCGTCAAAATCCTCTACCTCGTCGAAGGTAAACCGCAACTTGCCCTTATAATTGGTGTCTATGCCTGAAATTACTCCTTTGAAATACACTGCCTCCTCCAAAGGAAGCGGACGGGAAAGACTGTCTAAATAAATGCTTTTGAGTTGGATAATGGCAAATCCTAGCACAAAAATAAATGCGCAACCCAACATATAAAGCAGGCGAATCCGGCGCCGCAACAACAAGGCTAAGGCTATCATAATCTCGATAACCCACAGAGTAATCCATTTGTTGGGCTCAAACGGCAACAAAAAATAGGCGCCAATACCGCACCCCAAAATTACCGGAAGCCACAGGTTGCGGCGGTTTTTGTCAGCCTTCCAGCAAGTTATGACCGCGCTTAAATCAATCATCGGATAAGCTCCAAAATGCGGGCTGCCGCTTTTTGACTGGGCGTGATATCTGCTCCGCCCAAACGTGAGCGCAGTTCGCCAAAGGCTGCCATCTGGCGCTCGTAAAGCTCGGAGTGTTCCAACAGCTGCAGCGTGATGTCTGCAATGTGCTCGGGCGTACACTCATATTGCAACAACTCGGGTATGATCGGCTTATCCAGCAATATGTTGGTTAAATTAACATATTTGATATCCACCAAATTTTTGGCCAAAAGATAGGTTAAAGGCGCCACTTTATAAGCAATAAGATGCGGGATGTGACAAATCGCCAACTCCAAAGCCACCGTGCCCGAAGCGGCAATTGCCGCCGATGAAGCCTGAAAAGCGCCGTAACGCTCGGCCTCGGTTTCGACAATGACTAACGGAAGATGACATTTTGCGGCCAATGAACGCACCTGCGCGGCAACAGTTGAAACCGTCGGCAGCACGAAAAACAGGTTTTTGTCATGCTGATAGAGCATTTCTGCAGCTTGTAAAAAGTCCCCCGACAGCCGCGCAACTTCGTTGCGGCGCGACCCCGGCAGAATGGAAATAACCTTTGCCTCATCTGGAATATTATGAGCTTGGCGAAAACCGGAGCCATCCGCACTAAGAGCAGCACTTTCAACAACCGGATGTCCGACATAGCTCACACGAAGGTGATAAGGCGTAAAATAGCGCTCTTCATCGGGCAAAATGGTCAATAATTCGTCAATATATTTATACATCGTTCTGGCACGGCGTTTTTTCCACGCCCATACCTGCGGTGCAACATAATGCACTTGCCGTATGCCGGTATTCAAACGCCGCAGGGCTTTATGTACACGGCAAGAAAAACTCCAACTGTCAATCGTAATCACTATATCCGGACGGCGGGAAACAATATCGTTCACTGTTTCGTTGATGCGGCGCAAAACACGGGGAATGCTGGGGATAACCTCAACCAATCCCATTACCGCCAGCTCGGAAATATCAAACAATGAATTGAGACCGGCTTGACGCATTGTATCGCCGCCGATGCCATAAAATTCGGTATCCGTCTGTTCGCGCAAGGCTCGCATCAGCCGCGATCCCAGCAAATCGCCGCTGGCCTCTCCGGCAATCAGGTAAATTTTGGGCTTAGTTAAGGTATTCATCAGGGGTTACTCCTTGGATGAACATACCATATTTATCAGCCAGTGCAATGGTTTTTTGCGGGTCGACCAAAAGACCGTTGCCGGCATGGACAATCAAACCTCTAAGTCCGCTGTTGTGAGCATTTTCGATGGTGTCAACCCCGATAGTGGGCAAGTCTATACGCATATCCTGCTGAGGTTTGCGCAGTTTTACCAAAATACCGCCCTCGCCTTTGCGCCGATATTCGCCACAGCGACGTATCAACGCATCGGTGCCCTCAATACCCTCAACCCCCAGAACCAGACCTTGCTGCACCACTACCGACTGCCCGACATCCAAACTGCCCAACGTTAAAGCTACCTCCAGCCCGCGCCGAATATCCTCCACATCGGATTTGGACGGTTTGCGCTTGGTAAGACAGCCGCTTGGTATCAGCAAATTGGGCATAATCTCGTGAATTCCTTTAACCCGCATACCATCTTTTTCAATCTCGGAAACAACCGCCCGCAAGATGCCATCATCTCCCAAGGCCTTGGCTCCGACCTTGGCAAAAAATGCAGCCGTGCGCATATCCGGCACCAAATCAAAGAAACTCGGACGGCGAATCGTGCCGATTAACACTACATCGGTCACGTGCAAAGAGGAAAAATATTTAAATCCGCTGCCGGCCTGCCCCAAGCGAATCCAACGACAATCAAACTGAGGGGAGGTGAAAAAATCTTTGTCGGCATTGCCCTCAATTGCCAAAACCGCAAAAGGCACTCGGGAGGCCAGACATTTTTCTATCAACATCTGGGGGATGGCGCCGCCGCCGGCGATAATACCTAACTTGCAATCGGGGTTGAGCATTAAATTTTGTCCTTTTATGAAAAAAACTTGATACTATGCGAGCTTTAATTTCCAAAAAAGCAGCCGGTTTTTACCATTTCGGTCAACAGCGACCCAACACAGGCGACCTTTTCTTCATCAAACTAAAGTCATCATATATCAAGTTTTGTAAAAATTGACTTAACATAAATGCTAAATCAATAATTTGCCCCCGAATTGTGCCGCGACGGCATTCTCCGAGGGCAAAATCTCTCTTTTTTATCAGGCGGTCATAACCTTGCGACGACCGGCCAGCCCTTCGGCAATAAACTCGACCTGCTCCATTACCAAGGGATTATCCTTATATTTTTCTCTTGCTTTTTCCAAGCGGATATCAAAATTATCTTCTTCACTCTTGAAAAGATACATAAACGCATGGCTGACCGACTTTACCTCAGCCTCGGACATACCGCTTCGCATCATACCGATACGGTTAAGACCGCGCAGTTTACCGCGATCACCGGTAACAATACCAAAGGGAATAACATCTCTGGCCACACCCGAAAGCCCGCCAATCATCGCCTTGCGGCCGATGCGGCAAAACTGATGCACTGCACAATTGCCACCTAGCACAGCTCCGTCGCCGACGCGAACATGGCCGCCGATAACCGCGTTGTTGGTCATTATCACATCGTTACCGACGACGCAATCGTGAGCAACGTGCGAATTGACCATCAACATACAGTTATCGCCAACGATGGTGGTTTGCTGTTCCTTGGGAGTTCCGGCGTGAATGGTAACATTCTCGCGGATGACGTTGTTTTTGCCAATAATAACCTTGGCGCCGGGGACAAACTCGTTGCCGTGGTCTTGAGGACCGGTACCTAAGCAAGCACCCGGAAAAACAACCGTACCATCACCGATGGTGGTATCGCCATAGACAGTGACCCGCGCCAAAAGGCGGACATTTTCTCCGATTTTGGCTTGAGCACTAACCCAGCAGAAAGGACCGATCTCAGCAGTATCGGCAATCTTAGCGCCGTCCTCGATGACGGCTGTGGAATGAATCTTTGACATTAAGCAAGTCCTTAAATGTTGAATCTGACTTCAACTTAAATAGTTTTTTTGCCAATGGCAAAACACAAAAATTTAACAAATGTTACAATTAAGCAACCAATTGATTTAACAAGGTTTTTAGCCGAAACCAAACTGGGATAAACTCTTTTTTTTCGCTGATATTTGATATATCAGGATACTAAGGCACACGGGTATATTTTCTAAAGATAAAAAAAATCCCGAGTTTTAAGAGGGTCTGCGGAGCTCTTAAAAATCTCGGGAAAAAGAATTTGCGACATTTAACTTATTAATTTAGTAATTGCTATTACAAGTGCAAAAAATTATGCAGACCTGATATAATTATGTCAAAAAATTGTCGCACAAAAACCATAATTATTTTGATAATCATAAAAAAGTGTTCCTTATGGAACACTTTTTTATGACTTTGTCAACCAATTTCGCGTCACACGCCTGAAATTAATTTTTTTCTTCGCCCTCGGCAACAATGCCTTTGACCAAAATAAACCGCGGAGTCCGACCGTTGAATGAATTGTGTTTGGCGGCTAAATCTATGGCTTCCTGATCCGGTACATCAACAAAACAAGGCTTAGTTTTTTTGTCTTTGCCGGCCGATTTGGGAGTAGCAGAGGAAGCATCAACCTCTTGCTCTTTATCCTTGTCAATTTTAATCTCTGCCGGAGTTTTGAGAATCTTGGAGAGAATGGTCTGCGTCTCTTTGGAACGGCGGTTGGTATAGACCACGTTTTGCTTTTGCGCAGGCAGCATATCCAACACCTTTTCCAAATTGTCAAGCTGCTTATTTTTCTTAATCAAATTGATGTCATCAACCACCAATATATCGACCTGACTTATGTCAACTTTTGCCCCATCGGCCACATCCAACAACAAATCGGGAGCCCCGATAATTACATTGGCTTCATCGGCTACTTGCTCCTCGCCTTCGTGCAAGGCCGCAGAGTTAATCTCGTGATATTTATTGAACACCGCCAAGCAATCGGAGGTTTTGACCGCCATTTGGGAATTGGCGGTGATAATCAGGATATTCTTGGCCTTTTTGGAGTTGATAATATCCAGCAACGGCAGCACATAAGACATTGTCTTGCCGCAGCGCGCCGGAGCGATGGTGAAAATATCGCGCCCTTCCAAAATAGCCGGTATAACATCGGCCTGAACCGTTGTCGGGGTGGTGATGCCATATTCGTCAATGGCTTTGATGGTTTGCTCACTCAAACCCAAATCTTGAAAATTCATTTGCTCTACCTATTTCTTGTTGTTAAACTCTGCCATAAACGTCTTCAAAACGCTCAATATCATTTTCATCAAGATAATCGCCGGTCTGCACCTCAATGAAAACCAACATATCATCGGTGTCATTTTGGATACGATGCTTGGTTTCCTTGGGGATATAAACCGCTGTGTCATTTTTGACTTCTCTTTTGTCCTCGCCCAAAGTTACTACACCGCGCCCTGAGGTGATAATCCAATGCTCGGCTCGATGATGATGCAATTGCAGGGACAATTGGGAATGCGGTAAAACACAAATCTTTTTAACGCAGCAATTGTCCGATGTTTCCAAAACTTCCCATGTGCCCCAAGGGCGAGTATCCGAAGTTCCTTTTTGATATAATGTTGCCATTGTGGTTCCTTGATAATTTTTGATAATTTTTGTTTTTCACTTGATGTATAAGAATATAGATAATATAAGTTAAAACGCAAGGAAAAAATCTGAGGTGGTAAAAATATGGTAGCGCCGACAGTCAACAAAGCCGCTAAAATTGCCAAGCAACTGAAAGAAATCATCAGTTGCGGAGCGGATGTGTCCAAAAAATTTGAGCAATCTATGGCGGTGTTGGCTCAAGAGATGAAGGTTGACGGCGTGTCCTGCTATTTGGCGATTGACGACAATTACATTGAACTGTTTGCCTCTTACGGGTTCAGCCCCAAACTCAATAATCACGTGGCACTGAAAGTTGGCGAAGGAATTATCGGGCGCATTGCTCAGACCAAGCGCACCGTTGCGGTGGAAAATGTGTGGGAAGACCCGTGTTTTTTGCGACGCGATGGGGTTGAAGAAGAGCAATACAAAGGCTTTTTGGGTGTGCCGCTGACCCGTTGGGGAATCGTAATCGGAGTTTTGTGCCTTTATAAAAGAGCGGCTTATGAGTTTGACCAAAAGGAAATTTCGGCACTGGAGACGGTGGCTATGCCGTTTGCCGAGTGGGCATCTGGCGAAGAGGTGCGCAATTTCAAAAATGAGTTTATTCGCAAGCGCGGGCTTAATGTTCGCGACAAATTTAAGGGAGTATCGCTCAACAAAGGCTATGGCGTGGGGTTGGCGGTATTGCATCGCCGGAGGCAGGCTGTAACCAATATTTTTGCCAAAGATAAAGATGCGGAGTTGCAAAAGCTGCGCGATGCTCACGCCCAAATGAACAAGGATTTGGAGGAAAAATTTAATTCCAGCAAGCTGGGGTTCGGTGAGCACGCGGATATATTGGATGCATATCGGATGCTGGCGGCCGATAAAGGCTGGCTGAAGAGGATGAGCGGCTATATAGAGGGCGGACTTACGGTGGAAGCTGCAGTCGAGCGAGCCTATGAGGATATGTGGAATCGGCTTTCGGGAACGCAGGATGTGTATCTGCGCGAGAGGCTGAATGATTTGCGTGATATATCTGACCGCCTGCTGTCGTATCTTTACGGCGATAATCCCGAGGCGCAAAGTTTGACCTCTTGTGATATTGTGGTAATTGCCCAGACAATGGGGCCGGCGGATTTGATGGATTATGACTACCACAAAATAAGGGCGCTGATATTAGAAGACGGCACCCCGACTATGCACGTGGCGATTGTGGCCAAGGCGCTGGGGATACCGGTGGTGGCCAAAATCCGCGGCATTTATAATGAGGTGCGCAGCGGCGAGCTTTTGGCGGTAGATGGTGAGAATGCGATTGTTTACATTCGTCCGGATGATAAGCTGCTGGAAAATTTCCGCCGCAAAATAGACGAGCGCGAACAAGCCTTAAAACAAATGAGTGCGCTTAAAAAACGAGCGCCGAAAACCTTGGACAACCAACGGATTAATCTTTATATTAATGTCGGACTGGATTTTGATTTGGATTATATAGAATCCACCAACTGTGACGGTATCGGGTTGTATCGCACGGAAATTCCTTTTATGTCGGCACAAAAACTGCCTGATGTGACGGAACAACTGGCTTTTTATGACAAACTGATGGATAAGGCCGGTGCAAGAAAAGTGGTGTTTCGCAGTTTGGATGTCGGGTCGGATAAACTTTTGCCTTACTGGTCGTATGACGGAGAGGAGAATCCGGCCATCGGTTGGCGCTCTATTCGGATAACTTTGGATCGAAGAGCAATTCTACGCCAGCAGATGAGGGCTTTTATCCGCGCGGCCAAAGGACGGGAATTGAACGTGATGTTTCCGATGATTGCAAATTTGTGGGAGTTTGAAGAAGCTAAAGAAACCCTGATGATTGAGCTGGAGCGGGAAAGGAATCGAGGAAGCGAGGTGCCGGTGAAGGTAAACACCGGTCTGATGATTGAGGTGCCTTCGGTGATATTTCAACTGGATGATATATTAAAAAAGGCAGATTTCGTGTCAATCGGCACCAATGACTTGGCGCAGTTTATATTTGCCTGCGACCGCACCAATAATCGGCTGATGTATCGCTATGATGTGCTCTCGGCGCCTTTTTTAAGAATATTGAAAGAAATTGTTGATAAATGCAAAAAGTATAAGGTATTATGTTCGGTGTGCGGCGAAATGGCATCGAATCCGCTGGAAGCAATGGTGTTGTTGGGGCTGGGCTATCGCAACCTGTCGGTATCGGGAGCCGCGTTTTATAAGGTGAAGAGAATGCTGCGCTCGGCAGATACCGGACAATTGTCCGATTATATGGCAAATATGCTAAAATATGACAACAACAGCCTGCGGGCGCAAATAATTGCTTATGCTAATGATCATAATATTGAAATTTGAGAAAAACCTGATAATATGCTGACAATAACTTATCAAACGAGAGGGTGAAAAAGTGAAAAAAGAAAAAACTACAGAAACCGCAAGCGAGAATAAGGCCACCAAGAAAGAGACCAAACCGGCGGAAAAACCCGCAGCAGCAGTCGAGACCGCCAAGACGCAGACCGTGACCAAGGTTGGCTCGTTGTTGAAAAATATGCGTATGGAAAAGGGACTAAAAATTGCCGATATTGCCAAGACCTTGTGCATCCGTAAGCAATATCTGGAGGCAATTGAGGATAATAATTATCAAGAAATTCCCGATTTTCCTTACGGAGTTGGCTTTATCCGCTCGTATGCCGACTTTTTGGGACTGAACAGCGGCAATATTGTCGAGTTGTTTAAGGAAGAGACCAATACCCAAAAGTCGGATGTTATCAGTGTGGCAGCGCCGCAAAGTACTTCCGGAATGCCGAGTGTGGTTTACGTTGTGTTGAGTTTGGCAGCTTTGGGGCTGATTTACGGAGCTTGGCGCTGGATGGGCAATGACAACTCGCCGACGATTGAAGAAGATACCGCAATTGAAATCCGGAGCAATGCCGATAATGACAATGATATTATCATCGTCGAAGAACTGGTAAATGCAGAAGGAACTGAGGCTGCCGGTGGTGAGGAAGCAGCTGCAACCGAAGCCGAAGAGACGTCTGTGCCGGCGGAAAACGAGGCTGCCAAAGAGGCGGTGACGAATGAGGCCAACAAAGAAACGGCTATGGCGCAAACACCGGCAAAGAGCACTGAACGACCGGCGCAGAAAAACGATATCAATGGTATTCCGCAGAGCGGCATATTTATTGAGGTAGTAGACGAGACTTGGGTTGAGGTGAAGAATGACCTTAAGTTGTATTTGAGCAAGGTGCTGAAGGCCGGCGACAGTTACACCCTGCCGAATGACACGGGATTGAAATTGTCGGTGGGCAAGTCCAACGGGGTAAATGTTTATGTTAACGGCGAAAAAACCGATTTGACCCACAACGGCAAAAAGATGAACATTGATATCGATGCTTATTTGGCTTCGCGCCCTTAAGCGGGAGAAAATAAAATTATTTTGCAGGTGCTTTTTGCACCTGCATTTTTGGTATATGAATATAGAACAGCAGAGGTGATGAGATGGATTTAGGTGAGAAATTGGCTAATGTGGCAGACCGATATCAGGAATTGGAGGCCTTGATTGCCGCACCGAATATAACACCCGAGAATTTGGTGAAAATGAATAAAGAACTGGCGGCACTGGCTCCGGTGGTGGAAGCTATCGGAGAATACAGGAGGATGCAAAAGAGCCTGACCGAGGCCAAAGAGATTATGGATGATACCGCCACCGACAAAGATATGCGAGAGTTGGCCGAGGCCGAATATTATCAATTGAAAGACGATTTGCCGGCTAAAGAAAAAGAGATAAAAATTTTGCTGCTGCCTAAGGATGCGGATGATGAAAAAAATGCAATTTTGGAAGTGAGAGCCGGCACCGGCGGTGATGAGGCGGCGCTGTTTGCTGCCGATTTGTTTGAGATGTATCAACGCTATGCCGAGACCCAAGGATGGAAATTTGAATTTATGGATGCATCGGAAAATGAAATCGGCGGCTATAAAGAGGCATCGGCATCCATATCCGGCAAAGGGGTTTTTGCCAAACTGAAATTCGAATCGGGGGCGCATCGGGTGCAGCGAGTTCCGACCACCGAAAGCCAAGGTCGGGTACATACTTCGGCGGCGACCGTAGCCGTGTTGCCGGAAATTGAGGAGGTAGATATTTATATCAATCCGGCAGATGTAAAAATGGAGGCTTATCGTTCGTCGGGTGCTGGGGGACAAAAGGTAAACAAAACCAGCTCGGCTGTGCGTTTGACACACGTGCCCACAGGTATTGTGGTCGAATCGCAAGAGGAGCGCTCGCAGTTTAAGAACCGTGATAATGCCATGCGCAAGCTGCGTGCTAAGTTGTACAACGCCCAGAAAGAAGCCGCTGACAGCGCTTATGCCGAGAACCGCAAACAGCAAGTGGGCAGCGGTGACCGCTCCGAGCGCATCCGCACCTATAATTTTCCGCAAGGCCGAGTTACCGACCATCGCATCAACCTGACGCTCTATAAACTGGACGAAGTGATGAACGGCAGCGCACTTGGCGAGATTATTGATGCTTTGATTGCCGATGATCAGGCGCAAAAATTGGCCAGCTTGGAATAAAAAAATAATTTTAAGCAAATTTTCGTTGTGAGAATCAAAGAAAGGTTTTATTATAAGTTAAAAAATTAATCGCGTGAGGATAAAAAGAGTTGGAACCGAAATATATACCTTTGCGGGTGCACACTGCTTATTCGCTGTCTGAAGGAGCGATGAAAGTGCCGGCTTTGGTAAAAAAGCTGAGCGAAATGGGAGTTCCGGCTTTTGCGATGACGGATACGGCTAATATGTTCGGCGGCAAGGCTGTGTCAAAATTTGCAGCTGACGCCGGAATCAAGCCGATTTTGGGATGCCAATTTAATCTGCGCAACCCTGATGCCGACGACCTGCTCAAATCTAAAGGAATGATGATTGAACCGGATAAAATCGTGTTGCTGGTTATGAACGAGACCGGCTATATGAACATTATGCATCTGATGAAGCTGTCGTATTTGGACAATCCGTCGAGTGTGGAAAAAGCGTTTATCAGGCTGAGTGATTTGGCAGCCTCAAACGAGGGATTAATAGCCTTGTCGGGCGGCGTTGAAGGGCAAATCGGGCGGCTGTTGTTGGAAGGGCGCTGCGATGAGGCTTGGGATTTAGCGGCCAGCTTGAAAGAAATTTTCGGAAATCGGTTTTATATGGAAATAGCACGCTTGGGCTTGGAAAACGAGCGTAAAACCGAGGACGATTTTTTGGAAATGGCTTATAAGCTGGATATTCCGCTGGTGGCTACCAACGAGGCTTTTTTCTTTGACGAGGATATGTACGAGGCCCACGATGCGCTGGTGTGCATCGCGCGAACGGAAATTGTCAGCAATGAAAACCGTTTTCATTTTTCGATTAACAATCGTTTGAAAAGCGAAGCGGAAATGCTGGAGCTGTTCAAGGACTTGCCGGAAGCATTGAACAACACGGTGGTAATTGCCAAGCGCTGCAATTATTTGTCGAAAAAAGTGCAGCCCTTATTGCCGATTTTTGTGTGTCCTGACGGAATGACGCAGGACGAATATATTACCAAACGCGCCTATGAGGGTTTGCAGGGGCGAATGGAAAAGCACGTTTATTTCGCAGAAATGACGTCCGAACAGAAAAAAGAGATTGATGACAAGTATTATGCCCGTTTGGAATATGAGCTGAGTGTTATCAAAAAGATGGGATTTCCGGGGTATTTTCTGATAGTATCGGACTTTATTACCTGGTCAAAAAACCACGGAGTGCCGGTGGGTCCGGGGAGAGGTTCGGGTGCCGGTTCAATTGTGGCCTGGTCACTGCACATAACAGAGCTTGATCCGATAAAACTTGATTTGCTGTTTGAGCGTTTTTTGAATCCGGAACGCGTAAATATGCCGGATTTTGACGTGGATTTTTGTCAGGAAAACCGCTATAAAACCATTGAATACGTGCAAGAAAAATACGGTGCGGACAAAGTGGCGCAAATTATAACCTATGGCAAATTGCAATCGAAGGCGGTGATTAAAGATGTGGCACGCGTTTTGGGAATGCCTTATAGTCAAGGAGATAGAATTTCCAAAATGATTCCGGCCGGTTCGCAGGGAAAGAATCCGACGCTGCAAGAGGCCTTGGATCAGGTGCCGGAGTTGGAGGATATGCGACGCAACGACCCGCAAATCAACAAGCTGTTTGATATTGCGATGAAACTGGAGGGACTGTATCGCAACTCCGGGATGCACGCGGCCGGAGTGGTTATCGGCGATAGGTCGTTGGAAAAGCTGGTGCCACTGTATAAAGACCCACGCGCCGATATGCCGGTCACCCAATATGATATGAAATTTGTGGAAGAAACCGGCTTAATTAAGTTTGACTTTTTGGGGCTGAAAACGCTCACCGTTATTCAAAAGGCGGTTGATTGGGTGAAAAAAAGCCGCGGCATTGATTTGAATATGGATGAATTGCCGCTGGATGACCGCGAAACTTATGAGATGCTGCAACGCGGCGACACTTCGGCTGTGTTTCAATTTGAGTCTCCGGGAATGCGCGATGTACACCGGCAAATTAAACCCGACCGTTTTGAAGACCTGATAGCGATTGTTTCGCTGTATCGTCCGGGGCCGATGGATAATATTCCCACTTATATTAAACGCAAGCACAAAGAAGAACAAATAACCTACCTGCATCCGGATTTGGCGCCGATTTTGGATGAGACCTACGGAATTATGGTGTATCAAGAACAGGTTATGAAGATTGCTCAGGTTTTGGGAGGATATACTTTGGGCGGCGCCGACAAACTCCGTAAAGTAATGGGAAAAAAACTGCGCGACGAAATCCCCAAGCAACGAGCAATGTTTACTGAGGGGGCTCTGAAAAAAGGAATCGATGAAAAAACCGCTACGCAAATTTTTGACCAAATGGAAAAGTTTGCTTCTTATGGTTTTAATAAATCGCACGCGGCAGCATATTCGTTGATTTCGTATCAGACAGCCTACCTAAAAGCACATTATCCGGTGGAATTTATGTGTGCGATTATGTCACTTGATTTGACCAATGTGGACAAGCTGCTGCTTTATAAAGAAGAATGCCGCAAGATGGGGATTAAGGTGTTGCAGCCGGATATTAACAAATCTTTGCCGGAATTTGCGGTGGAAGACGGTAATATTCGTTATGCGCTGGCGGCGGTTAAATCGGTGGGAGCAGCCAATATGGAAGCCGTGGTGGCCGAGCGTGAGCGCAAGGGCGCATTTAAGGACATTTCGGATTTTATTCACCGGATTGATGCCCGCCAAATCAACCGCAAACAGCTGGAGCAACTGATTAAGGCCGGAGCTTTTGACGGGTTGGACAAGTCGCGAGGCAAACTGATAGCCAATTTGGACTTGATTGTATCGCATATTGTGGCAGCTACCGAGATGAAAAACAGCTCGCAAAACTCGCTGTTCGGCATTGAGGAGCTGGCGGCAAAAGTTACCTTGGACGACAAACCGGATTGGCCGGAGCTGGAAAAATTGCAGCAAGAATCCGAGGCTATCGGTTTTTATCTTTCGGCACATCCGTTGGACAGCTACCGTGAGGGGATGGAACGGCTGGGGGTTAAAAATTACGCTCAGGTGATATCCGAATTGAAAGTGGGAGATAATCTGCATTGTAAATTTGCCGGCTGTGTAAATAATTTTCAAAAACGCATCTCAAAAAACGGCAACAAATTTGCTTTTTTGGGGTTGTCGGACGGAGTTACCAATTTTGACGGCATATTATTTGCGGATGCACTGAGCAAATACGAGGATGTTATCAACTCTGGACAACCGTTACTGATTAATGCGACCTTAAAACATGATGAAGGACGCGATAAGCCGAGTATGCTAATTAATACCGTCGAAATGCTGGATACGGCGATTGCCGAAGTTTCGAACGGATTGGAGCTGCATATTGACAACATCAGTGCGGTCAACGGACTAAAACAAATTTTGAGCAAAGATGGAATTGGCAAAAATAAAATATATATCATACCGGAGAACGATACTTGGGATATAAGAATCGCTTTGTCAGGCGGGTATGCTTTGTATGGCGATATTACCGCCAAAATCAGGGCATTACCGGGGATTAGCAAAGTAAAGGAATTGTAACTATGACTGAAAAAAAATCCGCAACCGAAATTAAAATGCCGATAATTGAGACGCTGTTGGGGCCTTTTGGGCTGCTGTTTGCCGGCGGAAAATATGCCGTGAGGATATGCGCAACTTATGCCCTGATGATGAGCTGCCTGATGGCTGTCAGCGGCAATATGAGCGTATGCTTTAACGGAACATACAGAATAGAGCATTTTTGTGCCGATAATGTTTTGTTAATTGTGGCGGCGCGGTTGATATATTTGATGATGCTGGTGATGTTTACCCGCTGTTGGATTGATATGGGACTGAACGGCGGCAGCTTCAGTTGGAAAAAAATGCTGTTACCTAATCTTCGGGATGTAAAAATATTGGGATTATTGGCCGGTTATTTGGCATCAATGATAATAGCGGGAATATCTTTTTATCTTTTGTATATTCGGGTGCCGAATCCCGATTGGCGTATAGAATTGGCATATTTTGCGCTTGTATCAATCGGTTTTTTGGCACCATTGATGCTGTTGCGGTTCGGGTGTTATATTGCTATGGCAGCTCTCGGCGAAAAAATGCCCAAAATAAGCGATATCTGGCGCAAAACCTCCTATAGTCCGATGCTGATATCAGCAGGCGCGGCATTTATGATGATGGCAGCGATGTTTGTGATGATGCCCCTAACGCAGTTCGGCTACCAATCGGGGGCGCTGGTGGGTCCGCTCAAAGCATGGGTTGTTGAATATATGAGTGACTTTATAATCTGTTTGGCGATTGCTCTAGTGGCCAATTTTTGCTATCTGCAACGCAAGAACTTGTTGGGAGTGAAAAAAAATGATGATTAATATGCCGATTAAAGAAACGATACAAGCTACTTTCGGTTTTGTTGCCAAAGAAAGAAAAATCTTTTGGACGGCCATACCGATGGCGGCAGTGATGATTATAATGGTGCTGATATCGCAGGCACTGGTGGTGTGCGACAATGATACAGGCGAATGCAGCAGTAATTGGTTGGCAACGATTATGATGGCGATATATGCGCTGTTTAATATCGGTATAGTGGTAAATTATTGCCGTTCGGTGATGGGAGAAGAAGCTCCGGATTTTGTATCCAAAAACTTCGGCAAGCGCGTGCTGTTTTACTTGGCAGCGGTATTGGCGATTTCGCTGTTTTTTGTGGTGGTGTTGATACCATGTGTAGTTATTATGCTGTTGATTAATGACAATCCGCGAATGGTAACCTATATTTTGTTAATGGTGGTGTTGCCGATTTGCGGCATTATTTTTGCACCCTTGCTGCTGGCACTGCCTGCGGCAATAATGGGTGATAAGCAATGGTGCAATCCGCTGAGGTTGTTCAAACTGGCAAAAGGAAGTCATAATGCAATTTTTTGGGGACTCATTATTACTATGCTGCCGGATTTTGCGGTTAATTTCATAGTGGTGGCTGTTATGGTGGCCGCAGTAGGCCCGCAAGAGGCCCAAGGAAGCCTAAGTATAATGGTTACCGCCTTGATTATGCGACTGGTTACCAGTGCGCTTAAGGGCACTTATTTCGGAGTGATTTATCGCTTTTTTAAGAAGGCAGAAAGCATCAACCGAAACTAGTTTTATCCCTTTTCACATAAAAAAATCCTGCACCGAGTAAATGTGCAGGATTTTTTAGCCCCTATTTCCGGATTAACGCTTTTTGGCCTTATCGGCATAAGGATTGTCGGTTTTGCGCACAGATATCCGCAAAGGAACACCCCCTAGTTTGAAAGTCGACCGCAGAGAATTGGTCAAATAGCGCAGATAAGAATCCGGCAGACCTTCGGGATTGCTGGAGAAGATGACAAATGACGGCGGACGGGTCTTGGCCTGCGTAATATAGCGCAACTTAATGCGGCGTTTGTTTTTGCCCAAAGGCGGCGGGTTCTCGCTTTGCACATCGGCAAACCACTGATTGAGAGGCGCCGTGGGGATGCGGGTATTCCAACGGTCGAAAATTTTGAACACCGCACCCATCAATTTATCGAGGTTCTCTTTTTTGAGCGCCGAAATGGTGACTGTGGGAACACCGTCCGCTTGGGTCAGTGAAGTTTGCAATTTGTCATTAAGCCGTGCCAAAACTTCCGTGCGATTGGCGATATCCCATTTGTTGACAGCAATAATCAGCGCCCTACCCTCGTCCAAAACCTGACGAGCAATAGTAAGATCCTGTTTATCTAAAATACCATCAGCATCCAGCACCAAAATAACGACTTGCGCCAATCCTACGGCTCTCTTGGTTGAAGCTGCCGACATTTTTTCCAAATCGCCGGTTATTTTAGAATGTTTGCGCAAACCGGCGGTATCCACCAACTGAACCGCGCGGCCTTGATAATTCCACAAAGTAGCTATAGCATCGCGAGTAACGCCGGCCTCGGGACCGGTGAGCATCCGCTCATCGCCCAATAGAGCATTAACCAAGGTAGATTTGCCGACATTGGGACGTCCGACAATCGCCATATATAGAGGCTGTCCAGATGAGCCATCATCGTTGTCGGTATTATCTGAAACCAACTCTTGCGCATAAGTTTTGAGAGCCTCATACAAATCAGAAAGCCCGATACCATGCTCGGCCGAAAAGGCCAAAGGCTCGCCAAACCCTAATTTGTAGGCCTCGTGAATACCATACTCCTGAAGACGGCCTTCACATTTGTTGGCCAACAGCACAACTTTTTTGTTCAATTGCCGCACCGAATCGGCCAAATGCTCATCAAAAGGATGCAGGCCTTCACGGGCATCAATTAAAAATAAAATTACATCGGCCGCGGCAATAGCTTTTTGGGTTTGTTGCCACATCCTTTTCTCAATGCCATCGGCGGAAGTATATTCAAATCCGGCCGTATCAATAATCTCCAAGGGTAAATCATAAAGTTTGGCCAAATGGGTGCGTCTGTCTCGCGTCACCCCTGGTTCATCGTGAACCAGAGCAATCTTGCGACCGGCCAAACGATTGAATAAGGTCGACTTGCCGACATTGGCTCGTCCGATTATCGCGACTTTGAGAGGCATTGTTGCAAATTCCTTATCTGTTTGATTATTTATAAGCGTTTAACCGCGCATTTTTAGTGGTGAGCAACAAAGTTCCGTCCACCATAATCGGCGAAGTTTCAACATCTTTTTCGACATCGGCAATGCCCATAATGCGCCCGTTGTACGGCGATACGGAAAACAGCTTGCCATTGGAAGAAACAACCAACAGCGCGTCATTAGTCAAAACCGGACCGCTGGTAAAAACACCCAAGCGCTCATCGCCTTTGGCATAAGGAATGATGGTCGACCACACTACTTTGCCGGTAGTTCTTTCCAAAGCGGCCAAATCACCGTCGTTAGTCAAAACAAATAAGAACTGTCCGGCCACCCACGGCTGGGAAGAAACAGCAATATCCTTAATCCACAATTTGACACCGGTGCGTATGTCTATGGCGGTGAGCGGGCCATTGTAACCGGCAATATAGGCTATGCCATTGTCGATAACCGGATTGGCTTTAACCGAAGTTAATTCGGCAATGGCCTCTGTAGCTCCGCCGGAGATTACCCACTCTGACCACAACGGAGTTCCGGTCGAGGCTTTGTAGGCCTGAACCTGTCCGTTGCTGAAAGCGGCAACAACCAAATCATTGGCAACATCATAAGCCGGAGCAGCTCCGCCAATCATAGTGGTGGCCTCGGCCTCAATTTTGTCTTTCCATAAGATGCTGCCGTCGTTAATGCGCAAAGCATAAATGGCATTGTCAATCGTTTGCACAATTGCCAAATCATCGGCAACGCAAGGAGCTATACGGATGGGAGATTTCAAATCGGTCTGCCATATAATTTCACCATCGGCAGCCAAGATAGCAAAGACCTTGCCGAATCCGGTGGTAGCAAAAACTTTTTCCTGATGAACAGCTAAGCCTGCTCCAATCAACGAAGAATCCCTGTTTTGCCGATTGGCGTGTTTGAGCCGGCGGCGCCAGACCTCCTCACCACTGCCAAGCCGGTAGGCGCGCGCGATGCCGTTGGCATCCAAAGTATACACCCGGCTTCCGTCAGAAACCGGAGAAGTTATCAGCACATTGCGCTTGGAAGAACCGGCACCAAAAGACACATCCCATATTTCATCAAGGTCGCCGCCGGCTTTAATATGTCCTAAAGCGTGCAGAGCATTGCCGCCTGACTGATTCCACTGATCGTTTAATGCGGCCTTGGGTAAACGAATCTTGATTTGCCCTGCGGCATATTCAGGCTGAAGATTTTTGTCCTCGCGAATAACGCTGATGCGCTCGCCGTCGATATTCAACGGGTCTTTGCTAAACAAGCCGCAACCGGTTAACAAAGCGGTTAACAAACATCCATAAACAATCTTTTTCATCTTTTTTCTCACAAATTAACAATCGGTTTATTCTTCTAAAATATTCATCATATCTACCGCGCGCGATTTCATCGAATCGGAGGCATTAGCAGAATAGCGTATCTTCTCATATTCAACCAAAGCCTTGTCGGTTTGCTGCTCGCGTACATACAACATAGCTAACAGCTCGTGAGCTACTGCAGATGAGTTGTCGCGGTCAATCAACGGCAACAGCAAAGCGGATATTTCTTCGGCGGGGGCTTTAGTGTCCAGCTTGTAGGCGGCTAATTTGAGCACTGCTACATCGTGCATTTGCGATAAGTTGGCACCGCCGGTCAAGAACTCCAACACACTTACGGCATCTTGCGGATGGTCTTGTTCCATATAGATGGAAGCCATCTGCAATTTAGCCAAATCGGCATAAATGCCCGAGGCCTTGTCGGCTAAATGATTGTAGATATCCAAACTTTCGTCAAGGCGTCCCTGATTTTGCAAAGACAATGCCACCGAATAAGCATTGGACATTTCGTAGTGCTTTTTGCGCTGCCAGCCTCGGATGCTCTCAAAACTAATGGTTAAGGTGAGTACCAAAGCAACTCCGATAATAACAAAAATACCGTATTTGTTCCACAACTGCTGCAACTGTTCGCTCTTGACATCGTCAACAACCTCGCGCAACAAGGCATCTTCTTGTATTTGGTGTGCAAATTTATCTTTCATTGATTTCTCCATATAGTCATAAAGTGCTTTATTTAATAATTTCGTGGATTAAAAAGCGTTTTATCCAATTAAGGTCGCGTTTGGGTAATTTTGAGGCGAAAGTAATAGCGCGATCGTCGGAAATAATTGAGACAAAATAGCGACCGGTGGCCGGATTTTCGGTTACTTCGACCGCCTCGATATCTTTCTTAAACAATTGGTTATGCTTGGTGGAAAAAAGCATATACTTATGAGTGTTGACAATTTTGCGGCGCTTAAACACCAGTTTTTCTTTGCGGAACAAAACTTGCAAAACTATCACGATAAAAGCAACACACATTCCCAGCAGAACACACAAAACCTCGCAATTATCAGCGCACAAAGCCATTTGTTTAAGAAGATAAGCACCGACCAATGCTACCGCAGCTAAAGCCGCCCAAGCCAAAAGGTTGTAAACATCCCACACCGGCTTGCGGATTTTGAGGACAATCTTGTCTTTTTTACGAGCATAGGCCACTGTTTGAGGCAGACGGGAATATTCGTCATAAGTATCCTCAATCAGCCCCTGTTTGTACTGTGAAGCAATTGACTTGCTTAAGTCTTTGGCTGCAACGAATTTGATGCCGGTATCGGTAAAAATTACGGCAGGTAATTTGAAAATACGAGCATATTCCTTTAACTTGCGGCGCACATTATTATCCCGAACGGAAATGTACAACGGCACCATTTTATCTACATTTTTGTGATAAAGCTCAACAATGTAACGATTTTTAATCAGGAATCCGCGCTGGCAAAACTCAACCCGAAACCGCACACCGGAAAAATCGCTCAACAGCAGCTTTATGATTTTCTTTCCCTGAAACAACCGGCGATGAACTATGGTAATGTCCTGACCGGCAAAGGTATACTTGTTGTAGGACAAATAACGGAAGAACGCCGCCAATACAACGCCCAAGCCGATAATGATAAAACACAAATCAAATACCCAAGGCCGGAAAAACAGCGAGCCGCTATCTTCATCCGGCGGCAATAAATCTCCGCCGCTGAACGCATTGAGCCACTCATAAACCCCAAGCAGCACCAGCAACAAACCGACAATAACAGACGGCAACAGAGAAGAAAGTTTTGCCCTGTCGGTAAGCAGCGCCCTGCGGGCATTGAGCTTGAGTTCAAGATTATTACTAAAGTACAAAGGAACTTTATGCATGACACTTTTCCATCGGTTAAATTCATATTTGCTTATTGTATTATATTTATTTTAAAATTCACTATTTTTTTGCAGAATTTTACCATATTTTAATTTGCCGGTGCGCATAATGTTGTCCGAATTGAGATTTGCTGCAGGAAAAACCATGGGAAATTACGAAATTTTTGCGCAACCTGACGCGCTTTATGCCACCTTATTTGCTTTTGTATGCCTGATTGTTGCCGGAATAATTGCCGTGCGTGAGGCCAAATTGAGATTGCCGATAGTGCTTCTGCTTTGCGGGTTTGCGTTGGATTTTGCTGCCGTATGGGTTGAGGCAAAAGCTGTGGAAAATCAGAGCAACGGCGTAGAAGTCTTGGTTATGTTTGAGATGATTTTGTTTGTTTTGATGATGTTTTTTATGGCTATGTCGGCCTCGGCTTTTGCAGCTCAGGGAACCAAACTCGGATGGGTGACGTGGCTGCCGGCGTGGATTTTGGGCGGTTTGGGTGTGATTTCGATTGTATTGTTTACCGTTATTCTGCCGGATGGCGAAATTATTAACAAGCTGCGGATTATCTTGCCGCTAACGGCTTTTTGCTATTTGGCCGTAGGTTTGGCGGCACGGCTGAAGTCGCCTTATCGGCTGGGGTGCGCTACGGCCTTTGCCTTGGCTACAGCGGCAGCAACAACGGCGGCGCTTAAATTTGCTAATATTTATGCTTCCACTGAGTGGACTTGGGGGTTGTATGTGCTGTTTGCGCTTAGCTTTTTGCTGATGCAAAATGACGAAATGCGGGGAAGTCTGCGGCGCGCCGACAAAGAAATAAGCAATTACAATCAAAAGATTGAGGAAATTATCAAACTTTCACCGTTTCCGATTGTGATATCCCGCTTGAGCGACGACCGAATAATTTTGGCCAATAACAATGCTGTCAAAATATTCGGTATGCGCGAAGATGATGTCGGCAGCTATAATTTGAAAGATTTTTTTGCCGATAGTTCCAACAAACAACTGTTGCTGGAAAAACTGGAAGAAAACCGCGAGGTGCAGGATTTTGAAGTGCTGATTAAGACTGCGCAAAACTCTGCGCCGTTTTGGCTGCTGGCTTCGGCCAATATTATTGATTATAACAATGATATTGCCATATATGCGGCTTTTCAGGATATTACTTCGCGCAAGGTGAGAGAAAATGTTTTGCAAAATCAAGCCATTCGTGACCCGCTGACCTCGCTGTATAATCGGCGCTATTTTGAGGCGGAAGCCGCCAAACGTATCAAGGCGGCCAAAAAAGCCGGTGCTCCGTTCAGTGTATTGATGCTGGATGCCGATTTTTTCAAAAAAGTCAACGACACCTACGGTCATAAAATCGGCGACAAAGTGTTGATTGAACTGGCCGGACGCACGGAAAAAGCGCTGCGTGACTGTGATATTGTTGCAAGGTACGGCGGTGAAGAATTTTTGGTGTTTTTGCCCAATATCAATATTGATCAAGCGCAAAAAGTGGCCGAACGGTTGCGGGTCAGCATTGCATCGATTGTAGTTAAAACCGAAACCGGCAAAGATGTTAAGTTTACGGTTTCTATCGGAGCAACCTCGTCGGAGATATCCGACGAGGTAGACACCTTAATTAAGACAGCGGATGAGGCATTATATAAGGCCAAGCAAAACGGCCGTAACCGCGTAGAAGTATTTACCAAAGCCGACTGGCAGAATTTTGTGACCAACGGCAGTTTGACTCAGCAAAACAAAAATGTAATGCATCCGGCCTTCTCTTCGGAGAATAATGCTGAAATATCGCTGCTGGACGGAGCGGACACTCACAAAAACGGAGTTTAAGGAATGAATTGTCCCTACACGGATGTTTGCGGCGGATGTCCCTATCGCAGCGAAGATATTGCACAATATCGGGAAATGAAATGTGCAAGGCTTTCCCAAACACTGGAGCGCCTGCAGGATAAAAACTACCATCTGAATGCGCCGATATTTATTGAAGACGGAAAACGGCGCCGTGCGGCTTTGACCTTTCGCAAACAAGGGCAAAAGGTAGTGTTTGGCTTTAACGGGCGCGAATCGGGCAAAGTGGCGGATATTGCCAATTGTGCCGCCCTGGGCACTAAGCTGAACCGCTGTTTGCCGCACATCAAAGATATGCTTCAAGAGCTGTGTAAGGTAACTCAACAAAGCAAACGCGGAAAGAAAATCGTATTTTCCGAGCTGCTACGCGGCGATGTACCGATTTGTGAGGCTGATAACGGTGTTGACGTGGTATTGGAATATGACCGAACACCGAATTTGGAAGAGCGGATGATTATCTCCGAATATGCCAACCGCTGTGACGACATTATCCGCATAGCGCATCGGGGCAGCGCGTTTGATACCACCAGCGAAACAATTGTGCAGAAAGTTGCTCCCTTTGTGACTATGGGAAATTTTCGGGTGATGATACCGGCAGGAACGTTTCTGCAAGCCTCCAAGCAAAGCGAATCGGCAATGGGAGCGATGGTAACGCGTTATTTGCACGAGGTTAAAGGAGAGGTGGCCGATTTGTTTTGCGGAGTGGGAACTTTTTCGTATTATCTCACCTCGGATATGCCCAACCGCAAAATATGCGCTGTCGATGCCAGCAACAGCTTGCTGGATGGTTTCAGAGAATCGGCGAATGCTTGTCAAATAACCAATTTAGAAATTAAAAAACAAAATTTGTTTAAATACCCGCTGGATGAAAATGAGCTGGCACGTTTTGAAGGTCTGGTGTTTGACCCGCCGCGGGCCGGTGCTAAAGAGCAATGCAATATAATAGCCAAATCTCGGAAAAAACCGCGCATTATAGCGGCAGTGTCTTGCAATCCGACAACATTTGTCAATGATGCCAACCGACTTTGGGAGGGCGGTTATGAGCTTAAAGAAATCACCATGGTTGACCAGTTTGTTTATTCCGATCACTGCGAAATTGTGGCGCTGTTTAGTCTCCGCTGAGCATAATTTAAGCGTAATTTGAGCAAAAACGCTTCAAGCAAAATTTAGTGCGCTTGGGTCCAATTGTCACCGACACCGGCCTCGGCGATAAACTTGACCGATGAAGATATAATGTTTTCCATAATGTCTTTTATCAGCGGCAACACCCGTTCAACCTCGTTTACCGGTGCTTCAAAAATCAACTCATCGTGTACTTGCAGCAACATTTTGGTTTGATAGCCGCCAACCTGCAAAGCGCGTTCCATTTTTATCATAGCCAGTTTGATAATATCAGCCGCTCCGCCTTGGATGGGGGCATTGATGGCGGCGCGCTCGGCATTGGCTACCACTCTTTTGTTGGTATCGTTAATACCAAACACACTGCAACGACGACCAAACGGAGTTTGAACATAGCCATTGCGATGAGCAAAGTCGATTGTTTGGTTCATATAGGCTTTGATTTCCGGCATTTGAGCAAAATAAGCATCTATATAAGCCTTGGCTTGCGCGGTTTCCACGCCGATATTTTTGGCCAAACCGAAAGCTGATATACCATAAACAATCCCGAAATTAATCGCTTTGGCTTGTCGACGATGATTAGCATCAACCTTGTCCAAGGGGATGCCGAATACATGGCTGGCTGTGGCGGCGTGGACATCCAAGCCGTCGGCAAAGGCTTGTTTGAGCCGCTTGACATCAGCCACTTCGGCTAAGAGACGCAGTTCGACCTGCGAATAATCACAAGAAATAATTTTGCACCCCTCGCGCGCCACAAAGGCCGAGCGGATTTTCTTGCCCTCATCGCTGCGGATAGGAATGTTTTGCAAATTAGGATTGCTGGATGCCAGCCGGCCGGTATTGGTGGCAGTTATCGCATAAGTAGTGTGCACCCGACAATCTTGGTCCAGCAGCTCAAACAGCGCATCACTATAAGTCGATTTCAGCTTACTCATCTCGCGCCAAGCCAAAATGGCACCGGCCAATTCCACACCGGAAGCTGCCAAATCTTCCAATACTTCGGCGCCGGTGGCCCATGCTCCAGAAGGAGTTTTTTTGCCTTTCAGTCCGAGTTTGCCAAACAAAATTTCGCCTATTTGCTTGGGCGAGGCAATATTAAATTCCTCACCGGACAAGGCAAAAATTTTGCGTTCAAAATCCTGCATACGCCGGTTGAAATACTCGCTCAAGTTTTTAAGTTCGGCCGCATTGACTTTTATGCCGCGGGATTCCATTTTGTACAAAACCTCCAAAAGCGGGCGGTCGTACATTTCGTAAACAATGTTGCGGCGAGCCTCAATCATACGCGAGCGCAGTTTTTCCCGCAACCGCAAAATATAATCGGCGCGCTCCCCTAAATAATCCGCTTGCTGCGTTTTTTCCAACTGAGCAAAGGGCGTTTTGTTTTTGCCCGAACCGACAAGAGCATCAAGCGTTTTAGGCTGCATATCAAAATAGAGTGACACTAAGGTCTCGAAATTGTGCAAATGCTCCGAGCTGTCCAAGCAATAAGACATTATCTCTATATCATCGTAGGGTGCAAAAGAATCGATGCTGATATAAGAATTGAGCAGATGCATAGTCTCTTTGAGAGCAGCGCCGACCTTAAGCACCGACTTACTTTGGAGCAGAGGAGTAATATATTCACTCAACAGTTCGGGCGAAACGCTCCACTCAAACGCCGGAACCGTAAACAAATCCCATCCCGACTGCTTGCTTCTCGCCAGCGGGATAACCCAGCTTTGTCCTTGTCCAGTACCAAAAGCCAAACCGCTTAGCGAGGCTCGAAGATAATTGTCGGCATCGGTTAGAGCCGTTATGCTGAGCAATCCGCTTTGCAAAGCTGAAGATTTAAGCGCGCGCAGGTCGTCTTCATTGGACACCCAGCGATATTGCGGTGCAAAAGAATCCGACATCTGTGGCACAGGAGCCGCCTCATTGCGGGGATCGGCAATTTGCGCACAACGCTCAACAAACCATTTTTCCAACTTGGGTTTAATAGAAGAAAAACCATACTTGTTCAAAAACTCAGTTATCTTATCATACTCGGGACAACGGCAACGGAAATCCTCCGGCGAGGCCTTAACCGGAACATCGTCTTTAAGGGTTACCAATTGCAGAGAGATTCGGGCATTTTGCGCGTTGTCAATAATGCTTTGCCGCCGCTTTTCCTGTTTAATTTCGTGAGCATTGGCCAACAAATTTTCAACGCTGCCATATTCATTAATCAACAAAGCTGCGGTTTTGGGGCCGATGCCGGCAACACCCGGAATATTATCAATATTATCGCCGGACAAAGCCTGCACCTGCGTCACCTTATCAGGATATACGCCAAACTTTTCTTTAATATCCTCGGGGGTAAAAAATTTGTCCTTCATCGGGTCGTAAAACTCCACTCCCTCACGCACCAACTGCATCAAATCTTTGTCACCGGAGACTATTACCACCTCAATGTTTTTGGCCAGTGCCAGTCGGGCATAAGTGGCGATAAGATCGTCGGCTTCATAACCTTCCATCTCCAGTTGGCATATATTCAGCGCCTCTACAGCCTCGCGGATAATGGGGAACTGGGGTATCAAATCCTCGGGAGTTTCCTTACGGGTGCCTTTATAATCGGCAAATATTTGGTTGCGAAAATTCTGCCTTTTGGCGTCAAACAACACCAAACAATAATCACAGGCGATTTTTTTGGTAAGTTTGAGAAACATATTGGTAAAGCCAAAGACGGCATTTACCGGCACGCTGGCAGGCGAAGTAAGCGGTGGCAGGCCGTAAAAAGCTCTGAAAATATAACCTGAACCATCGATAAGACAAATTTTTTGCGGCATAGTTTTCCCTTTCGATTTGGAGTAAATATAAACCGGTTTTTGTTTGATGCCAAGTCTTAAACCAGCAATCCACAGTTTAGGGAGAATAACCGCACAATAAAGATGAGAGCGGCGAGGGGGGGGGGAACGACAGGAAAGAAAAAACACCGCAGTACTGTCACCGGTCTATAGCATTCAGTTTCAAAACTATGGGCCGGTGACAGGTGAAGGAAACAAGGAAAAGATAATGATACAGTGGGGTGGTTTAGTAATAAACCCAATCAATAGAGTTAACCTCACCCGAGCAAGCAGTATTAACCTGACTCAAAGATGCCGGCAAATTGGCTACACACCACTTGCCATTTCCTGATGATACACTACCACTAGAGCAAGTCGCTTCTCC
>JAFUEX010000008.1 GCA_017470165.1 Alphaproteobacteria bacterium
AATGCTATGCTTTCTACCATCTCCGCCTCCTTCCCGGCGCTGCTCCCGCCGCGCAAAATATCCTACTCATCTTGTTCCATATTACCACATTTTTACCCCTTTGTAAACCCCTTTTATTTAATTTATCGTTAACATATCTTTTTTTATTGTTTTATTGTTTTTTATCCTGTCACCCCCGAGCGGCTGTAAGCCGCGAGTAAGGGGTCTCATGACCATTAAGGAAATGTCACCCCTTTTTCTGTGACGGATGTCACAGGAAAATCAGGGGTCTCATGACCACAAGGACACTTATGACAAAGAGATGCCTTATTCGCGGACTAAAGTCCGCTCAGGCATGACATTCCTGTGTTTTTTTTCATTATCCTGTCACCCCTTTTCATTATCCTGTCACCCCTTCGCCGCATCGCGGCGAATAAGGGGTCTCATGTTGTTTTTTTATGTCATCGCTGAGCCGTTTATAAAACGGCGAATAAGCGATCTCTTCCTTTTTTATGTCATCGCTGAGTGCCGTAAGGCACGAATAAGCGATCCCATCGTCACAAGGACACTTATGACAAAGAGATGCCTTATTCGCGAACTAAAGTCCGCTCAGGCATGACATTTCTGTGTTTTTTCGGCTTTAATCGCCCATTAAAACATCGGGCAATTACCTTATTTATACAATGGACGCTTGCTATACTTCGTATGCAGCAACTTATGCGCCAACTTTCCGCCGGCCTCACCCAAATAATCATTATAAAGTTTCTTTATCGATTCGTTTTTGTGAGACAAACGATTGGCCGCCGCTGCATCTTCGCAGTTAAGTCCTTGCGAGCGCAGTTTGCGTATCTCATCATTAATTCCCCAAGGCTTCGGACGTCCTTGTCCCATCACTTTGGGCTGCCCGCCTCCGGCAATACATCCGCCAGGGCAAGCCATTACTTCAACAAAATGATACGGCATCTCCTCGCCTTTTTCCATCGCTGATTTAATCTCTTCCAAAACTGCCTCGGCATTTCCTACGCCGTTAACCACCGCTATGCGCACCTTAGTACCCATAATATCAACCTCGGCCACCTTCACCGCGTCCAATCCGATAATCGGGTCAAAACACAGATTTCCCAGCTCCTGACCGGTAATATAGAAAAATGCCGTACGCAAAGCCGCCGTCATCACTCCGCCCGACACACCGAAAATCGTTCCGGCGCCGGAGTATTCTCCCAGCGGATTATCCGCCTCTTCCTCCGGCAGATTGGCAAAATCAATTCCGTTTTGCTTAATCATCTTGGCCAACTCACGCGTGGTTATCACCTCGTCGACATCTTGATATCCTGAAGACGCCATTGTTTCATCCCGCGCGATTTCCCATTTTTTCGCAGTACAGGGCATCACCGAAACCACTTTTATCTTAGCGGCATCAATCCCCATCTTCTCGGCATAATATGTTTTGGCCACAGCCCCCACCATTTCGTGAGGCGACTTGCAGCTTGACAAATGCGGCAACATCTCGGGATAATACTTTTCGATATAATCCACCCACGCCGGACAACACGATGTAAACATCGGCAAATTGTCCTTTTCCTTAAACCGCTTAACAAACTCGGTGGCTTCTTCAATAATTGTCAAATCCGCCCCGAAATTGGTGTCAAACACTTTGGCAAAACCCAATTTACGCAAAGCCGCATAAATCTTTCCGGTCAAATTGCTGCCGAAATCTGCTCCGAATTCTTCACCCAAAGCCACTCTGACGGCCGGAGCAATCTGCACCACCGTCACCAAATCCTTGTCTTTAAGCATATTCCACACTTTGCCCGTGGTATCATAATCGGTAATGGCACCGGTCGGACAGTGCGCCGCACATTGCCCGCATTTAATACAAGGCGAATCTCCCAACTTGGTATCGTTGGCGCCGGTCACCTTGGTAGACATTCCGCGGTGCAAATAGCTCAAAGCCCATACATTCTGCACATTTTGGCATATATCCACGCACCGACCGCAAACAATACACTTGGCCGGCTCCAAAACTATCGCCTTGGTAGTGTCATCAATCGGCTCTGCAGACAAAATCTTGCGAATTTCATCACCGCCCACTCCCATCTGCGCGGCCATATCCTGCAGCTCGCAAGCCCCGTTGCGCGAACAAGTCAAACAACTATTGGGGTGATTGCTCAAAATCAGCTCCAGCACAGTCTTTCTAATCTCTCTCAGCTCGGCATCATTGGTAACAATCTCCATTCCCTCAGCCGCCGGAGTGCAACACGACCGCATAATCCGTCCGCCGGCCTTCACAATACACATACCGCACCCTGCACTCGGATCAACATCCGGATGTTTGCACAAAGTGGGGATGTCTATATGTGCCAACCGTGCCGCTTCCAAAATACTGGTTCCGTCTTGAACTTCAACATCCACGCCATCAATTTTCAGCTTAACCATGCCTAATTCTCCTCATCTTTTAAGTTGCCGTCAACCAGCTTGGTAATATATTCATTTTCATAAAACTTCAGAGTCGACAAAACCGGATTCGGTGCCGTCTGCCCCAAACCGCAAAGTGATGCCTTCTGCATGGCAAAAGCAATTTTTTTCAACAACTCCAAATCTTTCTTTTTGCCCTTGCCGCGATTGATTTTATCCAAAAGTGCCAGCATCTGCCGTCCACCGATTCGACAAGGCGCGCATTTGCCGCAAGACTCATCAACCGTAAAATCCAAATAGAATTTAGCCAGCGACACCATATCCGAGGAATCATCAATCACAATCATACCGCCCGAGCCCATAATCGAGCCGACTTTTTTCAGCTCCTCGTAGCACACCGGCATATTCATATATTCCTTGGGTATCACCCCGCCGGAAGGCCCGCCGGTCTGCACCGCTTTAAGGTGTTTTCCTGTAGGCACTCCGCCGCCTATCTCATTGACAATCTCGTTAATGGTGGTCCCCATCGGCACCTCAATCAACCCCGAATGTTCGACCTGACCGGTCAACGCAAACACCTTAGTACCTTTGGAGGTCTCCGTTCCAAACGAAGCAAACCAATCTGCACCTTTGAGCATAATCTTTGACACATTGGCCAAAGTTTCAACATTGTTCACGCAAGACGGCTTCTCCCACAATCCTTTGTTCGTCGGATAAGGCGGACGCGGACGCGGTGTACCTCTTGCTCCCTCAATCGAGTGAATAAGTGCCGTTTCTTCACCGCAGACAAAAGCACCGGCGCCCAAGCGAATATCCACATTGAAGCAAAAATCCGTACCCATAATATTATTGCCCAACAGGCGATTCTTCTTGCAGGCCTTGATAGCCTTTTCCAGTCTTTCAACCGCCAAAGGATACTCAGCACGCACATAAAACCATCCCTCGGTTGCCCCGATGGCATAAGCGGCAATCATCATACCCTCAATCACCGCGTGCGGATCACCCTCCAAAATTGACCTATCCATATAGGCGCCGGGGTCTCCTTCATCACCGTTACAAATAATAAACTTTTCGTCAACCGTCGGAACTTTAGCCGCCAGCTCCCACTTCATACCGGTCGAAAATCCGCCACCGCCGCGGCCGCGCAAACCCGAGCGCTTAATTTCATCAACCACTTGCGCCGGCGTCATCGTTTTCAGCGCTTTTTCCAAAGCCAGATATCCGCCGCGAGCAATATATTCGGCAATATCCTCTGGATCCATATGACCGGCATTTTTCAATACCACCTTTTCCTGCTTGGTAAAAAACGGCAGCTCCAAAGACAGCATATAGCGCTCCAAATCCGCCGGAATCTTTTGCGTTCCTTGAGCCTTCAGCGCCGGAATAACATATTTCAACATAATATCTTTAACAGCGTCCAAATTAACTCTTTTGAACAAAACATCCTTCTGTCCGCCCACCTCAACTCTGATAAGCGGACCTTGTGCGCACAGCCCCATACATCCGGTAGCCACCACCCGCACCTTATCCTCCAGTTGATGCTCGGAAACGATATTTTTAATCAGCTCCAAAATATCATCACTGCCCGAAGACTTGCACCCCGTCGAGTGACAACAATAAATGTTGCAAACAAACTTTTCGATTTCCGCCAGCTTATTTTTGGCTATCTCGTGAATATCAAATCTTTTTTCCAAATCAATATCGGCCATCTTAATCCTCCTTGAAAGCCTCACGCCACTCGTTCAAAATTTCCGGAACATTCTCCGGCGTCATCCGACCATAGGTTTTGCCGTTAACCACACACACCGGCGCCAACCCGCAACATCCCACGCAACGCACACATTGCAAGTGAAACAATCCGTCTTTGGTGCTCTCGCCTTCATTGATACCCAATTCCGACTTAAACTTCTCAAGCACCTTATCATTTCCCTTCAGATAGCAGGCCGTACCGGTACAAACCGAAATAACCGCCTTTCCCGGAGCTTTCAGCTTAAAGAAATTATAAAAAGTCAAAACTTCGTAGATTCGCGCCAGCGGAATATTCATTCCTTTGGCCAAATCAACGGCATCTTGCCAATCTACATATCCTTTAACGTCTTGAATTTCGTGCAGCGCCATAATCAACGACCCGCGTTTTTTGCGCCATTTTGTTGCAGCCTGCGCAGCTTGAGAAGTATCAGCCATATATGCGTCTCCTTTAATATTTGCATTTCACTTCCGAATTGTAACGGCTTTTTTTTCATCTGCAAGCAGTTTCGTTAAGAATTGCCAAATTTATTTGACAATTGCAAAAAAATCGATCATTTTGCTCGACAGGTGTAATCTAATAATATATCATCAATGATTATGAAAAAGTTAAACGTTTACATTTTTAGACAAATTGTTATAGGTTTTTTGCTGGTCAGTTTCTCACTGATGTCAATTATCTGGCTGTCGCAGTCGTTGCGTTTTTTGGACTTGATTGTCTCTAAGGGTATTTCTGCCGGCATTTTCGTTAAATTGACATCTCTGTTGATGCCGCGTATTTTTACGATTCTCGCACCGATTGCCCTGTTTGCCTCAGTCCTGTTTGTCTATAATCGTATGTTGATAGACCAAGAGTTGGTGGTTATGAAATCTGCCGGCATCAGTCCTTGGCAGTTAGCTAAAGCCGTAGTTTTATGCGGAGCAATATTGGCCATACTCAATGTTTATATAATGAATATAGGCATTCCCAAAGCCGAAGCCAAGTTCAAGGAATTGGAATGGCGGGTCAAAAACAACATTACCCAAATGATGTTCCGCGAGGGCGAGTTTACCAAGATTCAAGACAATCTCACCGTATTTATCAGCAAACACGATGATGACGGCACCGTCAAGGGTATCATCATCAATGACGAACGCTCTCCCAAAACCAAATCTACCACCTCAGCCGAAAAAGGTCTGATGGTGCAAACCGACCAAGGCCCCCGCATTATTTTGATTAACGGCAGCCGTCAAGAGGTGGGCATCCGCAAAAATACTTTTTCCTCCGTAAGTTTCAGCCAATATTCCGTAGACTTCGGCCTGCAAGGCTCGCGCAAACGCGGCAAAGACAGCGCTCGAACTCACTCCTTCGAAGAACTCATTACCGCCCTTAGTAACCCGACCCTCTCAAAAGAGGACCGCTACAAATGGTTTACCGAGGCCAATCGCCGCATCACCACTCCGTTGTTGGCATTGGTTTATGCCCTGATTGCCTGCACCGGACTGCTCATCAGCAACTTCAACCGCCGCGGCCAAACCAAAACTATTGGTACTGCCATCGCATCAATTGTCATTATTCAAGCTATTGATTTGGTATCCGGCAATCAATCGGCCAAACACCTGCCTTTTTTGCTGATTATGTATGCCAATGTGCTGCTGCCGATATCCGTTTGTATTACCCTGTTACTAAAACCGGACATTCTAAATGGGCGGCCGTTTAGGTCAACGCTCAATGTTATGGGAGAAACTAATGCCTAAGTTGAAACCGCTGTTTTTAACCGGCTTTTTGTGTGTTATAAGCATCTGCTCTGCAGCCAAAGACGACACCGACAGCCTCATTTTGCTTGACACCAACAAATCAATCGACGCGGTTCAGCCCAAACCCAAGGCCAAAATCGAGCCCAAATACAATATAACCAACGTCCTCGACAAACCCAATGTCGAAACCACCGATATTTATTTCAATGCCGATTCTTTAGAAAATTCTTCACACACCGGCCTGATTACCGCTTCCGGCAATGTTGAAATCACCCGCGAAGATCTGACCTTGCGCGCCGATAAGGTCACCTACGACCAAAACACCGACCATATCAGTGCTTCCGGCAACGTCATCCTGTTAGAAAAAAGCGGCAATGTTTTGTTTGCCGACAGCATTAATCTCAGCGAAAAGATGCAAAATGCCGATGTCGAAAACATCAAGGTCATTCTGCTTGACAAAACTCGCTTAGCCGCGCGTTCGTTCCGCAAAAAATCCAACGACCGCAAGGTTATGCGCAACGCTGTTTACACCCCTTGTGACAATTGTCAAAATTCATCTCCCTTATGGCAAATCAAAGCGACCAAAGTTTTACACAACCCGATTGACCAAAATGTCGAGTATCAAAACGCTCTGTTGGAAATAAAAAGTGTACCGGTATTTTACACCCCCTATTTTTCTCACCCTGACCCTTCGGTAAAGCACCGTTCCGGCTTTTTGTTTCCCCGTTTTATGAGCAACGGTTTTTTAGGCGCGGCGGTTCAGCCTCAGTATTTTTGGGACATTTCCGAACAGACCAACCTCACCTTCAATCCCATTATCTCCACTGACAAAGACCCTGTCTACTCGGCTATTTTCCGCACCTATTTCTATCGCGGCGAGTTAAACGCCTCAGGTTCGATTATGCAAGACAAAGACTATGACAAAAAAGACGACCCCCGCGGGCATTTATTCCTCTATGGGCGCTACGAACTTAACGATTATTGGGTAGCCGATACCGACATCAATTACGTTTCCGATCACAATTATCTTGATGACTTGGATTTACCCAAACGCGACGATTCGTGGCTCACCTCCCGTCTGCGTTTGCAAGCATTCGACAACCGCAACTATGCCTATGTTGAGGGTTATTATTACGATATGTTGAGCTATCGTTTGCAAAATTTCAACAAACCTTACGTCTTCCCCACCGTGGGTTATGAAAATATCTCCACTCCCAATGCTTATGGCGCCTATTTCCGCAATTCTTTTTCCGGAGCCTCCATTTACCACAAAGAAGACGACGCCTCGCAACGTCTCACCATGGTCAACGAGTGGAACTTACCCTACACCAGCCCTTATGGTGAAAAATACAAAATGACGGCCTCATTAAAATCCGATGTTTACTACGCCACTCGTTATTATAACTTCCAAGACGAGTATTATACCGGCACCACCGCCCGCGTATTCCCGCAGTTAGGCTTGGAATGGCGGCTGCCGTTTATTCGCAACACCGAGAACACCTCGCAGATTTTGGAACCGATTATTCTCGGTGCTATCGCCCCCGACAAAGGCAACAAACGTGATAAAATTCCCAATGACGACAGTCGCTATATTGAGTTAACCGATACCAATATTTTTGATTTGGACCGCTATGCCGGCTACGACCGCAACGACGTCGGCTCCCGCGTCAGCTATGGTCTCAACTGGAGCTTCTATGGCAAACAATGGGGGCGCTCTTCGTTGCTTTTTGCGCAAAACTACGAATTCAAAGAAAATGACGAGATTTTCAAACAAAACAACTCCGGCAGCAGATTTTCGGACTATGTCGGCCGCCTGTATGCCGCCCCCAGCGACTTTTTTGACATTACCTATCGTTTTAAGTTGGACAAAGACGACTACGACATCACCTACAGCGAGCTGTCTTCCTCTTTCGGTAATGACCTGTTACGCCTGAATGTCGGTTATATTTTCTTCCCACAAAACGATCAGGAATCTCTCTACTACGGCTATCGCCGCAAAGAGCTGTACACCTCCGTACGCTCGCAAATCACTCGCAATTGGTCAGTCAAGGCCTTCACCCGTCAAGATTTGGAAAATTCTTCCACCATTTCCAACGGCGGCGGCATTTCTTATGAGGATGAATGTGCCAAATTCGCCCTCACCGCCGAAAAAGAATATTCCAAAGACCCTCATGCTGACAACGATATCTCGTTTTATTTCACATTCTACCTGAAAACCATCGGCGGAATAGGCAACAACTAAGAAAAAAACTTAAAGGAGCAAAAAATTATGCGCAAATTTATTCTTACTTTTCTGCTTACATTTGTTATAGCGTTTTCCTCTCGGGCCGACAATGTAAAAATCGCCGCACTGATTAATGGCGAAATCATCTCCAGTGAAGATATGAACAACCAAATCAACATCTTTATGCTCAATTCGCCGATTCCGCTCAATGCGGAAACTCGCGGTATGATAACCCGCAGAGTGCTGGCGCAAACCATTGAGCAAAAGCTCAAGCTCCAAACAGCCCAAAAAAATGACATCAAAGTCAGCGACGATGAGGTAAAAAATCAGTTGCAAATTTGGGCCAAAAACAATCACATCAGCCTCAATAATTTGTCGGCCAAAAAAATCGATCGTCAAGCCCTGAGCGACAACATCAAAGCCGAATTGGCCTGGGTTAAATTCATCCGCAAAAAATACTATCAAACTGCCAACATCACCCAAACCGAAATTGATGAAACCATCAACGAAATAACTCAGGATATGAGTATCAAAAAATACCAAGTTTTGGAGATTTATATCAAAAAAGAAAACGCTCGCGATATTCAAACTTTGGTTGCCAAACTGCGTGAAGACCCGCGTTTTGAACTGTATGCCGCCCGTTTTTCCGATGCACCGTCCGCAGCCAACGGCGGCAATTTAGGCTGGATTAACTCCGGCAAAATGCTCTCTGCCTTAGAGGTTCGTTTGGCCAAAATGCGTATTGACGAAGTCAGCGATGCCATTCTTATCGGCGACGGCTATTACATCCTCAAGTTATTGCAAGTATTCGACCCTCAGCAAAACAAAGGCTTTGCTCCTGACCAAAACGAAGTTCGCACCCTGTTAGAAAATCAAAAGATGGAAGCCTTGTCCAAAAAAATGCTGCAAGAAATCAAGCAAAAAGCCATCATTGAGATTAAAAAATCGTAAGAACCATTATGAGCATCGCCGATATAATCTCTTCGCTGCCCTCCTTAAAGCTCACTATCGAAGCCTATGGGCTGATGGCGCAAAAATCTCTGGGACAGAATTTTTTGTTAGACAGCAACATCACCGACAAAATTGTCCGCTCTTCGTTGCGTGCACAAAATTTACCATCTTTTGCCGATGCTTGTTTGTTTGAAGTAGGCTCCGGCCCCACCGGCCTCACGCGCTCTATTCTCAAGGCCGAACCGCAAAAACTGACCGTCATAGAGCTGGACGAACGCTGCATAAAAATTGCCGAAGATATCCGCGCCCGCGTCGGTGACAGATTGGAAATTGTCAATCAAGATGCTCTCACTTACGATTTTACCGCTCCGGCAGCGGCGCCCAAACACATCCTTTCCAATCTACCATACAACATTTCAGTTCCCTTGCTGAGCAAATGGCTGGCTGACATCGGCTGTTATAAGTCCCTAACCTTGATGTTCCAAAAAGAAGTCGCCGAACGCCTTATGGCCTCCACCAAAACCAAAGACTATGGCCGCCTGTCTGTTTTAACGCAATTGCAGTGCCGCATCACCCATCTATTTGACCTGCCCCCCGAAGCCTTCACTCCGGCGCCCAAGATATGGTCGAGTGTATTACTGCTGCAACCGGTCATCGCGCCGCTTAGCCGCGAGGAAATCGCTCACTTAGAAAAAATAACCGCGTTGGCCTTTTCCAAACGCCGCAAAATGCTGCGCCAAACTTTCAAACATATTGCCGATTTTGCCGATATCTGCGAGCAAATTGGCATTGTTCCGACCTCCCGTCCAGAAGAACTCACTCCGCAGCAATTTTTCGAATTATCACAATCACTGTAATAACACTTGACAAATATTGAATTATAATTTATCAAGACCGCATACATATTGGGGCTATAGCTCAGCTGGGAGAGCGATTGGTTCGCAATCAATAGGTCAGGGGTTCGATCCCCCTTAGCTCCACCAATTTAAGATTCAGCCCGTTTGAAACGGGCTTTTTTCGTGCCTGAAATGGAGGGATAATAAGCCCGTTATAAAGGCTGTTGTGATGAATTCATGCATTCACTTGAAAATGCCCATTTACCACAATTCATCCGCATTTTTTGGGGAAAGAAAGCAAAAGTGCTATTTGAGCAGATGAACCAACCCAAACTTGGCTTTGCTAGGTAATCCATAAAAAAGGCATAACTTTGCGCCATATCTATTTTGTATCTTTATCTGCTAAGCAATTTTAATTATCACTTGGAATATCAAAATTCCCATAGTCAAAGACAGTGGCGCGGTATTTACTGATTTTCTTTCTGAGTTCCGAATCACTTAAAAGATACTCTTTCACCAAGGCAGTGGCTAACTAATCTTTGGTCCGTTTCGGTTTTTCTATCGCATAAAATTCATCCGCCGGCACAATGGGCTTTTTGGTATGCCCTTCCTGCATTTTCTTCAGTTCTTCCCCTTGTTGATAGGCGGCCAAATTCAGGTGGTCCAGCGTCTATGGAGAAATAAAAGATGGAAAAAAGAAAAAACACAACGCTTTTACACAACAAAGGATGCCGCCACCTATTTAGGGCTGGCCCCGCGTACCTTGCAAAAATACCGAGTGAACGGTTCCGGCCCCAAGTTCAGAATTTTCCTCTTGGCTTTGTCAAATTAGACAGACGTTATTTAAACTGGCGTTGGCTTCCAGATGAGAATGTGTGCCAAGTATATCTTTACTTATTATTGCGGGCAACTTTCCAAGATAAAGAACTTTATGAATATGTTATCCACAAAGGGGAATTACTGACCAGTTATGCTGTGATCTCAGAGGCCTTAAAAAATCTCCGCAACAAATCAAGCGAGTCTTAACAAAGCTCAAAAAGACAGGTGAAGTTGATACAAAACGCTTAGGAAACGGACTACTTATAAGACTTATAAAATATAATGATTTCAATGTGATAGATGGAGATAAATTATCCCAATGCGACTTAGGCGCGAACTACCTGCGAACTAACTGCGGCTATAAATAAGAAAGGAAAGAATACCCAGAACGTATATAATGAAAAAGAAACTCCCTCGGGCTTGGCAATGAATTGGAGTGTACCAAGGCAAGATTCCGCCTCTAAAGGGTTGGTTCCAATCGAACAGCTGTTCGGGCCGAGTGGTAACAGCCCGTCCATAGAACAAGTGGAAGAGTATTGTCAAACAATGTGCTATCATAAATCGGGTATATTTAATAAATATTTTAATATCAAATAGTTATATCAATTTCAAAAATCGGGAGCTGGTCACTTTTGAAATCGGGCTGGTCACCGCTGAGCGAGGAACGAGCGAATAAGCGGTCTTATGACTAAAAGTGCACTATGACAAGGAGGTCCCTGATTTTTCGCGATATTCATAGCAGAAAAAGGAACGGAAGAGAAAAAGAGAGGACTACAAGAGACAGGCGGAGATTAACCGAGGCGGGAAAAATATTGGCGAACGGCACCGACTGTGGTTGCCTCAGTGTGTCCGGAATAAAGTTTGACCACGTCCGGCAGGGGCAATATTTTGTTTTTGATGCTGGCGGCCAATTGAGCCGCATCGCCGCCAAACAAGTCGGTACGACCAACCGCATCTTTGAATACAGTATCACCGACAAAAGCCGTTTGCGCGGCAGCATCATACATAACTATGCCATCTAAAGTGTGACCTGGAGTATGCAATACCTGCAACTCAACCGACGGAGCTGCAGCAAGCGTGATTATGGCGCCATCATCCAAGTAAACGGCATCGGGCAAAATTATCGGTGCGCTACTCCAAGCCGACAAATTCCACTGCGGGTCAAGCAGATATTTTGCCGCCTCCCGATGCGCCAAATAAGGAGCGTTGAACTTTCGGCTCAATTCGGCAACCGCCCCGATGTGGTCGAAATGCCCGTGCGTGAGCAATATTTTTTCAATCGTCCAATGATTTTTCGCCGCCTCGGCCGCCAATTTATCAGCCTCAGCTGCAGCATCAATCAAAAAACCATGACCGCTTTTTTCATCAATATAAAAATAGGCATTAGTGCACAACGCTCCGAAAACTTCAACCTTTTTGACAATCATCACTTGATACTCCCCTCAAAACGCAACAGACGGCTTTTGACATCAAGACCGCTGGCAAACCCTCGCAAATCGCCATTGGCGGCCACAACCCGATGACAAGGGATAATCAGCGAAATCGGATTGTGAGCGATGGCCGAACCCACTGCCTGAGCCGCGATACTGCTGCGATTGAGCCGAGCTGCGGCCAAGCGAGCCACTTCGCCATAGGTGCTCAGCTGACCATACGGAATATCTTGCAAAATGCGCCAGACGGTCTGGCGAAATTCATTGCCGAAAGGAGACAGCGGCAAGGCAAACGGCGATGGTGCGCGGCCGGCAAAATAGTCATCCAGCCAATGTTTGGTGCGGATAAAAAGCGGCAGATCTTCCCGCAAAGTAAAATCGCGCCCCAATGTGTAAGCATAATATTTTTGACCGGCTATCCACAAACCGGTCAGGCAATCAGCCTCGCCGGCCAGCAGCATATTGCCGATTGGTGATTGGTAGTGGGCGCTGTAGGTCATATCTGTTCCTTTGTGAGGGTTAGACATCTGATGGCAATATATATCCCCCTGCTTGGTTTGCCAACAATTTTTTAGTTTTTTGTTAAGGAAATTTAAATGCCTGAAAAATTATCAACATTCATAAAAGATGAGCAAAAATATCGCAAAAAGAGCAGATTTTATTTTTCGAGATTTAGATATTAAATAATATACTTACTGTAAATTGATATTATGCTCCATCTTATTACACAATTGGCAAAGTTTTCATCTGTTAATAGAAAAGATTAAACACCCACCATTCCTTGCATCGGTCGGATATTGATTATTTAACAAGCCATTCTAAAACGTTTAGTTGCGTTATCCCCTCATAGTCTTTTGTACCATAATCTCTGGTCAGAATATATTTAGGGTAGTTGTCTTTTATCATTTGTAATGATGCCAGTTCTCTTGCCAAAGTTTGCGGTTCGTTCATCGTATCACTAACTTGATAATACTCTAAACCATTTGGTGTTTCGGCTACAAAATCAACTTCGGCTGTTTGTAATTTACTTGTTTTATCACGATAATCTATTTTTCCGACATAAACATTATATCCGCGGCGTAATAATTCTAAATAGACGATATTCTCTAAAATATGCCCTCTATCGGCTGCTTTATTCCCCAGCAGATGTCTTCTTATACCCATATCAACAAGGTAGTATTTGTTCAGGGTTTTTAAGATTTTCTTGCCCTTGACATCATATCTGTCAGCTTTATACAGCACAAAGGCATCTCTGAAAGCATCAAGGTATGTTTCTATGGTTGCCGGCAATATCTTTATTCCGTCAGAAGTCATGGTATCACTTATTTTCTTAACCGAAATTTCCGAACCGGTGCAATTCGCTACAAATTTCAGCACCCGACGCAACCTGTCTGCGGCACTGATGTTTTTGTTGTCCATTACATCATTTAAGACAATGGTGTCATAAATTCCTTGGATATAGGTATCTATTTGTTGCTGGAAATTAGGTGCACCGATATTTACAAAGTGCTGAGCATAAGGAAATGAACTATAACTGAGAAAATTCTCATATATCTTATCTTTGTTACCATTTTCCATATTTTTGTAGATTTCATAAAACTCCTTAAATGACAGCGGATACATCTTTATTTCCACATATCTTCCGGCAATGGAGGTAGCCCATTCACCTGATTGAAGTTTTGAGTTTGAACCAGTCAAATATAAATCAATGTCCTTCTTTTCATACAAACTGCGAACGGCTTTTTGAAAGTCCGTTACCTTTTGAATTTCATCCAAAAATACATAATTTTTCTTATTCGGAACTAAATTGCTCATAACTTGACTATGTAATTTATGATAATCAAGCAAATGCTCGTTTTCCACTTCTTCCAATTTGATTATCTGTATTTGTTCTTTGGAAACGCCTTGTTTTAAGAGTTCTTGAACATATAAATCAAACACTGTTGATTTACCACAGCGGCGCACACCGGTTACTATTTTAATTAAATCAGCGTCCTTAAAGCTCATCAGCTCTTGGATATATTTTGGTCTTTGAATAACAAAATCGCTCATAATTGTCTCCTTTATCTTAAAGATAATCCAAATAAAATTGCATTTCAACATATTTTTTACACTAAACAATAAAAACTATGTAAAATATGTATAAAAACCAAAAACCGCCCCGCGGCGAATAGCCCGAACCCAAATAAGGGCATAGTCCATCCCAGCACTGTCATCGCTGAGTGCCGCAAGGCACGAATAAGCGATCCCATGACTATTAAGAGAATGTCATCGCTGAGCCGTTTGTAAAATGGCGAATAAGCGATCCCATCGTCAAGGGGACTGTCACCCCTTTTCATTATCCTGTCACCCCCCCCTTGCTGCATCGCGGCGAATAAGGGGTCTCCCGACCATTATGCACCCAAAGCCCTTGCTGTCACCCCTTTTTCTGTGACGGATGTCACAGAAAAATCAGGGGTCGCATCATCATAAAGCGCTGTGACAACAAAAAAACATTAGGTTCGGGCTTGATGAGCAAAGCGGGAAACAGTGGCTTTTTCTCAAGGCTGGCGATGATTATCCTTTTGCGACCTCGTCACGCGCGTATTGTCGCGTGTAAGTAGATCGCAGCCTTATGCCTTGAGAAAAACCGCCCCGTGGCGAATAGTCCGATGATTTTAGGGTTACGCCAGCCCGCGGCTGTTTGATCACTCAAAAGTAACGTAAAAAAACGTTTTTTATGACGATGAGATGCCTTATTCGCGGACTAAAGTCCGCTCAGGCATGACATTCCTTGGAGGATAAAGAGACCGCTTATTCGTGCCTTGTGGCACTCAGCGATGACATTCCTTAATTGTCGAAACCCCTTGAGTTATAATCTTTTCCAAGTGGTACCTTGAGGAGAATCTTCCAGAATTATGCCGCGAGATTTCAGCTCCTCACGGATACCATCCGCCTTAGCAAAGTCTTTGGCCTTTTTAGCCGCCGCACGTTCGGCAATCAGCTGTTCAATTTCCGCGGTCTCATCGCCGGCATCTCCCTTAAACCAAACCTCAGCATCCTGATACAACAGTCCGAGCAAGTCAGCCGAGGCCAGCAATACCGCCTTTTTCTCGGCAATTTCCTGCGGTGTCTCCGCCTTATTCAAATCACCGGCCAGCTCGTGAATATAACTCAATGCCAATGGAGTATTGAGGTCATCTTCCAATGCATTAACTACCCGCACATCCGGTTCTGCCGTCAAAGTTGCCGCATCTTTAGCCTTCAGCAAAGCATTGTAAAATTTATCCAAGGTCTGCTTGGCATTTTCCAGCCCCTCAAACGTAAAATTAAACGGCTGATGATAATGCGCGGTAAGAAAAGTCAACCGCAATGCCTCAGCCGGCGCTTTTTCCAACACCTGTTCAATCGTGTAAAAATTACCCAGCGATTTTGACATCTTTACGCCGTCAACCATCAGCATTCCGCCGTGCACCCAAAATCTGGCAAATTCATCATTCGGATGAGCGCACATCGACTGCGCACACTCATTTTCGTGGTGCGGAAATATCAAATCGGCACCACCGCCGTGAATATCAAACGAATTTCCCAACAACTTGGCGCTCATCGCCGAACATTCCAAATGCCATCCCGGACGGCCGAACCCCCACGGGCTCTCCCATCCTGGTTGCTCCGCAGATGACGGCTTCCACAAAACAAAATCTTCCGGATTCTTTTTATAATCGGCCACCTCGATTCGTGCACCGGCCAACATTTCTTTGCGCGAGCGCTTGGAGAGGAACCCGTAATTCGGCATCGATTCAACATCAAACAAAATATGTCCGCCGGCGGCATAAGCATGACCGTTGTCCAACAATTGCTGGACCAACTCTATCATCTCGTTGATATATTCGGTAGCCTTGGGACGAAAATTCGGCTCCAACACATTGAGCTTAGCCATGTCATCAACATACCATTGATAGGTCTGCCGCGTAATTTCGGCAATTGTCTGCCCGCTGCTCAGTGACTTGTTGATGATTTTATCATCAATATCCGTAATGTTGGAGACATAAGTAACGTGATTTTTGCCATATTTATGCACCAACACCCGATACAAAATATCAAACGACACCGAGGTTTTGATATTGCCCAAATGCGCATGGTCATAAACCGTCGGCCCGCAGACATACATCCTAACATTATCGGCATCAATCGGCTTAAACTCTTCTTTGCGTCCGCTCAAGGTATTAAAAATCTGCATCAATTTTTCTCCTTTAATCTAAGCGTTTTGCCCGCTAAGGCGCAACTTGGCTTTTTGTCTACCGATAAATTTCAGCAACACTTTCAGCTCCGGCCCGTTATCCGTTCCGGTCAAAGCCAGCCTCAAGGGATGAAACAACTCTTTGCCCTTTTTGCCGGTGGCTGTTTTTATGGCATTAATCCATTCGTTATAAGTTGCATCATCGCCGCAATATCCGTCCAAATTTTCTGCTGCAGCCGCGCACACTTGGGTATCCTCAATTATCGGGACAATTTGCGCAAAGCACACCTCACTCCAAATTTTTGCCTCTTGCACGGTGTCCAAATTTCCCTTTATCGCCTCCCAAAATTCTTCTGTGGTGTCCAGCCGGTCTTTAACTTGCGCAAAACTCATTTGGCGCACCACTTTGTGATTAAACAATTTCAGTTCTTCCTCATCAAATTTGGGCTGCGAGCGTCCCAACTTACTAAAATCCAGCGACTGCGCCAAAGCACTCAAATCTTTCCAAGGTTCAATTGCCTCCGAAGTTCCCAATTTGGCCAAAAAAGCACAAATCGCCATATTTTCAATTCCCTCGGCGCGCAACTCCCGCACTCCGAGCGAGCCCAAGCGTTTGGACAACTTTCCCTCTTTACCGGTCAAAAGCGGCAAATGAGCAAACTGCGGTGCCTGACCGCCCAAAGCCTCAAACATCTGGATTTGTGCCGCAGTATTGGTTACATGGTCTTCGCCGCGCACAATATGTGTTATACCAAAATCAAAATCATCAATCACCGACGGCAAATGATACAAATAGCTTCCATCTTCGCGGATAATTACCGGATCGGCCAAATTAGCCGCCTCATAGCGAATATGCCCCCTTACCATATCATCCCATTCGATAACCCCGTCATTCAACTTAAACCGATAATGCGGACGTCTTCCTTCGGCCCTATAGCGGGCAATATCTTCCTCACTCAACCGTAAAGCTCCGCGGTCATAAATCGGCGGTTTACCTTGGCTCATCAATTTTTTGCGCATAACCTCCAGTTCTTCCGCGCTTTCCCAACAGGCATAAATTCTCCCCTGTTTCATCAGCACATCACGCACTTCATCATAACGCTGCTTACGCTCTGACTGGCGGGCTTCTTTGTCCCAGCTCAGCCCCAGCCACAACAACACATCACGAATGGCATCTTCGTATTCTTTTTTGGAGCGCATTGCATCGGTGTCATCGATTCTCAGCATAAATTCGCCGCCCAGTTTTTTGGCCAGCAACCAGTTAAAAACAGCCGTTCGGGTATTTCCGATATGCATCCATCCCGTAGGACTGGGAGCAAACCTAACTCTTACATTATTCATCAGTCAAAACCTTATTGATTCATAAACAAATATTAAAGCGTACCTTAAAGGGTTTCTTCGTCAAATTCAAGGGAATTCTGTTGAGATGAAACATTTTCCTGCAAGTTATTTTCAAACGAGCGGGTCATATCTTCCAAATCCTCCAAAAACCAGTCGATTTCATCATCATTTTCCGCCAGCATTTTATAAAATTTGTTACGATAATACAGCAGCATACTGCTTTCGGCTACCTTGACATCCACCGCCTTGATGATACCGTCAGCTCTGTGCAAACGGAATATCAGCGCGATATTTTGCGGCTGATTGCCGCTTAAAGAAAATTTTACCACACAAGATACATTGGTAAAATTTTTATCATCCTCGGCATCAATAATATCATAGGTCAGATTATTGGCAAAATCCAGCGGCAATGTTTTGTAATAGGCCAGTCCGTAACGTACAAAAAGTTTTTGATATGCCTCGCGCTGCGCTTTTGACATCACCTTCCAATATTTGCCGATAACAAACTTGGATATATAATCAACATCAATATAAGTAACAAACAAATCATCCAGTGCGGCATATCTCTTTTGCAGATTGGTTTCCTGAAAATTCATCAATAGCTCTTTGCCTTTGGTACGGGCAAAATCCAGCGCTTCAGTTTTGGAAATATTCGCAGCGTCAACCCTGCCGACATATAACATCAGCACTAAAGCGGTGATAAATCGCAAAAATATGTTACTTTTCATTTTTTATGCCCTATAATCAAACCAACATTATTAACTGATTGTAGCATAAAATGGTTAACAAAGTGAGTCTGAAATCATTATTTTTGCTTTTGGCAGCAGTTTCGTTCCCGACATTTGCCGAGTGTGCTGATGTCGGGTTTAGTGCAATCAATCAGCGCCACTATATTATCTGCGGCACCACGCGGGAATATCCGTATTTGGCTGAAAAGAAAGACGGCAACAGCAAAGGTTTTGATGTAGATATTTGCCGAGCCTTTGCTCAAAGCATTTTGCAAAGCGACACAAGTTTTAAGATGGTATCGGTTAACCCAGCACGCGCCGGCGAGGCACTTAGCTCAGGTGCCGTCGATGTAATGCTGGGACATCATATATTTTCTTCCGCTCAAGAGGCCCAAGGCTATCTCTCACCGGTTGACACCATGTACTATGACCGCTTGGTTTTTGCCGCTCGCAGCAAGAAGGGCGGCGCATCTTCGATGAAAGACTATGCCGGTGCCAAGGTCTGCGTTGCGGAAAACTCACCGGCTTATGACAGTCTGGTAAGCTACAACACCAAATATGCCTTAGGCTTCAGCTATCTCAAATTTCCTTTGCTGTCAGCATTGAAAGAGGCATTTTACTTGCGCCGCTGCGACTTGCTGGCCGGTGATGAGGTGTTTGTTACCGGCGTGGTCAAAGATTTGCATTCAGATGAGGCCGCCGTCCTGCCGGAAGAATTTGGCACCATTGCCGTAAAATCTTATGTTTCCGGCGCCAACAACACTTTGGCAATTGCTCTGCGCGCGGTGATTAACGCCCTTAAGTTAGCTGCACAGTTGAATATCAACTCGTCCAATCTGGAAGCCTTTGCCCTTGATAGTTCACCCTCGGTGCGCAACCTTTTGGGCCAAACACCGCAATATTGGCAAAAACTGGGGCTTGATACCGGTTGGGTAAGCAAATATATAGCCGACTACGGCAATTATTCCCTCATTTTGGAACGCAATCTCGGCACGCGCTCTGCTTTAGGGATTAATATGTCCCGCAACCTTCCCTATTCCGAGGGGGGATTGCTGACAGCCTCCCCGTTGTTTTAACTTAAAACCGATTTGCAATTCAGCTGTGTGCACGAATAAATTTCATTGCAGCGGCAATACCCTCATCGGTTATTTTGTGCGCCGTTTCGGCAAAAGACAATTGCTCAACGCTACACCCCAAATTCCTCAAATTTTGCGCAGTAAACTCCAGCGCTCCGATACGGATTTTTTCATCCTCGCGTCCATGCAAAAGCAACACATCCGGCCTGCTTTTGTAGTGATTTTCGATATATCCCTGCGCTGCCAAAATTCCGCCGAAACTGATTACTCCGGCAATCTTCTCCGGACACATCAGCCCCGAATACATCGCGCACATCGAACCTTGGGAAAACCCGCATAAAAACAAATCGGCATAATCTAATTGATAGTCATTGAGCAGATTGTCGGCATATTCCATAATATTTTGATATGCCGTCTCCAACCCCACGGTCATTTTGTTGTACAACTCAACAAACTCCTCCCACGATGGAGTGTCGCGTCTTGCATCATTGGGATCAAACTGCCTTATGGAAAACCATTGGCGAGTGGTATTGTCCACTTCACTCAAAAACGGCGCCTCCGGAATATGCAAAGCCACATCCTTAAGCTGTTGCAAACCAACGGTTTTGTGTTCAATATGTCCGGCACAATCCTGATAACCGTGCAAAAAAATTATCAACTTTTTAGGATGCCCGTTAACGTGCACAATCTCTTCGCTTATCATATCCGCCCAATCCGCAAATTCCATTTATCCTTGGTATCATTTAGCTCCTTAAGTGCTAAAAAATAGTAAATATCGGCCTAACTTTCGTCTTTCAGCACCATAAAAGTTATACTGCCGTCATTCGCCTTGAGTACCCGCAAACCCTTGCCGTTAATGGTAATCAACCCCGGTTTATCGGGAAAACTTATGCGTTCGAATTTACCCGAGGCATCACTTCCGTCATATGCCAAATAATCAAACCAAATACGTCCCAAATCATTACCGGCATATTTTACCTCGTAACCGCGGCGCACATTGCTGATTTCATCGCGTGTTTGCACGGTTTTCTGCATTTTCAAATCCGCCGGATAAACCACAAGCTCTTCATCCAAAATTCTGATAACTCCGTCATCTTCCAGTCCGCCGTAGTTATAAAAATTGCCGTCATCATCAAACATATAAACATAATCATTAATACCGCTTTCCAGAATATAATAAACCTTACCGTCCATTTTGATATAACGCTTAGCCTCATAAGCCTGCCGCGGTTTTATGTTCAACTGATGCACGGCATCCTGCAGGCTTCCGGCCTTATTTGCCATAAACACCACCTTTTCAAAGGTAGATTTATCATATATCTTGTCGCTCAAAACGGATTCGCCTTTTTTGGCGGTTATCGCCTTGTTCAAAACCACCTCGTTTTCCCTGATGGCGGAAACTCCTTTCGAGGTTTCTGCCGCCAGCTCATGAGCAGAATATCCTCTGGTGAGATTAGACAACGTCTTGTTATACGACACAATATCATAACTTCCGGCTCTGATACAGGCGGCAAGCAGACACAATGTGCCGAGTACGGCAACGATTTTTTTCATAATTTTTCTCTTTACAAAATTGCGAATATCAATCTATTTTTAATCATTATATCATAAATTAAGCCTTGGCAAACAAAATTATAATCAAAGTAGGATAAAATGCTATGCAAACCCGATGTTGGCAGGTAACCTTTTCTCCGCAGCCGGCAATTACAGCTCCGATGCAAGAGTTTTTGGATGAATTTTTCGCAGTCAATGCGATTGATTATACTCCCGACGGACAAGAGCAGGGAATAGGCTACGCGCAAGACGGCAATTTCAGTGAACAGGCAATGTTGGCCTTTGCCCAAAGCAAATCGCTGAAGTTACCGAGCTATCAAATTTCATTACTCAAAAGCGAAAACTGGCTCAAAGATTATGTGATTAAATTTGCTCCGTTCACCACGGGTGACTTTTGCATTTACGGCATCCATCAAACCACGCCGCCGCAAACCTCTTTGCAAACTTTGCAAATTTATGCCGCCACGGCTTTCGGCTCCGATCATCAAACAACCCGAGCCTGTATCAGCGCCATCTGCGAGCTTTATCATCAAGGGGCAGATGTCTCCACTGTACTGGATATGGGGTGTGGTTCGGGAATTTTGTCGCTGTGCGCCGGCAAATTGTGGCCGCAATCACGCATTTTGGCAGCGGATATAGATGCCGAAGCCGTGGTGGTAACACTCAACAATGCTGCTCATAACGGGCTTACCGACAATATAACCGTTCTGCAAAGCGACGGCTATAAGACGCCTCAAATATCGCAGCAAGCTCCCTACAACCTTATTTTGAGCAACATTTTGGCCAATCCGCTCAAAGAATTTGCTCCCGCTTTAACTGCGGCGCTGTCTCCTTTGGGCTATTGTGTGCTTTCCGGTTTTGTCGATAATCAAGTCGACGAGGTTATTGCCGCGCACACTGCCTGCGGGCTTAAGCTCTTAAAAATTTATTCGTTCGACAACTGGCGCGCTGCGCTTCTTCAAAAGGCATAATACCATGACAACTCTAGCTGCAATCCAAACCTACTTAACCGAGCATCAAATAGACTGCTACATTGTTACCCGCAACAATATGTTTATCGGCGCCGATGTTTTACCGAATGAAAATAAAATTCGGGAATTGACCGGTTTTACCGGCTCAGCCGGCAGCCTGTTGGTTTTTGCCGACCACGCAGTGCTCTTGGTCGATGGCCGCTACGAATTGCAGGCCTCCTTGCAGGTCGACACCGCCCAAATAAAAGTGGTCTGCACCCGCGATTCGCTTGGCTCGTGGATACATCACAATCTCAAGCAGCCCACCGCTTTTATGTATGACGCTTGGTGTCATTCAACCGCCGAAACCGACTATTGGCATCGCGCTTTGGAGCAGCATCGGTTTATTGAGGACAACGACCATCTTTTAGGAGAGCGGATAAACCATAAAGAATCCGAAATTTTCGAGCTTAAGGAGGAATTCACCGGCATTTCCTCTGATGAAAAAATTGCCGAGTTTGCTAAGTTTTTGCAAGAGAACAAATTGGATGCCTATCTGTTGTGCGAGTGTGACAGCGTCTCTTGGCTGATGAATTTACGTTCGGATTTAATTCAATACTCACCTTATCTCAGGGCTTATGCTCTGGTCGATTCGGATGGCGGGGTCAGTTTGTTTACCGCTGATTTTTCCAAATTGCAAACCGAATTATCCCGTTATTCCGGCAAATTGATAGGCCTCAATTTTGCCCGCACGCCGCGCCGAATATTAGCCTGTCTTAAAGACAATCGCATTCGTTTTCGCAACATCAATAACCCGATAGTCGATTGGAAATCCATCAAAAACCCCATCGAAATCGACGGTTTCCGCAAATGCCATCTGCGCGATGGAGTTGCCGTGTGCGAGTTTTGGCATTGGCTTGTGCAAAATTACACCTCGGTTGACGAAATAAACTGCGTTGAGAGACTGCACGAACTGCGCGCCCTTCAAGAGCACTATTATTCCGAGAGTTTTGCCACCATCGCCGGATGCGATGCCAATTCCGCCATTATTCACTACCAGCCGCAACCGGACACCAATCGCAAATTGAACACCGATTCACTGTTACTTTTAGACAGCGGCGCGCATTATTTTGACGGCACCACGGACATCACCCGCACTTTTGTTTTTGCTACTGCCAAACCGGAAATCAAGGCCGCTTATACTCAGGTGCTCAAAGCGCACATAGCTCTGTCCCGTCAGCGTTTTCCCGCAGGAACATCCGGCGCGCAACTTGATGCCGTTGCCCGCAGCCGCTTGTGGATGTATGACAAAGATTACGCCCACGGCACTGGTCACGGAGTGGGCCATTGCCTCAATGTCCACGAAGGTCCGCAGTCAATCTCGCTCAAAAATCCGATCGCCCTTAAAAGCGGAATGATTTGCTCAATTGAACCGGGGTATTATCAAGCCGGCGCTTTCGGTATCCGAATAGAGAATTTGGCTGTCGTACGGCAGGCATTTCCCGAACGTGACGATTCGCCGTTATATTTTGACACTTTGACTTTGGTTCCCTACGAGCGGAAACTGATTGCCCCGATACTGCTTGATAAAGACGAAATCACTTGGGTAAACGACTATCACCAAAAGGTTTATACTGCTCTTGCCCCTCTGCTCAAACCCGAAGTTGCCGCTTGGCTCAAAGAGATAACCCTGCCGTTATAAAAACAAGAAGATTCTCCGCCGGCATATTTAAAATTTGCCCTATGCCCTTATATTAAACCGGTATTTAACTTGTTTAACGGAGGAGAATATGAAAAAATTTTTGCTTTGCTTAGGGATATTTTTGTGGAGCATATCGGCTCAGGCTCAGGATAATATGTTGCAAACCGAGGTGGAAGAACAGTATTTTCAAGAACACAACCAAAGCCCCGACAAATCGGTTATTTATATCTTTTTTAACAACAAACCTTGCCCAACTTGCGCTCAGGCCGTGGCAATGGTCGAAGAGGCATATAATCGCAATTTTCTCAATCAATACAGTCTGTTTATGATTAATTATGCCGAGGATGAAAATGCCGGTTTTATTCAAACCTACGATTTAAGCCAGCCCTTGGAGGTGGTGATGGTTGATATTGTTGACGGACAAGAGCAAGGCTACCGCAAAATGGAGGGAATAGAGTTTATGACCTCTGACCCGCAGGCCTTCAACAGCTATTTTGTCGATCAGGTAAACGGCTACCTCGGCACTTAACAAAAACAAGCACACTCCCCCTCCGCTACATGGCGCATACTTTCCGAATGCGTCATCAAACAGAAGGCGAGTGTGCTTTTATAAAACGCTGCCAAACAATTTTTTCTAGTTGGCAGGAATTACACGCGATTGATCACCATACAGCAAGAAACACCGCTGCCCCGGTTGCATATAAACATCGGTTCCTTGTGTAATGGTGCGCATATTACCATTGTCAAGTTTCACGATATACTCCACGCCGCTCTGCGAGGTCAATCCTTCTTGAGCATAATTTCCGGCGATTCCGCCCAGAGCTGCACCGCCCAAAGCACCCAGCAGTGCCCCGCGGCCATGGCCGATGGTCGAGCCGGCAACACCGCCGCCGACAGCGCCAATAATAGAGCCTGCCGATGAGTCAGATGACGAAACATTAACCTGCCGCACACTCACCACAGTGCAGTTCATAGCCTGCCCGACCGAGCCGGTTCCGGAGGTTGCATAGTGATTCGAATTGATGTTCGGGGCGCAGGCTGCCAAGGCCAACACCGCCAGTCCTGTCGATAATACACGCTTTTTCATAACTCTAAGCCCTTGCAATAAATTAAACACTACCACATTTTTAAACCGTAGAATAACATTTGTCAATGCTGTTTCGCAGAAGTCGCCTGATTTTCAGCGCGGCGAATAATATCTTTGACGTCTACTTTAAGAGCTGAGGCAAGCATCAACAATGTACGCAAAGTCTGACTGTTTTACCCTCCGCAATAAGAGTGATTGCCGTGCGGCTCAAACCGGTGGTTTTGGCAATCTGCAGCTTGGTAATTCCGCGAGCAATGGGGTTCACTCCATTTTTTATAAAAGCATTGATTTTACTTGCTTTTGCATTTTGCTTAAGCTTGGTTTTACCCAATTGGCGGCAAACTGCTGTCAGAGAAATAAATTTTCAGCGAATTTATTAAGAATTCCTGAAGAATTGCGTCATTTAGCAATACCAGATAATCCAGACGATTTATCGGTGTTTGTTGCTGAAGGTGAAAATTTCATAAATGCAGCCAAGAAATCTCTAAAAAACAATAAGAGAAAGATTACGGCAGAGGAATTTCAGAACGCTGTTTTAGATGACGATGGCAGAACTGTTGAACAACGTATTCGAGATTTTTTGAAGCCATTGGGTTATCACGTGGAAATATTAGCACAGGATGCCGTTGGATTTGGGTGCCCGCAACATCGTCGCCGTACGATTATCTTATTTTCTCGTGTTGGCATATGGAAACATCCTCAAGAATGCGATGAAAGTAAATATACTACTGCTGAATCTGCTATTGGTAATCTACCTCCAGTCGCATCGGGCCAACGTAGCGGAATAACTTTGCATAATGGTCCAAGCATATCTAAATGCCCAGTAGATATGTTACATGGTGTTAAGGAAGGCGAATCTCCAAAACAATTTGTAAATGCTGATGGTTCTTTTCCGAAGAAGCCTAAACCAAAATTTGTTGGTCGTCGCAACTTTAGGAATAAACCTTGGGGAACGATTGTTCAAAAAAGTGCGAGCATTTCCGGTTATCTGATTCATTGTTAGAAAAGATACGTAATGACTATAATCAACTATATAATGAGTATGTTGAACATATAAAATATTTAAGAAGTAATGGTGTTAAGGTAAAGTATAAAAAAGTAGACATTCAGCGATAAAAAGTAGACATTGGAAATTTACATAGCAAAATACTTTATTATTGCTTCATAAACAGCCCAGAAACAAGTAAATTTGAATTTTATATAAAACCTATCCCCCAAAGGAAAAAGGTTGTTATGAAGTAAAAAATGAGACTTTGTATTTTTTCAACCTATTTCCAATAAGCAATAGGTTAACTTTCCTATTAGATATTATTCAATAAACAATTTACTTAAATCTGCAAAAAAAAATAATGCATCCTCATATTTAATGCGTTCAGATATAGATGCATATGACATAACCTCAACATACTCTTCATATTTTCTACGGAATATGGGATCCGTCTGCAATAAATTCAAAGCATTTTTTACAATATCCTTAATTTCTATAATGTTATCATGTAAACGAGGTTTATCTTTTGTTTCAAAGTTATGTATAACGCGTTCCTTAAAAGCTTGTCTGTCTTCTAAATAAGATTTCATAGCATAAAGATCATGTAAATGTCGTAGCAAAGTGTAGTCTGCTGCTTTATCTTTATTATAAATTCGCCAAACCAAAGCATTAAACTTATCTGCACCGGTATTAAATGGTTTAACACAGTTTATACGCGTATCTGCTTCATTATTGCCATATTGTGTAATAAATGATTGGATAGACCTTAACTCAAATGGCAATTTATCATCATCAAAAAAGATTTCAACTTGTAAGAAAGGACGTAAAAATTGTGGTAAATCAGGATTATGAGGATATTCTACATAAATACAGCAGTTTTTTCCTTCATTTCTAATCTTAATATTATCGTCCGCAATTTTAAAGTCTGATATCTTTTTAATACAATCTATAAAACTATTTCTGATATTTCTGCGCTGTTCTCTAGTTAAACTTGATGCTCCGACAAATTTAAAATCTAAATCTTCTGAAAATCTTTGAATAATATTATATCCTTTTGATAAAGAGGTTCCACCGGCAAACACAGGAGTGAAACCATCAAATTTCTTTTCTGATAACGCTTTGATAAGTTCAACTGCATACCAATCTTTTTCAATGAAAGCTGGATTAACACCTAATTCTCCAGATATTTCTTCTAGAATTTCTTTAGATAATAGATTGTTCATAGCTTATTTCTCTTCCATTATATGATATTGTTCTGGAAATTCTTTTATTAACGCCAATACGCAAACCGGTAGGTACTTGAGTAGATTTTCCTGAATTATAATCCTGTTCTGCTTTAGAAGGAAATATTTTCACCTTTAACTTTTTTAATGCTTGTTTAGCGGTGGTAATAAAATCCGTCTCCAGAACACGTTTACCTGTCAATTTAGATTCTTTTGTTTTAGCAAATATACCTTGGCCAATTTTAATGAGAAATTGTTCTTTTACCATTTTTCTCAATACACGTCCAACCTGATCTCTATCACTCAAATCATAGAAATCAGATAAAATAAATGCAGATACCTTACTCTTATTAATACGATATCTCATTTTGGCTTCTAATGTATTACCAATAGGCATATATGTATCCTTTTTACAAAAACACGACATTATTTAATGTAAATATACGACATTTTATTTTAAAAGTAAACAGATAAAATGCAGTAAATAAAAGAATTTTTATAAATCTTACGATAATTACGAAATTATAATTAAGATGAAAATGAAATTATTTTATGATAATGAAGTAATAAAAAGTATTTATAACATAAAAGGTAGGATATTGCCTCATAAACAACCACATAATAAGCAATTTTGAATTTTGTAATAAAATATATATCGAACTTCAAATTGTTGTTATGGGGTTAAAAAATGAGCTTCTATATCTATGAATATCCTTAATTAGCACTTTCCATACCTAATTCAGCTAAAAATTCTTTAAACCGGCAAAGAGCATTCCAATCGGCATCAAAATACCATTTACTTTGATTTGATACATGATTTTTCTCCTTAAAACGAGTTATTAACTATTTACGCTAAATAGTATAATATGTTCTGGTGACGTCGGAAGCCCTGAAAACACACGTTACCAACGACATTTTGCTACGATTTATAATAACGGGAATCAAACCCTTGTATTTAAAAGAAAAAAAATAATACCAAGCCCCGTGCGTAACTTGGTATTTAAAACAAAAACACCTCTGAATTTTACTCCAGAGGTGTCTTTGCACGTTACTTAAGCATTAAAAATGATATTTAATATCAATACTTGCATCGATGCGATATTCGCGGTCTGTTGGTTAATAAATTTGCTGTTACATCAATATAGTCTTTCAGCTCATAATATAGGTGCATTATTCTACAATTTTCAAATATTTTGGTTCTATTACTCCCCCTTTAACCACAATCAGATAGTAACGAACATAGGCAAAACGATGACCGAGTTCGTCATCGCACACGCTCCAATCAATCGGCGAATAGTCTATACCCTTAATGCCGTTATCAAGTTTAACCCATACTTCATCACAATCTTGCTGTTCTTTAATATCCGGAATATCCAAAACTGATGGGCTGACATAAACCGCTTCAATTAATCCGTCTTCATTCATGGCAGAAATATCAATTTCAAATTTATCAGCATTATCAATAAAATTTTTCAAACACTTTATACTACGCTCCATCCATTTAATCGGTTCAGTAAACCCTCTGATTGCTCTACTGCGTCCGACATAACAATTTTCCATCCATTCGCAGATTTCTTTATGAGACGTTTTGTGACCGGTACGCTCATAGTAATAATGTAAATCTGCATTTGGATTTTTTGCAAACGATAACAAACCATTTTCCAGTACATCATTTCCTTTGGTAACATAGTGATATAGTTTCATTTATTTGGCTCATTTTATTTATTGCGTCGTTGTTCTAAATAGTTTTTGATAAACGGTTTTAAGTCCTCAATTTGGCTTTCCGCGACTTTTTTATGGGTTTCGGTTACGGCTTCATTAGGATTGGTGGCTCGCGAGTTACCGGTTTGTCCCATTCTACCTTCTAAACCGATTTCTTCAAGACCTTGTTTAACAATACGTTCTTTAAGAGCCAAAATATCTTGCTTGGTGCGATTTAGTCCACGTCTGCGCTCGGCAATCTCTCGAAACTTAGGGTTTCAACTTCCATTGAAGTCAGATTGAATTTCCTTTCCATAGCCTTTACCTTGATTTTCGATAGCGAATTGCCATATTTAATGACATTCTCTGCCACATTTTTGCTCCGTTTTCTTTTAATTTATCAAACAATTTTTGATATCTTTCATCTTGACCGCAAACAAGCTCTTTAACCGATGGGCATGGTTTGCCGGCAAGCGAATTTTTTACACCATTAACAACCGTGTTTCCAGATAAAGCCATAATAGTCAGACCTTCTTTGCTTAATCCCTGTTTTTTTGGTAGGTAGCCTAAGAAATCATGATCTTCGACATCTTCACCCATTGACGGTGTTAAAAATAACTCGCCTTGTTTATCTGGAAAGTAACTCAACATTACTTCATTATTTTTTGCCATTGCCCGAATTTCGGTTTCAAAATTGTTATGGTGGTTGATTCTCCAATCTTGTGCCGAAGCAAACGAAATCATTGTTGATTTAGAAACACCGAGCGGAGCATAAGGAGCATGAGCCACACATAACATTTCGTGCTGAATTTTGGCGTGTTCCTCTGCAGAATAACCAAGCTCCTGCATCTTTTTCTGCATTTTCTCTTCTAATTTAAGGAATGTGTAAGCACCATGACAATGTGCCACAATCGTTAATTTGCGGATTTTTGCGCAAGCCTCTTCAGTAGAAAGCCTTTTCCCGTTTTTATCGCTTATACGTGGCAATAACGCTTTATCAAATAAATCGTCAACATAACGCGGATGGAGCGTATCTTCATTAAGTTGTTTATTTAGTTTTACCGAGCGGTGATGGTCTTGCATTAACTTTGTTCGAGCTAAATAATCATTGAACGCAACAGCTTCATCATCAAACTCGCCAAAATCATAAATCGCCGCGTAAAGTGCAACATTTTCCTCTACCTTATGGTGTTGCAATAATTTTTCGAGAGATGAAAGATACCCGTTAGCACTTCTGTCTGAATTTGTGGCATTTCCGCCCAAAAACAAAATGGCCGTTTCATCAGTTGTTATGCTGTCCACATTTTTAAACCCGTGTGGATTATCGTCTGTCTTTTCGACACGCTGGCCGACAGATAAACGCGATGTTAATTCATCAATTCTGCCCATTTGCCGATAAGCGGCTCTTTTAGAACTCATGCTGTTTTTGGGATTTTGCAAACCTTGCATAAAAATTGCATCTACTTTTTCTGTATGCGGATAAACACTACGTATTTTGCCTAAAACTTCATAGGCTTTTTTAAGGTCTATGGTATCGTGGTTTGTATCTGCTATTTTTGAGCTTATTATATGCATACATTCCGGTATTTTCTCACTGTCTGCCGTAATAATAGCTCCCAAATTTTCATACAGACGATTAAATTTGGAGGTTGTTGAAGCTTCTTTTAATAACTTTCCCCAAATTTTCTCCCTTAAGCGTGGTTTTTGAGCATATAATTCTCCGTAAGACGAAACAAATAAATTCTGAATTTCAGGTTTAAATGAATTTACTTTCTTCATCATGAAAGGAAGTTCTTCATCTGCCGCACACAGGAGTGCAGTTGTCATATTATGAGCCGCTAGCATAAAAAAATTTTTCTTATCATCACTATACGGTATTTTCTCAACTTGTGATGCAATAAAATTAAAAACCGGCTCGACGGCAACAGGATTTTGCTCACAAATAATATTTGCTTCACGCTCAATAAAATCATCTCTCTTTTGATTATGGAGAGTACTAAGTACTTCGGCTATTTGTGTCTGTGAAAGATTTTTTGAAATGGAAGCAAATGTTTCAGCTGCAACCGGTAACATATCCGAACTTGTGCCTTTCCCTTCAAGCAAGCGATAAAATTTCGGCAATAACTGACTCGCCGTTTGCGGAGATTCTTCGACTAATTTTTGCAATGACTTTAACAAACCGGCATGTTCTCCGAAGTTCAATGCCGATATATCTTTAATCGTTTCTATATCCACTACATTTTCAGCCATTCAATAATCCTCTTTATTCTTTTTTACACTATTTTTTGTTAAAAATCAATTAAAATCGACCTTTTGGTATAGGCCCTTTGGCTCGAAGAATTGATAAATCCATAGTTTTTTCAATTTTCTGTTGACGTTCAAAACGACCGGCAATCGCCAATAACTTATTCTCAACAAGTTTTACCGCTTCTTGAGGATTTGTCGGAATTTCTATTTCAACTTTATTGTAGAGATTGCGGATACAATTTCCGTCTTTAGGGATAAAACGAATAACACCATCCTTTACTAAATTATCTGCAATTTCTTTATTTTTATCACTCAAAGTATCATAATTTATGGTTATATACGCTCGATTAGAACAATTTTCGCCATTGCATCCGCTATCCACCGTTTGGATATTTCTTTCAAAAAGTTGTTGGCATGCTTTCAAGATGGTTCTTCTATGATTTCTCTTAACTCATCTTTGTTTTTGACCTTTATATCTGTATGATTTCTTATCGGCGGAACATCTTTAATCTTTTTAACATTTCCAATCGTAAAAAGAGGTTTCTTCTGACCGATTTTAAACGGAACTCTCTTTTGCCCGATTTTAACTGAAAAAAATCTATTATGTAAACACCTTTCCGAGATACTAACAAAATAGACTTACATTTTTCCAAAGATACTATCGCTTTTGTATCTGTAATTGCGACAGCATACCATAGATGCCGTTATTCAAACCTTGCCCTAAGTCCATATCAAAGATTAACCCCTTGAAAAGGCGATGTAATTCATCAAAAGGCCAATTTTTATCTGTTGTCATTGCGCGTAATTTCTCTCTTGCTTCGAAAAAATTGTCTGTGTGTAACGATATGCGCTTATATCGGCGCTTTCCATCCACACGTTCAAGCTCGACTCTATAATAAAAATATTATTTCGCAACCACAAATGGGGTACTTTTGCCTCACAGTTTGCATCACACTCTTTAAGCATTTCAGCCTCCAGACGTTATTTTGACGACGGTTTAAGTGTAACTGCTTGATTTGTAATGCTTTTGATTTTTTTGGAAGCACACTAAACTTTTCAGTCTTTAAAAGCAAAAAAGCCTTGAAAATCAGGGCTTATCTATTGGAGCGGGCAATGGGATTGACTTCGTCGCCACTGCGCTCATCGTCTGTCGACGACCGCCATACCCCCGTCTGGCTTTCGCTTGTGGTCGGACCACTTCTTCGTGTGTCCTTATCCCACCGTTCCTAATAACACAAAAAGGCCGCCTTTCAGCGACCTTTTTGTGTTATTGGAGCGGGCAATGGGATTCGGACCCACGACATCAACCTTGGCAAGGTTGCGCTCTACCCCTGAGCTATACCCGCATCGTTACAACGACACATTTAATATCACATAATTTTTATTTTGCAAGAACTATTTTTTAATTTTTGCATATTTTTTATAGCTCTGCCCATTCTGCCAAATTTTGCAAATCCAGCCCGCTTATCACCGTATCTGCCGACATTCCCATCCACACCAAACAAACCAACACTCCCAATCTCAGTCCCCATATCACCGTGCGATTCCCGCTAAAAGCGCAGCCATCGGCACTCTTATCAACAAACAATATCTCCAATGTCGCCCACAATGCGGTAAATATCAACGGGATAAACATCATATACGGCGAAACTATCGTCAGCCCCAATTGAGCCAACCCTCTTTTCCAATATTGCGCGTAAAAATTATGTATCCCCAAACACCCTAGGAAAAAAGCCGCAGCAATATATACTATGCCGTTGTGAGTGCTGTCCGAATATCTGTAGTACATCTCCGCCTCGCTTACGCAGCAATCCCTTCGTTTACAAAAAAATCCCTACTTGAGGGATTTCTAAAATCTTGGCGCGCCCGGCGGGATTCGAACTCACAACCTTCTGATCCGTAGTCAGATGCTCTATCCAATTGAGCTACGGGCGCATCATCGTTGATACGAAAACGTTAATAATGCAATCCGAATTAAAAATCAAGATTTTTTTTCAAAAAAAATAAATTTATTTACCAATAATTCACCTATTACCCTTATACTCAATGCAAAATCGTGGTATATTCCTGTGTTTTCATAAAAAAAAACTTTACAAAACCGGCGAATAGTGTAAAACCATTGTTGTTGGTATTTTTTTTCAAGGTGCTATAAATGATTAAATTATCTAAATTATCCTACTTGGCAATGATTGCGGCATTAACCGGCTGCACTTATTCGCAAGACGCTATTTTCCCGTCGTTGTTTGGCTCCGACATTCAAGAGGCCGCCGTCGATAATTCCGATGCAGCCAATGCCGGAATTGTTTTGGGTCAGACCGATTTCAAACCGGTTAATGTCTCCAAAGTCAGTGACACCGGCACATTCGTTGGACAAAAGGTTATGACTTTCCGCAGCGAATTAAGCCAACTGCAGGACTCCATTAAAAACAACAACGACCAATTGCAAAAAATCCGCAAGTCCGTCGTCACCAATGCCTTGCAATATCACAAAACTGTCGGCATGGTCGAGGCCAAACTGCAGGTTGGCACCACACCGGGCAACCCGCGGATGTTTGAGATGATTAATTCTGCGCAGAACAATATTCAAACTATGAGCAGCAACTTGTCGGCGCTCAATCAGCTTTCGGCATCCATTGCTGCTGACACTGCCAACACCGACTACTTGGCCGATTCTATCCGTCAGGCCTACACCATCTCCGGTGCGGTTGATGAAGATCACGCCCATTTGCGCACTTTGGAAAACGAGGCCAATCAAACCTCTGTTTTGATGCACTCGCTGCTCTCCGAGATAAATGGCGACATCACCCGTCAGCAACAATATGTAGATACAGCCAACAGCAATTTGTCCTCTCTTAACGAGGCCACCAAAGTCGGCAGCTTCGGCATCAGCAATCCGAGCATATCCCCCCGCACTTCCCGCGGCTATATCTCGCGTGCGCCGTTGTCTCCCGTTCGCGCCTCCGGTATAACAACATCGGGTTCGCGGCCGCTGTTTGCCGTTAACTTTGCTAATACCAAAGTCAATTATAAAGACAGCCTCAAACAAGCCGTAAGCACTGCCGTAGCCAAAAAGAACAATGCCGCTTTTGAAGTTGTCGCGGTTAATACCCTCAAAGGTCAGACCGCCCAAACCTATGCTTCGCAAGTGTTTCAGGATATAGTTTCCTTCGGGGTCAGTGCCGATAGGGTAAATATCTCATCCAAAACTGATGCCTCGGCATCGGCGCCCTCGGTTATGGTATTTGTGCAATAGATTTCGGCTGAAATTCCAAAAAAACTCCAGATGATCTCTGGAGTTTTTTATTGTCTTATCTATCCGTTTCATTTGGTTATTTCAAATCTTGCGCCACGTGCGGATGGTGCAGCAGTTGTTCGATTCTATCTGCCTCTTCAAAACTTTTATCAACCCGAAAGTTAATCTCCGGCACATATCTCAGCGATGTCCGCGCGGCAATCTGTTTGCGAAAATAGTTCGCCGCCAACTGCAATCCCCCCAACACCTCTTGCAAATAATCACCGTTAGAAGTGATAAACAACACCGTGCAATACTTCAAATCCGGCGAGACCGTAACATTAGTCACCGTCACCATTGTATCGATTCCCTCCAGGTTATGCACCTCGCCGCGATCAATAAACTGCGCGATGATTTTACGGATTTCCTGTGCCACTCTCAATTGTCTCTGCGACATTTCCTTATCAGCCATTTCAAAATCTCCTTGCGATTAATTACCAGTATAATAATATAAAAATGCTTAGGCAAGCCTTTTTAACAACCTACCGCAAAGATTATACCAAATGAAACACACCAAAGGACAAAACATTAACGGTTGGCTGATAGTTGACAAACCCATCGGCGTCACCTCAACTTATGTCGTCAACCAAACCCGCCATTTGTTCAACGCGTCCAAAGCCGGCCACACCGGCACTCTCGACCCCTTTGCCTCTGGCGTGCTGCCCATAGCCTTCGGCGAGGCCACTAAATTAATACCTTATGTCACCGACGGCCGCAAAGAATACGAATTCACTCTTAAATTCGGCGCCGCCACCGACACCCTCGACCCCACCGGACGCCTCACTGCTGAAGGGCATCCCGTTCCCTCAGTGCAGCAAATAACCTCCGTCTTACCACAATTTATCGGTTCCATTACCCAAACCCCACCGCTTTATTCTGCCATCAAAATTGCCGGACGCCGAGCCTACGATTTGGCTCGCGCCGGTCTGTCCGCCGACATTCCCCAACGAAAAATCAACATTTACAATTTGGAGTTTTTGGGTCTATTGTCCGATTCGCAAGCGCATTTTCGCGTGGCCTGCTCCAAAGGAACATACGTTCGTACTCTTGGCGCCGATATTGCCGAAAAGCTCGGCACTGTCGGCTATTTAACCGCCCTGCGACGCACCAAATGCGGCAATTTTTCGCTTTCGGATACGATTTTACTGGATAATTTAAAAAAACAGGAGTATATTGCCTTCGAGCAATGGCTACGTCCTCTTATGACGTGTCTGTGCGACATCACGGTCATCGCCTTATCTCAAGAGGAAGCATTGCGTCTCCGTCAAGGACAAAAGCTCAGTGTCAAAGGCCGGCAGTTGCCGAGCTCAAAAGAGGCTGTTGCCGTCTTGGACGGATTACCGATAGCCGTTGTGCGAACCGATGCGAAAGCCATTTCGCCGATTCGTGTGTTTAACTTATAAATAAAAAAGGAATATACTGATGTCGTTATCAAATGAAGAAAAACAAAATTTGATTAAAACTTATGCAATCAATGCCAAAGATACCGGCTCTCCGGAAGTACAGATTGCCCTTTGGACTGTTGAAATCAACAATCTGATTGAACACTTTAAAACTCATGCCAAAGACAATCACTCACGTCTCGGCTTGATGAAAAAAGTTGCTCGCCGTCGTCACTTGCTTGACTACCTGAAAAAGAAAGACGAGAGCAGATATCAAAATATTATCGCCAAATTGAACATCAGACGATAATCGCTTTACCCTCTGCGGAGCTTCGATTTTTTTTGATCAAGCTCCGCAAAGGTTGTCAAAGCAAAAAATCCTGCATGGGGCAGGTAGAGGTTTATATGGAAAATGAAAGGTATATAAAACTATGATTCAATTTAACGAAGTCCGCAAAGAAATGGAATGGGGCGGACGCAAACTCACCATCGAAACAGGTAAAATTTCCCGTCAAGCCGCCGGCTCGGTAATTGTTACCTATGGCGAAACAGTTGTGCACGGCACCGTTTGCGCTGCCAAAGAAGCAAAAGAAGATCAGGACTTCTTCCCTTTAACAGTCAACTATCAGGAAAAATATTATGCCACCGGTAAAATCCCCGGCGGCTTTGTCAAACGCGAGGGCAAACCCTCCGAGCGCGAAGTGCTCATTTCTCGCCTGATTGACCGTCCGATTCGTCCGCTTTTTCCAGATGCTTTCAAAAACGAAGTACAAATCATATGCACGGTTTTATCCCATGACAAACAATCCGATTCCGATGTGGTTGCAATGATTGCTGCATCTGCCGCCTTGGCTGTCTCTGGAATTCCGTTTTTGGGTCCCATCGGCGCTGCCAAAATTGGGTATATTGACGGCAATTATGTTCTCAACCCCACCTTGGAGCAGCAAAAATCATCTCGTTTGGAATTGGCGGTTGCCGGTACCAACGAAGGCGTTTTGATGGTTGAATCCGAGGCGCAGGAACTCTCGGAAGAAGTTATGCTGGGCGCAGTTATGTTTGGGTTCGAGAGCTTCCAACCGGTTATTGCCATGATTAACGAGCTCAAAGCTCAAGCCGGCAAAACTCCTTGGGAAGCCCCCTGTTTTCCGCCGGAGTTTGACACTATGTTGGCACGTTTGGAAAAAGACTATGGCGCCAAATATTCAACAGCTTTTGAAGAGACCGACAAGCTCACCCGCGGTGACAAATTAGGCGCTATCGCCGAAGAAATCAAAGCCTCTATCGACCCCGAAAACGAAATTGAAATGCGTTATGTCGGTGAAGCTATCGAGCAGTTAATGCACAAAATTATGCGCGAAAAAGTGCTCACCACCGGCCGCCGCATTGACGGGCGCGACACCAAAACCGTACGCCCGATTGAGTGTCAGGTAGATGTTTTGCCCACTACCCACGGCTCGGCTTTGTTTACCCGCGGTGAGACTCAGGCTTTGGTAGTCACCACTTTAGGCACCGGCGAGGATGCTCAAATTATCGATGGTTTGATGGACGAAACCAAAGAGAACTTTATGCTCAATTACAATTTTCCGCCCTATTCGGTTGGTGAATGCGGACGCTTAGGCTCTCCCGGACGTCGTGAAATCGGCCACGGAAAATTAGCTTGGCGTGCTATCCATCCGATGATGCCTGATGATCCGGACAAGTTCCCTTATACTGTGCGCGTAGTCTCCGAGATTATGGAGTCCAACGGGTCTTCGTCGATGGCCACAGTCTGCGGCTCAACCATGTCATTAATGTCGGCAGGTGTGCCTTTACGCAAACCGGTTGCCGGTATCGCTATGGGCTTAATCAAAGAAGATGACGGCCGCGTTGCCATTCTCACTGATATCTTGGGCGATGAGGACCACCTCGGTGATATGGATTTCAAGGTAGCCGGCACAAAAGATGGTGTTACCGCCTTACAGATGGATATCAAAATTACCTCCATTACCAAAGAGATTATGGAAAAGGCGCTTATACAAGCTCACGAAGGCCGCATCCATATCTTGGGCGAAATGGCCAAAGCCATTGCCGAGCCGCGTCCGCACGTATCCGACAAAGCTCCGCGCATTGTTGCCATCAAGATTGCGGTTGACAAAATCCGCGAGGTTATCGGCACCGGTGGCAAAGTCATTCGTGAGATTGTCGAAAAAACCCACACCAAGATTGACATTACCGATGATGGCATTGTCAAAATCGCCTCGCTTAAAAAAGAAGACGGCGATGCCGCTTTGGAGTGGATTATGGGTATTGTGGCCGAACCGGAAACCGGCAAAATCTATCACGGCACCATCACCAAGATTATGGAATTTGGCGCATTCGTTCGTTTCCTTGGTTCAACCGAGGGCTTGGTTCACATCTCCGAAGTCAAACCTGAGCGCATTGCCTCGGTTTCTGATTTCTATAAAGAGGGTGACCAAATTTGGGTTAAGTGTTTGGGTTCGGACAACCGTGGCAAAATCAAGTTGTCTGCCAAACGTGTAAACCAGAAAACCGGCGAAGATTTGGAAAAATAATTTTCGTCACATAAACCTCCGACGGCGGTTCTGCTTGCAACCGCCGTTTTTTTGTTTGGCAGTCATCGTTTTTCCCGCTTTTAGAGGTTGACGGGCGCCGAATTTATCTTTATAAGTATGGAATATTTAATAACTGAATTTAGAGCTAAACCTATGACAAAACCCAATCCGCGCAAGACTTTTGCGATTATCTCCCACCCCGACGCCGGTAAAACAACTTTGACCGAAAAGTTGTTGCTCTTCGGCGGTGCCATTCAACAAGCCGGTGCGGTTAAGGCCAGAGGTGAAGCGCGCCGCGCTCGTTCCGACTGGATGAAAGTTGAGCAAGAGCGCGGTATTTCGGTTGCCTCCTCGGTGATGACTTTTGACTATGATAATATCACTTTTAACCTGCTCGACACCCCCGGACACGAAGATTTTTCTGAGGACACTTACCGTGTGTTAACGGCCGTAGATTCAGCGGTGATGGTGCTTGATTCCGCCAAAGGTATCGAAACCCAAACCAAAAAATTGTTTGAGGTCTGCCGCCTGCGCGATGTGCCGATTATCACTTTTATCAACAAACTTGACCGCGAGGGACAAGACCCGTTTGCTCTGCTTGACGAAATTGAGCGCACTCTTGCCTTAGATGTTACTCCCGCCAGTTGGCCGGTCGGCTCGGGCAAAGATTTTATGGGATGTTATGATATTTTAAACAACCGAATGATTTTGATGACTAAAACCGGCGACAAATCAACGGTAAACTCCACGATTGAAACTTGCAGCGGACTTGATGACCCCAAATTGGATAAATTATTGCCGCCGCATCAAGCAGCCAAACTGCGTGAGGACGTGATGATGATTGATGAGCTTTGCCCCAAATTTGATTTACACGCCTATTTGGAAGGGACTTTGACACCGGTATTTTTCGGTAGTGCGATTAATAATTTCGGGGTTAGAGAAGTCTTAGAAGGCCTGCGCGCTTTTGCGCCACAACCGCGCCCGCACCCTGCGGTTGAACGGATGGTCAAGGCCGACGAACCCAAGGTGAGCGGTTTTATATTCAAAATTCAAGCCAATATGGACCCCAAGCACCGTGACCGCATTGCCTTTATGCGGATATGTTCGGGGCATTTTAAGCGCGGTATGACATTGGTTCAATCCCGCACCGGCAAGGGCTTAAAAGTGCCCACTCCGGTTATGTTTTTAGCCCAAGAACGCGAGTTGGCCGAGGATGCTTATCCCGGCGATATTATCGGCATTCCCAACCACGGGCAGTTGCGTATCGGTGATAGTTTAACCGAAGGCGAAAAACTCAATTTTACCGGAATTCCGGCCTTTGCTCCGGAATTATTAAAGTCGGTGCGCGCGCTTGACCCCTTAAAATCCAAACATTTGGGCGATGCCTTAAAACAAATCGCCGAAGAGGGCGGAGCGAGTGTTTTCAAACCGGTAGTCGGTGCCGAATGGATTGTCGGCGTGGTAGGGGTATTGCAATTTGAAGTTATGGCCGACAGAATTAAAAATGAGTTTGGCCTTCCAGTGATGTTTGAGCCGACGCAGTATTTTACTGCACGTTGGGTATCAAGCGAAGATAAAAATGCAATGAAAAACTTTATGGATGCAAATCGCTTGAATTTGGCCGAGGATAATGATGGCGCATTGGTCTTTTTGGCACGCAATGCGTGGCATCTGAACAAAGCGCAAGAGGATTTTCCCAAAGTTGTGTTTAATAAAACAAAAGAAACTTTTGTTAAAGGCTAAAATTTTTTGGTTGCTATTTGTAATTTTTAAGGATAAACATAAGGCAATCAATGCAGGTATAATTCAATGGTAGAATGTGAGCTTCCCAAGCTTAATATGCGGGTTCGATTCCCGTTACCTGCTCCAATAAACAAAGACCTCCCTTGCGGAGGTTTTTTGTTTATTGATGGTAAGGTCGGGAATAGCCATCCAAAATATAGTTTTTACTTTAACTTAAAGACGTTCTAATTAATTCCACTAAATCCGATTCTGTTCTTGATTTTGTTAATATAACTGTTAAAATTCGTCAGGTTTGTTTATAATCACTTATGGACTGAACGATGGCAATAACTCCGGAAGAAAAAGCAAGAGAAAAAATTGATGACATTCTGACACAAGCAGGTTGGATTATCCAAAATCGAGATGATTTTGACCGCACAGCAGGTTTAGGCGTTGCCGTTCGCGAATTTCTTATGGATGACAATACCGAAGCTGATTATCTTTTGTTTATTGATGGCAAAGCTTGTGGAATTATCGAAGCCAAAAAAGCCGGTGTTGCTTTAAGTGGTATTGAAAATCAATCACATGGATATGCTTGCCATTTACCGGATTATGTTAAAAATTGGCTCATGCCGTTACCATTCGTTTATGAAAGCACAGGAAACGAAACATTTTTCTGCGATGGCAGGGATAATATTTGCCGTTCACGTCGTATTTTTGCTTTTCACTCTCCGCAGTCATTATATGAAATGTTGCAAGACACTGATACTCTGCGCAATCGCTTACAGCATTTGCCTATCTTAGAAAAAGGAACTTTGCGCGATTGTCAATTTGAAGCAATTCAAGGTTTAGAGCAATCTCTTTCTCAAGGAAATAAAAAGGCTTTAATTCAAATGGCCACAGGTGCTGGCAAAACCTTCACTGCTTGCAATTTTTCATATCGTTTGCTCAAATATGCCGGAGCAAAACGTATTTTATTCTTAGTTGACCGCAATAACTTAGGCAAACAAACTAAAAAAGAGTTTGAAAATTTTCGTCTTCCTGATGAAAATCGCTTATTTCCGGAAGTTTATATCGCACAACATCTTCAACAAAACCAAGTTGATAAAGATGCAGAAATTGTCATTACTACTATCCAGCGTCTTTATTCAATGTTGCGCGGTGAAGAAAGCTATGACGAAGCTGATGAAGAAGTTTCTGCTTATGAATTAGGCTCTTTAGGTCGTCCAAAGGAGGTCGTTTACAATCCTACTCTTCCACCTGATTATTTTGATTTTATCATTACTGATGAGTGTCACCGCAGTATTTATGGGGATTGGCGACAGGTTTTGGAATATTTTGACGCGTTTATCGTTGGTTTAACCGCAACACCTTCTAAACAAACTTTTGGTTATTTCAATCGCAACATTGTTGCTGAATATCCTTATGAACGTTCGGTTGCTGATGGTATTAACGTAGATTATCAAGTTTTACGGATTAAAACGCAAATCAGTGAAAACGGCGGTAAGCTGGATAAAGACTTTCCTGTTCCTGTTCGTGATAAGAAAACCCGCAAGATTACTTATGAGCAGTTAGATGAGGATTTAGAATACAACAAGAATGATTTAGATCGCTCAGTTTTAGCAAAAAATCAAATTAGGACAATCATTGAATGTTATAAAAACTCGCTTTATACCGATCTGTTTCCCAATCGCGAGCCGAATTTTGCTTGGACGCCTAAAACCTTAATTTTCGCTAAAGATGATCATCACGCTGAAGAGATTGTTCGTATTGTTCGCGAAGTCTTTAACCAAGGCAATGATTTTTGCAAGAAAATCACTTATAATGTTACCGGCGAAAAGCCTGAAGAATTGATTAAACAGTTTAGAATTTCACCGCAACCACGTATTGCCGTCACGGTTGATATGATTGCTACCGGAACAGACATCAAACCTCTGGAGGTTGTGATGTTTCTACGTGATGTTCGCTCATCGCTTTATTATGAGCAAATGAAGGGACGTGGCGTTCGTTCAATCAATGAAACTGACCTTAAACAAGTCACTCCCAATGCCGAGGGCAAAGGTTTCTTTTATCTGATTGATGCGGTTGGTGTAACCGAAAGCAAAAAGACAGCAGCTCAACCTTTGGAACGCAAACGCTCGGTATCATTAAAGAAGATGTTGGAACAAATTGCCCAAGGTAAAACTGATGATGATACTTTGAGCTCGGTTGCCAGTCGTTTGGTTAATATTGAGCGCAAACTTAATGAGGCTGAAAAAGAGAAGATCAAAGAGACAACCGGCGGTTTGTCTTTGCATGAAATTGCCGGCAATTTGCTTAATGCGGTTGATGCCGACAAGCAGGAAGGTAAATCGGAGAGTGAAATTGAACAAATTAAAGAAGACGCTGTTAAACCGTTCAATAAACCGAGTTTTCGTAACATTTTAATGGATATGAGTGCTAAAACCGGCATTTATATTGACGAATTGACGAGAGATGAAGTTATCTCGACTGATATCAATAGCGAAAAAGCACATTATGTGGTTGCATCGTTCAAACAATTTATTAAAGACAATAAAGATGAAATTGATGCCTTGTCCATCATTTATAACACCCAGTATAGCAAGCGGAGTTTGACTTATCAAAATATTCAAGAGCTGGCAGATAAAATGCGCGAGGCTCGCCCGCCATTGGCACCGATTGAAATTTGGCGAGCTTTTGAACAGCTGGAAAAAGACAAGGTTCAGCACGTCAAAGATCCGTCTCGTTTATTGACCAATTTGGTGCAACTGGTGCGTTTTGCTATCGGACAAGATGAACACTTGGAGGAATTTGATAAGGTTGCCAATCAACGTTTCAACCTCTGGAAAGGTCGTCAACTCAAAAAAGGTGTTGTTTTTACCGATGAACAAAACGAATGGCTGGAAAGAATTAAAGATTACATTGTTGCCAATGTTCAGATGGATAAAGACGATATTCAAGATGCTATGGACGATAAAGGAGGAATCTTCCGCGCCCGTGCCATTTTCGGAGCCAATCTGGAACCATTATTGGCCGACTTGAGCTTGAGTCTGGTAGCGTAAGGAGGATAGGATGAGATTTTCAGAAAGAATAAAGAAGGTTGAGATTTCAAATATCATACAACGAGATGATATGAATCAAGATTTGCGAAACAGCTTATGGAATATGTTTTGTTTTTATTTAGAAAGAGATTCCCATAATAACTTTGCATATGGATTGCAAAAATGGTTATATTTCCGTTTATACAAATTGCCTATTGATGAAATTAAACAGTATTATAGCAATCATTTTTTAAAAAAAGTGTTACTAAAGGATGATTGGTTTATCGTATATGATATGTTGGAGGAAACATTAGCCTTTTTAGAAACAAATAATCCTTATAGAATTGTTACTAAAAATGATTTTATAAGAAATTGTAACATAATTTTCCAACGTGAAAATTCCGCTTATCGTTTTGTGGATGAAGTGATTACAGAAATAACAAATGAAGACGAGATTAAGAGCATAGAGGATGGTATAAATGCACCTCTTGAAAAAGCAGGTCTTCATTTAAAAGAGGCTTTAATTTTATTATCAAACAGAGCACATCCTGATTATCGTAATTCAATTAAAGAAAGTATTTCTGCTGTTGAAGCTGTCTGTCGTCATATAACTGGTGAAAGTACTTTAGACAGAGCTTTGCTAAAATTAAAAAATAAAAGAATTATCATTCCAGATATGCTTGAAGATGGTATGAAAAAGCTGTACTATTTTACAAATGGTGAGGCTGGGATTCGCCATGCTCTTATGGACGAAAGTATAAGTATAGACTTTGAAGAGGCAAAATATATGCTAGTAACTTGTTCTGCGTTTGTAAATTATTTAAATGGAAAGCTAAGTAAAGTAGATAAATAGGACTAAATAAATGGAATATTTGGACATAGTAAAAACCTTTTGGATAGAAAATTGGGAAAATTTTTTTGGTATTGTTGGTGTAATAGGTACTATTTTTACCATTTGTAGCTTTTACCTAAAACATGGATATAGACTTGGTTATGTTCAAAATTCTTCATTTCCTTTAATGCTTAGTGGTAAATTAGCTAATGATATGCAAATACTATATAAAGGAAAATCCGTATCTCGTATTAAGGAAAAATACTATAGAATATTTAATGTAGGCGACAAAGCTCTAAGAAAAGATGATTTGTTTAATAATAAGTTGACCATTAGTATTGAAGACGGGAGAATATTTGATATTCAATTATTTGTTAAAGATAAATCTCAAAATGTAAAACTAAAAAGAATAAACGATAAAAAATATATAATAAATTTTGATTATTTTGATACGAATCAAATTATTGATATAGTATTCGTGCATAGTGGGATAAAAGAAAATATAGAGTGCCATGCCCCTGGAATGAAAAACATAAAAAAATATAGAAGAAAAAAAAGCTTAGATGCGTTATGTGTTATAAGTGCATTTACAATATTATGGGGTATGATTCTTTATAACACATGTATCAATTTTCAAAAAGATATTATATCTGTGCTATCAATAATATTCATCGGTTTTTTATTCATTGCATGTTTATGGGGCTTTTTGCGTATAATTCCTAGGGTTGTTCGTTCAGCCCCAAGAAGGATTTTGAAATATTCATTTGACGAAAATAGTCAAAAATATATTAATGACAATAAATAGAGAATCGCAATGCCGAATAGCCTTCCGTTAAATTGGTGTGAGTGTAAATTGGTTGATACTTGCGATGTATATCAACCCAAAACTATTTCTACAAAAGAACTTATAAAAGATGGTAAATATACAGTCTATGGCGCAAATGGAATAATTGGAAGATACAACCAATATAATCATGAAAATTCTGAAATATTAATTACTTGTAGAGGTGTAACTTGTGGCACAATCAATAAGTCCAAACCATTTTCATGGATTAATGGAAATGCAATGGTGGTGCACCCGTTTATAAAAATATCTTCTGATTTCTTATTTTATTATCTTAATTCTGTAAATTTTAAACCTTATATTTCAGGTTCGGCACAACCACAGATTACTCGTATTTCTTTACAACCACTATCTTTGCCTCTTCCCCCTTTTGCAGAGCAAAAGCGGATTGTGGGGAAGATTGAGGAGTTGTTTGCCAAGATTGATAACGGAATTGAAAACCTTAAAACCGCACAAGCACAAATCAAACAATACCGCCAATCCGTCCTCAAATCCGCTTTTGACCAATGTAAACACAGAGGAACTATTAACGATATTGCTCAATTAATAAAAATAGGTCCATTTGGTTCGCTTCTGCACAAATCTGATTATGTAAAAAATGCTATTCCTTTGGTAAATCCAAGCCATATTAAAAATTTAACTATTTTACCTAATAAAGATATTTGTGTTTTACCTTCAAAATTAAAGCAGTTACAGTCATATGTGTTAAAGAAATATGATATTGTAATTGGCAGAAGAGGTGAAATGGGAAGATGTGCTGTTGTTGAAGAACAACAGGAAGGTTGGTTGTGCGGAACCGGTAGTATGTTCTTACGATTAAAAAAGGAAAATTATCCATACTTTTATGCACTATACATTGCAAGTCAACAATGTATTCAGCACTTAGAAAGAAATGCTATGGGAACGACAATGAAAAATCTTAATGAAAAAATTATAAAAAAAGTTCCTATTCCTCTTCCTTCACTCTCTGAGCAAAAACGTATTGTTGCAAAAATTGAAAAACGTTTTGCGGTGGCTGATGAGTTAGAAAAAGCTGTTAGTGACGGATTAGAAAAAGCTAACCAACTCAAGCAATCTATCCTCAAAAAAGCCTTTTCCGGTCAACTTGTTCCACAAGATCCAAATGACGAACCAGCTTCCGTCCTCCTCGAACGCATCAAAAAAGACAAACAATCCCAAACCAAAGGAAAGAAAAAATGATAGATTGGAATAATTTGCTACCATCGTTTTTAGGAGCTTTAGTTGGTGGATTATTTGTTCTTATAGCTACTCATTGGGCATATAAGTGCAATTTAAAGCTTTCTGAAAAAGAAAAGCAAAAAGACGAAAAAATTACTATATTGTCTTTGAACGAAGAGCTAAAGGTTATTATGGACTGCTATAAAAAAGAGTTTGAGGCTCTTTTTAAAACCTTAAAAACTCAAAATCATTTAACAGACACATATGTTATTACGCAAGAATACTTTACGGTTTATAAAAATAATGCTGGAAAATTAGGACTTATACAGGATGAAAAGCTCAGGAACTTATTTATAAAAATCCACATTTTGCTGAATCGATTTATTGAAGATTTAATTATATACCGGCATCAATATTGTACTCATTGTGAAAGACAAGGAGCTTTTTTACATGATTTTAATCCTGATTTATATAAGGGGGAATTGTTAAAAGAGTTTGATTCTTATCTGATAATTGAACAAATCAGAGAAAATCCGAATAAGTATATAAGCAAAAAAAATAAAGATGAAATTGATGCCATTATTTTACGGATGATGCAATTTTTTAATAATTATGACGTTGAAAATAAAATTCTTCGGGACAAATCTCTCGAATTAAAAAGACTTTTTGAGGACATCAAAAAATTATATACCAAAATTCAATCTATTATAGGAACACTAAAATGACTGAAAGCAATCTCGTAACCAAAGTTTGGAAGTATGCAACCATCTTAAAAGATGCCGGTGTTGTCTATATGGACTATGTTGCACAGTTGACATATCTGTTGTTCTTAAAAATGGATGATGAACGGACTTCTTTACTTGGTGAAAAATCATTGATTCCCGAAAAATATCGCTGGAATAGGCTCAAATCGCTCTCTGGTCTTGATTTGGAAACTCAATATTCCGAAACGTTGACTGCTCTTTCTAAGATGAGTGGAATTATCGGAGCTATTTATACCAAGGCCTCAAATAAAATCAATGAGCCGGCAAAATTGCAACGTTTGGTTTCTTTGATCGATGGCGAAAACTGGCTCGGTTTGGATGTTGATGTCAAAGGTGCGGTTTATGAAGGCTTGCTAGAGAAAAATGCAACCGAAACCAAAGCCGGAGCCGGACAATATTTTACCCCGCGTCCGCTTATTCGTGCTATTGTTGAGGTTATGCGTCCTACGCCTGAGATGACAGTTGCTGATCCGGCTTGCGGAACCGGTGGATTTTTGTTGCTTGCTTATGAATATATGAAAAAGCAAACTCAAGACAAAATGAAAATTAAGGCTTTGAGAGAAAATAAACTGTTCGGAGTTGATATAACAGCGCAAATTGTCAGTCTGTGCGCAATGAATATGTATTTGCATGGTATTGGCGGTAAAAATTCTCCTGTTCAAGAAGGCAATTCTTTAATGAATGCCGGTGATATGCGTTTTGATATGGTTTTAGCAAATCCCCCTTTTGGTAAACAGGGTGGGCTAAAAATCATGGGCGAAGATGGCTCGGTTACAACGGAAAAAGAAGAGTATAACCGTGATGATTTTATCGCTTCAACCTCAAATAAGCAAATTAACTTCTTGCAACACATTATGACCATCTTAAATTCTCATGGTCGTGCCGCTGTGGTTGTGCCGGATAATGTTTTGTTTGAAGGTGGTGCCGGAGAAAAAGTTCGTCGTCGGTTATTAAATGAATTTAATTTGCATACGGTTTTGCGTTTACCGACCGGCATCTTTTATGCTCAAGGTGTCAAAGCTAATGTGATTTTCTTTGATAAATACCCACCGCTGGACAACGGACATCGCACCAATGATGTATGGTTTTATGACTTAAGAACCAATATGAATTTGAGTTTAGTGACAAATTCCTTAAACGAAGGGCATTTGGCAGATTTTATTAAATGTTATAACGCCGATAATATCGCAAAACGGAAGATAAGCGAACGATTTAAGAAATTTACTTATGATGAAATTATCAATCGCGACAAAGTCAGTCTCGATATCACTTGGCTTAAAGATGAAAGTCTGGAAAATCTTGAAAACCTGCCGGAACCGAAGGTTTTGGCTCAAGACATTGTAGAAAATTTGGAAAACGCTTTAGGTTCATTTAAAAACGTGTTGTCCGAATTGCAAAAAGCTGAGTGATTGTTCATAAAATGTATAATTGTAACCTCTGCTCATTTTGGCAGAGTTTTTTGTCTGTTGGTTAGCAATCACGTCTAAATTGAAGCAAAATGTCATCAAATATTCTGGAAAATTGATTATTATGATAAGACGTTACGCTATTTATCAAATGACCCTGCTGATCCAAAGCAAACAGTCAGAGTAATGACAATCATGCGAGCGGATGAATATTAAGTATATACATAATATGTATTGACATTATATGATTTATGTATTATATATTATTACATAATATAGGAGAAATGACATGACAACACTTATACAAGCTCGCGTGGATAGCAAATTAAAGGAAGAAGCTGAAAGCATTATGAGTAAATTAGGCATAACTCTTAATGAAGCTATCCGTATGTTTTTAACTCAAGTTATCATACAAAAAGGCATTCCATTCCGCGCAACGCTAAAAACCGAGCATGAACCTAATGAAAGGTTACAACAGGTTATTGCAGATGTTGAAGCCAAAAAGGATTTAACACACTATAAAAATACTGATGAACTGTGGGAAGATTTAGGACTTTAACTAATGCTGGAACTGGTCGTTTCTTCTGCCTTTAAGACAGAAGTGAAAAAGATTAAGAAAGCTAAAGACAAAGCAGAACTTAAACTTGTCTTAGATACGTTGCTTAACGAAAAGTCGTTGGCTAAAAAGTATAAAGATCATTGCTTAACCGGCAATTATAAAGATTATCGCGAATGTCATATTAAGCCTGATCTGCTTTTGGTTTATAAGGTGGTAAAGGCAGAACTCGTTTTGTACGCTGTTCATATCGGCTCGCATTCAGATCTATTCAAAAAATAATACTCATTTTTGACCCGTGGCAAACAATAAACTAAAAATGCTTATAACTAGCTATGTTGGGGGTATTTTGCTTGCCAAGAGCCATTTATTAAATAATGGACGGCGTTTTAAGGATTCCTGTTCGTATATACTTAATATGTATTGACATTTTCATAAAATCAGACTATTTTAAATTATAATTTTCGTTTTGGTCGGAGTTTTGTATGTACATTAGAAGAACAATAGAAAGAGAAATTCTTAAGTTAAGCTCGTTTTTTCCGGTAGTTTTTATCGGAGGACCTCGTCAAGTTGGTAAAACAACCGTATTTGAAAATTGTGAAGAAAAGCCACGTTTGAAAGTTTCTCTAGACATTCCTTCTATCAGAGAGTTAGCTAAATCTGATCCAAAAGCTTTTTTTGATAAATATCCGGCACCTGTTTTGATTGATGAAGTCCAGTATGCTCCGGAATTATTCGCTTATATCAAAGCGATAGTAGATGAAAAGAAGCAAAATGGGCTGTTCTGGTTAACCGGTTCACAGCAGTTTCATTTGATGAAAAACGTAACCGAGAGTTTAGCCGGTCGTGTCGGTATTTTAACATTGGAAGGTTTGTCGCAAAATGAAAAAAGCGGTCATCCTGATGTTCAACCATTTTTGCCGACATTAGAATATATAAAAACAAAGGAGAAAAACGCTACTGAAACAACCTTACCAATAATTTATGAAATGACATGGAAAGGGAGCTATCCGAAATTATATCAGGCAGATAATGATTTTTGGTCCGTTTATTATGATTCATATATTCAGACATATCTGGAAAGAGATGTTAAATCTTTAACATCTGTTCAAAATGAGTTAGATTTCTTGAAATTTATGAAGATATTAGCAGCCAGAACTTCTCAAGAGTTAGAATATTCCAGCATTGCTGATGAAATAGGAATTTCTGTTCCGACGGTAAAATCTTGGTTGTCGATTCTTGCAACAACCGGTGTAATTTATCTTTTAGAGCCTTATTATACAAATATAACTAAGAGATTGATTAAATCACCCAAAATACACTTTTTAGATACCGGTTTGGCCTGTTACTTAACCGGTTGGAATTCTCCTGAAACATTAGAAAATGGTGCAATGGCAGGTAATATGTTGGAAAGTTACGTCTTTTCTGAGATTCTTAAAAGCTATTGGCACAATGGAAAACGACCAAATATTTATTATTACCGCGATAAAGACAAACGTGAAATTGATATTTTAATAGAAGAAAATGGTGTTTTGTATCCAATAGAAGTTAAAAAGAAAAGCAATCCTGATAAAGGCGACATTAAAGCATTTAAGGTTATAGAAAATGTCTTAAAGCAAAAATGCGGTGAAGGAGCCGTTGTTTGCATGGCCGATACATATATGCCATTAGCTGAGAATGTTACGATTGTTCCTGTCGGATATTTATAAAATCAATTAAAATAAGGACGTGTAAAGAATAGATTTTCTAATGGATACATTTCGCTCTATAGTTAGATATTTTTTAAACTATGAAGTATAAACTTGACAACGAACCATTTAAAGTTTATAGTTTAAATATATTAAAACTATGAAGTATGAGGTTGGTATGCAGGAAACTCGCTCTAAAATTGAAGAAAACCGCAAAAAACTGCAAAAGTTATTGCAAAATAAGGACAATCAAAAAGTTTTGGATAAATGGCTCAAGACCGAGCTTGCTTATACTTCAAACGCGATTGAAGGTAATACTTTAACAAGGCGTGAGACCGAACTGGCAATTGAAGAGCAAATTACCACCGGCGCTAAACCGATAAATGACTATTTGGAAGCCAGAAATCACGCTAACGCTTTTGATTTTATCTGTCTTGCCGCTAAAAATAAGGTTAAAATTGATGAAAATTATGTATTGCAGATTCATAAAATCATTTTATCGGGTATAGATGACACGAATGCCGGCTTTTATCGTTCGGTCAGAGTTCGGATATCGGGTTCGCAGACGATTTTACCCAATCCGCTCAAAGTGCCGGATTTAATGCGTGACTTTGGTAAATGGTTAATCGAAAAAAGTGATGATGCATTACTAAAAGCCATAGAAGCACATTATCGCTTGGTTTCAATTCATCCGTTTGTTGACGGCAACGGTCGGACAGCGCGATTGCTCCTTAACAGTATGCTGCTTAAGAGCGGTTATGCGCCGATCATCATCAGAAAAATTGACCGTAAAAGATATTTGAGTGCCTTGGAAACATATCAAACCAAAGACAACAGCGAGCCTTATTATAAGTTTATGCTGACGGCTTTCAACCGCTCGCTCAAAATGATGATCGATTTGCTTGATGTTGAAAAAAAAGAACCGCAAGGAAAGCTTCTTACGATTGCCAAGTTTGCAAAATTGGCAGAACTTCCGGTTTCAACCATTCGTTATTGGATGAAAGAAGGCAAAATCAAACCAATCACTTATACTGCCTCCGGTTATGCAATGTTTGATGAAAATCAGGTTGCTGAAGTTAAGAAAATAAATGATAAACGTATCAAAGATTAAATAGGTACGATGAGTGCATCACTGTATCAAAGCAACCGTTTTTTGTGAACTGTCCAACTTTCGGGGGACAGTTCATAAAAGGGGTTTTTAATCTTTATATTCTTTTATATGATTGAGAGTAAAGAATTTCCTAAACGTGCTAGAGCTAGAAAATTAATATTTTAACATCTTTTTGCAACAAAACCGTGTACTTTAGCCAAAAACTTCGGTATAATGGCGAGTAAGGGGTCTCATCGTCACAAGAGGAATGTCACCCCCGAGCCGTTTGCAGAACGGCGAGTAAGGGGTCTCCCGACCATTATGCACCCAAAGCCCTTGCTGTCACCCCTTCGCTGCATCGCGGCGAATAAGGGGGCT
>JAFUEX010000009.1 GCA_017470165.1 Alphaproteobacteria bacterium
AGCCCCCTTATTCGCCGCGATGCAGCGAAGGGGTGACAGCAAGGGCTTTGGGTGCATAATGGTCGGGAGACCCCTTACTCGCCGTTCTGCAAACGGCTCGGGGGTGACATTCCTCTTGTGACGATGAGACCCCTTACTCGCTGCGATGCGGCGAAGGGGTGACAGAAAAAAGAAAAGAGAGGAGGGAAAAAGGAAGAGGAAAGGAGAAGGGAAAAAGAAGAAGAGGTGAGAATGATGCAATAAATGAAAAGCTCCCGAGCTTGCGACTCGGGAGCTGAACGCTTGCTTTTAAGCAAAATTACAAAGCGTTGAGGTCAACTTTGATGCCCACGCCCATAGTTGAGCTCAAGGAAACCTTTTTCATATAGGTGCCTTTTACTCCGGAGGGTTTGGCCTTATTGATTGCATCAATAAAGGCTTTGGTGTTTTCATAAAGCTGATCTTCTGTGAAGCTGGCGCGGCCGATACCGGCGTGAACAATACCGGCTTTCTCAACGCGATACTGAACTTCACCCGCCTTGGCTTTTTTGACAGCATTTTCAACATCAGTGGTAACCGTGCCCAATTTCGGGTTCGGCATCAAGCCTTTGGGACCCAAAACGCGAGCTACCTTGCCGGCCATACCCATCATATCGGGAGTGGCAATGCAACGGTCAAAGTCAATCTTGCCGGCCAAAATCGAGTCAATCAAATTCTCGGCGCCGACAATATCAGCTCCGGCGGCCTTGGCTAAGTCAGCTTTTTCGCCCTGAGCCAAAACGGCAACCCTGATAGTTTTGCCGGTCCCGTGCGGCAGAGAGCAAACGCCTCTTACCATCTGGTCGGCATATTTGGGGTCAACACCTAAGTTGATAGCAATGTCAATGGTTTCGTCAAATTTGGCCTTAGCATTTTCTTTGACGATTTTAACTGCGTCTTTCAAAGAATAAGCCTGATTCTTATCCAAAGATTTGTATGCATTTTCTATTCTTTTTCCCATCGGCTTACTCCACTACTTTGATACCCATAGAAACGGCCTGACCTTTTACCATATTCATAGCCGACTCTACTGTTGTACAATTCAAATCCGGCAGTTTGGTTTCGGCAATTTCTTTTACCTGAGCCAAAGTTACCTGACCGGCAATAACTTTTCCCGGTTCCTTAGAAGCAGACTGCAGTTTTGCAGCTTTTTTCAAGTAATAAGCAACCGGAGGAAGTTTGGTTACAAATGTGAAAGACTTGTCTTCGTATGCCGTGATGATTACCGGAACCGGAATGCCGGGCTCCATCTTTTGAGTTTCGGCATTGAAAGCCTTGCAGAATTCCATAATGTTCAAGCCCTTTTGTCCCAAAGCCGGACCAACCGGAGGAGACGGGTTAGCCTTGCCGGCAGGGATTTGCAGCTTGATTAAACCTAAAATTTTTTTCTTAGTTTTAGCCATTTAAATCACCTTACATTTAGGTTCGTGGTGCAGACAATGGCTGTCCTCCCACGAAATTGTTAAACAAATCTTGAAGTAAGTGCTTCAAGCGAGGGGAGAATAGCATATAATTTATAAAAATCAAGCGATTTTTGGTAAAAATAAGAATGACCTAACAGGCGACCTTGGGGGGGGGGCGTTCTTATCAGATAGCGATATCCGAAAAAACAACAACCATCCTTACGGATGGTTGTTGTTTCTTTTGGCTCCGGCTGCCTGATTCGAACAGGCGACCGATCGGTTAACAGCCGATTGCTCTACCGCTGAGCTAAGCCGGAATACGGTAATTGTAAGATTGGAGGCCGGTACCGGAATTGAACCGATGTACAAGGATTTGCAGTCCTCTGCATGAGCCACTCTGCCAACCGGCCAATCGTCACCGTTCTCTCAATCGGTACCCACATATATACATTAAAATTTTCCGCAGTCAATAGATTTTTTTAAAAAAAGTGTTTTTTATTGCAAAATTTATTATATGATAGCAAAAAATGTTGATAAAGGAGTGAAAATGAAAATTGCTATTGCGGCCGACCACGGTGGATTTGCTTTGAAATCTGAAATAATAGATTGTTACAAACAAAAGGGAATTGAGTTGGTCGATTTGGGAACTTATAATGCTGATACTTGTGATTATCCGTTGATTGCCGATAAACTGGCTGATTATATTGTGGATAAAAAGGCCGAAGTCGGGATTTTGATTTGCGGAAGCGGTATAGGTGTCTCGATAGCTGCCAATCGTCATAAAGGAATCCGTGCGGCTTTGTTATATAATGAACAAGTAGCGGCTTTGGCTCGCGAACATAATGATGCCAATGTGGCGGTATTTGGCGCACGGACGCAAAGTAAAGATGAGGTGTTTAAGTATTTGGAGATTTTTTTGAGTACGCCGTTTTCGGAAGGTGAGAGGCACATACGGCGAATCGCAGAATTGGGATAGAGGAGAAAAAAATATAATGAATTGTGATGAAAATTTACGGGAAGAAGATGCGGAAATTGCGGCGCTGATTGATAAAGAATTGCAGCGTCAGCAGTCGCAGATTGAGCTTATTGCTTCGGAAAATATTGTTTCAAGGGCGGTGTTGGCAGCGCAAGGGTCAATCCTGACCAATAAATATGCTGAAGGGTATCCGAATAAGCGCTATTATCACGGGTGCGAGTTTGTAGATGAGATTGAGAGTTTGGCGATTGAACGCGCCAAAAAGTTGTTTAATGCTGAGTTTGTTAATGTACAACCGCATTCGGGCAGTCAAGCCAATATGGCGGTGTATGTGGCACTGCTTAGGCCTAATGATACCATTTTGGGGATGAGTTTGGATGCCGGTGGTCATTTGACGCACGGTGCCAAGGTTTCTTTCTCGGGCAAATGGCTTAATGCGGTGTCCTATGGAGTTAGAGCTGATGATGGGCTGATTGATTATGCCCAAGTGGAAAAAATGGCTTATGAGCATAAACCGCGGCTAATAGTGGCCGGCGGGTCGGCTTATCCGCGGATTATTGATTTTGCAAGATTTCGGAAAATTGCTGATGCAATTGGGGCTTATCTTATGGTGGATATGGCTCATTTTGCCGGACTGGTGGCCGGAGGTGTGCACCCAAATCCTTTGGAGACGGCTGATGTTGTTACCACCACTACGCACAAGACTTTGCGCGGTCCGCGCGGCGGGATGATACTGACTAATCGCGAAGATATTGCCAAGAAGATAAATTCGGCAGTTTTTCCGGGGATACAAGGTGGACCGTTGGAGCACGTGATTGCAGCCAAGGCGGTTTGTTTTAGAGAAGATTTGAGTGCAGAATTTAGAAATTATGCATCGAAAGTGGTTAAAAATGCTAAGATTTTGGGCGAAACACTGCAGCAACGCGGGTTTGATTTGGTATCGCAGGGCACGGATACACATTTATTGTTGGTGGATTTGCGCAGGAAAAATGTGACCGGCGATGTGGCGGCAGATGTCTTGGATAAGGCACATATTACCTGCAACAAAAATGCCATACCTTTTGATCCGCAGCCGCCGAAAATTACTTCGGGTATCCGACTGGGAACACCGGCCGGTACTACACGCGGTTTTGGCGAAAAAGAGTTTGTGGCAATTGGTAATATGATTGCCGATGTGATTGAGGCGATAGGATGCAACAACGAGGCGGAGGTGATAGCGCAAACGACACAAAAAGCTGTTGCATTGTGCGAGCAGTTTCCCATATATCGCTAAAAAAGTTGTACCATAACCGCAAAACGCCGTAAGCTGAAAGTTTTACGGCGTTTTTGCTTGATTTAAGCAGAAGTTGAATATTTACCCTAATGCAATGGCGTCAAAAAGTGTTGTTTGAGACAGTGTTTGTCGAGTGTTCAAGATTCTATTTTGTGAAATTGTAAAATAATTTTCATCTTGTTCAAAGCCAATAAAATGACGGTCTAATTCAAGTGCGGCAATCAGGGTTGTTGAACTTCCGGCAAATGGATCCAAAACTATTTGGTTTTTTTTAGTAGTTAATTCAATTAATAATTTCATTAGCTGCAATGGTTTCTGAGTTGGATGCAACCCTTTATCAGTTGTTTGAGCTTCAATATGAAAAATATTGTCAGGTTTTTGATGATATTTTGACAGTATGTTCTCGTTGTAAGCGCCTAAATCGTACTCTAAGACATTATCTGCCAGTGTGCCCCCTATTTTGTAGGGTTTCATAAACCACAAAATAGGTTCAAATATAGGCCTCAAATTACCGACGCGCCATCCTGTCCATTTATGAGAAGTAATGTAATCATTTCTTCGGTCAAAAACGCAACTGATGTGCTGAGCTCGATGAGCTGCCTTTTGCTTGTCCCAGCCAAGCATATCTTTGTATATGAAACCAGCATCTTCAAAGGCGCAGATGCAACGATGAGCCATCCGTCTGCCGGCAAATACAAAAGCACTGCCTCCGGGGTTTAATACTCGCAACCAATCATAAACCCAAGTTAATACCCAATCATAATATTGTTTGGGGATGAGTTTATCAGCTTCGGACCATCCGTTTAAGGGCTTTCCTCTTTTTTTGAAAATGTTGCCGGCTTTTATTTGTGCCGGACTGGAGCCAAGCAATGCCGAATTGGTGTTTTGGTGAATAACATCCCATGTATCTGCAGAAATGCCATAGGGAATATCACTTAAAATCAAATCGATAGAGTTATTATCAATGGACTTAATTAACTCTCGACAATCACCATTCTGTATTTCATCAATATGCATTTTAACTCCTTAACTGATTTATATAGGCATTTATTGAGTTAATTTTTTCGTTGAGCTTTAGTGAGCTTATCAGACGAGTTATGGCCTCGGCTTTTGAATATGTTTTTATAACAGAAATTTCATTTTGCCAATAGGTTATTTCTTTTTCGCCTCGAGAAATTATCCCTTGCTTAAATGAATTGAAAGCTTTTTGCAGCGATGAATCCGAACAGTTCAGCACCATTTTCAGATAATCGTTTTGTCGGGGCAAAAAACATAAATTTTTATCAGTTATTGCGGTTGTTTCGGCAATTTTACGACTAATATCCCATAAATACGAAATATTATGAGAGTGTGTGTGGGGGGGATTAATAGTAGGCAGTTGAGGCGTAGCTGGAGTACCACTGCGACATAACTTCGGCAGCTTCACTGCTGCATTCTTCAATCGGGGTGGCGTAGACACCGTCTTTGAGCAATTTGTAAAGTTCATCATCCCTGAAACCGATGGCAGCAGCATCTTCGCGAGTGGCGGCAAAAAAGATGCGGCTGATATTAGCCCATTTTGCGGCCATAAGGCACATCGGGCAAGGCTCGCAACTGCTGTAGAGTACGCAGCCGCTCAAATCAAATGTTTGCAAGTTTTTGCAGGCCTCGCGGATGGCGGTAACCTCGGCATGAGCGGTGGCATCAGGAGCGGAGAGTACATGGTTCCACCCTTTGGCTATGCAGGTATCAGCTTGGTAGATAACCGCACCAAACGGACCGCCGTCTAAATGATTGGGGGACGACAGGAAAGAGGCCGACAATTTAATGGCCTCACGCAAACGCTCAATATCCTGTGTGTTATAATCCATCTGTTTACTCATCAGAATGCGGCATCTTAGCTTCTTGCTGCAGAGCAGTAGCTAATTCGGTAAGTGACCAAACCTCTTGTTTGTCCGAGCCGATGCGGCGAATGGTAACAGTCTTGTTTTCCCGCTCTTTGGCTCCGACTACGGCAATTACCGGAGTTTTAGCGTGCGAATGCTCGCGTACCTTGTAGTTGATTTTTTCGTTGCGCAAATCGGTTGTAACCGACAAACCTGCTTTGGATAATGTGGCGGCAACTTCATTGGCATAATCGTCAAATTCGCTGACAATCGGGCAAACAACAACTTGGTTGGGCGACAGCCACAGCGGTAATCGGCCGGCGTGATGTTCAATCAAGATGCCTAAAAATCTTTCAATCGAACCAAACAAAGCACGGTGCAACATTACCGGCTGATGACGCTCTCCATCCTCGCCGATATAACTTATATCAAATCTTGAGGGGAGGTTCATATCTACCTGAATGGTGCCGCATTGCCACTCGCGGCCGATGGCATCACGCAGAATGAACTCTAGCTTGGGGCCATAGAAGGCACCCTCACCCTCGTTGATTTCGAAGGCATAACCATGAGTTGACAGGGCATTTGCCAGCGATTTTTCGCACAAATCCCAAATCTCATCGGAGCCGATTCGTTTTTCCGGACGAGTCGATAAATAAATTTTGACATCCTTGAAACCAAAGTCACAATAAATGTCCAAAATCAACTTTAAGGTGGTGATGCACTCTTCTTCCATTTGGGCCGGAGTGCAGAAAATGTGGGCATCATCTTGGGTGAATTCTCTAACCCGCATCAGCCCCATCAACGATCCCGATGCCTCATAGCGATTAACTTTGCCAAACTCGGCCATACGCAACGGCAAATCACGATAAGAACGGATGCCCTGCTTGTAGACCAACAGGCCTCCGGGGCAGTTCATCGGTTTGATGCAAAACCATTTACCGTCTTCGGTTTGACCGGAATAGTTGTGTGCGCCGTATTTTTCCCAGTGGCCGGATGTTTCCCACAAAACCCTGTCCATCACCCGCGGCGTGCAAATTTCGACATAGCCGTTGTGTTCTTGACGGTTGCGCATATACTCGATCAAACGACGATAAATTTTGTAGCCTTTATCGTGCCAAAATACAGCTCCCGGAGCGTATTCGGGCTCAAAATGAAACAAATCCATATCGCGTCCCAGTTTGCGATGGTCACGGCGGGCTGCTTCTTCCAACATATCAAGATAGGCTTTGAGGTCTTTTTTATCCGCCCAAGCCGTAGCATAAATGCGCTGTAGCATTTCTTTTGACGAATCGCCGCGCCAGTAAGCTCCGGCAACTTTGGTCAATTTGAAAGCATCGCCGGCCTTGCCGGTAGAGGGCAGGTGAGGCCCGCGGCACAAGTCGGTAAATGAGCCTTGCCGGTAAAGACTTATGGTTTCAGATTCGGGCAAATCGCGGATGATTTCGGCTTTGTAATGCTCGCCTAAATCCTCGAAAAACTTAATTGCTTCTGCGCGAGGCATTACAATACGCTCAATCTTCTCATCGCGCTTAACAATCTCGTGCATTTTGTCTTCGATTTTGGCAAAGTCGTCGGTAGTAAACGGCTCTTTGCGCGAAAAATCGTAATAAAAGCCATTATCAATCGCCGGTCCGATGGTGACTTGAACATCCGGCCACAGCTCTTTGACGGCTTGAGCCATAATATGTGAGCAGGTGTGGCGCAAGATGTGCAAACCCTCTTTGTCCTTGGCGGTGATGATGCGAACGGTAGAATCGGTGGTTAGCGGGGTGGCTAAGTCTTTGCATTCGCCATTGATTTCGACCGCCAATGCGGCTTTTGCCAAAGAGGGACTTATTGCGGCCGCCAAATCTAGTCCGCTGGCCCCTGAGGCCATTTCTTTTATGCTGCCATCCGGCAATTTTATTGCAACCATAATTCTACAATTCCTCTCTTTTTTATTTTATTATTTCATAAGTTCGCGATAAACAGCGATAGTTTTATCACACATAATTTGTTTCGTAAAGCGGTTTTTGATATTTTTGACGGCAGCGGCACCGATTTTAGCCTTTTGGGCTTCGGATAAGCCAAGTGCCCAGTCGATACAATCGGCCAAATCCTGAGCATCGCCGCTTTTGAACAATTTGCCGGTGACACCATCGATGGTGTTTTCCAATGAGCCGCCGATATCGGAGGCAATGACAATTTTACCGAAAGCCTGACCTTCAATCGCTGCACGGCCGAAAGCCTCCGGTTCAATCGCGGTGGAGAGCACTATTTCGGAGAGCATCAGCAGGGCCGGAATGTCAAAGCTATGGTCAATAAACTGCACTTTGCCTTCTAAGTGATATTTTGCCACCATATCTTTGAGTTTGTTGCTGTAGGCGGTGCGGCCTTGGTCCGAGCCGACAATCAGACAATAAAAATCCTGATGCCGAACTTTGGAAAGTGCTTCAATCAACAAGGCTTGCCCTTTCCACGGTGTTACGCGACCGATGAGGGAGATAATCGGCTTGTCTTCGGGGATGTTGAAGTCAGAAATGGTTTTGATTAAGCGCTCTTGGCTTACTTGCTCGGGGCTGAAAGTGTCGAGGTTGACACAGCGGTGCACCAAACGGATTTTTTCTTCGGGTACTTTGTACTCGCGCATAATGTGTTTTTTGATATGCTCGGAGATAGCAATAACCAATTTGCCATAGGTCATAACCCGATTGTAAAGTTTCTTAATTTTCAAAAAACCGAGGCCGTAGGTTCCGTGGTAAGTGGTGAGAAAAATCGCGCCGGTTTTTTTTGCTGCCCAATAGGCACTCCAAGCCGGAGCACGTGAGCGGGCATGGACAATATTGATACTGTTTTCTTTAATGATTTTGGCCAACTTTTTGGAGTTGATGTACATCTTGAAAATATTTTTGGTCTTTAGGGGAAGTTCAAAGTGTTTGACTTTGAGCTTTTGTAAATCATAAACCATTCGTCCGCCGGAGGAGGCAACAAAGTTTTTGATGCCGGCGTTTTGTAATCCCGACGCTATTTCGACGGTGCCCATCTCAACCCCGCCATGGTTCATCTCCGGCAAGACCTGTAATACCACCGGCTCTTTAGAATTAGCTTTACTCATTTTGTCCTCGTTATATTTTAAGTATCGGCTCATTTTATATCATTTTTGAGCAAGAGCAAGCAATATTATTGATAAAATAACAAAATTAAGGAGATATTAAAAAATCCGATTTATATTGCGGGATAGCCAGATAAGGATATAAATGCCGACAGCAGGCGGCAAAAAATGATAAACAACAGGCTTTAACATTTAAGAATAAGGAGAAAATAACGATGAAAGCGGTAATTTGGTTGGTGATTTTGGCCGGTATTGCGTGGGGCGGAAAATGGTTGTATGATAACGGATATGTTGATGAGGCCAGACGGAAGTTTGATAAATCGTCTTTTAGCGAAAGTTTGAATAATACCGTGCAGAGAACGGCAGATTTTGCAACCGATAAGGCGGTGAAAGAGGCTGATTATTAACCGGACAGGGATATACAAGAAACGAAAAAACTTGCGCCGTTGTGAGATGCTTACAGCGGCGTAATTTTAATGAAAGCGCAAAAATAAGAACATTACATAAATAAGAACATTACATAGACAACAAAAAACAGATGCCGGTTCGGACATCTGTTTTAAGATTGGTAGCGGGTGAGGGATTCGAACCCACGACACAAGGATTATGATTCCTCCGCTCTACCGACTGAGCTAACCCGCCGTTAAATCGTTGTCTTTAATAATATGATAGTTGGTGTTTGTCAACAAGATTTTTGACAAATTGCATAATTTGTCGGAAGACAACGATTCAGCTTGGTATATGCGGTTATATCAGAGACAGATTTTTGCGGATTTTGCGGATGGAATTAAGTTCTATTTGTCGGATGCGTTCTTTGGAAATGCCATAGATGCGGCTCAGTTCATCGAGTGTAAAGGCTTCCTCTTGCATCCGGCGTTTGAACAAGATGTCGTGTTCGCGCGTGTTGAGGCAAGACAAGGCTTGAGTGAACAATTTTTTGCGGTAGGCGTAAGTTTCGCTGTAGGCAATGGAATTTTCTGGGTTGGGTTTGCTGTCGGCCAAAAAATCCAACCATTCGGCGCCGTCATCGTCAGTTTCACTGCATAATTTGTTGAGCGAACTGTCGTGAGAGTGCAGGCGGTTGTTCATATCTTTGACATCCTGAACACTGACGGCCAGAGAATCAGCAATATGCAGCAAGGCATCATCTTGAAGGTCGCGTCCATCGATGATATTTAGGCGATTTTTGATTTTGCGCAGATTAAAAAACAATTTTTTTTGCGCGGCGGTGGTGCCGATTTTGACCAGCGACCACGAGTTGAGGATGTATTTTTGGATGTAGGCTTTTATCCACCACAAGGCGTAGGTAGAAAAACGAAAACCTTTGTCGGGCTCAAATTTGTCAACCGCATACAACAGTCCGAGGTTGCCTTCGCCGATAAGCTCCGACATCGGCAGGCCATAGCCTTTGTAGGTGGCGGCGATTTTGATAACCAACCGCAAATGTGAGGTTATCAGTTTATAGGCCAATTTTTTGTCTTTGGTTTCCTGATATTTTTTGGCGGTTGCAAATTCCTCGTCGATATCCAAAATGGGATAGGTGCTCACGCTTTTTATATAACGTGCCAGATTAACTTCGGCCGAAAAATCTATGCCGGAAAGTGCGGAATCTTTTTCCATAAGCTATACTCCATAAAAACCATGAAATTAAGTCGACTAAAGTCCGCCGTGCAAATGTTAAATACCGAGCGATTATTTCAATCAGGGCACAAAAAAACAATACTAAAAAATAGTAGTTGAGTGCGAAAATTTGGCAGTGAACGAAAAATCAAGGTAAAAGAAAACCCTTGAAAATTCAAGGGTTTGGAATGGCGATCTCGGGGCGATTCGAACGCCCGACCCACAGCTTAGAAGGCTGTTGCTCTATCCAGCTGAGCTACGAGACCGAAACAAAGCGCCTTAACTAAGAACATAATTTTCGGACAAAGTCAAGTCACAATTATGATTTTTTGTGTTTTGCAAGAAGAAAAGCCGTCGCTGCCAATAGAGCAAGTGCAGAGCCGATAACGCTTGAGGCGGTGAGCGAAAGGCCAAAACCTATTTTGTCATACATAATGTAGGTGAGACATACTGCGCTCATAAAGGTGGCAGGCAGCAGGGTAATGAGCGGGCATTTGTGCATTTTGCTCAGATAGAATGACGCAGTCCACAAAGAAAATGCGGCCAAGCATTGATTCGACCAGCCGAAATATGTCCAGATGGTAGTAAGGTCAAAGAAACTTAAAGCAATGCCGCCGGCAAGGACCAGTGCGCTGATAATCAGACGTTTGGTTAAGGTGGGTTTGCTCAATACATAATCGCCGATGGTGAGGCGCGCCGAACGAAAAGCGGTGTCGCCGGAGGTGATGGAGAGTAATACTACGGATAAAACGGCCAAGGTGCCGCCGATGGGGCCTAAATAACTTTGAGATACAGCCTGAACAACGCCACCGGGAGTCGCGGCGCGAATGGCTTGATACAATGCAGGGCTTCCTTGATAGAAGGCAATGCCTAAGGTGGCCCAAATCAGAGCGATGAGCCCTTCGGTAATCATTGCACCGTAGAATACGAGGCGACCGGTTTTTTCATTTTGCAGGCAGCGAGCCATCAGCGGCGATTGGGTAGCGTGAAATCCGCTTAAAGCCCCACAGGCAATAGTGACAAACATTAAGGGGAAAATCGGCAATTTTTCGGGATGTTGGTTGGTGAAATCCAATTGCGGATAAAACGGGGTGTCGCTTAAGAATAACACAACCAGCAAGGCCAAAGTTACACCGATAAGCAATAGAGCAAACAGCGGATAAAAACGGCCGATGATTTTGTCAATCGGTAACAGCGTGGCTAAAAAATAATAGCCGAATACGACGATAATCCAATAAATAAAATCGATGCCGGACAAATCGGCGAGCATATGTGCCGGAGACATAGCAAAAACCGCCCCTAAGAGCAGCAAAAAGCCTATCATTAAGGTAAGAAAGGCAAATTTGGTGCGCCGTCCCATATATTTCTCGACTATTTTGACTAACGAGGAACCATCTTCGCGCAGGGACATCATTCCGGCGAGATAATCGTGAACACCGCCGGCGAAGATAGAGCCGAAAACTATCCAAAGCAAGGCCACCGGCCCGTACAAAGCTCCCAATATGGCGCCGAAAACCGGTCCCAAACCGGCGATATTGAGAAATTGAATGAGAAAAATCCGCCATGTCGGCAAGGGAATAAAATCAACATTATCGCGACGGGAGATTGCTGGAGTGGTGCGTAAAGCATCGGCGCCGAAAATTTTTTCCACGACAACGGCATAAGTGAAATAACCACAGATTAAGGCCGCAGCCGCGCTTAAAAATAAAATCATCGAAACCTCGCTGTTGAAAGTTGTATTTATAACGACAGTGTGTGATTTTCCGAAAGCAAAATCATTACTTTTTTTGCAGTTTTGCACCTTAATTTTAACCTAAAATTAAATTCTGGAAGCTATACTTGAGGGCAGATTGATTAACTGTATATTTTTTAAGGAACGCAAAAATGGAAAAATCTACTTGGATAGGGTTTATCGGCGGTATAGCGGCAGTCGGTGTCGGTATGTATCTTAAGGGAGCAGATCCGCACGCGTTGATTAATCCGGCGGCATTTTTGATTATTTTGGCCGGTACGGCAGCGGCGATTTTTAATGCTTTTCCGATGAAAGAGCTGAAACATTTTCCCAAACTGTTGAAATTGATATTTTTCGGAAGGAGTTTTACCCCTAAACAAGAGATTTTGGAACTGTTTGTGTCGGTGGCCAAATCGGCCAAGCAAGAAGGCGTTATGGCAATTGAAAAGCGCGCCAATGAGGTGGCGGATCCGTTTATTCGTTCGACGTTGACAATGGTGGCGGATGGGTTTAACGGCGATTTTATCTACGGGGTAATTGATGCGGAAATTAAGCAAATGGAGGAGCGGCACCGCGCAGGGGCGTCGATTTTTGCTCAATGCGGAATGTATGCTCCGACCCTTGGCGTTTTGGGCGCGGTTATCGGGCTTATTGCTGCCTTGGGTAATTTGAACGATATTGACCAATTGGGACATTCTATTGCTGCGGCGTTTGTGGCTACCTTGCTGGGTATTTTTACCGGTTATGTGTGCTGGCACCCGTTTGCCAATAAGCTCAAACAGCTGAATTCCGAAGAAGTGGTGATGAAACGAATGGTTCTGGAGGGGGCTTTGGCTTTGCAGGAAGGCGCTTCATCAATTGCCATCGAATCGAGATTGCAAGCGTTTATTCCCTTGTCAGAGCGTAAATCGCAACGCGAACAATAATTTCTGAAATTGAGAAAATGGTGATACAAAATGGTTAAAAAGAAGCCCGATCATCCGCCTCACGAAGATCATCCCGACGAAACTTGGCTGATACCTTACTCGGATTTGCTGACATTGTTGTTGGCGTTGTTTATTGTGTTGTTTGCCTCATCAAGTTTGGACAAGAACAAGGCTGCGCAGATTCAGTATGCTTTAGCGGCAGCTTTCGGTAGCGGGCAGGGAATGGACGAAGGGTCTGGAACGATTGCCAATTTTATTAATGATGCCAAAGACTTGAATTTGGAAGACAGCGGCGTAATTATTTCTTCGGATGCCAACGGGGCCACCTTGGAAATGACGTCAATAAACTTATTTGATAAGGGGGCAGTTACCTTAAAACCCGAGGCTATACCGGTTATCAAAAAGATATCGCTGTTGCTTAATTCCAACAAATACAAGAAGTATCGCATTGTAGTGGAGGGGCATACCGACGACACTAACGAATCGGATATCCTGCCGTCGAACTGGGAATTGTCGGGGGCACGAGCCGGTGCGGTGGTAAGGGCGATGATTGCCAATGCGATGGATATTAATCGTTTTAAGGCAGTGGGGTTGGCTGAAATTTCTCCGGCTTATCCCAATCTGAACCCTTATGGCGAGCCGATACCGGAGAATCGCATTAAAAACAGGCGAGTGATTGTACGAATAGAATTTTGAGGTTGAGGAGATGTGTTGATGTCGGTGGCGGTTTGTTTGCACAATGCCAATGTTTTGACCGGCTTTTCGGTTATGCCCAGATGTGCGGTTTATATAAAAGACGGCAAAATTGCCGATGTGTATAATGAAGAACGTTTTGCCGTAAAAAAATTTGACGGTAATGTCAAGGTGGTGGATGTCGGTGGAGCCTATGTGATGCCGGGGTTCGTGGATACGCATATTCACGGAATCGGCGGTTGCGGCACGGATGATGGTGACAAAAAGTCAATTTGGCATATGTCAAAAGTGTTGGCCGAATATGGGGTGACATCATTTATTCCGACTTGTATGGCGGCGCCGGAAGCTCAATTGATGAAAAATATTGCCGCGATTGTTGAGGCGATGGGCGGCGAGAGTGGAGCCAAGATTTTGGGACTGCATTTGGAAGGGCCTTTTTTGTCACCGGAGCGTATAGGAGCACAAGCGGCTGATGGTATCTCTGCGGTGAATTTGGCTTATATGAAGAGATTGTATAAAGCCGCTAAGGGTAAATTGATAAATATGACGGTGGCACCGGAATTGAAAGGTATGCGCGAACTGGCGCTTTATTGCGTCGGCAAAGATATTGTGCTGCAGGCCGGCCATACCAATGCGACCTACGATCAGATGATGGAGGGTATGCAGGCCAATATTATGCATATTACCCATTTGTTTAACGCTATGCGGCCGTTGCATCACCGCGAGCCGGGGGTGGTAGGTGCCGCGCTTATCCAATCGGAATTGTCTTGCGAAATTATCGGAGACGGGGTTCATGTTAATCCCAATTTGGTCAAATTATTGTTGAAATGTAAGCCGCTGAGCCAGATTGTGATGGTGACCGATGCCTTGTATCCGGCCAAAACTGATTTGTCGATGACGCCGGATTTGTATTTGGACAAGTGTTTTTATCGTAAGTCGGATAATGTGATGAACGGTTCGGCAATTTCGATGCTGGATGGTTTTCGGAATTTGGTGGCTTGGGGAATACCGATTGACAAGGCGGTCAGGATGACCTCGACGAATCCGGCGCAGATTATGCGGCAGAAAAATATCGGGCTGCTGGTTCCGGGGAATGATGCGGACATAATTGTGCTGGACAAAGATTTGGAGTTGGTTTACACCATAATCAAAGGTAATTTTGTAAAAGGGGAAATTTAAATGAGAGTGATTATTAAGGAAGATGCCGCTAAGTGTGCAACCTTTGTGGCCGGATATATTGCCTATCGTATCAAACAAGCCAAACCGACATCGGCAAAGCCTTTTGTGCTGGGATTGCCGACCGGCTCGACACCGCTTGGGGTGTATAAAGAACTGATTGCAATGTATAAAAACAAAAAAATATCCTTTGAAAATGTGGTTACCTTTAATATGGACGAGTATGTCGGATTGGATGAGAATAACCCGCAGAGTTATCATTATTTTATGTTTGAGAACTTTTTTAATCATATTAATGTTAAGCGGGAGAATATTCATATTCTGAACGGAATGACCAAAGATTATGCCAAAGAGTGTGACAGCTATGAGCGAGCTATAGCCAAGGCCGGCGGAATCGATTTGTTTTTGGGCGGGGTCGGCAGCGACGGGCATATTGCTTTTAACGAGCCTTTTTCATCTTTGACCTCGCGGACTCGTATCAAGACTTTGGCGCCTTCCACCATTAAGGATAACTCGCGTTTCTTTGGCGGCGATATGCAAAAAGTTCCCACGCAGGCTTTGACAGTGGGGGTTGGAACGATTATGGATGCCAAAGAGGTGATTATTATGGCAACCGGTGCAGGCAAGGCAGAGGCCGTGTGTCAGGCGGTTGAGGGAAATATCAACCACCGCTGGACAGTGAGTGCGCTGCAGACGCATCGCCACGGGATGATTGTGTGCGACGAACAGGCGGCAGGCGGATTGTCTGCGGGAACTAAAGAATATTTTAACAGCATTGAAAATCGCTGATTTTTTGAGTTCAGCAGCGGCGGATAAGCAAAAATAACTTGCCAAAATTTATTTTTGGGAGTATGGTGCAGGACAGTTTTAATTATTAAAAGATTTACTATTATGTCAGACAAAATTGTAATTTTCGATGTGGACGAGGTTTTGCTTAGTTTTTGGCAAGCTATGAAAGGCGAATATCAAAACTTTATCGGACGCATCTTGAGTAATGAAGAGGCTGATGCAACAATCAGTGATTATTTGCACAATCCGATGAAATATCGCGATTTCGGCTGTTATTTCGAAAAGACCAAAGTATTGCAGCATTTGCCTGCGATTGACGGGATGCCGGAAGTGGTGAAAAGGTTGCGCAATGAGGCGGGCTGTGATTTGGCAATCGTTAGTGCGATATCTTCGCTGCCTGAGGTTTTGGAAATGCGCAAGCAAAATCTGAAAGAGATTTTCGGCGATGTGTTTAATCCGGTGGTGTGCATCAGACGTGAACAGTCAAAAGAGGCAGTGCTGCGCGAAGTGGTTGCGGGGTATGATATGTCGTTCTTTGTTGATGACAATCCGCGAAATTTGCAGGCAGTCGAAGGAATTGTGACTTATCGTGTATGGATGGCCAATAAATATCATCAGTTTATTTGGGATGCAATTGACCACAGCAGGATGAGCGTGCTTTACAATTCACGCGATATTTTGGATTATGTTTTAGCCAAAATATAGTGCGGGTTTTAACCAAAGACACTTTGCAAAATGGCAAGGTGTCTTTTTTCTTGCAATTTTGCGAGGTTTGGAGTATACCAACAGACAATTATTTATTATTGTTAACTTATAAAATATAAAAAATTATGCAGAAAATTAGAAAATTGGTGGTGGCATTATTGGCTGTGATGGCGATTTTGTCGATGTTTACGGCGTGTCAGGATGAAGAAGATTTTGTCGGAAATGCACCAAAGATTTCGCCGATTGAATGTTATGAGGTTATTGCTGACGGAACAATCAAAGGGCGCAGCGCAAATGGTGAATATGCCTTGTCGAACAGCGAGTTTACGATGAACATCGGGTATCATTATCAGGTTAATGGTGCGGCAGGTTCGGTTGCAGCTGTCGGGGCAAATAGCGTTGAGCTGGACACTTTGGCTGGAGAAAGCTATCGCTATGCGGTGATTTTTGAATATTCCAACGGACTTAAGGACACGGTGCGGGTTGATTTGGGGTTGAGATATAATAGCAACGGCAAAGACACCATAATCTATCCTTGCACAAACAAATTTGAATTGGTACGCCGAGTTACATCTTTGGGCGCGCAGGACGGATTTGTTGAGGTGTTGCAGGCAGAGTATGCTTTGGTGTATAAGATTGGTGCTTATCAGCAGGTTAATGTGTTGGTGAAGAGCAAAAAAATCTTTATTAAGGCAGAAGCTCAGCCCGATCCGGACCCTGACCCAGACCCTGATCCAGATCCAGAGCCGGATGTGATTGATTTACCGGGAGATATTTTGAAAGTTTATGCCACGGTAAGTTGGAAAAACGGCTATGAGGCGCCCAAAGAAGTGTTTTTGAATGTGTTGGTAAACAACAGCGGGGTGTATCAAATTTATACAGCAAAATACCAAAGCGGTATTACCTACAGCGATTTTACCTGCACCCAAAGCAGTCTGACGGCGGCGGAGTATTCCGGTTTGATGAACCAATTGTCCGCAGAGTGCGGAATCGCGGTGGCCTACAAACACGCGCCAAGCAACAGTGCGGATTATGGTTACTTTATAATGGGTACGGTGCGTTATGTGGCAAAATCAAACTCGGTGGTTTATAAGTCATTTACGGGCACGGTGCTGAATTATATTGAGCAGATTACCGGAACTATTGCCGGTTCGGATTTTGAATTTGATTCACAGGTGGTCAAGTTCTATGACCTGAACGGCGGAACGGTAAGCGTGCCAAATATCGGCGTGGTATTGGAATAATGCGGTTTGCCAAAAAAATTGGAACGACGGTCTCAACCGTCGTTTTTTTTGTGGAAGAATGCTGCTGAAGCGATTTTTTGCTTGAGAATCGGATTAAAGTGGGATAAGTTGAGCTGGTATAAAGAAATAAATTAAATAACGGGAGTATGAAATAAAATGTCTAAAATCTTAGTAACCTCAGCTTTGCCATATATTAACGGAGTGCCGCATTTGGGGCATATGGCCGGATGCTTGTTGCCATCGGATGTATATGCACGGTTTGAGCGAATGATGGGGAACGAGGTTTTATACATTTGCGGAACCGATGAACACGGAACAACCTCGGAGGTTGGGGCGTTGAAAGCCGGAATGGAAGTTCAGGAGTATTGTGATATGAACCATGCACGCCACGCCAAAACGTATAAAGATTTTAATTTGTCGTTTGATTTTTTCGGACGCACCTCGGCTCCGGAAAATAAAGAGGCCACGTATCATATTTTTGAGCAGTTGGATAAAAACGGCTATATCGAAGAAAAAAGCATTAAACAGGTTTATTCGGTTGATGATAAGATGTTTTTGGCCGACAGGTATATCACGGGAACTTGTCCTTATTGCGGATATGATAAGGCCAGAGGTGATCAATGCGAAAATTGTACGCGGGTGCTGGAGCCGACCGAACTGATTGATGCCAGAAGCACAATTTCGGGGTCGAAAAATTTGGAAGTGCGCGAGACCAAGCATTTGTTCTTGAACTTGCCGAAATTGGAAGGAAAACTGGCCGAATGGGTAAAGACCAAGGAGCCTTTTTGGCCGGATGTTGCCTATACAATCGCGCAAAAATGGCTGAAAGAAGGCTTACAGGAGCGGTGCATCACTCGTGATTTGAAATGGGGATTTGCGGTAAATAAGGCCGGTTATGAAGGCAAGGTCTTTTATGTATGGTTTGATGCGCCTATCGGTTATATCGGTATTACCAAACAGTGGGTCAAGCAAGATGAGGCCAACCGCAGTTGGCAAGAGTGGTGGCTCAATCCTGAAAAAGTGCGCCATGTGGAGTTTATGGGCAAGGATAATGTGCCTTATCACTCGATTACTTTTCCGGCGACTTTGTTGGGAACAAAAGAAAATTGGACGCAAGTTGATTTCTTAAAAGGGTTCAGCTATCTGACATATGAGGGCGGCAAATTTTCGAAGTCGGAAAACCGCGGTATTTTTGCCGAGGATGCAATAAAAGAATTTCCAGCAGATTATTGGCGTTATTGGATTATGGCAAATTCGCCGGAATCGTCGGATGCCTCGTTTAATTGGGATTTGTTTGCCGGCGCTGTAAATAAGGATTTAAATGGCGTTTTGGGAAATTTTGTGTCGCGGGTGTTGAAGATGACCGCTTCCAAATGGAGAGAACAAGTGCCGGAGGGCGGTGAATACGGTGCTGCAGAAAAAGAACTGATAAATGCTTTGCAACAGCGAGTTAGTGATTATATCAAATATATGGAAGAGATGGAATTTCGCAAGGCCTTGGGTGAGCTGCGGGCGATTTGGGTAGAGGGAAATAATTATATTTCTGCCGCAGAGCCATGGTCGGTGATTAAGGAAGATGAGCAACGAGCCAAGGTGATTTTGCGGGCGTGTATCAATTTGGCACGGATTTTTGCATTGTTGTGTGCGCCGATAATGCCGGATACGGCGGCAAAGCTGCTGGCAAAGTTGAATATGCCGCAAGTAGAACTGAAAGGGTTTGATGTTGCCAAAGAGATGACTGCTTTGCGGGGCGGTGAGCCGTTTGTGGTAGGAGAGCCGCTGTTTGAGCGGATAAGTACGGAAAAAATTGAGGAAATGAAGACAAAATACGGGAGTGCAAAATAATGTTCGGGCGGACTGGCAGAGACGATGATATCGGGCCGGCCAAAGGGATATTCAAATGGTTGAATAAGCTGGCACGATTGGTGTTATTTCCTTTGATACATCCGTGGATATTTTTCGGAACATTGGGAGTGATATCGGCAGCGGTGGTGTTGATACCTTGGCTGGTTTACGGAATAGAATTTGCGGATATGCCGGCTTGGTATCGGCAACATATGGCGCTGTGGTATCAACAGGCCAGAGAACATATAGCTCCGCTGAAAGACGAGGCGGTGACGCGTTACAACAAGATTATGCGCAGTGAGGTTTACAAGGCATCGCAAGTAAACAGCAAAGGGCGAGATGATATCGAAGATTATGATATCAAGCCGCAGGGACAGCGAGTGGTGTTGGGTGCAGAAGGTAATTCGCAAGATGAACTGAAAACAGAGAATGTATCAGATAATACTGATAAAGAGGCGGTCGCGGTGGTCGAAATGGCTGCACCGCAAGAAGAGCAGACCTACCCGATGCGAGAAGATGATAATAAGCTCCCTACAGCAGATGAGGTGCAAGATGAAGCCGAACAGGTTTATTTTAAGCGCAATGACGGTTTGGGTTTGCACTATGTTGATAATAGTGAGAAGGTGAGCGGTCGGCTGATTGTGATTAATGCCAATGAAGTGATGATTGGTACCAAAGAAATGTTTTTGTATGGAATTTACACCACTCTCGGCACGGAGAATGCACGGAAAGCCGGAGCCTATTTGATGGAAAATTTTGACGGAAAGAATGCCGATTGTTATATCGGTGCTTATACGGCAAACAATGATGCTACAGCGATTTGTATAGTCGACGGAGTGAAAATTAATCATACTTTGGTTGACTTAGGTTGGGCGCAAAATGTGAGTTTGTATTAGAACTAACGGAGAATGCGGCAATGTGGCAGCCGGTCTTGATGATATGCGGATATTTTATAAGTGTGCTGGGGGCGGCAATGCTGCTGCCTGCAGCGGTGGGGTGGTATTATAACGAAAGTAGCCTGATGATATTTATAAGCTCGGCGGTGGCGGCTATGTTTGTTGGGGTGTCGCTGGTGCTGAGCAATCGGGGCGAAATAAAAGACATTTCCATAAGGCAGGCATATCTATTGACTTTTGTCAGTTGGTCGGCAGTGGGGATTTGGGCGGCTTGCCCGTTTTTGTTTTACGGAGTGTCTTTGGTCGATGCGGTGATGGAAGGGTTTTCGGGAATTACGACTACCGGAATTTCAACTTTTGCCGATGTGGAGAAATTGCCTAAGTCGATTTTGCTGTGGCGGGCGGTGCTCAATGGTTTGGGCGGCGTGGGAATAGTAATTTTCGCGACGGCATTGTTGCCTTTTTTGGGAATCGGCGGAATGCAGATTTTCCAAAGAGAAAATTCGGATGTTAATGAGAAATTTATGCCCAAAATCAGCTATATGGCCAAAAGAATCATAGCGGTTTATTTGGTGTTGATAGGGTTGTGTTTGACGGGGCTTAATTGGGCAGGGATGAGTTGGTTTGATGCAGTATGCCACGCGTTATCAACCATTTCCACCAGCGGAACTTCGACTCGCAACGCCTCTATCGGGGCATACAACAGCGCATCAATCGAAGGTGTTACTGCCTTGTTTATGTTTTTGGGGGCTTGTCCGCTGGCTTTCTTTTATAATTTGGCGGCAACACGGCGTTTCGGACAATTGCGGGCGGGACAAGTCGGAGTTTTTGTAAAGATATTGCTGGTTTATATCGCGGTGATGTGGGGGTATTTGAGTTTTAGCGGACTGGCTCAAGGCTGGGATGCGTTGCGAAAAGCGGTATTTGATGTGGTGTCGCTGACTTCGTCTACCGGATATGCGGCGGCAGACTATTGGAAATGGGGAGCTTTTGCTACGACGGCGACTTTGATATTTACATTGACCGGCGGATGCAGCGGTTCGACCAGTGGTTCGGTGAAGGTTTTGCGCTGGCAGGTGATATTTGCGCAACTGAAACGGGCAATTATTACAACTTGCGAACCCAATCGTATGTTGCCGCTGAAAATCGGTAAAATCAATGTGAGTTCGGCAGTCGGTAATTCGGTGCTAATCTTTTTTGCTGCGTATTTTTTCAGCATAGCCGGATTAACGGTGGCTGTTTCACTATACGGACAAGATTTTATGAGTGCTTTGGGTCTGGTTGTAACCTCAATTACCAATGTCGGAGCTAATATCGGTAATGCGGCGGGGTATGCCGACCTGAGCGATACCATAAAGCTAATTTTGACTTTTGCTATGTTGCTGGGACGTTTGGAAGTTATGACGGTATTGGTGCTGTTTACCAAAAGTTTTTGGCAGAGATAATATGAAAAAGGCTAAGATAAGTTGCCTTGGGAGGCAAGCAGCATTGTGCAAAAAAACGCCATAGTTGATGTACTTGGCGTTTTTTTAGTATCTGGATAAATAAAACCAATATTACTTGCGCGCCAGTTTGGTTTTGGCGGGCTGTTTGGTAATCACATCGGCATATTGCTTGTCAATAGAGGCTACATTTTGTTTGAATCTGGCCAAAGCTGCACCGCTCAAATTTTCTCCGGCAGAGGCTTTGATGGTGAGGGGATTGACCCGCTTGCCGTTTTGGATAACTTCATAATGCAGGTGCGGACCGGTGGAGCGTCCGGTGGAGCCGACATAGCCGATGAGCTGGCCTTGGGTGACGCGAACTCCGGCGCGGATACCCTTGGCAAAGCCGCTCATATGTCCGTAGGCGGTGGAATATTCAGCATTGTGACGAATTTTGATATAGTTGCCATAACCTCCGTTGTATTTGGCGACTTGGACAACTCCGTCACCGCCGGCGTAAATTTGGGTGCCTTTGGGGGCAGCATAATCAACTCCCCAATGGATAATGTGCTTTTTTAAGATGGGGTGCAGACGCCGACCGAAAGGAGAAGATATGCGGGCAGCCTTGAAAGCTAAAGGCTTGCGGTCGAGAGCGCGTTTGAGTGCCTGCCCGTTGGGTTGGTAATACTCAGCGCCGGATTTGCCGTCTTCAAAACGATAAAGCGAGATAGTTTGGTTGCGCAGTTTAAGCTCGGCATAGATGATTTTACCGGTTTTTACCAGCTCGTGATTTTTATTGACCAGCGATTTGTAAACAATGGTAAATTTATCGCCTTTGTGAATATCACGAGAGAAGTTAATCGGATCATTGAACAAATTGGTAAAGCCAACTACAGCAGCTTGAGAAACGCCGGCATTGCGCATAGATACGGAGACGGCACCATTGAAGGTCCCGCTAATGGCATTGTCAACCTCGATGAGCTCATCTTCTTCAGTGAAGGTCTCAAATTCACCATCACGGCGCACTACGCGGACACGGCGGCTGGCGTCAAGTTTGATGGTCAACAGATTCACGCCGATAATTTGGTTGTTTTTTTGCGTATCAACAGAAACAAACAATTCGATTTTCTGACCGGCCTTGAGCGAAGACGGTGAAAAATCGGATTTGACGGAATGATAAATTTGATTGGCTTCATCTTTGGCGATGCCGAGACGGGTAAGCGACGAAATAAGAGTGTCGCCGCGTTGGATGGTTATTTCTTTGCGCGCGCTTTGATAGTTTATCATATTGTCCATCAGCTCGAACATTGCTTTGATATTATCGGGGGCTTCTTGAGTTTCAAAATCGGTTGTCAGAGATGAAGGTACGGGTTCGGCGATATCTATCAGAGGGGATAGGTAGTCTTTAGCATCGGTGGAGGCTTCCACGTTGTTGTTGTGAGACAACGACAGAACAAAAGCAATGGCTATGGCTGAAAAATAGCAAATGCTGATAATTTTGTGTTTTTGTAGGGCTCGCCAATCAAACATCAACAAAAATCCTTGCGAATATCGTTACAACATCCTGTAATGTATACAGGCATTTGAAAAATAAATAAAGTATATAAACGGTTTTATGTGCACAACTACGAGAATTATACACAAAAAAGGTGAATAAATTATGAAAATTTAAAAAAATGCTTGCATTTATTTTTTTTAGTGGTTATAAGGTTACTCGATTTTGGGGGTGTAGCTCAGCTGGTTAGAGCGTCTGCCTGTCACGCAGAAGGTCGCGGGTTCGAGCCCCGTCACTCCCGCCAGTTAGTCAAATGACGGAAATTTGTTAGGCAGTCAAATGGGAAATTCCAAGTATAGCTTAACTTTCCGTCATTTATTTTTAAGTTCGAAAGTAAAAAATTTAAAATTTCTCTTTTCGTATCAACTTTCGAACTCGCAAACACGTTTTTCAAGTCTTTACCGATAGATAATATAGTAACCACCGCAACTTCAAAGTGTTTGTCCGCCATTGTATGCAAAGCGATTTCATCATCAATTTCTTTTAACTCATCTTGTAATTTATCACGGGCTTCTATGTATTCGGCATTACTAAATACTTTGCTTAATACCAATGTTCGGGCGTTTCTCAGTTGTTCATCCTTAGCGTTACGTTGTTTTTGCAGTTCGGTCATTCTCTTTGTATGTATTTCATTTTCAAGATTAACTGCCTTTTCTACATCTTCTCGAATTGCTTCGGCTAACTTTTCCGGCATAACCAATTCATCAAAAATATCAATCAGTTGTTCCAATATCTTATTTTCATTAACTGGCTTATTGGTGCAATTCCCTTTATAATGCGAACAAAAAAGATATGTATATTCTTTTCCCGATTTTTTGATTTTTTTATCCGAGGTCATTAAACAACCACATTGTCCACAATGTATCAGTCCCTTAAATAAAAAAGGCTTACTTGCGCATTTATAACGGCGATGACTTTCCATATTTTTACCGCTAAGCACATCATTACATTGTTTAAACAACGCTTTTGTTATCAACGGCTCGTATTTATGAGGGTACAGCGTATCGTTATAAAGCATCTCACCATAATAAAAAGGATTCTTCAACATTCTATGAATTTGCGCTTTATTAATCGGTTTGCCAGACCTCTTACTGGTTAATCCCCACTCCTTGCACTTTTTGACTAGCGTTCTTGTCGATTCGAGACCTGTTGCGTATTCTTGAAACATTTTTCTAACTAATGGTGCTCTTTCCTTATCAATAATAACCGTAGACTTATCTTGTTCATCACGCACATTTAAGTAACCGAGAGGAGCTTCACCGACAATTTCCCCATTCTCTAATTTAAAATGGTATGACCGTTTAACATTTTCAGAAGATGACGTTACATAGGCTTTTGCGGCTAATACTGCATAATCCCATCGCATTACGTCCATTGCCGAGCAATTTTCCCCAATAATCATTGCTTCTCTCAAAAAATGCAATTCAATAATCTTCTGTTTACGCAAGTCATCGAGAATGGTCGTATCTTTAAAACTTCTCTGCGCACGGTCAACAGCATCAAAAATCAAAGCCACCGTTTCCTTTTTCTTCTTTTGATATGACTTTATTTCATCTATCGCCGTATAAAAATTTTTGCGTTTCCCTCGTGTCGAACTTTCCACGATTTTGTAAGATTTTATAATATTAAAAGTGTGTCGTTGAGCATAAGCAGTTAATCGTTCCTCTTGTGCATCTAAGCTAAAACCATCCTCTTGAGAACTGGAAGACACTCTGCAAATCAAAAAACAGTCCATATTCAACTCCTTATAAAAATGTTTTTTGCATTATATAACATATTTTTTCATTTTAATAGACAAATTTTTGGTTCTAAAACAGGCTCGTTTTAGGTACACATCTAGGATTTTTTTATTGATTTTTATATGCTATACGTAAATTAATCTGTAATTTCGCAGAGAAACCATTTTTGTCTATAATAAGATGAAGTATAAGGAAAAAATTGAATTAATAAAGTCTTTAAGTGATGAGCCTCAATCGGTTAGCGATGAACAGGCTTCTTTAGCGTATGACCGTTTAGTTCAGCTTTATACTTTACTTATTGAAGCCAAAAGAGAGAGTGATAACAATTTAAGAGGTGAAAAAAATGTTGACCTTAAAAAATAACAGTTCGGGAACATCTGGCAAAAAAGTTTCCGTCTTAGTTTGCAGGCGTCGAGTGGTTAATCCTTTGCCTGTATTTAATGATGAACGGCTTTATACCCCTGAAGAAGTTGCCGCATATTTAAAAGTATCGGTTTCTTATTTACGGGATTTACGTTGGAGGCATAAACCACCGCTCTATGTGAAACTTAGCGACCGACCAAAGGCTCAAGTTCGCTATGTTGGGCGTGATTTACGTCATTATTTAGCTGAAACTCCAAAAGCACGACAACGTATCATTAAAGCCAGCTCGACTGAAAGAGAGGTGAAAAATGTCAAAGAGTAGCGTGATAAACAGTAAGCAGAAAGCGCGTTTTCATCTGGAAACGCACGAACAAGCCAAGGAACGAAATGAGGCTAAAATTATTGCCTTCTGGAATAGTGGTGATAAAAAACTCGCCAATATTTCCGAAAAAATGATGGCTTGTAGACCTCAAAATCCTTGTGGTTTGTTAGCTTGTTCGGTTTGCTTACGTCATTTCAGGTATCATTATCTAAAGCGGTATATTGGTATGTGGCTTAGGCTGTATCAAAAATGCCCTGTGTATTATGTAACAGCAGTGCTACGTGTTCCGGTTAATGCTAAAAAAATGCCGTTAAATGATTTTAAAATGTGGGTTAAAAAACACTTTAAGCAGTATGGATTTGATAAAGTGCCTTTGATGGGTGGTGTCGATTATTCTGTTAATATCGACGAGACCTACAACCGCCCTTATATCTGTCAGCATTTACATTTTTTAATAGCAATGCAATATCCAAAGGCTTTTACCGAATGTCTTAAACGTGCCTTTCCTGTTGGTGAAAATGTGCCTCGACCTGTTAGAGTTGATGCCATAACCGACCGAGAGGGATTACAAAAAGCTCTCAATTATACGATTCCGGCATTTTTTGAAAAAAGGTGGCGCAAGTTAATTAATGAGCGACACAGGACGAAACATTACCCTCTGGGGAATAAGCAACTATGTGAACTTTACCGTTTCCTAGCTACGAATAAACCAAAGGATTTAATGTTCTCACAAAATATCAGCAACCAAGACATAAAGAGGTTCAAAAAATGAAACATTATGTCTTCAAGTTTGCTGGTAATACTAATTTTCATTTAATTGAAATTGGTATGAGTTGCAGTGAACAGTTGCTTTCTAACTGATTGAAAAAACGCCATCTGTTCACTGTTTAATGTTTGAATTTAGTTAATTATGGAGAAGAAAATGGTAGAATATGTTACTGATAAAGAAGATGGCTTACAAGTTGAAGATGCACCTAATAATCTTCGCACCATCGCCCCATATATTGAAATAACATTGTATGGTTTAAACGCTGCAGGGCAATCTTTTTATGAGATTTCCTTTCGGCGCAAAATGGACGACCAAATTGTACAACGTGTCGTTCCTGCATCACTGTTATTAAGTGACCGTGAAATCATCGGTTTCTTAGTAAATAATGGCTTTGCCAATATTCCTCTTAAAGAGGACGAAAAAGATTTGTGTAATTATTTGCGTGAAAGCGGAAATAATGCACCCAAAGGGCTTTTCGCAAGTAAATTAGGTTGGCTTGAAGATAAGTTCGCAACAGAGCAAAAGCTTCCTTTTGTTTACGTTACACCTGATAAACAATACGGCGAATCAAAGTCCGACTTGCAAATTCGTTTTGTACAAAGCGATGAGCAGTATAATCAGAGTATGGAAGTTAATGGTTCATTAGCCGATTGGAAAAACAACGTCGGCAAATACATTAAATACTCTCCTTTGATGACTTTGGGTGTTTGTATGGCTTTTGGCGCAATTGCTATGAAGCCTTGCGGAATTGAGAGTTATATTGTGCATATTTTCGGTACGACCTCCAAAGGCAAAAGTAATATTGAATTGGTTGCACAGTCGATTTTTCGCAAAGCAACTAAAAATACTTTGCCTTCTTGGGACATTACGCCTATCGGATTAATGGATAAATGCAGAGCGTTTGCGGATTCCATCTTCATTCTTGATGAAGTAACAAAATTTCCCGACGTCCCCAGTAAATTGCAACAAATGATTTACCGAGCAACGAATGGCTCTGGCAAAATTACCTCTTTTGCTTATGCTAAGAGCGTGAATCGTGTTGACCTTAATTGGATTATATCAATACTTAGTTCGGGCGAAAAATCGATTAGTCAAATTTTGGAAGAAGGGAATGTTAAACTTCTAGCAGGGCGTGAAGTTAGGTGCTTTGAACTAAGTGCTATAAGAAATCCAAAATACTTCACGTTTACCAGTTTGCCGAAAGGATTTAAAAATTCGGCGCAATTAGCCAAATTGTTGGAAAACAACACAGGCAAATATTATGGTACGCCTGCTCGAGAGTTTTTGCAGAAATTTCTTAAAAAACCAGAAAAGCGAATAGCCCTGATTAAAAATAAAATGCAAAAATTTTACGAGAAACAAGGAATCGATGAAGGTAGTATTAAAGGGCGCATAGCCAACCGTTTTGCCTTTCTTGAGGCTATCGGATTATTGGCTATTAAATTTAAAATTTTGCCAATGGATAAAAAACTCCTAAAAGAGCATATTCGATTGTTATGTGCTGAAGTTTTGGCACAACACAAGACCGATGAGGAATTGTGCCAAGAAGGCATAAGAATGTTGAAAAAAGCCCTTAAAAAAGCAACCTTAGTAAAGGTTAAGCAAAAAGGTAAAACTTTTTCCGATGACGAAAAAATGGCCTTCGGGTATTTAATTATGCGAGATAAAGAGCCAAACAGGCATTTTCTCGCTGTACGCAAAGGTAGTTTTGATGCCATATTTGAATCACAGCACCAAGCCGATGTTATTACACGGCACTTGAAAAAAATTGGACTGCTAACGCATCGTCAAGTCGACTTTGTTGATTTTAATAACCGTCCGCAGTTCCATTGTTTGAATTTGGACAAGTTAAGAAAGGAGGGATTGTATAAATAGTAGCAGGACATTAGGCGGTTGGCTTTCGGGCTAACCGCCTTTTTTAATAACTCAACGTTTCCAATGCGTTTTTGATATTTTTCGGATTGCTACGATAGTAAATGGATAGCGTTTGAATGGAACTATGCCCCGATATTTGCTGTATTAGTGTAAGCGGATAATTTGCGTCCATAAGGCGTGTTAATGCGGTTGCCCTTAGGCTGTGGCACCGATATTGTGAATCAAGCCCTACAGCCTTAAAAACACCTGTAATAATGCGAATAATTTGTTGCTTACTCAAATATGAGCCTTTGTTTGATGTGAAAAGATACTGTTCAATGTTAACCTGCCTTTTTGACTGTAAAAAACGCATATATGAAACAAGTTCTTTATGTAGCGTGTCGTTTATATAAACTTGCAACGATTTCCGACCGCCTTTATTTTGGTTAGGCTGTATTAAAAAGCTCTCACGTGGTTTAAAATGTTCGTCATATACTTGCCCTACTGTTAGCTTTTGAATCGAATGTATGCGTAAAGCCGTAGTAAGCATCAAAATAAACATAGCAGAGGTTCGTTCTTTTGTTTTTGTGGTTTGAATGTATCTCAGACAGTTGTTTATATCCTTATCTGTCAATAGTTTTGCCTTTCCTCTCATCGTGTGTCCTTTCAAAAATGTTAATTAAAATGAAGAAAATTATTAAAATTGAACATAAAATTTTTGCACTATCTTATCCATATTTGAAGAATTATGTAAAAACAATATGTTATCGAAAAATGTTAATTAATATGTATTTTTTAACATTTTTTTGTGTTCAGCTCCAAAACGTAAAGCTGTCGGATTAATAATTGAAATTTAGCATCGTCCTTGATGTGTGAGATGTCATTAACTTTAATATATGGCAGGTGGCTGCTGTCAAATAACTTCAGCTTATTACCTTTCACACAATCAAAAAC
>JAFUEX010000010.1 GCA_017470165.1 Alphaproteobacteria bacterium
AAAGGCGCCCCGCGGCGAATAGCCCGACGCCTTTTGGTTACTTTTGGGCGTGCAAAAGTAACATAAAAAATAAGGGTTACGCCAACCTGTGGCTGTTTGTGCGTACAAAAGTAACGTAAAAAACGTTTTTTATGACGATGAGATGCCTTATTCGCGGACTAAAGTCCGCTCAGGCATGACATTCCTGTGGTTTTTTTTCATTATGCTGTCACCCCTTTTTCAGGAACAACCGTTCCTGAAAAATCAGGGGTCTCTTCGTCCTCCAAGGAATGTCACCCCTTTTTCTGCGGCCTATGCCGCAGAAAAATCAGGGGTCTCACTGTCGTAAAAAAACATTACCGCTGAGCCGTTTGTAAAACGGCGAATAAGCGGTCGCTTGGTCACAAGGACAGAGGCTGCCATCGTCACATCAGAACGCAGTGGCAGCCCTTTACCTCAAAGGTCTCCTTATCAAAAAAAGGATCGTTTAAAAGTCAATTTTTTATCGCAAATTTTCCGAAAATAAAAATTTGAAATATAGCGAAAAATCAATAAGATATAAAAAGTTCTTGCTAAACAAAAAGTTTTAATTTATAATATTTTTAGTTCCGAAAAAAACGATCGTTTTTTTCGCGATGTTTACGGAAAACTATAATGAAACTAAGGAACAAATTGACAATGAAAAGACTAGTTATATTGGGAATTGCGTTGTTATACTCCGCACCTTGTGTCGCGGCGGTATGCAGCAATGACCGTCCTACTTGCGCTGAAATGGGCTTTACCAAAACCGTCAGCGCCTGCGAAAAATACAATGCCATCAAATGCCCATGGAACACCAATGCTCTGCTTTGCGACGCGGATGTAGTTGTCTCTCCGGCCGGCGCCGAGAGTGTTAATTGCAGCGATGCCGTGCGTGATTGCACCGCTCTTGGCTACACCGCAACCAAAGAAGATTGCAAATTCTACACCTATTTACCATGCCCGTTTGATGATACCAAAGTTTTCTGCGGCGGTTTCAAAACGGTTGAATGCACCGCCGGCAAATTGCTGTTTTCGGATATGCGTTGCTATGATGACGAGGATTATGTCCGCACTTCGGGCAATCTCAACGTGGTCGGCGTAATGTTCACCGACACATTGGCGGTCAGCATCCAGCAGTTTGACAGCAAGCGATACGGTACCTGCAATAACAGTTTCAATACTTCTACCGGAAGTCTGAAGAATTGTTCATCCGTCAGTTGCGGCGGTGCCTGCGTTTACAGCGGCACCAAAATTGTCGGTAACATAAGGTGTTGTGATTTCGGCTATTCTTACGAGGGGTATAACGGAAAGTTGGTAGACACCGCCAAGGCGCAGGCTTTGGCCAATACCTCGGATGGCACCGACGGCTGTCCCAAAGGCTATATCGCAACCAACAGTCTGCTTGACAACGAATATATGCAATGGGTCGAGGGGGCGTCCTCCTGCGTGAACGAGATTAACCCCAAGGGCTATTGGTTTCTTCCCACATTGGGCGACTTGCAGTTGATAAAGAACAACCTCACCACCATCAACAACAAACTCACCTCTTTGGGAGCCTCGCAGATTTCCGGCAAATATATGTCGACAGACTATGTGAGTATCGATTATGGTGAGAGAATGACCCCCGGATATGATTTCTACCAGCTTGATATGAGCAATGGTGATATGTTTTATAACGTCAATGGCACCGACACCACTGCCGTTTACAACCAAATACGCTCCAGTGTGCGGTGCATCACCAATGTTAAAGGGATTAAAAAACCGACCCCTGACAATCCGACCAACACTTGCTTCTAAGGTTCTGCGGGAGAAAAGAGATGAAAAAATTACTTTTACTTACCACTTCGATATTAACCGCTTGGAGCTTTGCTGCACCCGCTGCCACGATTGATTGCAAGACCGAAGGTGCGGCATCCGCCAACTGTACCAACATCGGCTATACCATGAGTTCGAGCGATTGCTCGGGCTACACTGCCTTAAAATGTCCGTTTGGCAACTATTATTGGTGCAAAAAACCGCAAGCCAAAGCCTGCGAGGTCGGCGATATTGTCTATTCCGATAACAAGTGTTATGCCCAGCAGGACCTTCTTCCCTCTGACTTAACCGCATTAGCTGTGGTAGTTGATGCGGACAATCAATTGGCAGTTGATTTTGATGCGTATCCGGCCGGAGTTAATTATTGGTCAACACCTCCCAACGATGGTTATATCACGGCTTTATATGCCCCGTCCGGAGTTAGCCTGAGTGATTCCGGACTGACAAGTTACGAATATTATACGGCCTATAGTGGTATTACCAATGATGAATTTAATTCTACCGGTAATAGCAGCAATGGTTATAAAGACAATGAAAAGGTATGGTCTGTTGTTTCTTCCGCAAGCGGAGCTTTGTCTAGCGCCTTGGGATACTGTTACAAAACTAAAAACACCGCGCTGCATTCTACCATATTCGCCAAACAAGATGCTTGTATGAGCCGGTCGACAAGTCCTTGTTCGGCCTATAATTACCCCATTAATCCTTGGTTTGTTCCCCGTATTGGTGATTTGCACCATTTGGTTACACCTTCGGTGTTCAAACGTATTCAGCCGGTTTTAACCAATTATGGCGAAAAACTGTGTGATAGTTCGTGTTATGCGAGCCCTTATATTATATCCACCACACTTAGTGTAGCTCAAGATAGGGTGCTTGCTATTAATGGCACCAATTCGAGTGCCGTCTATCAACAAGCAGTCTATATAGATACAGGCTTCTTACAGTCGACCTATGGCGGTGCTGCCCGTTGCTATTACTATTACGGTAGCAATTGGTCAGTGCAAATTGGTGTTGTTAACCAAGCTAACCCCGGTGGCGGAGCCGTCATCGGCGGTGGAGGATTTTTGGCTCCATAATCGCCCGCCTGACATCAATATTTGCTTTGCCTTTATCGGGCAAAGTTCACCCCCTCCTTTATTATTATGTTTTCCGTACATACAACAAAAGCGCGGTCTTTCATCTAAGATCGCGCTTTTCTTTTTTTCTGCACTCCAGCGGCAGATTTTTTTGTGCTTGGGTGCTATTTTAGGTGGGTATGGGGGTGTCGGTGCTGCATTGCCCAAAACGCCATCAGCCAACCCAAACACACCACCAGTGACACCAGCCACCAAGGCTTTACCGGTATCAGCATCATATCAAAATTCGGCATCATCGACAAAGACGTCGACACAAACACCGCATAAGCCGATACTCCGATAATGGTAAATATATCTCGGCCGGCTTTTCTTATCTTTATCTTATTCATAGCTAATAATTTAAAAAATTCTACATTTACCTCTGCAAGATAACACAATTTTTTGTCTAAATCAAGCGTTTTTCATCAACGCTCAATTTTTGTGTATGCTTTTGGTCTCAAGATGTGGTCGGCTGAGCTTTTCAGCAGCAGGGCGCTTATTTACTGTTTCTTTTCGCAATATTACGCATAAGCTGCTTGATGGAATATTTACGTTCCTGTTGCTCTTGGTTTTGGTTGCGGATATCGGCATAATATTTTTCAATCACCGGACTGCTCGGCAAGCGCATATTGCATATCACCATCTTTTCTTTGCCGTATCTTTCAATCAGTTTCATCAAGTTGGGCGATATCTTTTCGTGTCCTTTGAAATCTGCCATCTTCTTGCAGCCCTTGTCATCAGTCACCATCAGGGTTTTATCAAACACCTTGGCGGCAAACACCATATCATCATGCTCTTTTCCCATATCCAACCGGCCGCGCGCCTCTATCGATTGATGCATCTCCGTGCCGATAACCAAACAGAAATTTCCCAATTTATTCACCAGCTCGCTGGCTGCTGCCACCTCATCATATTCTGGAAGTTTGGCGCCTTTTTTGCGCATCGCGGCTGTCAGCCCTTTGCCGCTGCCGACCGGCATCTTGTGATGTACGCTCACCGCCTGTTTTTCACCGCTGGCATTAGCATCGCAGTTGCTTTCATCCGGCGTTGCAAAGCACAAGTTCATCACAACTTCTTTTGTCAGTCTGCCGGCGGCCAAATTTTCAATAAATTTTCGATTTATTGTGTCGGCATAATCGCTGTAATTCGTATCATTATTATTGGTATTCCTATTATAATTCATTTTAAGCGACAGCACACCGACCATAAATTTGCCGTACAATTCACTGCATTTTTTGTCATAAGCGGCTCTCAGGTCATCATCTTTGCCGATTTCCAGCATCTCTCGCAACACCGCGGGCGCTTTATCTTTGCCGTAGATGTCCTCCAGCTTCTGCTGCATATGGCTTAATGATGCAGCATCTTCCATATTGTCTGTTTGATTGCGTCCATGCAGTAACATAGTCCCCGTCAGTTGAATAAAATCCGGCCTGATTTTGCGAAATTCGCCCCGCACATCATCGCGGAACTGCTTTTCCTTATCTTGTTTAGAGGTTTTGTAGTTGATAACCTCACCTCCGGCATTGCCGGTCAGATAGTGCTCAATCCGTGGCCTTAAACTCTCGGCAAATTCATTTTTCGGCAGCGTTTCATAAACCTTAAAATCATTATTAATTATCTTCTGCAGAGCCGATTTTTTGCCGCCTTCACCCAGCCGCATCGCCAGCAATTCCGCCATCGACACCTCGCTTTTGTCTTTCAGCGTCACATTTTCTTCCAGCTTTTGGCCAACAATCGCGTCAGTCAGTTGAACAACTTCATTTTTGTTAACTCCCAGTTGCGACAAAACATTACCGACAACCGCTCCCGTTTTGGCAAAGGCCGCACCCTCAAATATCGATGTGGCGATTTTCTCTTTCGAATTCTTGATTTTCTCGCGCAAATCATCAACCGATTGGATTGATTCTATATCGTACAGTTCATATTCTTCGACTATGTTCCAGTCATCATCCGTTGAGGTGTTGTCGTTAATCCGCTCCCGCACCTGTGCCACTTTCTCATAAAGCTCTCGGATGTCATCTTCGCTGATATTCACCACCCGCGCATAATCAAGCAGCGCCAGCTCAATTGCCAAATAATTTTCAATCGGTCTGTGAAACCTTTGTTCACCGGATTTTGCCGCCATAATTTTCTCCTCCCTGCGCTAAAACATTTATACTATTATAATAGCTGAAAGTTAAAATTTAGTCAATTTAATTTTGTACAAAATTCGGTTGACTTTTCGCATTTTTTGTCGTATATTTACCCCCGAAAGTTTAATTATTATAAAATTAAAAAAGATATGAGAACAGCAGAAAATTTGGTTAAGTCATTGAAGTCAAAACCATTTTGCAAAAAATTCTTGCGCGAATATTTTTGCATTCCCAAACAAGTAAAACTTGATTGGGCTGTCATCCACGTGACAACAAACTCGGAGGACACCTGCAGATTGGTATTGCAGTTGAACAACAGTGATTTGTACCTTGACGTGCAGCAAGGGCAGTTTTTTACCGCCATCGATGAGATATGGATGGGTACTCGCCGCCGCTTGCACAAGGTGACCTCAAAGGCCGTTGATGGTGACTATTATGTGTTTTATTCTGAGCAAAAATCGCTCAAACTTCGCAAAGACTGGCTTAGTCTGGTCTACGAACACAAGATTTTTCAGTCGGAGATGAAAGACACCATCTTATGCTGAACTATTCCTCAAACCTTGCTTTTTTTAATCAAAAAGCAGGGTTTTATTTTTTTGGCACGATAATTGCATAAAAATACTCAAATAAACCGGTTAACACCATTGGGGAAAAGTTATGAAGTTAACAAAAGCGTTGCAAAATCTAACATCTTGTATCATAGCCTTGGGGGTAGCAACATTTTCTTTTGAGGCCGAAGCGGTTTCGCGCATCAAAGACATTGCCGATTTCGAGGGGGTGCGCGACAACCAGCTGATAGGCTATGGTCTGATTGTTGGCCTCAATGGCACAGGAGATAATATCAAATCGGTCGACTTTGCCAAAGAGAGCCTGATTTCTATGCTTGATATGATAGGCATCAACGCCCGCGATGGTCAGATTAAGGCCAAAAACGTGGCCGCGGTTATGGTAACCGCCAATTTGCCGGCTTTTGCGCGGCAAGGCTCGCGTATTGATGTTACGGTTTCGGCTTTGGGTGATGCCAAAAATCTTTTGGGCGGCACGCTTATTGCCACTCCCTTAAAAGGTGCCGACGGCGAGGTTTATGCTCTGGCTCAGGGAACAGTTGCCACCGGTGCGGTTGCTGCCGGCAACCAAAACAGCGGCACCTCGGTGCTCAAAGGGGTTCCCACCTCGGGACGCATTGCCAGCGGCGCGATAGTCGAACGCGAGATACCTTTTGAGCTTGACAGTCTGCACAATATCAACATCGCCCTGCGCAATCCTGATTTTACCACTTCGCGCCGTATCGCCGATGCTATTAACGCCATGCTCGGCACTCCTGATGCCAAAGCAATTGACCCCGGAACGGTTACTCTGGCGGTGCCGTCCAAATATTCTTCCAACATTGTCGAGCTGATGACCAAGGTTGAGCAGCTGCAAATTCAGCCCGATCAGCAGGCCAAGGTAGTGATTGACGAGGGCTCCGGCATTGTGGTTATCGGCAAAGATGTCAAAATAAACCGTTTGGCCATCGCCCAAGGCAGCCTCACCATCAAAATTTCCGATGTGCCTTTGGTGGCGCAGCCCGAGCCTTTTACTTTGGGTGAAACCATTGTGGTCAATACCGATTTGGTCGAGGTCGACGAGGGAGTAAAAGCCCAAATGAAAGTGCTAGACACCGGTATCAACTTGCAGGATTTGGTTGACGGCCTCAATGCCTTGGGGGTCACCCCGCGTGATTTGATAAGCATTCTTCAGGCCATTAAGGCCGGTGGTGCTTTGCAGGCCGAAATTGAGGTAATCTAGGGGATAAGGAGAATTGCTATGACCGATATGATAAATATTTTCGATGACGCCGGCGCCTCCCGCCTGAATTTTCTGACCCGTCAGGCGCAAAAATCCAAGGCCGAAAGTGCCGCCGAGGATTTTGAGGCCTTTTTCCTCACCCGTATGCTGGAAAGTATGTTTGACGGGGTCTCTACCGACGGCTTGTTTGGCGGCGGTCATGCCGAAAAAGTCTATCGCTCGCTGCTGCTCGACCAATATGGCAAAGAAATGGCGCGTATGGGCGGGATCGGTGTCAAGGATTATGTTATGCAGGCAATGCTTGCCCTGCAGGAAGAAAATTCTGCCGAGCAAATAGCAGGCTAAACAAGAGGAGGATGCAGCAATGGAAAATATCACCACTCAAGACATTGAAGCCAAAATCGCTATGATGGAGCAGATTGTCTCCTCGTTTATCGCGGTAATCACTCAGGAAAATGCCGCCTTGCAGTTCGGCGATATCGTCAAGGTCAAATCGCTTTATGAGCAAAAGGTCAAAACCGTGGCTGCCTATCGTTCGCTCAGTGCATTTTTTATCAAGAACAAAGAAGCGGTGGCCGCTCATACCTCATCGCAAAAAGAACAGCTCAAAACTCTTTCGGCCGAGCTGGACGGCTTGCTAAAAACCAACGAGCTGCTGCTAAAAACCCGTATGGAAGCCGGCAAGGCAGTGATGAACACTTTTGTTGAAGCCGCCAAGCGCGCCAACGCCAAAAGCGCCACCTCATATGGTGCCAAAGGCGTTTACACTCCGCTTGACAACAATCGCAACGCCTTGGCGTTTAATTGCACGATGTAAAGGAGAACCCCCATGGCATTATTAAACAGTATTTCCAGCTCTCTCTCCGGTATGAAGGTCGCTCAGGCTCAGCTCGAGATTGTCAGCAACAACATCGCCAATGTCGACACCATCGGCTACACTCGCAAAACCGCCTCTCAGGCGGCGGTGGTAGTAGCCGGTCAAACTATGGGCGTTACAATGGAAAACGCACGGCGCAACGTGGATGAAGGCCTGCTCAAAAACTATCTTTCATCCAATGCCCTAAGCTCTTCTTTGTCGTCGCAGTACAATTATCTCACCCGTATGGACAATCTGATGGGGCGCACTGCCGACGGCAATTCTCTGGCAGCCAATGTCGGCAACCTGCAAAGCGCTTTGGAAACATTTTCAACCACCGTGTCGTCGGCAGCCTCGCGTTACAGTCTGCTCACCGCCGCATCCGAATTAACTGCCAAATTAAATTACACCGCCGCCAACATTCAAACCCTGCGCGGTGATGCCGACCGTGAGATTTCCGATGCGGTTTCCAACATCAATTCGTTGCTGCACAGTATTGATTCACTCAATGTCGATATTGTCAAATACACCGTGCTCAACCGCGATGGCGTGGCCAACCTCAAAGACCAACGCGACAATGCCCTGCGTGAGTTGAGCGGCTATTTGGATATCACCTATTACACACGTGACACCGGCGCCGCGGTTATTCAAACCACCTCCGGCATCACCTTGCTCGACACTCAGGTCTACGAGCTCTCGCACACTGCTTTGGCGCAGGTCGGCTCCGATAACAGCTATGACAGCGGCAACATCCAAGGCATTTTCGTCGACGGCAAAGATATCACCGCCTCCATCTCCGGCGGCAGCATCGGCGGCTTGATAGACATTCGCGACAATCAGCTTCCCTCATTCCAAAGTCAGTTGGATGAGCTGGCCCAAAATTTGTACAGCGCCCTCAACGCCGTGCACAACCAAGGAACATCTTATCCCAATATGCCCTACAAAATGACCGGTACGGTGTCGTTTATCGCCGACAACAGCTCCAACCCGCCGCTCTACACTCAGCAGTTGCGCATCAATCAGGGCAGCGATGTCCGCTTGGTTATCTTTGACGAGGAGGGCAACCAAACCGCCACGGCCACCATGCTTGGCAGTATCGGTTTTTCTGCCTCCGGCGAGACATTGAGTTCAATGATGACCAAAATTCAAAATTGGTTGCGCGGTGATGCCGGCCTCAGCTATGCTTCGGTTTCTATGGATGATAACCACCATTTGGTTATTGACACCGGCGACAGCTCGCGCACCATTTCTATTATCGACGAGGCATCTTCAACCGCCGGTTCGGCGCAAACACCGGCCTCGCTCAGCTTTGATGTCAATGGTGACGGCACTTTCGATGCCTCTTACAGCGGGTTTTCCGACTTTTTCGGCCTCAATGACTTTTTTGTCGACAATATTAACGATTATATTTTGGACTCCAAGGTGGTCAATGCCCGCGCCGCGGTCGGCGTCAACTCGCTCACCCGCTGGAGTTTTTCGGATTCGGTCAACGGCTTCAACTATGGCGACATCGACATCTCTCGTACCATGACCATCCAAGACATTGCCGCGCAAATCAACGACAATGCCGCTCTCAACACCCATATCAAAGCCTCGCTTATCAAAAACGGTGACGGCTATATGTTGCGGGTCGAGAGCTTGGAAGGGGCTCAGCTCGAGATTGCCGAAACCTTGGGCGGCGGCATATTGGAAAAATTGGATATGGCACCGTCATCTTGCGGTTATGCTGCCACCATTGCCGTGCGGTCGGATATTTTAGAAAATGCCAATTTAATTGTCTGCGGTTCGCCGCAGTTTAATTCCGACAAAGGGGCTTATGCCATCAATGCCGCGTCCAACAATATCGCCAATCGTTTGGCCGATGCTTTTGCATCCAACCACACTTTCAAGCAATCGGGCAATATGGCCAAAACCACCACCACGATTGCCAACTATGCTTCAACCTTTGTCGGCAATGTCTCCTCTTCGGCCAACACCGCCGAAAGCTCTTATGAGTACCAAAGTGCGCTCACTTCCGCCATTTCGGATAAAGAAGCGCAGTTTTCCGGCATTGACTTGGACGAGGAATTGGCTCAAATGATAATTTACCAGCAGTCTTATGCCGCTTGTGCTCAGGTATTTACCGCCTCGCGCGAGATACTGGATGTTTTAATTAATATGGTATAGTAAAAGGAGGATAAAACCATGGTCAGAGTTCCTACTTATGCAAGCTATATGAGTTTGGTCAACCAAACGATGAAAACTAAGGCCACCGCCAATATGTACGGCTATCAGGCCGCCACCGGCATCAAATACGCCAACTATGCCGGCTATGGTATGCAGGCCGCCAACATTGTTAATATGGAAGCCTCTTTGTCAGTCACGCAAAATTTTATCGACAACAACTCCATCCTCAACACCGCGGTCAAAACTATGAGCACGGTGATGGAAAACGTCGAAAATTCGGTTTCGTCTTTCAAAAGCCAGCTCAACAATGCGCTGTCGGCATTTTCCAATTTGCATAACGGCGAGCCGATATCAACTGAGGTCTCGGCCTCGTTGAGTGAGCTGCAAACCGTAGCCTTTTCGGCAATGTCGCTGGTTTCCGATGCGCTCAATCAGTCCATCGGCGGCAAATATATTTTCGGCGCCGGATCATCGGCTGCACCCACCCGATTTCCTTATTCCACATTGGACGACTTCCAAAGTTTTTACGATGGCATCAATATCCGCTATCCGCTGGAAGAAAATGCCGTATTAGCCAGTCGCACTTTCAATTATGCCACTTCCGGCACTCTCAGTATTGACCAAAGCGCCACCGCTGACAACGAGTTCACCCTTGCATCCTCCGGCGGATTCCTGAACAAGGCGGTAGAGGGCAATGCGGCCTCCACCGGCAATTTGCAGCTTTCTTCCGTCGAAAACACGCTTCACGCCGAGGTCTACGGTGCTTTCAACACCATTCACGCCGGTGACACGCTTATTTTTGATGACGGCTCCTCCACTCAGGCCTATACAGTAAAATCCGTTTCTGCCGATGGCAAAACCATCACTTTTAACGAGGATGTTGCCGCCGATGCCTCTTATGCCGACGGTGATGGTGTTGTTATCAGCACATCGTTTGCCATTGGCACCGTGCTCAATTTTCAGGGGGCTTCAGGTGTACCCTCCACTATGCAGGTGGTGGGTATTAATGATGCCGGCGAGCTCACGGTTCGTGCCGATGCCGCACAGTTTTCCTCTTTGCCGCAAACCCTGCCGGCGTCATCGCATTGGAGCCTCAGCTCGGAGAGTTATTACACCGGCGGCTCGGCTGTAGAAACTTTCCGTATTTCCGACAACCAAACCGTCACTTTGGACATCAATGCCAACGACAAGGTTTTCACCAAACTGTTTCGCGCTTTCGGCACCATAGCCCAAGGCAATGTTTTGCAAACCGACGCTTCGGGCAATGTCACCAATGCCGATGAGTTTCGCACCTTGATGAACGATGCGATGAATTTGCTCCAGTCGGCGATTGATAACAACGGCCGCGCCCTTAGCGGCAAAAACGAAACCATCTCGGTTTGTGTCTCCAAAATATCGGCCAATTATGTGACCTTAAACAATGTGGCCTCAACCTTAAATTCGCTGAAAAGCAATTTGGAAGACAACGTCTACGACATCCGCAACGTCGACCAAACCGAGGCCGCAGCCAAACTGTTGTTTGCCAACAATTCTCTTGAGGCCTCTTATCAGGTGCTGAGCAGCACGTTAGATTTGTCTTTGCTTAATTATTTGAGCTGAGAGGTTAAATGAAATATCAAGAGTACAATATTTCATCTGCCGCAGGGGTCATCTTGGGCTCGTCGCTTTCCTTAGGCCAAAAGTTTTATCCCAAAGGGCATCGTCTCAATGCGGAAGATATCATCATTTTCAAGATGTTTGATATTACCGCTGTTTTCGGTGCCGAATATGAAGACGGCGATATCGAGTATCAAACCGCACTGCGGCAAATTGCAGCGGCTTTGTGCGGCGAGGGCTTAGGCTATCGACTTGAGGGTGAGATTTTGCAGTTTGTTGCGCTGCAAGAGGGCGTCTTGCAGTTGGAAGCGCAGCGTCTGGCCAAATTCAATTCTTTTAATGAAAATATTATTCTCAATGCTCTTGCGCCTTTCAGTGTGGTCAAAAAAGGCGACATTATCGCCAAGCTGGAAATTTTACCGCCCCTGCTGCGGCAAAACGAGGTTGACGAGATATTGTTCAAGCTCTCCGGCAATTTGGCTCTGCTCAGTCTGGGTAGCAATCACACCTATTCGGCAGCTTTTGTTTATGCACATCTGCTCAATGACGAGGCAGAGCGCGCCCGCCTTTTGTCATCCACCAAACGCCTCATTTCCGTTTTGCAGGATTATCATATCAACTACCGTCGCGAGATTGACAGCGCCTCCAACAGCGAGGCCTTGCACAATGCTTTTTATCAGGCGTTTAATTCCGGAGTTAATTTGGTGTTTGTAGTCTCCGCACTCAAAGATTGGGGTGCCGACGGCTTTATGGCACAAATTTTGCGCTCACTCACCGATGATATTTATAATTGCACAGTCCCCGAGATAGGCAACGGTGAATTGTTGATTGCCGAAAAATCCGGCCGCCGCATCATAGTTTTGCCGCACAATTTTGACGCCTCTTCCGCTGTAGGCGCCGCCGAGCTCATCAAACGCGCCATTTTCAGCGAGCATTTATCGCCATCTTCTTTTCTTAATAAACAGTCGGCCTCGTTGCCCCCTTCTCAGGTGCTCGACATCACCAAAACCAAACTGATAACCCCCTCAGCCAAATCATCTGCCAAGGCCAAGGTTGGAGTGGTAGTGCTGGCAGCGGGGCAGGGCAGACGCGCCGGTTGTGCCAAACTTTTGGTCGAGGGAAATGACGGTCTGCCGTTATTTATGCACGCCGTCAACGAGGCAGTGGCCTCTCAGGCGCGTCCGGTTTTTGTTATCACCGGTCACCGTCACGAAGAACTGGAAGATTGGCTGCAAAAATTGGACGTTAACGTCATCTATAATCCGGCTTATGAAACCGGTGTACGCACTTCGGTTCGTCTGGGGCTCAAAGCTATGCCCGCATCTTGCAATGGTGCCATTCTCCTGCCGGCGGATATGCCGAATATTACCGCCTCTGAGCTCAATAAGTTGATTGCCAAAATGGATGCATCTTCGCCCAAACAATTGTGTTACCTCACCCGCAAAGGCGTCAAATACAATCCGGTGCTTTGGAGCAAATCGCTTTATGACAAGGCCGACCTGATACCGGAAAATTCGGCTTTTCGTGTGGTTTTTGCCGAGCACGCCGACTATTCCAAATCGGTTGAGGTCAAGGACAAGGCCATCCTTAAAGACATTACTTTCCCCAACGATGTTAAGGAATATTCGGCTGAATAATTTTGCGCTTCGCCCGATTACTTTTTGCGCTTTGCCCGATTACTTAAAGTGTTGCTTCAATTTTGCTTAAAGCTGAGCCAGTATTTTGTCGGCTATTTGTCCGTAAGCCTCGGCTTGCGGCGATTCCGGTTTGTCTTCCACAATCGGACGCCCGCCGTCAGCTGCGGTTCTGATATCAATATGCAACGGCACTTCGCCCAAAAATTTCAATCCCATTTTTTCGGCAGCCTCAGCCGCACCGGCATGGCCGAAAATTTCTTCTTTATGCGAGCATTTGGGGCATATATAATAGCTCATATTTTCCACAATCCCCAGAATGGGAATACCGATTTTTTGAAACATATTCACACCCTTAACCGCATCAATCAGCGCAATATCCTGCGGGGTTGAAACGATTACCGCCCCGTCGATTTTGAGCTTTTGCGCCAAAGTTATCTGAATATCGCCGGTCCCTGGAGGCATATCCAGCAGCATAATATCAATATCCCCCCACGCTGTTTGGATCATCAGTTGCTCCAATGCGCCTCCGGCCTTGGCTCCGCGCCAAATTATCGGAGTATCGCGGTCAATCAGGCTGCCGATGGAGATTGATTTCAGCCCAAAGGCCTCAAATGCCGCAATATGCACTCCGTCAGGCGAGACTGTCGGCTCCCCTTCATATCCCAGCATAACAGGTATCGAAGGTCCGTAAATATCCGCATCAAATACCGCGACGCGCTTTCCGCGTTTGCTCAAAGCCAAGGCCAAATTAACCGCAGTGGTCGATTTGCCGACCCCACCCTTGCCTGAGGCAACGGCAATAATGCGCCGAACTCCCGCTATTTGCCACTTGGCATCTTGCGGGTTCAAAACAGGCTCCTCGCGTTGGCTGCAGGTTATGATATTAACCTTTTTTACTCCATCAAGCGCCGCCAGTTCTTGTTCCAGCGCCTGAATTTTCGCTTGGTCGGCGGCTTCTTTTTGCAAAGTTACCACCACACGTCCGCTTCTTGCCGCCACGGCTGCAATATCCTCGTTAGTAAAATAGCGCTGAGCTATAGTCCTTGCCTTTAGTTCCAAATTTTCTGCCAAAATCGTAATCTCCTGTCGATAAATGCTTGATTGTTGTTTTAATAACGCATTTATATTATATAATCTCTGTTGTTTCAATAAAAATAACGGAGAAAATAACATAATGGCCAAAATTATCAATCCTTGGACAACTCCCGAAGAAAAACCGAAGTTGCGTTCCGGCGACATTCCTTTCGAGATGAATCCGCTCAAACCCTCATCTTCCGGCAATAATTTTAAGTTTCAGTGGTGGTGGGGCGCCTTGGCGCTGCTGGTGATTTGGTTTTGTTCGGGGCTTTATTCGGTTCAGCCCAACGAAGAGGGTATAGTTTTGCGTTTCGGCGCCTATGTCGACACCACAACCCCCGGTCTGCATTATCATCTGCCCTTTCCGATTGAGAAAGTCTACAAGGTCAACATCACCCAAGAGCGCAGCATCAACCTCGGTGTGTCCGACCCGCACAAAGGCCCCTCCAATTTGTTCACCGAGAGCCATATGCTCACCGGCGATGAGAATATTGTTGATGTTAATTTGACTATTGTTTGGCGCATCGAAAATGCCAAGGATTATGTTTTTAATATGCAAAACCCCGACCAAACGGTGAATGTGGCTGCCCAATCGGTTTTGCGTGAGATTGTCGGCCAGTCCGAGATGATGCCGATAATTTCCGGCGACCGCGGCAAGGTTGAAGACGAGACCAAAGAAGAGCTGCAAAAAGTGCTGGATGATTTTGGCGCCGGCATCAAAATCGTGCGTGTAAAGTTGCAAAAAGCCGACCCGCCCAAGCAGGTGGTTGATGCCTTCAACGAGGTGCAGCGTGCCAAGGCCGATATGGAACGTTTCAAAAACGAGGCTGAAGCCTATCGCAACGAGATTTTGCCCAAGTCGCGCGGCGAGGCCGAACAGCGCCTGCAAAATGCCCAAGCCTACAAGCAGTCGATTATTGCCAAAGCCCAAGGCGAGGCCGAGCGTTTCGCTACGGTTTATCGTGCCTATAAGCAAGGTCGCGAAGTTACGGTCAAACGTATGTATTTAGACACGATGGAAACTGTTTTTGAGCAGAGCAAAAAGGTAATTTTGGACAGCGGCAAAACCAACGGTGTTCTGCCTTATCTGCCGCTGGACCGTCTAGGCTCATCCGATGTTTCGTCCAAAGAACAAGACAAAAGCGTTGCATCATCTATCACAAAGGGAGGTGAATAATGTCAAGCAAATTGCAAGTGATTTTGCTCAGCGCCGCGGTGGTTATTATCGCGGTGGTTTTCGAGGCGATGTTTATAGTCAATCAAACCGAGCAAGCCATAGTATTGCAGTTCGGCGAGCCGATTCGCGAGATTAAAACCCCCGGATTGAAATTCAAAATTCCCTTTATCCAAAGGGTGGTTATCTATGACAACCGCTTGCTCAACCTCGACCCGCCTGATCAAGAAGTGGTGCTCAATGACAAAAAGCGCTTGGATGTTGATAGCTTCACCCGCTATCGCATTGTTGACCCGCTCAAGTTTTATCAAACCGTTCGCACCGAGGCTCAGGCGCAGTCCAAGCTCGAGGAGATTGTCAATTCGTCGGTGCGCAAGGTTTTGGGCCGCATAACTTTGCCCGAGCTGCTTTCCAGCGAGCGCACTCAGATTATGGAAGATATATCTTCGGCGGTTAAAGACGATGCTAAGCAAATAGGCGTAAGTGTGGCCGATGTCCGCATCCGCCGCGCCGATTTGCCGCTTGAGGTTTTGCAAGCCATCAATGCCCGTATGCAAACCGAACGTCAGCGCGATGCCAAAGAGTTTCGCGCCACCGGTCAGCAAGAAGCACAGAAGATTCGCGCTGCTGCCGAAAAAGAGCGTGCGGTAATTATTGCCGACGCCGAGAAAAAGGCGCAGATAATCCGCGGTGAGGGCGACCGTCAGGCCATCGAGATTTGGAACAAAGCCGCGGGCGATGATCCGGAGTTTTTTGCCTTTTATCGCTCGTTGCAGGCTTATAAAAAGGCTTTTGCCGGCGATACATCAATGGTTATTTCGCCCGAAAGCGAGTTCTTTAAGTATTTCAAGCACTCATCGCAAGCGGGGCAAATTCGGTGAACAAAGCGACTGTTTTTTTGACGGCGTTTGCCTTAAACCTTTTGCCGGTCTTGGGTTATGCTCAAGCTGAAGTCGGCCGTAATGTCGTTCCGTCATTTGCACCTTTGGCCGCCAAATTGCTGCCGGCGGTGGTCAATATATCCACCACCTATACTAAGGCGCAGCCCGTTGAGTCTCCGCGTATAGATTCCTCCAATCCCTCACTCAGAGACTATTTTTTGCTGGACGAAGGCGGTCACACCTCGCTGGGTTCGGGTTTTTTGGTCGATGCCAAAGGCTATATTGTTACCAATCATCACGTGATAAAAGATGCCGCCTCCATAGAGGTTAGGCTAAACGATGGCAGCACCTATCCGGCCGAGGTCATCGGCTATGATGAGCCCACCGACCTGAGTTTGATAAAAATTGCCGCGCAAAGTGCGTTGCCTTATGTTAATTTGGGTGATTCCGATGCACTCAATGTCGGTGATTGGGTTTTGACCATCGGCAATCCGTTCGGGCTCGGCTCCAGTGTTACCGCCGGCATAGTCAGTGCCAAATCGCGCGATATTGATATGGGCTCTTACGATAACTTTATCCAAACCGATGCCGCCATCAATCAGGGATCCTCCGGCGGTCCGATGTTTGATATGTCCGGTTTGGTGGTGGGCATCAACACTGCGCTTTATTCATCTTCAGGTGAGAGCGTCGGGGTCGGTTTTGCCACGCCGGTCAATTTGAGCAAGTTTGTTATTGCTCAGTTGATGGAAAAAGGTCGGGTCGAGCGCGGTTGGATAGGGGTCAAAGCTGCGGCCAATCTTAAGGAAATCCCTATATCAGCCGGCCAAACTTTTCGCGGCGGCGTAGTCTTAACCGAGATAATTACTGCTTCTCCGGCAGCTTTGGCTGGTTGCGCGGTCGACGATGTCGTGTTGGCGATTAACGGCCGCGATGTCGATGGCCTCAAAAATTTTTCCCGCACCATTGCCGAAGCACCTTTGAACCAAGATTTAATGTTAAGGCTTTGGCGTTCGGGCAAAACGCTTGATGTTTCGCTCAAAACTGCACTTGCTCCCGAGCCTGATGCCGAGCCCCTTTTGTCAAGTTCGGCGGATTCTTCCTCGCCGGAGGCAAATGCCGCCGCAGCTTTTGCAACCGAGGCCGATTTGCCCGTTATTTCCGATTCTGCCGATGGTTTTATCGATGAGCTTGGTTTTTCGGCCTCTGACACTCCGCAAGGCGTAGTCATTGATGAGCTGTCCGACGATTCCCAAAGCGCTCGCCAAGGTCTCAAATCCGGCGACCTAATCACTCAAGCTAATTCGCGCAGTGTAGCCTCTTTGGCCGACCTTGTTTCCTATATCGGCTATGCCGCGGCCTCCGACGGCAAACTGCAGCTGCAGATTATGCGCGATGGTCAGAGTCACAATGTTGCCTTGGAGGTACCGACGCTGTGAGCCGCATCGATTTTTATCACTTGCAATCATCCGACTTGGAGCACACTTTGCCGTTGCTGCTGGAGAAAGCCTATGCCTTGCAGCAAAACATTTTGCTCAAAATCGGCACGCCCGAGCGAGTGGCCTATCTTAACACTTTGCTTTGGACCTATGATGAAGAGGCCTTTTTGCCCCACGGCGCCAAAACCGACGGCAATGCGAACCTTCAGCCGATTTGGCTCACCTGTGGCGATGATAATCCCAATGCGGCAAGTTTGCTGTTTTTGGTTGACGGCGCTGAGGCCTCGATTGACGGGATGTCGCAATTTTCCCGTGTGTTTTATATCTTTGACGGCAATGTTCAAGAGCAATTGCACAAGGCTCGCGAGTTTTGGCAGGCCGCCAAATCCGGCGGGTTGGATTGCTTTTATTGGCAGCAGACCGAGCAGGGGCGTTGGCAGCAAAAATAAACTTGATTGCCGGCAACAAAAAACTTGATTTAGACAAAAAAACTGCTATAATCCATCACAAAATGAATTATTAATATATAACCTTACTCAATATGAAAAATGAGAAAATGATGCAAGACATCGCGATTAAAGCCAAAATAGGCCTTAATCATCTTGAGGGTAAAAGCCTCCGCGAGATTATGGACGAGGTCATTCTGCCCAAGATAGTGCGTCCTTCGGGCTCTCGCCGTCACGGCAATTGTATTGACGATGACTTTATGTACGGTATGTACGAGCATGGCGCGGAGATATTTGTGCAAGATGCCTATTGTTACGAGGTATTGGCCGAGATTGCCATGCAGCGCCTGTTGCAAGGAGCGGTCGAGCATTTTCCGGTTCCGCTGGAAACCGCCCTGTCTGAGCAATATCGCATCTACAGTACCGCTGATGATACTTTGACCCCAATGACCAATGCCTGTTGGCTGTTTATCAAGAGCAACATTCGTCTGTGTCTGCAAAGCGGGGAGGAGTTGGCTCATCAAGCCCGAGCGGTTTTGATGGGGATAGTCGAGCACATCAACGACCAAGGCCTTCCCAAAGGCTGGACCGGCGCGCCTTTGGCGTTGGAGGACAGTTTGCTTGTTGTAAGGCGTTTTTGCTTTGATATGCTGGAGCGATATTGTGCATTTTACGAGGTGTTCTACCTCATCAATGCCGACAATTGGCAGTGTTACAAGCAGTATTTGGCGCACAATGATGTGTATGGCTTGTTGGATTGGACAGCGTTTTTCCGCAAGTTGCGTCTGGACGGATTTTGGCAGTTTGCCCGCCGTCGCCAAATCAAAAAGGCGATATCCGCCGCATTATAGGCTTTGTTGCCGCAATTACCAGAGCATAACCATCCGGTTGTGCTCTTTTTTTATTTTTTTTGTCAAAAAACACTTGCGCCACCCGCCAAAATGTGCTATTATCCATAGTGTACAAAAAAATTATTAATTTTAAAACATTATTATCATGGAAAATCAAAGATTTTTGTTAGAAATTGTTGAGCTGGTAAACCGCAAGATGTACGTTTTAGGTCTTATGAGAGAAGCTGGCTTAGAGCGAATAAGCCGTTTTTCCAAGCCCATTGAGGTCGAGGATATTAAAAACTACACGATGGACGCTATTGTGGATGATTGCATTTTGCCGTTTATCTTACAGCCTGGCGGACAAGATATTCGCGGCTGGAGAATCAGTGATGAATATATGAATTTCATCGCTGAGTGGGGCGACTATATCTACTCACGCAGCGAGTTGTCTTACAATACTCTTTGTGAGTATGCCATGCAACGCCTTTCCTTGGGTGCTGTATTGCATGATCCTATCAAGTTCCACGATGCTGAGAATTTTATGCCTCGGCAATGGCAAGGCTGGGGTGTTTATTACGACCAGTACGGCACGATGAGTGAGGCCTGCTGGAAGTTCTTTACCGCAAACGCCTTTCATTTGTTAAAATCAAGTGTGCCAAGCGTTGCTCACCACGCCAAGATGATAGTGTTCGGCATAATCGAACACTCATCTAACGATAAGCCTGCAGTTAACTATATCTGGGGCTGTGATGAAATACCGTTCGCACAGGTTCTTGATCAGTGCAGGCGGTTTTTAACCTTCATCTCTTGGGATGAAGTATATGCCCGCATAAACCATCACAACTATATGTTGTACAGGGATTGGCTGCGACAAAATTGGGATATCGTCGAGAAAGATTTCTACAAGAAATTAAAAATCGATGGTGTGTTGAAGTTCAAAGCCCGCAAGGCCCTGAAACAACAACTGCAAATCAAAATCAACTAAACCACAAGGGCAGTCCTTTAATTAAAAAGAGCTGCCCTTTTTTTCATACCTTTTTTATTGATTTTTATCCTTAGCGACAAGCCTTATTTTACAAAGCTTTTCCCTCTCCATAAACCACCGTTTGTGGTGATGCTGTTTTATACACTACAAAATTTCTTTTGACAACCCCTAAATTTATATTTTTCCTTAATTTTTTGTCTGACGTGAAAAGGGCATTTTTTGCTCTCCACAAACGGTGGTTTGTGGAGAGCTGATTTTTTTCATGTTTGGGACTATAATAATGGCAATAGTTAGCGCCGATGTTAATGTGCTGAAAAAACACGCTCCGCGTTCCGGCGGCAGTTGCCTCGATTCTCATCTAAGTGAGATTGAGCATCTGTTGCGTGATGGTGTCAGCAAGGTTGAAATTGCCAAACGTTTCAATGTCTCCAAACAAACTTTGCATCGTTTTTTGAATTTGCGTTGTCTTTCATCAACTTTGGCCTCGCGGCTCAAGTCGGCTGAGCAGGCGATTGTTGATTTGTTTCGCAATGGTTTATCCATCCGCGAGATAGCTCGGCGCTTGCGTTTTTCACCGACTGCAATTTCTGCCAAACTCAATGAACTCAAGCTCAACCGGCGCCGCAGTGAGGTTGCCCGCAGCACTATATTGACCCGTCATGGCACCCAAATTGCCCAAATGTTTGCTTCCGGCCTCAGCTATACCGCCATAGCCAAATATCTCGGCATCCACGCCCAAACTGTTCAGCGTTGCATTCAGTCTCTTGGCTTGGTGCGCAGCTCTCGCGGACACTATTCTTCGGCGGTGGTCGGTCGCGAGGATATGCTGCTTAAAATGCACTCTGCCGACATCCCTACCAAAACCATTGCACAGGTTTTCGGCTGCACTCCGCAAGTTATTCGCTATCATCTGCGTCGCTTCGGTCGCAAAATGGACACTCACGGGAGGCCGCTGTGATGTTCCGGTCAATGTTGCAGCATTTTCGTTATGCGAATATCATAAACCGCATAAGGGGTGGAATTTCATCTGGCAGGAAGGTACGGGTGTTGTTTTTGGTGCGGCAGAACAGCAAATGGAGCTATCAGTCGCTGTACGAGGCGTTGGCTCAATCCGGCGGTTATGAGGTATGTGTGGCCACG